>NZ_JMCC02000020.1 GCF_000737335.2 Enhygromyxa salina | reverse complement strand
GGTCGCCAGCGAGCACGTCGAGCTCGGCGGCGAGGTGATCGACAGCCGCACCTACAACTTCGACGAGGCCGACAACAAGCAGTCCGAGCACAACCTGGGGAGCGCCCAGGTCAGCGGATCTCGATCGATGACCCACGACTCGCTCGGTCGCATGGTCGGCAGCGAGGTCGCCGGTAGCGTCGCCACGGACCGCACGGTCAGCTACGAGCTCGACGGCGCGGGCAACCGAGCGACCGTCACCGGAGCCACCTGCGCGGGGACCTACAGCCTCGACGCAGCAAGCAACCAGTACACGCACACGCCGTGCGAAGACTGGGCGCACGACAACGCAGGTAACCTCGTCGAGACCCGCGCGACCGCCAACCCCGGTGCTGACCGCGAGCTCGAGTATGACCACCGCGGACGCCTGGTCGGGGTCGTGCTCCACGCTGGCGAGCCCGAGCACACCGACGTGCGCTTCGCCTACGACGCGCTCGGCCGCAAGATCCGCGCGACCTGGTCGCACAGCGACGCGACGTTCACCGAGCACTATGTCTACGACGACTGGAACGTGATCGAGGAATACACCAACGACGACGCGAGCCCCAGCGCCACCTACCTCTACGGCAACGGCCTCGACGACCGCTTGCAGATGATCCGCGGCAACTCCTGGTGGTACTACGACGACGAGAGCGGCTCGACGACCGCGCTGGCCCACAAGCCCACCGTTGGGTCCTTGTGGATCGAGCGCTACGCCTACCAGGACTTCGGTGAACCTAGCTTTTTCTGGGCCGGTGCCCCGGCGCCGGATTCGTACAGCGGCAACCCGTATCTGTTCGCCGGTAGGCGGTGGCTCGCGGAGCTCGGGCTCTACGATCTGCGCACGCGCCACCTCGACCCGATCTCCGGCCGCTTCATCAGCCGCGACAGCCTGGGGATCTGGGCCGACGAGGAGAACCTGGGCAACGGCTACACCTACGTCACCAACGCGCCCGGCAGCGCGACGGATCCGACCGGCGAGGCGAAGAAGCCGAAGATTAAGAACTGCCACGCTGGCGCCAGGGCCGATATCGAAGCGTGGCTCGACGAAGCCGAGCGCATCGGTAAGCTGTCCCGAGACTGGTTCAACGGACAGGCAAATCGCAAACGCAAGCGGCGAAAGGCCGACTGGAACAACTACAAGAACGACGGCCGCGAGTGGTGGGGAAAGCACGACAACACCCGGTTTCACAGGATCAAGTGGAACTTCCGCAAGATCGTGCGGCGCTGCTCGAAGAACGTGATCACCTTCAAGTGCCGCAGCACGGGCAACTACTGCGGCGTTGGCGACGCGTCAGCATGGACGGCGCATAACTGGCATGCATGGATTCGGTTGTGCAAGAACAACAAGAACGGCATTTTTCGTCCGAGCGGAACGCCAGAATACGACAATCGCAGGAGCGGCGCGATTGTCCTACACGAAGTCGCACACAACATCAACGCGATCGGTCACAGGAGGCTCAAGGGTGAAAAGATGAGGAGCGAGGAACAGGTTCAGCTTCTTGCCGCCACGAAGCCCACCCGTGCGAGCTGGAACGCAGACAACTATGAAGAGTATGGGATGTCCCGATGACCCTCCGCAATCGAGGCTGGCACGTCAACTTTCTCGCCCGAAGGTTGTTTGCGGCGCGAAGTGGCACACCAAGACAATGACACAAACAACACGACCCTCGCATGCGCGACACCGCGTCGCGCTACTAGCCGCTACATTTCTCGCAATGACAACATGGAGTTTGCCAGTAGGTGCGACGTCTTGCCTCTCCGGTGAATTGGTCGACCTGCTCGATCCAGTGGTCATGGTGATCGACGGGCCGGGTGACGCGGTGCAGGAGCAAGATCGCTGGGACAGCTTTGTCCCGACAAGTATTCGGGGCATGCATGAGATGAGTATCGGTCAAGAGGGCTTCGAACTCGAGAGGGTGGAGTAGCGATGATCGAACGACTCACAACTGGTCTGGCCCTGGCGCTCGTGCTGATGATGGGCGCCGCCCATGTCGCCGGCTGCATCGAGAGGTGCGATGACTCGGACTCACTCGAGCCCCTCGAGTCGGGCGAGTACATGATCGTGAATCGCCGCGGCCCGCTCATGGAGGGGTACGAAGATCTCGTGGGCGCCCAACTCATCATCGACCGAGACGCCGAGACCTCCATCATTCGATACACGCGCGACGGAACCACCTACGAAGTACGACACGCATTGGATGCGCCGTGACCCGCACGATCGCGCGGGGCGGAAGCCCAGCCGGGGCCACGATTCAGACGCCATGAGTTGCGGCGACCTAGACCCAGGTCAACAGCTGTCTGAGCGTCCCTGTACTGCTCGGGCTCGTGGGGCAAGGACAACGACACCGTCGTTTGCCACGACTGACGCGGGGCGCGAGGTGCCGCTGGCGCTCCCTCCCCCATCTCAGCCGCGGGTGACGCCTCTGCCGGCCTCAGCCGTCAGCCACGATCCGCGCGATGATCTCGTCGCGGACCTGCTCGGCCTTGTCGTTCTCGATCTGGCACGTGCCCGCTGCACCGTGCCCGCCGCCGCCGTAATCGAGGCACAACCGGCCAACTTGAGTCGCGGACATGCGATTGAGGATCGACTTGCCGATCGCAAATACGGTGTTCTGTTGCTGCCGGCCCCACATCACGTGCATGGAGATGTTGACCTCGGGGTACAGCGCGTAGATCACGAAGCGGTTCCCGGCCCAGATGGTCTCTTCGTTGCGAAGATCCAGGACCACCAGGTTGCCGTGCACCGTCGAGCAGCGCTCGATCTGCTCGCGCTGCTTGGGGACGTGATCCAAGTAGAGCTCAACCCGCTCTTTGACGTCGGGGAGCTCGAGGATCTCGTCCACGGTGTGATCGCGGCAATAGTCGATGAGCTCCATCATGAGCGTGTAGTTGCTGATTCGGAACTCTCGAAACCGACCGAGCCCGGTCCGGGCATCCATGAGGTAATTGAGCAGAACCCAACCGGTGGGCTCGAGGATCTCTTGCTTGGACAGACGGGCAGCGTCGCACTTGTCAACGGCGGCCATCATCTCGTCGGTAATGTTCGGCAGCTTGGCCTTGCCGCCGAAGTAGTCGTAGACGACCCGGGCGGCGCTCATGGCGCCAGCGTCGATGATGTGGTTCTCCCGCTTGCCGCCCACGCGCATGACCTCGCTGGCGTGGTGGTCGAAGCACAGGTGCAGGCCTTCGACGTAGGGCAAGTTGGTGCTGATGTCCCGGTCTGTGACCTCGACCTTGCCGTCCTGCATGTCCTTTGGGTGGACGAACAAGATCTCTTCCGGGTCGATCAGCTCGAGTTCCTTGAGAAGGACTGCGCACACCAGGCCGTCGAAGTCACTGCGGGTAATCAGGCGGTACTTGCTCTTCACGCTCGCTCCGGGAGGTCGCAAGGCCTCAGTGTACGTGAGTGTCGGGCCCATCGGAAGCAAGTGGCGCGATGGGCTCGAGTGCCGCCACTCGGCGGGAAACCGGCCGCTGCTGCGTGTCTAGAGGACTTCGGGATGTCAGGCCCAACCCGAGCGCAAACGGCGCTCTGGCTGCGATCGCGCGAAAAGCTGCCGCTTGGACGCAGGGGACAGCTGTTCTGACGCGTGGCTGATAGAGTCCGCGCCACGGATGTCGGTCGAAGACCAAGATCAAGACGACGAGCGAGCCCCGGTCGCACGCAGCCGCACCGAGCTCAAGGACGCGGCGGTGGCCTACACCGAGCTCGCCGAGCAGCTCGCCAAGGGCAAGCACGCGGCGCTGCCCGATCCGCCCTTCGACGCTGCGATCCGCGAGGCGATCGCGGACGCCCAGCGCATGGTCAAGAGCGCCCGCTCGCGACAGGTCCGCCGGGTTGCGCAGCTGCTGCGGGGCACCGGGCCGATCGAGCAGCTCCGCGAGGCGCTCGAGGGGCGGACGCCGGAGATTGCGGAGCAGCAGGCGCGCCTGCAGGCGAGCGAGGCTTGGCGAACGCGGCTGCGCGAGGAAGGCGATCCAGCGCTCACGGAATTCGTCGAGCGCTACCCGACGGCGGACCGCAGCCAGCTGCGGAAGCTGGTGCGGCAGAGTAACCGTGTGCCGCCCGATGCTCGGTCCCGGCGGGGGGGCACGACGCTGTTTCGATCGATCCTCGCGATCTTGGCGGCCGCGGAGGAGTGACCTGACTACCCCAGCAGGCCGCTGAGCGGCTGCGGGGGGTTCAGGGGGAACATCGCGGCGAAGTCCCCACCGTCGAGCCCCGCGAGCTTGCGCAGCTCGTAGTGGACATGCTGCGGCTCGATCCGAACCCCGCTCTCGCTCAGGTTCAGGCTGCCCGGATCGACCGTCAACGGTTGATGCCGATCCGTGCTGCCGCCGATCACCCGGTTGCCCTGAATGCCCTTGCCCATCAGCATCATGCTGGTGACGGACCAGTGATCCTTGCCGTTGTTGGCGTTGTAGCCAGGCGTGCGGCCAAAATCAGAGCCCACGACCACGACCACGTTGTCTGCGACCTGCTGGGCCTCGGCCTCTTGCCAGATCGCGTCAACGCCCTCGAGCAGCGACGCGAGCCGGGGAATGTGCTGATTGTCGTGATCACCGTGGGTGTCGAAACCACCCACGTTGAGGTTGACGGCGATCGAGATGCCCGCGCGGTAGGCCGCGAGCGCGACCTGAGCCTGGCGGCGCAGCGCGTTGTCGTTGGCCAGCTCCGCCGGCAGGTACTGCTGAAGCAGCTTGAGCTCGTTGGCCCCGTCGGTCGCCGTGAACATCTGGCTCATGGCGATCTGCTCCGCCGGCAGCGTGGCAGTGAGCTCCTGCGTAGCCCGGCGACCGTCGCGGGCGCTCTGGATCAGCTCGCCGGCCTTGACCGAGTGAAACCGATCGTCGGCGTTGTTGGGATCAAAGCGCTCGGGATACGCGATGCGGCCAAGCGCGTTGACGTTGCCGCTGCGGGTCCGC
Organism: Enhygromyxa salina; assembly: GCF_000737335.2. Taxonomy (GTDB): domain Bacteria; phylum Myxococcota_A; class Polyangia; order Nannocystales; family Nannocystaceae; genus Plesiocystis; species Plesiocystis salina_C. The sequence goes on along the minus strand of NZ_JMCC02000020.1, from coordinate 92,019 downwards.
GCGACCAAGCCCGAGGTCTCGTCGTAGCCGCCGAAGCTCAGATACGACATCGGCAGCTCGGGCCCCGAGTTGGCTGCGATCAGCGCCGCGATGCTGGGGAAGCCCTCGATCAGCCGGCCGCTCCAGGTGTGGCGCGAGCCGCTGTCGTGACCGTTGGTCTGCATGTCCAGGCCGTTGATGATCAACAGATCCTGGTAGTACTTCTGGAAGAAGGTGTCGTTGTAGCCAACCGGCGCGTAGTTGATGTTGCCCGCGCTGAGGATGTCCCCCGTGAGGTACATGTTCATGGGATCCACCTCCATCTCGTTTGCGCGCCCCTTGGGGTCGCACATCGAGGTTGGGTCCCAACCACCGCCAGCGTTGACGAAGATCCAAAACGTGCCCTCGTAGGCCCGCGGGGTCTGGGGCTGGCCCGCGACGCCGCCAAGGGTGGCCGCGCTAGAGCCGGGGATGAGCGTGAGGCCAGCGAGGCCTGCCAACTTGAAGAAGTCTCGACGATTCATGGTGTTGGTCCTCCGTGGCTCATTCGTGCAAAAACCGGTAGTCCGAGAGCATGTAGGTCATGACGGCCATCCATGCGCGGATCGTGTAGCTGCTGTCGTTGGTGATCCGCTCGGCGTCGGCGAGCGGCTGGTCGGACCAAAAGTCCCGGGTGGCTTGGCACTGGTTGGGCAGCGCGACCGGGTACTCGCCGAGCGCGAGCCCGCGCTTGCCGTCGCGCCAGACCTCGAGGAACAGCGCGTAGCTGCGGTCGATCTCTGGATCGTCAATCTCGAGCTGCTCGCCGAGCAGACGCCAGTGCAAGTGCTGAATGTTGACGCGGATCGCCTCGGTGACCGCGGGGATCTCGAACCCGTTGTCGTCCTCGGGCTCGAAGCCTGGATCGATGTAGGGGAACAAGTTGCGGACCGCGGCCGGCTTGGTGAAGTCGCGGGCGGTGTTCCAGCACGAGACCTCGTTGGCCATCCGCTCCGCGACGTTGGTCATGATCCCGTTGGGAACGGTCATGCGCTCGACGATCGTGTCGGAGTCGATGCCACCGTAGAAGATCCGGTACTCGTTGAAGTCGAGCAGGTAGGTGGTGCTGTTGACCGAGGATTGCCAGGGGTAGCCGGTCACGGCCTCGACCTTGCGCTCGAGCTGCTCGGGCGACAAGAACCGCGCGGTCCCAACCGGGGCCAGCTCGGCCAGCCGCTGCGCAGCCTCGGGCGAGTTCTGCTGCTCCTCGCTCCAACCCGGGTTGAAGCTCTTGGCCCGGTAATAGGGCGACTTGACGATCTCTTTGATGACGACCTTGAGGTCGAACTCCGACTCGGTGAAGGCGTCGGCGATGCGCTGCAGCTCGTCGTTTTGGGCGTCGAAGGCGACCAGGCGGCCCAGGTAGTCGACCGCGGCGGCGTCGCTTGGCTCGCGCAGCGGCGCGTCGCCGGTCAGGCCCTGAAACACGATGTCGACCTGCGACGCGGCGAAGCGTGGATCCGAGATGATCTGCTCGGCCAGCCAGCGGGTGGCGTCGAGCTTCTCGCCAGCGGGCAGCTCGGCTTCACCGAAGCCAGGCGCGAACATCTCTTGGTACCAGCCCATCTCTGGCGGGCGGTAGCGACCCTGGTCATCCCAGTTTTGCAGGGCGCCCGCGACGGGATCGATGTTGGCGTGGCAGACCGTGCACGCGTCACTCTCGCGCGTGGGGTTGAAGTCCTCGATCGAGGTCGGGTCGATCGGCCGCTCGGCCAGCTTGAGCACGTCGGTCGCCAAGAACAGCTTGAACACCATCCGCGAGCGGTGGCGGTTGCGGTTGGTCGCCGTGGTCGGGAACCGATTGAGCCAGATGTGCGAGGTGAGCACGCCCGAGTGGGGGATCCCGCTGAGCTTGGCTTCAACCCACTCGTTGGTGTCGGTCTGGTCCTTGAAGTTGGCGTTGATGCCGTAGACCTTGGCCGAGTAGGGGTTCACCAGCGTGTAGTCAGCGGTGAGGATCTCGGTGAAGGGCCGATCGTTGCGGACCACGTGGGCGACGAGCTCGAGCGACTCGCGGGCCACGGCTTCGTTGCTGCGACGGCGCGCCAGGTTGCGCTCGCTCTCGTCCTCGATCGCCTCGAACCAGTAGCTGCCGGGGTAGTCCTCGCCGTCGAGCAGGTCGATCGCGTCGACGTTTGGCAGGTAGCGATCCGTCAAGAAGTGATCGTTGTAGAGCTCGACGAGGCGGTCGTAGAACACCTCTTCGGTCATCATGCCGTCGAGCACGAGATCGAGCGCCTCGAGCCCGCCGTTTTGGACCGCGAGCTGCTCTTCGGGGGTTGGCAGCCGGCCGACCAGCGCGAGGCTGGCCTTGCGCAGGGTCTCGACGTCGGTGATCGTCTCGACGTCGGCGAAGTACGCCTGACTGCTGCTGTTGTCGTCAACGCACTCGACCGGGTTCTTGATGCGATCGACGAGCTCGACGAACGCATCGTACTCAGCGCTGCCGCGCTCGATCTGGACGCCGCCGCCGTGCTCGATCGTGTTGGTTGGCTTGACGAGCAGCCACGGCTCGCCCTCGTACTCGAGCTTGGCGAGGCGCTCGACCGTGGCGAGGTTGGCCTCGAGGTAGCCGGTCCAGTCCGAGGACTGCAGCACGAACTGCGAGCTCTTGGCCACGCCGGTCGGGCTGTGACAAGTGATGCACTGTTGGGACATCACCGGCGCCCAGATCTTCTCTTTGAAGAAGTCCTCGTTGGAGACGCACTCCTCCGCTGGCTCGGCCGCGCAGCCAGAAAGGCCGATGCTCCCGAGGACGAGGACGAAGGCCCCGATGGTTCGAAGGTCACGCTGTCGATACCTGGTCATGATCTGTAGCTCCCGAAGATCCCCTAGAAAGTCCCTAATCTGATGTCTTCAATTCACGCGCGCAGATCGGTCACGGACCCGTGTCTCCGTCTCCGTCTCCGTCGCCATCCCCGTCGCCATCGCCGTCCCCGTCGCCCGTGTCGCCATCGCCGTCGCCCGTGTCGCCATCCCCGTCGCCCGTGTCGCCATCCCCGTCGCCGTCGCCGTCGCCGTCTCCGTCTCCGTCGCCGGTCATGGGCACGCACTGGCCCTCGGCATAGACGCACATCTCGTCCATGCCGCAGTCGCCACAGCTGCCGCCGCACGAGTCCGACCCACACGATCGGCCGTCACACTGGGGTACGCAGGCGCACGCGAGCGGGTCATCAACCGGCTGCGCGAAGCCTTCGGCGCACTCGCACTGCGGCTCGCCGTTGTCGACGCAGGTGCCGTTGCCGTCGCACTCTTGCAGGTAGCAGCTGCCCGTGTCGAACTTGAAATAGCCCAGGTTGTAGGCGAGGTCGTCGCCACCCGCGATCACGCCAACGCTGACTGGCGCGTCGATGGCCGGAGCGTGGAGCGGCAGCACGTCAAACGACACGTGGTCGCCCGCGGCGTTGATCGAGGCGGTCAGCACCCCCGCCGCGCAGCCGGTCGTGAGGCTCCCGCCCTCGAGCTGCGCGAGCTTGAAGCCGCAGTGGCCCTTGCCGTTGAGCACGGTCTGCTCGCCGTCAAAGTCCCACGCGGTGATCAGCAGATCCACGCGATGGGTGCCGTCGAGATCGAGCTCGAAGTGGAGGTTGTCGACGAAGTTGCCGCCCGCCTGGCTTGGCGAGGCACCGAGCTCGGGCTCGACCAGCGTGATCGTGGGGGTGCCCGTGCTCGCCAGCGCGACGTCGCCCAGGTACTCGACGTAGGCGACGTTGCCCTCGTAGGCCACCGTCCGCTCGACGGCCGACACCAGCACGCTGGTGTCGGTGCCGCTGCCCGCGACGGTCACGGTCGCCGGCAGGGCCAAGCGCAGATCCGCGGGCTCGATCGTGACGGTGTCGCCAAGCTGCTCGTAGCCAGAGGTGCTGAGCGAGGTCTCGGCCCGCCGCAGGATGATCTCTGTCTCGACCGCCAGCGCGCCCGCGGGGACGTCAACCGTCACGCCGCCACCGCTGACCGACCCGCCCTCGGGCCCGATCAGCGCGCGAGCCAGCTCTGGCTCCTGTTCAGGCGAGCAGGCAATGCCGCCAGCCCAGACAAGCGCGAAGGCCAACGAAGAGACGCACGCAAGGCCAAGGGTCCGGCGGGCGGACCTGGGGGAAGCATCCATGTAGACCGTTTACAGAGTCGAGCGCTGCAAAGTCAAAGCAAAACGTGCGCGGTGGGTTTCGCGGTGTGTTGATCATTTCGCAATTTCCAGCGGGTCAATTGCAGGTGTTTATCCGGCTGTGGTCGGGCACCCCCGCTCGCGATCCTGCGATCCGTGATCGCCGCGTTCGCCCAGATCGTCCCAAACTTGCTCACATACAGTCTGCAAGTGGATCTGTGATGTCGATGCGACGCACGCGACGGACTCGATGCGGGGCATGATAGCCCCGTGAGATGTCCGCCTGCCCCAGATCGCAAATCGCAGCAGGCGGCTGCAACTAGCGTCATTGTGCACACAGCTTTGACGATCAGTGGCGATGCAGATCCACCTCGGGATGCAGGGCGTCGCCGTCGAACACCGCCGTCCACGCCAACTCGCCCAGCACATGCGCGCGCGCGAACGCGAGTAAGTAGGTCGTGAGCACAGGGACCAGCTCGCTCGTCGGCGTGAAGTCGGGGCCACAGCCATCGACCATGTTGTCGGGCTGGAACACCGCGAGCAGCTCGGGGCTGAGATCGTCGCAGACCGTGATGAACGAGTAGTGAGCCCCAAACGGCAGGTCGATCCACACGTCGTCTGGGTTGGCCAAGCCGTCCCAAGCAGGCTGGGCCTGGGTGGCGTCAGGCGTCGTCAGATCCAGCTTGCCGCTCTGCAGCATCGTGGGGATCCCGAGCGCCGCGAGCTCGCCTTCGCCGAGTTCGGGGATCAACGCTGGGGCTTGCGGTGCGATCGCGTCAACTCGGTCGTCGCCAAACCCGCTTGCGAACGCAGCCGCGACCTCTGGATCCTCGAGGTAGGCGCAGGTCTCCCCCGAGCACCCGGCCAACAGCGTCTCGTAGGCGAGCTGGGCCCCGCCCGCTGCGAAGGTGGTGTAGCCGCCAAAGCTGTGGCCGAACAAGAACACCTGCGACAGATCCGTGGCGCCCCCGAGCTCGTCGCCCGCGAACCCACTCCCAGCCTCGTCGAGCACCGCCGAGATGTCCGCGGGTCGGTTGACGGCGATCTCGATCAGCGAGTCAGACTCGCCCGCGAGCGCGTCGAGGGCCGTGTTCCCGACGTGGGCCGGCGACAACATGATCCAGCCGTGCGAGGCGAAGCGCTCGGCGAAGGGATAGGCCAGCAGGGCCTCGCCGCCTGATCCGTGCGAGTAGACGGCGACGGGGAACGGACCGAGCGCGGACACGGGCGGCTGATCGAGCGCGGCCGGGGACGGGATCTCGACGATCCCGGCGACGGCGTAGATCGCAGGTGGGGCCCCGGAGTCGTCGACCGCGGGGTACCAGGCGAGCACCGGGATCGTGCGTGGCTCGGTCGCGCCGGGGGGCGAGTAGGTCAGCTCGAGCTGCTTGTAGCCGACCGCGTAGGGGCCGGGTTGCTCGAGCTCGGCGATCAGCTCGTCGCGACTTGGCGCGGGGTCGCCGTCTCCGTCGCCGTCGCCATCGCCGTCGCCGTCGCCGTCGCCATCTCCGTTCCCGGTGGTCGAGGTGTCGCCGGTCTCGTCGGCGACGCCAGCGGCATCGTCACCGCAGGCGAACGTTGACGCGAGCGCGAGGAGAAGCGTGGCAAAGTGCGGGCGGCTGCGCATGAGCACACGCTATGCGATCGGCCCACCGCAACCAAGCATTTGCGCGGGCTCGCTCGCGCAGATCGACCCAGATGCAGGAGTTGCAGCCAGGCTCGGATGGAATCAGCCCGCCAGCAATTCCAGCATGACATGGAGCGCGCCGATCTGCCTGCGGCCGGCAACGCGCCATGGCACCGGGTTGTGTGGCGGGTCGGGGCGGCGGTGGGTCTGCAACGCGACTACCGCCGATTTGGCTGAACTTGCTCGAGCCCCGCGACCGGTAGCTGGAACTCGTAGCCAAAGCTCGCGCCCGCGAGCTGTGCCGGAAATGCCCAGCGCAGGCTCGCTGCGATGATGCAGTCGACGACCGGCTTGGGTAGATCACTGGCGATCACACGCGCTTGCCCGGCGAGCTGTTCGGGGCCAATCGTCAACACGATCTCGAGAGAGCCAAGGTTGTCCGCGCCAGACTTCCGATCACAAAAGGCGACCTCGGCGTAGTGGGCCCCAATGATCGCGTCAAACATGCGTTGCTGCGTGCGGAGCTGCTCCTCGTCGTCGGTCTCGTCGTCGCGCTGACCCACCCATTGCATCGTCGGCGCGAAGTCAACTTCGATTGCGGTCGGCGGCTTGGCCCCAACGTACGCGTACATCGACTCCGTCAAGCACTCGAGCACCTCGGCGTCATCGACGGTCTCGGCCACCACCTCGACTGACTCGAAGATCGTGCCGACTTCCGGGTCGCCAATGATGCGCGCCGACAGTGAGATCGCCCCGCTCGCGCTCGCGCCGACGTCGTCCATGCATGCGCGGGCCAACAGATGAAAGCCACGCCACGCGTCGGCGCGCAGCTGCTGGTCGGCCAGTGGCCCAGCTGTCCGCTCACGGCTGTCGTGTTCGGGTTTGCTCGCGAGTGACGAGCGGATCTGCGAGCGACGCTGTTCCCATTGTCCTCGGGGGCTGTCGTCGAGGGGCTCGGGCGCGACCGCGCTTGGTGTGATGACGGGCTCGGGCTCGGGCTCGGGCTCGAGTTCGGGCTCGTCGGCGTGCGCGAGCACCCACCACAGGCCAGCGCTGGCCGTGGAAATACCCGCAATCGTGAGGATGATCTTCGTCGTGATGCTCATGTTGATCGCTCCAGTCGCGGTCACCGGGGCTGCGGCGGGTCCGATCAGGACCAGCGCCCACGCGTCGCGCCGACCGTCGTGGCGCTCGTCGAGGCTGGATCGCAGCTGCGCGAGTGAGCGACGCAGACGAGAGCGGACCGTCGCGGCTGGAATGCCGAGCTTGTCGCCGATCTGCGTCGCGTTCTCCTCGTGGAAGAACCGGCGCATGATGATCTTGCGGTCGAGCTCGGGCAGCCGATCGAGCGCGTCGAGCACGCTGCGAAGTACACGGACGCGGTCGAGTTCAGCGTCGAGCTCCGGTCCGGCGGTGGCCGGGTCGGCCTCGCGCTCGCGTCGCTCGCGTCGCTGCCGGCCCCGAGCAACCATGCGGGCCTGGTTGCGAGCGACCGTCGCCAACCACGGTCGCAGCGATCGCTGTTCTGCGCCGGGTTCTGCCCCGGGTTCCGCCTCGGCTCGTGGGGGGCGACGCCAGGCTGACAACAGCGTCGCCTGGACCAGATCGTCCTGGTCACCCGGCTGCGCGAGCGTGCTCGCAAATCGCCGCAGCCACTCGAGCTCGGTGAGGATCGCCGCTTCGCCCTTGTTCATCATGCATCGACGGTATGCCGGCCACCGACGAAGTGTTGCATGCGACTCGAAGCGCTGGCCGCTGACTAGCTGAGCCGCCCGGCGATCGAGCGCTGGCGCTGCTGGTGCCGCAGCCGGCGGAGCGCGGGCGCGAGGATCTCGCCGACCAAGGTCCGATAGTCGATCCCGGCCTTCTCGGCGATCACACACATGTCCGAGAACCCCGGCGACAACCCGGGCAGCGGGTTGCACTCGATGAAGGCCACGCGCCCCTGGGCGTCGAGCCGCAGATCAATGCGGGCGACGTCCCGACAGCCGAGCGCCGTGAACACGCCCTTGGCGACGCGCTCGAGCTCGCGGCCCAGCGCCGGATCGGTCTTCGCCGGGCACTCGAACGCGACCCCCTTGCTCTCGAACTTGCTCTCGAACGAGTAGATCGGCAGCTTGCCCGCCTCGGCCGTGAACAGGATCTCCATCGGCGGCAGCACCCGTGGCCGCCGCTCGCCAAGCAGCGCGACCGTGAACTCGCGGCCGGGCAGGTAGGTCTCGACCAGCATCGCTTGGCCGTAGGTCCCCACCGCGCGCTGGGCCACCTCGCGCAGGCCGGCCTCGTCGACGCACACGCTGCTGTCCAGGATCCCCTTCGAGCTGCCCTCGGCGAGCGGCTTGATGATCACCGGGAAGTTCATGCCCTTGGGCAGCCGCTCCTTGCCGGTGGTCATCACGAACTCGTCGGGGGTCAGGAAGCCCGCCTGGCGCACGACCTTCTTGGCCAGGCTCTTGTCGAGCCCGAGCGAGAGCGCGGTTGGATCCGAGCCGGTGTAGGGGATCCCCAGCAGCTCGAGCAACGCAGGCACCTGGGCCTCGCGGAACCGCCCGGCCGTGCCCTCGGCGACGTTGAACACCACGTCGACGCCAGACGCGGGCAAGATCGCAACGAGCTCGGGGGTTGCCTCGAGATCGACGACCTCGTGCCCGTATGAGGCGATCGCCAGCTTGAGCGCGCTGATCGTCTCGGGGGTGTCGTACTCGGCCTCGACGTCGGCGCCGCCCTCCCCCGTCGTCTGCGTGCGCCGCAGGTTGTAGGCGAGCCCAACCCGGATCTTGGGCCGCCGCTTCTTGCGGGTCATCTTCAGCCCAAACCGCTCGGCGGCGCTCTCGACCACGGTGCCGAGCACGGCCTCGGGGGTCTCGAGGCCAGCGAGCTTGGCCGATTCATAGATCGACGCGCCGGACTCGAGGCTGGGCAGGGCGTTGATCTCGATGAAGTAGAGCTCGCCGGTGTCGGCGAGGCGCAGATCAATGCGCCCAACGTCGCGGCAGCCGAGCGCCCGAAACGCGACCTGGCTCATGCGCATGGCCTCGGCGGTCTGGGCTTCGGTGATCGTCGCCGGCACGTCGACGTGGGTCGCCATGTAGTTGGTGGTCTTGAGCTCGTAGTCGTACAGCTGGTACTTGCGGCCCGCGATCGCTTCGGCGTCCCATCGGTAGCTGGCCGGGGTCAAGACGCCGCCTGTCTGGGCCGAGGCCTTCTCCAAGAACGGCACGACGATGTCGCGGCCCACGATGAACTCTTCGACGAGCAACCCGGTTGGGAACCGCCCGAGCAGATCGAAGGCGAGCCGGCGCAGGCCGGCCAGATCCTCGACGACCGAGTCCACGGTGACGCCCTTGGAGCTGCCCTCGTAGTTGGGCTTGGCGATGACCGGAAACCGCAGCTCGATGCCCTCGAGATCCGACATGCGCTCGACGAAGCGCCAGCGCGGGGTCTTGACGCCGTGCTGCTGGACCAACAGCTTGCTCAGGTGTTTGTCCAGGGTCAGCGCGCAGACCCACGCGTCCGAGCCGGTGAAGGGCAGCGACAAGCGGTCGAACAGCGCCGGGAAGAACGCCTCGCGAAACCGACCGCGCGAGCCCTCCGCGGTGTTGAACACCAGGTCGGGGGCGAGCGCCTCGAGCCGGGCGACGACCCGGGAAGCCGGGCCCGAGACCTCGAGCGGCTCGACCTCGTGACCCAGATTGCGCAGGGCGCGGGTCATCATCTCCACCGTCGCCGGCGTGTCGAATTCTGCCTCTTCCTCGGCGTCGCTGAGTTGGAGGTTGTGGGTGAACGCGATGCGCATGGTGACTTGTACGCCGTACACGCGAAATCGTGAACCGAAATATCTGGACGTCCCGTGGGGAACGCTCTACGAGTCCGCCATGCAACGCAACACAGTCGTCCGTGCGCGCGATTTGGGCATCGCTCCCGGGATTCTGCCGCCGGGCCCGCTCAACGCGATCACCGACGTCGCGGGCGTCCGGGTGGGGCATACGACCGTGATCGAGGGCGACAGCGTGCGCACGGGCGTCACCGCGATCTTGCCCAACGACGGTGACATCTTCATGGATCGAGTGGTCGGCGGCGGGTTCGTGCTCAACGGCGCGGGCGAGATTTCTGGGCTCACGCAGGTCATGGAGTGGGGCCTGATCGAGACCCCGATCCTGCTGACCAACACGCTCAGCGTTGGCGCCGTGTCCGAGGGCTGCGTGCGCTACATGGTCGACCGGCACCCAAGCATCGGCAAGCAGCATGACGTGATCATCCCGGTCGTTGGCGAGTGTGATGATTCGTGGCTCAACGACATCGCGGTCAAGAGCGTCAGCGAGCAGCACGTGCTGCACGCAATTGAGACCGCCAGCGACGGCCCGGTGCTCGAGGGCTGCGTCGGCGGTGGCACCGGGATGATCACCTGCGACTTCAAGGCCGGGATCGGGACCTCGTCGCGCCGCGTGGTGCTCAACGAACTTCAGTACAACCTTGGCGTGCTGGTGATGAGCAACTTTGGCGTGATGAACGAGCTGCGCATGGACGGGATCCCGGTTGGCGCGCTGCTCGAGCCCGACTACGAGGGCATCGCCCGGCGGACCGACAACTACGGCAGCATCATCGTGGTCGTGGCAACCGACGCGCCGCTGTTGCCCGTGCAGTTGCAGCGGGTCTGCAAGCGCGCGGCGCTGGGGGTCGGGCGCGTGGGGTCGTTTGCCGCGCACGGATCCGGGGAGATCATGATCGCGTTCTCGACCGGCAACCGGGTCCCCCGCGAGACCGAGCGGCACCTGGCCCAGGTCAACTTCTTGTTGGACTCGTCGATCAACGCGTTCTACCAGGCCGCCGTCGAGGCCACGGAAGAGGCGATCCTCAATGCGCTGTGCGCTGCCACGGACATGCGCGGGGTCGAGGGGCACTTCTCGCCTTCGCTGCCGCTCGAGCGGGTCAAGCAGATCGTGGACGCCTACAACCGCACGGCCAGCGAGCTGCGCAAGGGATAGCATCCACCCCCGGCGAATGGCGTATGCTCCGCGGCGATGTCGACCCTGTCTTCCGCCCCGCGTCTGCTCGCCATTGGCTCGTGTCTGTTCATCAGCGCCTGCACCGACGATCGCCAGAGCGAAGCCGGCGACAACGCGACCGAGACCGGCGACGGCGATCCAACCGGTGACGGCGACGGCGATCCTGCCGGCGACGTCCCCGAGTTTGGCGAGACCTTCACCGTGATCGGCACCGCGGCGGACGGCCTCGACGCCCCCCGCGACCTCGAGTTTGCCCCCGGCGCGCCCAACCAGCTGTGGACCTACAACACCGCGATCCACGGCACGGTGATCTACTTCGATCCCGGCACCCCGCAGCAGACCTCGGAGATCCGCGTTGACGCGTACGGCCCCCACTTCATGGCCTATGTGTCTTCGGCGGCGTTTGGCGACAACGGTAATTTCGCCAGCTGCCAAGAGTCGCGCAACGAATGGAACGTTGGCCCGCAGGCACCCGATGACTTCATGGGGCCCTCGCTGTGGCCCGGGGACCTCACGATCTTCGCGATGGTCGGCCAGCAGTTTCCGCCCGGCGCGATCGAGGGCAGCCACCTCGACATGCTGCACCAGAGCCCGCTGTGCATGGGCATCGCCCACGACGTCGACAACGTCTATTGGGTGTTCGACGGCATGAACGGCAACATTGTCCGCTACGACTTTCAGTCCGATCACGGGCCCGGGGGCAGCGATCACTCCGACGGGATCATCGACCGCTACATCGACGCCACGGTGACCCGCGTCGCCAACGTCCCCGGCCACATGGAGCTCGACCACGCCACGGGCATGCTCTACATCGCGGACACGGGGGGCGGTCGGATCATGCGGCTCGACACCAGCTCGGGCACCAACACCGGGCCCCTGCCCGGTGAGTGGGACGGCGCCGACTACAGCGGCTGGGAGGGCGCGGACTACCAGGTGATGGTCGACGGGATCGACGAGCCGTCGGGGCTCGCGCTGCGGGGCGGCCGCCTGTTCGTCTCCGAGCATGGAACCGGCGACATCATCGCGTTCGATTTGGTCGATATGGATGGCGGCGAGATCGGCCGAATGAGCACACCCGCCGCCCAGATCATGGGTATTACCTTCGGGCCCGAGGGCAAGCTCTGGTATGTCGACCCAGTCACAAATGAGCTCGTTCGCGTCGATCCATAGTTGGGCCATAGTTGGGCCATAGTTGGGCCATAGTTGGGCCCATAGGTAGCGATTTAGAGCATGTCGCGCGTGCCAAGTGGCACCGTCACAGCGCTGCAGGCGCTACACCAGCAGCGCTTCGCGACTGGGTATCATCGAGGTGATCATGGCCAGCCCACAGTCCACCGGCCCGCGACTGCTCGTCGTCGACGACAACGACGACAACCGCGACATGCTCGCCCGTCGGCTGCAGCGGCGGGGCTACGAAGTCGACACCGCGAGGTCGGGCGCCGACGCTCTGGACGCGATCGATCGCGCGGGCAACCCAGACAACGAGCAAGCTCGCTACGCGCTGGTCCTGCTCGACGTGATGATGCCCGGCGTCAACGGGCTCGAGGTCCTGCAGTACATCCGCCAGCGCTACTCCAAGTCGCAGCTCCCCGTGCTGATGGCGACGGCGCGAAGCGACAGCGACGACGTCGTCGAGGCGCTGCGGCTAGGGGCCAACGACTACATGATCAAGCCGCTCAACTTCACCGAGGTGATCGCCGCCCTCGATGTCGCGCTGAACCAAGACGACGATGACGATCAGGAAGCGCCGCAGCAGCAGGACGAGTCCGGATCGTTCACCGCCGACTGACCCCGCAGGGTCCTGCGCGCGGTCGCGGGACCGCTGCGGGCCGCGGACCGGGGTCAGCGCCCTGTCAAACGGGGGCAGGCCGGCGGCCCGCGGGCTCAAGCGGCACCCGATGGCAAAAAATCTCGCGGCGGCCTAGCATCGAGCCCACCCCCCGGTTGGGGCGGATGTGAGGGCTTCATGCGAATCGCTACACTGCCATTGACCTTGACGACCGGCCTGCTCCTGCTTGGGTGCGGCGGCACCGGCGCGACCCCCACGAACACCGACACGGGCATCTCGTCGTCGGGCATCTCGGCCGGCACCAGCGAGTCGAGCAGCGGCAGCAGCGACGACGGCGTGCTGTTCGACATGGGCGCCGACGATGGCTCGACCGCGAGCGCCGACGATGGCGGTGACGAGTGCGTCCCCGAGAACCTGCCCACGCCCAACGCCACATTGCAGGGCACGGTGTTCGCCCCAAACATGCAATTGCCGATCAGCGGCGCGCTGGTGTACCTGACAGACGACCCAGTCGAGCCGGTCCCCGACGGGGTCTACTGCGCGGCGTGTGTCGAGCTCGCCTGCGATGAACACTTCACGCTCACGGGCCCCGATGGCTCGTTCTCGCTGCCTGCCGTCGCCGGGCCGGGCCAGCAACTGGTCGTGCAAAAGGGCCAGTTTCTGCGGGTCATCGACTTTGACGTGGCCCAGGGAAGCAACGTGGTCCCGCCAGCCCAGAGCAACCTGCCGGGCCAGTGGAACCCCGCCGCGGGCATGTGGATCCCCCGGATCGCCGTGTACGATGCCGACCCCGATCGGGTGTTCAACGTGCTCGCCAAGTTCGGGCTGGGCCAGGTCAGCGGCAACGGCGAGCTGGTTCAGGGGACCGAACAATTCACGCTGATCAACGGCGCCGCGGACCAGGGCCAGACCTTGGACAACCTCGCGACGATGAACCAGTACCACATCATGTTCGTGCCCTGCGCCTCGACCAAGTACTGGGCCAGCGCGCCCACGGTGTCGGCGTCGCGGGCTCAGAACATTCGTGACTACGTAGAGGCCGGCGGAAAGTGGTACGCGACCGACCACTCCAACGAGTACATCAAAGAGCCGTTCCCCAACTATCAAGACTTCCACAACCCGGGCATGCCGGATCTTCAGCCCGCGTATTCGTCGATCAGCATCGTCGTCGACACCGATCTGCTGGCGTGGCTGCAGGCGCTGCCGCCCGCGCTCAAGGACATCGGCGGCGGCAACCCAACCCTGAACATGCTGCCGGCGTTTCAGACCAACCTCAATTACTCGGGGATCGAGGCCATCCACGATGTGATCGTGCAAGACGACATGGGCCAGGACGTGAACGTTGGCCACCACAGCTGGGTCGAGGGGCCGTGCTCGAGCTGCTCGAACCCCAACCAGCAGCGGCCCATGGCGATCAGCGGTCAGTACGGGTGCGGGCGCATGATGTACAGCACCTTCGAGACCTCGAGCGTCGCCCACCAGGGGCTCAACCCGCAGGAGCTGGTGCTGCTCTACATGATCCTCGAGATCGGCGTGTGCTTTGAAGATCCGCCGCCGCCACCGCCGCCCATCGAGTAGGCGCAGGTCGGGCGATTCGTCGCAGCCCGCCCCCATGGCTGGCACGAATGGGGTGACGCCACAATTGCGGGAGACCTTGGCTTGTCCGACCTCGAGTCGCGTGACAACGATCCCTCATGTCTACCCCGCGTTGCGGTCGCCGAGCCGTCGCGTGGCTCGGCGTGACGATGCTGCTGGCCTGTGGCGAGCAGGAGCTCGAGCCAGCCCCCGTGATCCGCCCGGTCAAGACATTCGAGGTCGGCTCGAGCGAGACCCACTTTGCGCGCGAGTGGCCAGGCCGCGTCGAGCCCACGCAGAACGCCGAGATGTCGTTCGCCGTCGCCGGTGACATCATCGAATTGCCGGTCGCAGAGGGCATGGCCGTAGAGAAGGGACAGCTGCTCGCGCGGCTCGACGCGCGCGCGTTCAGGGCCCGCCTCGATCGAGAGCGGGCGCAGCTTCGCTACGATCAGACCGAGTACGAGCGCAGCGCGGCCCTGCTCGCGCGCGAGGTCGTCGCCCGGGACGAGCTCGACCGACGCGCCCGCGCGCTGGCCATGAGCAAGGCCGCGGTCGCCGACGCCACGAAGGCCCTCGATGACACCGAGCTGGTCGCCCCGTTCGCCGGGACCGTGGCCAAGCAGATGGTCGACAACTTCCAGAGCGTGCAAGCCAAGCAGCCGGTCGTCGTGATCCACGACGAGAGCAGCCTCGAGATCGTCACGCACGTGTCACAGCGGGACTACGCGGCGAGCGAGCCCGGATTGACGGTCGCGGAGCGCAGCGAGCGGGCCGCTGGGCGTGTGCACGTGGTGCTCGACACCCGGCCTGACCTGAAGATCCCCGCACGCCTCAAGGAGCTCGCCACGGTCCCCGATCCAATCACCGGGACCTATGAAGTCACGTGGTCGTTCGAGTCGCCCGCGGAGCTGATGATCGCGCCAGGCATGACGGCCAAGGTCATCCTCGACGGGCTGTTGCCCGAGGCGACGCCAACCGCCAGGGTGTTTGTGCCGATCCAGGCGATCGCCGGCGCTGACGAGGGCGGCGCGTACGTGTGGGTCATCGACCCCCAAACGATGGCAGTCCACCCGGTCCCCGTGAGCACCGGCGACGCGAGTGGCGGCTCGATCGAGATCACCTCGGGCCTCGAGGGCGGCGAGAGACTCGCGACCACGGGCGTCAACGTGCTGCGTGACGGCGTCGTGGTCTCGCGCTTCGAAGATCTCTACGGCCCGGGAACGCCATGAACCTCGCGGAGCTGGCGATCCGCGGCAAGACGGTGACCTTGGTGTTCGCCGCGGTGCTGCTGGTCGGTGGGCTGATCTCGTTCATGGGCCTCGCGCGCCTCGAGGATCCAGAGCTCACGATCAAGGACGCGCTCGTCGTCACGCCCTACCCAGGCGCGAGCGCGAGCGAGGTCGAGGTCGAGGTCACCGATCGCGTCGAGCAAGCGGTCCAGGCCCTCGGTCAGACCAAGTACGTCCGCTCCAACTCGATGCCCGGGCTGTCGATCGTCAAGGTCACGATTAAGGACCACTACGACTCGACCGCGCTGCCGCAGGTCTGGGACGAGCTACGCCGCAAGATCACCGACGTACAAGGCCAGCTGCCCCCGGGCGCCGGGCCCTCGCAGGTCAATGACGACTTCGGCGACGTGTTCGGCGTGTTCGTGGCGATCACCGGGCCCGAGTACAACTACGCCGAGCTCGAGGCGTACACCAAGCAGCTGCGCCGCGAGCTGCTGCTGGTCCATGACGTCGCCAAGGTCGAGCTGGTCGCCACGCTCCCCGAGGTCGTCTACATCGAGATGAGCGTCGAGGCCAAGCTGCGGACCGGGCTGTCGCCCGAGCAGCTCGGCAGCGTGCTCGAGGCCAAGAGCCTGGTCGCCGATGGCGGGCGGATCCAAGTTGGTCCAGAATTCATCCGCGTCGAGCCAAGCGGCGGGGTCACCACGGTCGCCGACTACGAGGCCGTCCTGATCGAGAACCCCCAGACCGGCGCGCTGGTCCAGCTCGGCGACGTCGCCACGATCCGCCGCGGGTATCTCGAGCCACCCACGCAGCTGCTGCGCGTCGACGGGACCCGGGCGATCGGGCTCGCGATCTCGACGGCCCCAGGCGGGAACGTCGTGAGCATGGGCGAGGCGCTGTCCAAGCGCGTCGCCGAGCTCGACTATCTGCGGCCGCTCGGCGTCGAGTTCGAGGTCATCGCGCTGCAGTCGCAGGCCGTGACCGCGGCGATCCACGCGTTCATGGTCAACTTGATCGAGGCCGTAGCGATCGTGATCGTCGTGCTGTTGGTGTTCATGGGCCTGCGCAGCGGGCTGATCATTGGCAGTGTGTTGATCCTGACGATCAGCGGGACCTTCATCCTGATGAGCATCGCCGACATCGCGCTGCAGAGGATCTCGCTTGGCGCCCTGGTCATCGCGCTCGGGATGCTGGTCGACAACGCGATCGTGGTGACCGACGGGACCCTCGTCGGTCTCAGGCGTGGGCAATCGGCGGAGGCGGCCGCGGTCGCGACGGTCGAGCAGACCGCGAGGCCGCTCATGATCGCAACGATCATCGCGATCCTGAGCTTCGCCGCGATCGGGACCTCCGACGACGCGACCGGTGAGTACTGCGGATCGCTCTACCAGGTCCTGCTCTACTCGCTGTCGCTGAGCTGGGTCACGGCGATGACGGTCACGCCGGTCCTGTGCGTGATGTTCCTGAAGCCAAGCCAGACCCAGACCCAGACCCCCGAGCCCACCCCCACTCCTGGCCGCGTGAGCCGGGCCTATCAGCGCGTAGCATCGACGATGCTACGGCGCCGCTGGCTGACGCTGACCGCCACGGCCTTCGTGCTCATGGCCGCGCTGCTCGGGTTCGGGCGGGTCAAGCAGAGCTTCTTTCCAGACTCGACGCGTCCGCAATTCATGGTCGACTACTTCGCTCCGCGAGGCACCCACATCGAACACACCGAGGCGCAGCTGCGCGAGCTCGAGGCGTGGATCGCCGCGCAGGAGGGCGTGACGCAGGTTGCGACGATCATCGGCCAGGGTGCGCCGCGGATCTTGCTGACCTATGTCCCCGAGGAGCCGGACAGCGGCTATGGCCAGCTGTTCGTCGATGTCGACGACTACAGGAAGATCGCGGGGCTTCAACGCGAGCTGCAGGCCGCGCTCGAGCACCACTTCGTCGACGGTCAGGGCAACACCAAGCTGTTCATGCTCGGGCCTGGCGAGGGCGGCAAGATCCAGGTCCGGATCAGCGGCCCCGACCCCAACCACCTGCGCGCGCTCGCACGCGAGGTGATGGAGTTGCTCGAGGACGCGGGGGCACGCGGAGTTCGCAACGACTGGCGCCAGCGCGTCGAGACCCTGCGGCCGATCCTCGCGGAGGAGCCGGCGCGGCTCGCTGGCGTCGATCACCGCGCTGCCGCCCGGGCGATCGAAGCCGCGTTCGAGGGTCGCACGATCGGCGTGTACCGAGAGCGTGACATGCTGCTGCCGCTGATCGTCCGCTCGCCGCAGCGCGAGCGCGACGACGTCGCCAAGCTCGGCAATGTGCAGATCTGGTCTCCGACCGCGGAGCGCTGGATCCCGATTCGTCAGGTCATCACCGGAGTCGAGCTAGTCGAGGTTGACGATCTGATCCGCCGCCGCGATCGCGTGCCGACCATGACGATCCACGCAGATCCGCCGCTGGGCCAGCTCGCCGATCAGCTGCTCGAGCGCGTGATCCCAGACATCGAGGGGCTCGAGCTTCAGCAGGGCTACGCGTTCGCGCTTGGCGGTGAGTACGAGAAGTCATCGGACGCTCGGGCCGCGATGGCGCTGAGCGTGACGCTGTTCGGGAGCCTGATGATCTTGATGACGGTCGTGTTGTTCAACGCGCTGCGTCAGGCCCTGGTGATCTGGCTCTGCGTGCCGCTGTGCATCGTTGGCGTGACCGCCGGGCTGCTGCTCACCGGCCAGCCGTTCGGGTTCATGGCCATGCTCGGGCTGTTGAGCTTGGTCGGCATGATGATCAAGAACGCGATTGTGCTGATCGACGAGATCGATGTGCAGATCGAGCAGGGCACGCCGCGAGCTCGGGCGATCATCGAAGCGTCGAGTGGCCGCGTGCGCCCCGTCAGCATGGCGGCGCTCACGACCATGCTTGGGATGATCCCGCTGTTCAGTGATGCGTTCTTCGTGTCGATGGCGGTGACGATCGTGTTTGGCCTTGGCTTTGCCACGATCCTGACCCTGTTGGTGGTCCCCGTCGTCTACGCGACGGTGTTTCGCGTGGCTGCGCGCGAGACCTGACCCGACCCGTTCTCTTGCTCAGGGTCCAAGGCACGCGCCCACGTTGGGCGTGGTCGCGCCGTCCGGGAAGTGGTCGACGCAGCTGGTTCCGGGCGCGGGGCAATTGGGCGAGTCGAGGTTGCAAAACGAGGTGCAACAAAAATTGCTGGGGCAGTCGGGGAGCATCGCCATGGGCGCGCAAAAGCCCGAGATGCACTGCGGCATCGATGGATCGCACGAGTCGCCCAGCTTGATCATGCCAGGCAGACAGATGAACTGTTGCTCGTCCCAGGTGCAGGTGGTCCCGATCACGGGGCAGTCCACCATCAGCGGGTGACAGCTCGTGTCGCCGTCGCCGTCGCCGGTCGTGTCGCCGTCCCCGTCGCCGTCGCCATCGCCGTCGCCGTCGCCGTCGCCGTCGCCGGTCTCCGTGCTGCCCGTCTCCGAGTCGGCAGGCTCGATCGTGGACTCGGTGTTGCCGACGTCGGTCGTCGAGTCGCCGCAGCCGACCGTACCTAGGAGACCGAGCAGACAGCCGACCGCGAGCGGGTGCAAACGCGTGATCATGCTGCGATGGTATCGAACATCGGACGCGTGTTGGCGTAAGATGGCGCCGGAGATCGATGCCGACGAATGCCCTCGCCCTCGCGCTGACCGTTGCGTCAATGCTGACCGTGTCGCCGCCGGAGCAACCGGGGCAGGTCGACAACGGGCTCGCTCCTGCCCCCGCCCACGATCCGCAGCCGCAGCCGCAGCCGGTCGCCCAGCCTCAGCCGGTCGCCCAGCCTCAGCCGGTCGCCCAGCCTCAGCCGGTCGCCCAGCCGCAGCCGGTCGCCCAGCCGCAGCCGGTCGCCCAGCCTCAGCCACAGCCAGTCGGCCCGAGCCAGGGGCCGGTCCCGTGGCCCGGAGATCCGGCCTACGCGCAGCCCACCGACCCGCCTCCAGTCTACGTCGCGCCCGAGCCCCCGCCGCTCGAGGGCATTGGCTTGCTGATCACCGGCCCGTTGGTGGTCGGCGTGGGGGTCCCGTTCGCGTTCTTGGGCAACGCCGCGTGGCGGGACAACTGCGGGCCAGACAGCACCAACTCCGAGTGCGCCGACGGGAGCGCGGCCTCGGCCGCCTCGCACACGGTCACGGGCTTGGCGTTCGCAACCGGCAGCTTGTTGACGGCGATCGGCGGGAGTCGGCTGGGCAAGTCCAAGGCCCGGCGCGCCCCAGGCTACGACAGCACCGGGTATGTCGTTGGCGGGGCCGTGCTGGTCCCCGCGTCGCTGATCGGCATGGGGATGGTGCGGCTGTTCCTGTGGCTCCCCACCCCCGAGTGCGAGACCTACGGCTGCGTCTCGACCTACCAAAATACATCTACAATCGCGGTCTCGAGCTTGGCGCTGACCACCAGCGTGGGGGCGGCGCTGCTGACCTATGGCATGGCGTACAACCGCGAGTCCAAGCGTGTCCCACGGGTCTCGCTGCTGCCGAGCATGGGTCGCGGATACGGCGGGCTCACCCTCGGGGGGCAATTTTGATGCGCTGCCCATCCCAACTCGCGGTGTTGCTTGGGCTGACCAGTCTGAGCGCCTGCGTTCGCTGGGGTACGCCAACAGAGGACGAGTCGTTCGGCGAAGACACCAGCAGCGCCGAGGTGACCTCTGCGCCGCTCACCGAAGACGACAGCGATGACACCACCGACACCGGCGAACCGTGGCCGGAGGCGTGGCCGCTCCACCCCGACTCGCGGATCGTCGCGTGGGGGAAGACGGGGATCCCGACGCGGAACTTGGACATGTTCGAGAACGTGTTCATGTACCTCGCAGAAGGTGGGGATGGTGATGGTGATGGCGATGGCGATGGCGACGGCGACGGAGATGGGGACGGCGATGGAGACGGCGATGGAGACGGCGACGGTGATGGCGACGGCGACGGCGATGGAGACGGCGATGGCGATGGCGACGGCGACGGCGACCCGCCCGGCGATCTAAAGCTGCTCTGGCTCGCCGACTGCGACCCACGCGTGGACGCGCTCGGCTGCCTCGCGGGCAACGTCGAGCCCTTCTTCGCCATGGTCGACGGCCTCGGCACGATCACCTTCACGACGCTGGCGAGCGTCGACCCCCTCGCCTACGACGTCGTGATCGCCGATTTTTGCAGCGAGACCACCCCCGCGCAGGTCGGCGCGATGCTCGAGGACGGCGCGAACGTGCTGATCCTCGGCGACTACTGGTGCGAGTCAACGGCCGGGCTGAGCGCCGACGTCGCCAACGAGCTGCTCGAGCACATTGGCGTCCGGTTCAACGACAACCTGCTCTACAACCATGAGTTCCTGGTCCCCGCCAACAAGCAGATCAGCCTGCTCGACGCCGTACCGATGATCGACGCGTGGGGCCTCGCGCTACAGGACGTGGGCCCCGGCTTCGTCTCGGGCGTGGGGACGATCAACGGCGCCGCGATCACCAAGCGAGAGTGAGCCCGCATGAACACGATCCCCACCAAGTCGACATGGCTGGCGTTGAGCGCGATCCTGCTGTCCGGCTGTGGGCTGTTGGACGGCCAAGACGACGCGGAATTCGACGGCAGCGACGACGACAGCAACGACACCAGCAACGACACCGACACCCCGCCGCCGCCCACCGGACACCAGCAACGACACCGACACCCCGCCGCCGCCCACCGAGGGCTTTCGTGTCTGGCCCCAATACATGCTGCAGGCCGTCCCCGCGATCGTCACGATCGAGGAGGCTGACGGCACCGGTACCCCAAGCGCGTGCATGCTCGACGGCGCGCCCGAGGGCGGCTACGTGTGCGACGCAGCGCCGCTGATCGGCATGGACGCGCTGATCCGCGTGGACCGGGACGGCTTCGACAGCGCGCTGCGAGCCGCAGCGATCCTCACCAACCAGATCCAGCCGCTCGACGTCCACCTCAGCGTCGAGGGCGGCCCAACCGGGACCTGGAGCGCGTGCGTGGCCGCGGGCGAGTTCGACAGCTGCGCGGTCGTGTGCGAGGCCCAGATGCTCGGTTGCGTGGTCACGTCATGCGCGACCGACCAGCCGGAGTGGCCGATCGCCACGGTCGAGACCTTCTCCAGCCTCGAGTGCACCGACCTGCGAGAGTCGTTGGCCTCGAGCTGCGAAGAACAGCTGCCGCTCACGCCACACGTTGCCTCGCTGCGCTGCTGTTGTTCGGACTGAGCGCGACGGCCCCGAGGAGCGAAGCGACCAGACGCGCCAGCGGCTGCTGTCGGCGAAGTCCAAGGTCTATGTGGGGTCACGGATCCCCAGGTATGACGAGCTCGATGTCTTGGATCGAGGGGATGCCGAGCTTGGCGATCTTGGCGCCCGCTCCGACCAGCATCGTGCCCGGCAGCGAGATGCTGAACGAGCCGCCACCCGCGTCCATCGCAAACGGGTACCAGACGTCTTGCTGGCTACCGAACACGACCAAGCCGTCCTGGCCGTACGTGTCTGCCCAGGCTTGCACGTCGGCCTGGGTCGCCGGGTCACCGTTGACGCTCTCGCTCATGAAGGTGAGCGTCATCAGGCCCCGGCCGGCGTAGGTGTTGAACAAGTTGGCGATCTCGGGGGCGTGGCCTTGGCATGACCCGCACCACATCGCCGCGTACTCGAAGTAGATGGCGTCGTGGCAAAAGTCGTAGACCCGGACCGCGTCGCCGTACTGATCCGTGAAGGTCCAATCGGGGATGATCGTGCCCGGACCGACGCCGCCGGGCGACCACGCAGAGGGGACAACATCGGCCTGGCAGCACCCGACCTCCCAGCCGCCCTGGTAGGGGCTGGGCGTGTCGCAGGTGTCGAGCTCGGCGGCCTCAGCGTTGTCGCCGGTCTCGTCGCCATCTTCGTCGGTGCCAGTGCCGTCCGCGTCGCCCTCGCCCGCCTCGAGACCGCTGGAGAGCGCCTGCTCATTGGCCCCCGCGAGGTCGGCCGCGTCGCAGCCCGAAGCGAACAACAACGCCCCCAGACACGACACCATCGCTCGCGAGTGACCGGCCATCAGCCTGAATGCTTAGCACGAAAATCCAAGGTCGACGCGAATCTCGACCACGAGCGAGCCCGCCGGCCGCGGCAACATGCAGCGAGCGCTCGTGATCGTTGGATCGACTCAGGCTTGACCCAGGTCCTCGCGCCGCCGCGTTCGCAACCCGAGCAGCGCGAGGGCCAACAGCCCAAACAGCGCCCCGCCGCCGCGCTCGTCGCTGCTGCACCCACAGCCCCCGCCCGCGTCCTCGACGGCTGGCCCGGTCTCGCCGCCGCTGGTCTCGGCGGGTGCACCGGTCTCCGTCTCGTCGTCGTTGCCCTCGTCGGTGGTCATGGGCGGCGGCGGCGGCCCCGGGACGCAGGTGTTGGATCCAAGGATGCACATGTCGCCCTCGGGGCAGTCTTCGTTGCTCAGGCAGCAGTCCTCGATCTGCGTGTTCATGCACCCGCGCTCGGAGTCGCAGGTGTCGAGGGTGCAGGGGTTGGTGTCGGCGCAGCTGATCGCCACGCCGATGCACATGCCCTCCGTGCAGGTGTCTGCGTCGGTGCAGACGTCAACGTCGTCGCAGGGGTTGGTGGTCTTGGGGTAGGCGCAGACCCCAGCGTTGCACTCGAACTCGGTGCACGGGCCCATGTCGTCGAGGCAGTCCGCGGCGGTTTGACAGGGCACGCCCAGCCCCCACACCCACGTGTCCGAGGTGCTGCCCGAGCCGTTGATCGTGTAGTCGAGGCCGCCGAACAGATCGTCGTTGCCGTAGGTGAGCAGCCCGATCGGCACGCCCATGGTGTCGATCCCGACGAACGCCGAGTCTTGTTCTTCCGGCTCCCAGGTGACCTGCCCGATCAGCTCACCGTTTTGGTCCCACGCGGTGAGGAACTGCGGACCCGCGCCGCCGCCCGCGGTCAACCCAAACTGGGTGACGGGCTCGCTGAAGGTCATGGCCCCCGCGTAGAACACCGTCAGGCCCAGCGCCACGCCGCCGCCCCCGATCGGATCTGGGAAG
This sequence comes from Enhygromyxa salina, assembly GCF_000737335.2. GTDB lineage: Bacteria > Myxococcota_A > Polyangia > Nannocystales > Nannocystaceae > Plesiocystis > Plesiocystis salina_C. The sequence goes on along the minus strand of NZ_JMCC02000020.1, from coordinate 68,645 downwards.
TGGTCGCCCGGCTTGACGTAGATCGGGTTGATCGCCTCGCCCATGGTCGTGACGCCGGGCAGGATCGTCGCCAGCTCGCCAACGTGCAGGGTCAGGCCCACCCCCGCGTACTGGTCCAAGGGCACATCGCCGGTCGGCCCCTCGTCGAACAGCGCCGAGCCGGCCACGCTGGCGATCTGCGTGACGTCGTCGAGGGCGGTGACGTTGCCCTGCGCGGTGATGGTTCCGGCCGAGGCCACGGTGGGCAACAGGCCCGCCAGCGCGAAGCAGGCGAACGATCCAAACAGGCGTAGGTGGCGGGGGATGCTAGTTGTCATGGCAGATCGCCGGCCAGTCGCCGGGGTGGGCGGGATGATACGACGAACTTCGAGATCGCGTGGAGTTTAGTACCATGTGAGCGTGATCCGGCGACTCGTGGTCGTGCTCGTGGCGCTGTGGATCGCCATGATCGCGGTGCCGGCCCAGGCTGGGTCCGGGGACGACGCGCGAGTGATCTGTAGCGGTCGCGGCGAGGATCTGGGTGAGCTGTCGGATCGTGAAGAGCGCGAGCTCGTCGACTGCCTGCTGTACCGGCTGGATCCGGCCAGCACGGACGCACAGACCCAGTGTTGCGAGGGCGGTGACTGCTGCGTCGAGGGCTCGTGCGTGCGGCGCAGCTGCGACGACGTCAAGCAGGCGCTCGGCTACTTGGCGGGCGTGACCAACGTGCCAAGCCAGGGGCTGGATCGCCTGGTCTCGCTCCGAGATCGGCGCGCCGTCACCTACATGAGCTGGGGCTGGGCTCGCTACTTCATCGATGCCCTCACCAACCTTGGCTACCACGCGAATTCTCCGCAGCAGCCGGTGTTGGCGGACGCGCTGAAGATCTACCTGGACCCCGCGTGCGTCCGCGACTCACCCACGAGCGGATGCAGCAGCCGCCCCATGGACTCCGCCAAGCGGCTGACGAAGCTGCTCGCCAGCAAGCCGTTTGCGAGCGCGCAGTTCTGCGAGGTGCTCGTGATGCTGCTGCCCAGCGGCGTCGACAACGAGCTTCGTCGCCATGTCATCAAGGCGCTGCTCGTGCTCGAGCCCACCGGCGATGCCCGCGACGAGGCGATCGACGAGCTCTTGTCGGTGTTCAAGACGGCGTGGCGCAACGACGTGGCGCTGCGGGCTCAGGCGATCCACGCGGTCGCGCAGCTGCGCTGGCGTGGCGGCCCCACCGAGGATCGTTCGCGGCGATTGCTGCTGCAGTACATGGACGCAGGCGCCCGGCCGCGCGAGCTGTACCGGCCAACGGTCGAGGCCGTGGCGATGGGCATGGGTCGCTACGTCAGTGAAGACGTCGAGCTCGTCGCCAAATTGGTCGAGCTGATCGACGACGCCGAGCTCGGACCGCTGGCCCGCGACGCGCTCGAGCGGATCCCCAAGCACGAGGGTGGTCGGCCCGAGCTAGTCGAGCTGTTTGCCCCCCTGCTCGAGGCCGACGCGAGCGGCTCCGAGACCCAGCTGCGGGTCGCGAGCTGGGTCCGGCGCCACGGTGACCAGGCCACGGTCGACCAGCTGTTCGCGCGCTTGTCGGCGGCGCCAACCACCCGCGACGCGCTGCGTCAGCGCATGCTCGAGCTCGCGGTTCCGCCCACGCCAGCGCCCAAGCCCACGCCACCCCAGGTCGCGCCCAACCCGAGCGATCCCAACGCGAAGCCAGCCGACCCGCCGCACGAGCGACGGCGCCAGCGGGCGCGCACGCCCGACGCCAGCGGCGACACCTCAACTCCCGACGACACCGCCGGCGTCCTCGCAACCACCTGGCGCAAGCTCAGCGATTGGTGGGAGTCGGACCACGACGGGTGGCTCAAGAGCCTGCTGATCTTGATCGTGCCTGGCCTCGCGTTTGGCCTGTTGCTGCGACCGCTCTTGTTCCTGCACCCGATCAGCGTGCACCGGCTCGATCGTTGGATGTACCAGCGCCTCGCGCCCGGGGGCCGGCCCGCCAAGCTGCGCACGGGTCAGTTCTTGCGGACCCGCTACTTCGACCACCCCAAGGTGTGTCGGCTCTGGGTCGCGCGCGCCTACGCTGCGCACGAAGCCTGCATTCGCGAGCGCGGCGGCTACTGCGATCAACTGCCGCCCGTGTTCCCGCGGCTGAGCTTCAGCCGCCGCAAGGACATCTCGATCGAGAGCCCCGCCGCGCTCGTCGCCGAGCTGTTCGAGACCCGCAGCAGCCCGCGTCGGACCGTGATCTTTGGCAACGCGCACACCGGCAAGAGCCAGCTCGCGCGGGCCGTGGCCCGCGAGCTGCTCACCGCACGCAAGGTCATCCCCATCTACATCGACGTCGCGGCCCAGTGGTTCGAGACCCACCCGCTCGATCGAGATCAGCTCCACGCGCTGGTCGTCGAACACCTGCACGAGATCGACACGCTGAGCGCGAAGCCGCCGCCAGAGTTTGTCCGCGCGCTGATCCGCGATGGCCACGTCGTGGTGTTGCTCGACGGGGTCGAGCAGCGCCACCAGCAGATCGAGGCGCTGCTTGGGGCCGACCCCGAGCCCAGCACCTCGAGCGCCCTCGACAATCACCACGCCCGCCCCCTGCCCTCGCTGCTGATCTTCTCGCGCCGGGACTTCACCGGGCCAATTCGCGTGGACCGACGCGCGCGACTGGACGAGGTCGCGCTTGGATCGTGGCCAAAGTTCGGCGTCGATCCCGAGGCCGCCCGCGCGCAGGTTGGGGATCGCCCGGTGCCGGTCGGGGTGCTGGCGAGCATGGTCGAGAACGATCACGCCGTGAATTGGGACGCCTACGCCAAGGCCCTCGTCGCGCCGCTGGTCGACTACGAACAACCACGGGCCCACGCTGCGCTGATCGCCGTCGCGGGCTATCGAACCATCAAGCGCCCCGTGCAGACCCGCACAGCCCTCGACGAGCTCGCCAAGCAACACGGGTGGCGTGCCCTGTACGAGCCGCAGTGGGCCTTGGACCACAGCTTGTTCGACATCAACGGCGAAGAGCTGGTCTGGCGGCTGCCGCACTTCGAGGCCTACTTGCTGACCGAGTACCTGCGCCGCGAGCTGGTCAGCGAGCCGATCGATGTGGACGTGGATCGGATCGTGCGCGAGTGGTTGGCCGCAAAGATCCCCCCGGATCCGCTGCAGCGACTCGAGGCCGGGCCGCTCGAGCAGCCTGCGCGGGACCGACTGGCCACGTGGCGCAAGCAGATCGAGGACGCGCGGGCCAAGGCCAACGCGAAGCAGCCTGCAGATCACGACGCCGCGCCCCCGACCACTTAGCCTAGAGCGCCGATAGCGAGGAACGCAAACCCGGCGCAAGAGAGTTGGAGGAGTCGTGCAAACATCATCGTCATCCGCCTTTCTGCACGACCTCTCGCATCCGAAGGCTGCGTTGCGGGGTTGTGCGCTCAGTCTGGAGGCGGCGTGTTCGATTGCGTCATCCGCTGCCGCCGGCTCTCGAGCGCCCCTGCAACCCCAAGCATCATTGGAGAGAGGGCGATGACGAGGGCCCCGGCAATTCCGATCGCCAGCAATGTTTTCCACGGAGCCCACTCCATTAGGCCGACGATCAACAGCACCCCGATGAGAGGGATCCATCCGTACCGAACGAGCCCTTTCACAATCATGGCGAATATATGCAGACGTCGAGAGTGGGGTGCGGGCTCGGTCATGGAGCCCCCGTAGCAGAGGCGAAGCCATATACAACTGAAAACCCTGCGCCAGATGAGGGACAAGGACGGTGGACTCAGTCGTCCCAATCAGGCGAGCGCTGACCGCCGCAAGCAATCCGGTTGGATTCACCATGCGACTGAGGTAGCTCCCGCAGGGGCGCAGGCGAGCGACGATATTGCGTCAAACGTCAAGTCTCTCGATTCCCAGCTACGTGCACACTGCGGCCCCGCAAGTCTGCGGGGAGCAACAAGGCCAGCAACTCCAAGCCGGACCCAGGCGAATGGATCTTGCCCAGTCTCACGGTGCGGCGGGCACGAGTTGCTGCGTGGCCGAGAAGGTCGAGCCGGACGGGGAGGTGGCGAACGGCTCGCCGACGCCTCGCATCGATCTGAGGGGGCACCGCGGTTGAGAGCGCGGGGCTGCCGCGGGCAGCGACAGCGACGCTCCGCGGGCGTGGTGCCATGTCATACCACGGCATCTGCTCGATCGCCGACAGCCGGCGGATCACGACGCCGCGCCCCCGACCACCTAGCCCCGAATCGAGGCCCCGCGCTGACCAGCACCGTCTGCCGTGGTACACCCCCAGCGGTGACCGCGGTCGATTGCGACGATGAGCAGCCTTAGCGAGCTTCGACGGGGCACTGGCGCGAGCCGATCGGGCAGGATCACACGGGGTACGATTGCGTCGACGCTGCTGCTCGGCCTGAGCCTCATCGCTTGCCGTGGAGCGCCGCCGACCCGAGCGCCGGTGGCGATCGCCATGGCGTCGGGCGGCGGGCAGCTGTTCGTCGCCGAGGCCGGGCAGCTGTGGGTGTTGGCGGTCTCGCAACGCGACGGCTTGGCGCGCGCACATCCGCGTGAGCTCGACGGGCCGTGTGGATCTCATGTCGACCTCGAGATCTGGAACCACGAGCTGTTCGCGCTGTGTGCCGACGGTCGCAGCTTTGCCATCGCCGAGCCCGGCGATCACCAGAGTCCGCCGGCCGACGCGTGGCGCGAGCTGCCCGTCCGCGACGCCTCGTTCGTCGCCTTCCAGCGCAGCGACGCAATGCTGCTCGGCGTCACCAGCGAAGCCGAGCTTCACGTCCTCGCGTCGCACTCGGACGTCGCAGCGGAACACGCCGCGACCCTCGATCGCTTCCGCGGACCCGAGCGCGGCGGACCGGAGCAGCTCGGCCTCGCCACCTTCATCGCCTTCGAGCCGTTCTCGGCCCATACCGTGGGCTTGCGTCGCGGCCCCGAGTTGGTCGTGAGCAGTCCGCAGGCCATGTTGAGCTGCGCGATCCGGGCACGCGACAGCATCGTCACCGATCTCACGCTCCCGGCCTACGACGAAGCGGTCGCCGCGACCCTCGTCGACCGTCGGGGTCGCACCTCGATCATCCATGTCCATCGAGACCCAAACGGCCGGGCGTTCGCGGGCGCCTTCGGCCCACGCGGCGGTCGTCGACTCCACCCGTGGGTCCGCTGCAGGCAGTTGTGATGCGCGGGTTGGCCTCATACCCGACTCGAGAGTCGTGGTGCGCGCGCGGTGTCTGTTGCTATCGTGGGCGGATGACGAGCCTGGCCCTGCTTCGAATACCAATGAAGGTCGCTTCAGCTCCCAGTCGCCCGAACTTTGCGGCCGCTCCGACGCAGTCCCAACCGCCGGCAAGCCCATCCCAGCAGGCTATCAATGAGTGGATGCTGACCCGCAGGCCTGACAACCTCGGCAACGAGCCCTGGCAACAGCCGCCGCAAGCCGCGAGCAACCACGAGGCCGTGACCGGCCAGTTCGTCGACGGGACCAGCGAAGCCGACATGGCCGCCGGCAAGAGCATCGGCAGCAAGCACCGGTTCATTCGCCGCGCCGCCCAGGCGTTTGGCAGCGCATACGTGTCGAAATCGATCGCCGACGGCCGCGAGTACTTCAGCTATATCGTCGAAAATGACAAGCGCTACGCACATACGTCGGTGTTCCGCGGACCGCAACCGTACTGGGTCGTCAATCCAAACGCTGCGACAGACACCAATCAAAAGCCATACTCGCTGGTCAAGGACCTGGGCAACAACATCCCCAAACCGCCCCCGCAGGCGGTCGCTACCGTTCACACCCACGGTCCCGCGGGCGAGGGCACGACGACGAGGGCCAGCGCGACTGACCACACCGGCTTTCGTGAGTATTTCAATCGCTTCAACCTGACCCAGCATTATGTGATCAGCGGAACGAGCAAGGACGTGTTGTTCGGCCCGGATCGCCCGTCCATGAGCGAGTATCGCGTCGACAACGGCAACAAGTCGCCGGGGCCGTCCTGGAGCGAGGTCGGCAAGCACAGCAAAGGCACCGGGCCCACGGTTTGGGAGCGCGAGACCCCGGCAAGGGCGCTACCCCGGTTTTGATGCGCCGCTGGACGTTGATCTGCGCGGCCCTGTGGCTGTCGAGCACGACCGCTTGTCTACCGAGCCCGCCAGTCGTCGCGGCGACCGGGCTCGCGCTGAGCTCGGATCACATCTACCTCGCCGGCCCAGGCCCCGAGCTCACGCTGTTCGTCGTGCATGACGGTGAGTGGGTCGCAGACGGGTCGCTTCACGGTCCATGCGAGATCACCCTCGACGTCGAGCTACATGCCGACCAGCTGGTGGTCTTGTGCAGCGATGGCAGCGTGTTCTCGAGCTCCGTGCGCACGGCGAGCGTCGACGCCAACCCGACCTGGACCGCCCACGAACTCCCGCCAGCCCAACCAGAGCAGCTTCAGCGCACGGACGCGAGCTTGAGCCGGATCGGGATCGTGACGCCGCCACCTCCGAGCGACGGGAGCATCCGACTGCACGGCCCGGCGCCCCAGGCCAGCCGCGACGCGCTACTGCCGAGGCCGGCTACGGGTCCAACGGATCTCTGGGTTGGTTCGCTGAGCTGGGGTCCGGCGAGCGCCAACGAGGCCGGTGACGCGTTCGCGCTCCCGGCCCAGCTGAGTCGTCACTGGCAGCTCTCGCTGATGTCGACCCGCCATGGCAACGCGCTGTGCGTCGTGTCCGAGCGCCGCTTCGGCTGGCTGCGCGATGTTGCGGTCGATCAACAAGGCCGGCGCTTCGCGGCGCTCGCGGGATCCACCTTCTTCGTGATCGACCTGGGCGACGCGGCGCTCGACGTCGATGCGATCGATCTCGCGACAGCGACCGTTCGACGAACCGGCTGGCGCTGCCGACGATGACGTTGTCACCGGCGGAAGCACTGTGTCGAGAGCGCAGGTCGGAGCTCTGGAGACGTGTGATAGAGAACTCCCGAATGATTCCTGCGAGCGACGACACGGTGGACTACACCACGGGCTCCTGACCATGCGCGCGTTCTTGACTGCCCTGTCCCGGCTCTTGCTGCGGATCTTCTTTCGCCGGATCGACAACGTCGACGCCGGGCGGGTGCCTGTGGACGGCCCGCTGCTCTACGTGCTCAACCACCCCAACGGGCTGCTCGATCCCTTGTTCATCCTGTGCGAGTCGCCGCGACCGGTGACCTTCTTGGCCAAGGCGCCGCTGTTTCGCACGCCGCTCATCAAGCACTTCGTGCGTGGGTTCGAGTGCTTGCCCGTCTACCGGACCCAAGACGGCGCGGACCCGAGCAAGAACCGCGAGGTCATCATGCAGTCGATCGCGCTGCTGGCCGGCGGGAAGGTGCTGGCGCTGTTCCCCGAGGGCACGACCCACAGCGATCCAAAGCTCAAGCCGCTCAAGACGGGCGCCGCACGGATCGCCGCCAGCGCCAGCCGTGAGGTCAGCGTTCGGATCGTGCCAGTTGGGATCGACTACAGCCGCAAGGCCACGTTTCGCAGCGACGCGCTGCTGATCTACGGCGAGCCAATCATCACGCCGCAGCTCGAGCTCGATGACCAGCTGCGCGCCTCGGCCAAGGACGTTGAAGCCCTCAACGCTGCGATCACGGCGGCGCTGGGCCAGGTCACGCTGCAGGCCGAAGACGCCCAGGCGCTGCGTCTGGCCGAGCACGCGGCGCTGATCCTGTCGGGCGCGCGCAAGGACGCGGGCGAGTCGGCCCTCGAGAGCTTTGACGTGCGGCGGCGGCTCGTTGACGGCTACCAACGCTTGCGCGAGCAGGCCCCCGCGCCGCTCGAGCAGCTCGCGGAGCGCGTGCGCAGCTACGCGGCGCAGATGTCGATGCTGGGGCTGCCGCTGGATCACCCCGCCGCGATCCCGCGGCCTGCGATCCGCAAGTATGTGCTGCGCCACGTCCTCGTGATGCCGCTGCTGCTTGGCCCGGCCTTGCTCGGGATCCTCACCCACTACCCGGCGTATCGTCTTGTCGGTTGGCTGAGCCGGCGCATCGCCAAGCAGGAAGAGGCGGTGATCGCCACGATCAAGCTGATCGGCGGACTGCTGTTGTTTCCGCTCAACTGGATCGTGATCAGCGTTGGGCTTGGTGTCGCGCTGGCGTGGCCATGGGGGCTGCTCGCGCTGCTGGCCCTGCCGCTGGTTGGCTTCGCCGCGTTGCTGTTCAGCGAGCGGGTCGCCGATCTGATCGATCGTGCGCGCGGGCTGTGGGTGATCACGACGCAGGCGGAGCTCGCCGGGCGCCTGGCCGACGAACGCCGCGCGATCTACGACGCGATCATGCGCTTGGATCAGTAGTCATCACAGACCGCTGGCGTTCGGTGCGAACGACCGCGATGACCGACAGACACGCGCCACGATAGCGGCCGACGAGCGCACGTCGAACGTCATCGGGTGACGGGGTCTCGATCCACTACTCTCCCCCCGTGCCGCCGCTGCTCGACTATCCCATCCAGGTCTCCGAGCTCGAGAAGATCGCCCGACTCTCGCCGTCGCCGGCTGTGCAGCGTGATCCGCCAAGGCTCGGCAACGCCAACGCTGCCGCGGCGTGCCTCGTCTGCGGGCTCCCATCGGCGAGGGCCTGCGCCGCGTGTGGTGGCGTGAGCTACTGCGGCGAGGCTCACCAGCAGGTCGACGCCCGCTGGCACGACCTCGTCTGCGCCGACCTGCGGGCGAACGCAGAGGACGCCGCGTTGGTGGCGAAGGGGCTGCGTAACACGCTGGTAGCGACGCTCGTCGAGCGGATCCATCGCGCTCGGATCGACGACCTCGCCAGCTGGGACGACCTCCTCGAGGCCAACATCGTCGGGGCCCGGCGGCGCCTGCTGACCGACCTGGCGACCCGCCCGCTGACCCTCGCGCGCGCGCTCGTGGACCTCGGCATCCCAGCGCGGGCGGCCCAAGCCGGGGTCCTCACGATCCACGTGATGGCAGCCGCCAAGCGCGAACGCGAGGTCCCGGCCGCGCTGTGGGCGACCCTCGCTCGGCTGTTCCCTGGGACCCGCTTCGAGCTCACGCTGGTCGGCCCAAGGCTCGACGACTCGCCCGACCCCGATCCCAGGCCCGCCAATTCGCCGGTCAAGCTCCGCGCTCGAACCGGGCTCTATCGCCGCAAGCTATGGAGCGAGTTCGGCCGCCCGGACCTCATTATTGGCTACCACTGCGGACTCCACCTCTACCCCAGCTGGGAAGCAACAATCCTCGAGCTGCGCGGCTCGGGCGTCCCCTTCGTGATCACGAGCTACCGGTCGTGGGAGGCCGCCGCCGAGGCCCGGCTGCTGACCTCCGTTGGCGTGACGCAGGTTCGCCCTCCAGCCCCAAACCCGTTCGCGTCGCTGGCCTGCGACCGATCGTCGACGATCGCCAATGATGTCTCGCGCGACAACGCCTGGGTCACCGTCTGGCGCTGATTCAAGGTGTGGGATGGCGCGGCAATCAGTGCGCTCTTCAGATTGTTGCCAATACCGCCTCCAATAACAGCCAAGGGCAAAGGCCAAAGGCCACATAGAACCTGGGACACGTATTTCGTGGGTCTGCTCGTTGGCACATTCCTGGACCCAGCAGATCTGCGCTCCTCAATGTGGCGCTCAACGAGAATGTGACCACAATCCAGACGGCAGCGCATAAACGCCTACAATGTCGCGAGAAGCGGGGCAAGACCAGCCGGAATATCAGCCATGTCATCATTGACGTGAACCCCGAGACCGGTGAAGCGGAGCCCTGCGATCTCGATGTCGGGCTGCCACAGCTTCGGTTGATCAGCGCTGGGGACATGATCGATGTGCACATCGGCTCGGGCTACTTTGACGGCGTTGCTCCGCACGCAAAACCAGACAGGAGCTGAGCGCGACTCGACGCCCCTGATCGCAGCAGCGGCGCTGAGCAGGCACATCAGCCGGGCTGTGTCCACACACGCGCGCCCGGCAACACCTCGCAATTCACGCGCCACACTGTGGGCGGGTTCGCTAATACGTTCATGTGTCAACCTCGACAATTCGTAACATTACATCGACACCCCACCTCGAAGTGTGTCAATGAGGTTGGTCGCTCTTTTGTACATATTCGCGTTGATCACCTCGGTCACCATGCTACCTTCACCGCCAATGACGACTCTTAGCATCGGTGGCCTCGACGTCACCGTAACCAACGAAGACAACACAGGATTCGAGGGCACCCTCGAGCTTGTCGCCCACAGCGTGGGCGGCTTCGACATCCTGCGCATTTCCCACGCCACCCACGAAGATCAAGGCGCCTCGATCACCGGCTCCCTCAATCCCATATCTGGCAGCATATCCGGAAAAATCACGGCTCTCGCGGGTGTATTCTCCAAGGAGTTCCACGCCGAGTTCAGCCACAACGGCTTCGACATCCCCCTGCCCCTCGGTCTGCTCTCGAAAGGCGACGGCGACGGTGGCAACGGTGACAGCGGTGGCAGCGGTGGCAGCGGTGGCAGCGGTGGCAGCGGTGGCAGCGGTGGCAGCGAGGGCAACGACAGCGGCGTGGACGTCAGCGGCCGCGTCAAGCTCGACGGCGACGAGTTCAGCATCACCCTCACTGTCGACGTTGGCGTCCCCGTGAAGTACATGGGCGTGTCGCTGACACCGGTGTGCTCGTTCGAGGAGGTCACCACCTTCACGCTTGGCAACCCCGGCGTGTCCAAGAAGTTCACCGTCAGCGTCGAGGTCTTCGGCGTCGCCATCCAGATCGGCCCAATCGACAGCCCGCTGTCGATCCCGCCCACCCTCGACGGCGTGCAGCAGCTGCTCTCGTCCTGCGGGGAGCTGCTCGAGGCCATCTACGCGGCGATCCTCGCCTACCTAGTGGCCTGGGCCAATGAGCTGGTCCAGATGGGCACCCAGGTCGCCAACTACGTCGCCGACTTCGGCGGGGCGATCGTCGACACGGTCGAAGATTTGTTCGGTCTTGGCGGCGGCAGCGGCCCGCCCCCGCCCTTCTTGATCAACGCCAGCACTTGCCACGGGCGGCTCGAGCCGCTCATGTTCCAGTGGGGCCAGGGCATCAGCACCACCGACGGTGATCAGAGCTTCGTGTTCGCCCAACCCTTCGACGGGCCGTGTTGGACGGCCCAGGTCAGCGCCGCACGGCCCAACGTGCGCTCGTCGTTGTCCGTCTCGTCCCGGGCCGCGGACCAGTTCGTGATCAACCGGGACAACGCGATCGACTACCACATGCCCCTCCACTGGGTGGCGCTAGGCAAGGCCCCAGGGGCAAGCGAACAGCTCGGCGACAACGACCACGTCGACATCGGCGACGTGCGGATCCAGTGGGGCAAGGGCGTCAGCACCAGCGATGGCGACCAGAGCTTCGCGCTGGCGGGCGGGTTCGGCAGCGGGCCTGTCGCGGTCGTCGTCAACACCGACGAAGCGGGGATCCGCAGCGCCCTCGCGCTGGCATCGATCAACGCGAACCAAGGCAGCTTCGTGCTCAACCGCGACAATGACGTCGACGGGGCCATCGACTTCACCTACTTGGCGATTGGCCCGGCCCCCGGCAAGACCCTCGCCCAGGGTCTGCTCCGCGCCAACAACATCACCTTGCAGTGGGGCGAGGCCACCTCGACGAGCGACGGCGAGGAGCTGTACGAGTTCCCGGCTGCGTTCGCTTCAATGAACTTCAGCGTGGTCAGCTCTTTCGTTCAGGCCAACGTCAAGAGCTCGCTGTCGATCAGTCGGGCCATTCACGAGGGCTGCTTCACCACCAACCGCGACGGGGCCATCGACGGCGCCGTGCCCTTTACCTGGATCGCCGTCGGCTGGTGACCCCCGCAGGAGAATCAATATGACAAACGAGCGATACATCATTCAACTGGGCAGCGGCGGCCTGCACTACAACGGCTTTCGCGCCTCCGCGATCGAGGGCAACCTCATGTTCCAGTGGGGCCAGGCCGACAGCACCAGCGACGGCGCGCAGAGCTTCAGCTTTCAGCGAGCCTTTGCCAGCCGCTGCTACGCGCTGCTCACCACCTGCTCGCGCGGCGACGTGCGCAGCGCCATGCCCTTCACCAGCCGCACCGCCAGCGGCTTCACGCTCGACCGGGACAGCGAGATCGACGGCCACTACCCCTTCTATTGGTTTGCGGTCGGGGACGCGCCGGGCTCGGCCCAGGCCGATCCCCGCAGCGCAACGCTGGGCGGGGACACCACGATGTTGTGGGGAGACGCGGTCAGCACCAGCGACGGCGATCAACACTTCACAACGCCCGTCGCGCTGGGGGCTGGCCCCTCGGCTGCGTTGGTGACCGTGGCCGAGGCGAACGTCCGCTCGGCCTTGTCGATCACCAACTTCGACGGGGCCGGCCGCAAGCTGAGCCTCAACCGCCACAACGACATCAACGGCTCGATCGACTTCAACTACGTCGCAGTCGGATCACGTACGGGCAACCAAAGCACCGGCGTCAAGCAGCTTGGCGAGTGCAAGCTGCAGTGGGGCCAAGGGATCACCGACTCGGACCACGAGCAGCTGTTCGAGCTGAACCAGTCGTTCGAGGACATGGACTTCGCCGTGTTCACGACCCTCGCCGCTGGCAACTTCAAGCAGGGCCTGTCGCTGACGCGGCCGGTCAACCCGCGCAGCTTCATCGTCGACCGCGACGGCTCGATCGATGGCGCGCGGGCCTTCAACTGGCTGGCGATCGGACGCTGAATTCGCCCGCGACCCCAGCAACGCGTCCGCCGTAGGGCGTGGAGCTGACGACTGGATCGGAGCCCGCGGTGCACGCACCGTGGGCTCCGATCACACCCAGGGGCCCGGGGTGCAGCGCCTGCCAAGACGCTGCACCCCGCGCCTTCCGTTGACCATGAATGTAAAATCCATGGCGCCGCTGCCCAGAGTGCTCTAGCGTGCCAACAATTGGATCGCCCCCTCTCGTGCTCGCGCTTCGGCGGCAGGACGTTTCGGGTGAGCTGCATGCTCGCGGCGTTGGCTATGTTCGCGTGGCCACGGACCGCGCTCGCGGCTGGGATCAGCGACCAGACCTTTCAGCGGATCATCGTGCTGTTCGCCGCGGTCGGCGTTGGCTATGTGATCACCCACCTCGCGGTCGAGCGCCTGGCCCGGCGGTTCAGCTTCGCGGGTGGCATCGAGTACATCGCGCTGGGCATCGTGCTTGGGCCGCTGCTGGGCCTGCTCGACGCCGAGCTGATCCGGGACATCCGCCCAGTGCTGCTGCTTGGCGCTGGCGCCCTGGGGATGCTCGCGGGGCTCGAGCTCGGCGAGCGTGGCGGCGAGTCCCGGGTTCGCGGTGCCTGGGCGGCGGCCCTGTCGATCACCTCGTTCACGGCGTTGGTGGTCATCGCGCTGCCGCTGTCAGTCGCGTGGGCGCTCGGGTACTCGATTGACGGCGACCACGCCTGGACGGCGGCCCTGCTGTTCGCGGGGGTCGTCGCGCTTGGCAGCGACGGCGCGCTGATCGGCAGCTTGGCCTACACGCTCGGCGCCAAGGGCCCGGCGCCCGCGATCGGGATCGCGGTCGCCAACCGGGTCCGGGCCCTGGCCGTGCTCGGGTTCGGGCTGCTCTACGCGCTGATCAACGACACCACGGTCCTCGACACGCGCCCCCTGGCCGGGGCTGGGTTGGCGCTGGGTATCCAAGTGGGCGCCGGCGTCGTGCTTGGGCTGCTGTTTGGGGTCGTCATCCACCGCAAGCTCGACGAGCGGACCCTGCTGACGGTGGTCGTGGGCATGGTGTTCCTCGGCGGCGGCTTCGCCTACGCGATGGACGTCTCGGGGATCTTCGTCAACTTCATCGCGGGGCTGACCTTCGCGCGGACCAGCCCCCACGCGGACGAGGCCACGCGGACCATGCGGTCGATCAAGCAGCCCTTCGTGATCGCCCTGTACTTTTTTGCCGGGCTCGAGTGGGTGGGCGGGCAAGTCTGGGTCTACGCGATGATCCTGCCGTTCTTGGCGGTGCGCTGGGTCGGCCGCTATCTCGGCGGAGCGCTCGCAGCTCGGTTTGGGGGGGTCCCGGCCAACCTGGGCCCCGCGACTGCAGCACCGGGCGGGCTGACCCTGGCCTTCGTGCTCAGCATCGGCCTGGTCTATCGCCAGGCCCCGGGGATCGTCGACGCCTACGGCCCCCTGGTCACGGCCTTGGTCCTGCTCGAGCTGCACTCGGTCCGCGCGGTCCGGCGGTGGCTGGCCGACACCGCCGGGATCGCCACGGAGGTCTCCAAGTCCCCCGCCGGGTAACCCGCCATGCGCCAGCTCCTCGTCCTCGTCGTGCTCGTGTTGCTGATGCAGGTGGTGATCCACCACGGCGTCACGACGAGCGCGGCCGTCGACTCGCTGACCCTGCTGACGACCGGCTTCATCTTGGTCGGGGCCTACACAATGGGCGAGCTGGCCCGGCGCATGCGCTTGCCTGCCCTGCTTGGCTACCTCGCGGCCGGGGTGTTGTTTGGGCCCAAGCTGGTCGCTATGACGCTGGGCGATCCCAGCTTGGCGCCGCTCGGGGACCAGGCGATCCGCGATCTCGGCCTGGTCAACGTGTTGGCGGTTGGGGTGATCGGGACCATGGGCGGCGGCGAGATCAAGCTGCCCGAGCTACGCGAGAACCTGGGCAAGCTCGCGGCGATCTGCGGGACGGTGTTCGTGCTGGTGTTGCCCTTGGTCGCTGGCGTCGTGCTGGCGCTGACCTTCGTGGTCCCGAGCGCGGTGCCGTTCTTGGCCGCGCTGCCGCTGCCCGGACGGATCGCTGGGGCCCTGTTGTTTGGCGCGCTCGCGGTCGGCATGAGCCCCGCGGCGACCCTGGCGATCTTGCAAGAGGTCCACGCGCGCGGCCGCTTCACCTCGCTGGTGCTGGGCGTGGTCGTGATCGGGGATCTGATCTTGGTCGCGACTTTCTTGCTGGTCCTGGCCCTGGCCAAGCTGCTGATCTCGCCCGAGGGCTTGTCGCTCGAGAGCCTGGGCGCGCAGCTGCCCCACATCGCCGCGGAGTTTGGTTGGGCGCTGGCGCTTGGCGTGGTCGTGGGGATCGCGTTCATCCTGTACCTGCGCTTCGTTCAGCGCGAGGTGCTGCTGTTCTCGCTCGCGCTGGTGTTCGTCACCGCGTTCGTGGCCAGCCGGCTCCACGCCGAGACCCTGCTCGCGTTCTTGGTCGCCGGGTTCATCGTCCAGAATTTTTCGCGCTACGGGCACACCTTGGTCGAGGCCTTCGAGCGCATCGCGCTGCCGGTGTTCGTCGTGTACTTCACGGCCCAGGCCGCGAACTTGGATCTGGTCGCGGTCACGGTGTACCTGCCGCTGACCTTGATCCTGGTTGTCCTGCGCTCGGGCCTGTTCGTGGTTGGCATCGGGTTTGGGGCGCGCGTCGCCGGTGTCGACGAGGCCACGCGCCGCCGCCTGCAGGTGTCGTTCTTCTCGCAAGGCGGGGTCGACCTGGTCCTCGCTGCGATGGTCGCCGAAGCGATCCCCGGCTGGGGCGCCCAGGTCCAGACCGTGACGATGGCGACGATCCTGTTCTACGTGGTTGGCGGGCCGTTGTTCTTGGCTCGCGCCCTCGACGGAGCCGGCGAGTCGGCGGCCGCGCGCGAGCGCGGGGCCGAGCAGCTGGCGTCCAGCATCGCGCACGAACAGGTCGCGCCCACGCAGGCCGAGCGCGGCACCGAGCTGGTCGCCCCCCGGGCCAGCGATCCAGCCCTCTCGCTCCGGCTCGAGCAGCTTCACGGCGTCGTCACGAGCGCGCAGACCGGACTGATCGAAGGCGAGGTCATGGCCCGATCGCGGCGACGCTCGGCGCTCGTCGAGGCGCTCGCCTCCACGATCAGCTCGGCGCTGGAGCTGGAGCTAGAGCCCGAGCCCGCGCCCGAGCCCGCTCGATCCGAGGCGTCGCTCGGCCGCGACGCTCGCGAGGCCTGCGCGCGACTCGACGCCGCCGTCGCCGAGGCCGGGACCGAGATCGACTACGCCAGCGTCGCGCCCTTCAACGGCCGAAGCTTGGTCGCGCTGTTCGCCGCGCTCGACCGCGCCCAGGACTTCAGCCAGAACTTTCGGGTCAGCCGCGGCGCTGCGTTGTTTGAAGCGCGCGGCGGTCGGTGGGTTCGGGCGATCCGCATGGTCCGACGGGCGCGTCGCTCGGTCGTTGGCCCTGGTCATCGAACGGTCCCGCTTGGCCGCCTGTGGCGTCACGACGTCGCGCTCGCGGTCCCCGTCGCGCTGTGGCGAAGCACCCGACCGATCGAAGCGCAGCTGTGGCATGCGTTGCTCGACCACTATCGCCTGACCCGCGCCAGCCTCGAGGCGATCGCGCGCGGCACGTGGGCGACCTCTGAAGCCGACAGCCACGGGGCGGACCCCCACGCTGCATCGCCACCGGCGAGCTCGGGGACACACGCGCGGGCACCGGTCAGCGTGGCGCAGTGGCTGAGCGATCAACAAGCCGAGGCCGCCGCGCGCGAAGCCGGGATCTGCGAGAAGCTCGAACGCAGCGACCGCGACCTCGAGCGCAGCCTCCTGACCGCGCTCGCCGACAGCTGGTCGACCTTCCTCGCGTCGGTCGAGATCGCGGGCACGCTCGAGCTGCCGGCCTGGCGGACCCGACCATCGAGGCGCTACGACGCGGCCCAAGCCGCGAGCGCCGAGCTGCTCGAGCGCAGCGCTCGCGACCGCGAGGCTGGAGCCGGCCGGTTTGACGCGCTGTTGGCCCTCGCCCACGCCGAGCATGTCGCAACCAGCATTCACCTGGCGGCGCACGAGTTCGAGCACAGCTTCACGACGATCCTCGCGGCGCTCGGACACGACTTCGACGACACCCTCGCGCGGATCGCCGCGACCGCGTCGGGGCCGTCAGCGGCTCCTGGCGCCGATCCTGGCCCGGATCTCGTTTCAGCTCGGGCGAGCGCTTCTCGCCCGCTTGCGGACGTCTTCGTGGACGGGTTCACCATGGGCAGCGAAGCGTCCGCGCTCGGGCGGGATCTGTCGCGAATGGGTGAACACGTCGAACGCCTGCGCTCGGAGCTCACGGCCCTCGCCGTCGCGCAGCCGCCCGCGTTGCTGCTCGCGCTGGCCACCGCGCCGGATCAACTCGCCCCCAGCGCGGAGCTCGAGCTCGGCGATCCGCTCAACCCCGATCCGCGACGAACCAGCATCCGCCTGCGCGGCTGGCTGGCCCAGACGCTGCTGCACGACTTTGGCGTCGCCCGAGCCAGCGCCGACGACGAGCTGGGTGCGGGGCTCGACAGCCTGCGCCAGACCTTGGTCCACATCGCCCGCGTCGCCGAGTATCACCTCGCCGGACCGGGCGCGGCCACCGGGCGCGGCGTCGCCCGCCCCGAGGCCGAGCCGGTCGACGCGGGCCTGAGCGAGCGACTGACCAGCCTGCTCGAGGCCGCGCGCGCGCAGGTCGAGGCGCTGGCCAAGCTGGTCCGCGAGCACGTCGAGGACACGATCGCCGCCGCCGAGCGGACCGGGCTCGAGCCGATCCGGAGCGCGCGCTGGGACGAGCTACGCCGCCGTCAGCGTCGCCTGGAAGAGGGCCCGCGCGCGGCGATGTCCGACTGGCTGCGCGAGCATCAGGCGGCGTGGGTCGAGCGCGCCCACACCCTGAGCCGCACGCTGGGTGATGAGTTCTCGGCGCTGTCGACCGATCGTCACACAGCCGCCGCGGTCGCGGCTTGGCGGCGGGTGTTGCTGGGCCCGCGGTCGACCATGCCCGAGCCCTACCAGCGGCTGTTCACGTCGGTGCCGGCCGAGACCATTGGCCTGTTGATCCCGCGCCCCGAGCTGGCGGTCTTGAAGGCTTCGGCCGACGGTTGGGTGGGCGATCGCCTTGGCGGTCGGGGCGGCGCCATCTTG
Organism: Enhygromyxa salina; assembly: GCF_000737335.2. Classification (GTDB taxonomy): domain Bacteria; phylum Myxococcota_A; class Polyangia; order Nannocystales; family Nannocystaceae; genus Plesiocystis; species Plesiocystis salina_C. The sequence continues at coordinate 50,846 of NZ_JMCC02000020.1, read as the reverse complement.
GTCCACGGCGACCGTGGCGTCGGCAAGCGCACGCTCGTTCGCCAGCTGATCCAAGCGCTGGGCGACCGCGTGGAGGTCCACTGGCTGCGACTGTCGCCGGCCCTCGAGCGCGAGGCCGATCTCGCGCGGGCGCTCGCGCCGGTGCTCGACGTCGGCACCGCCGACCCGGCGACGGACTTCGCAAGCTTGCAGCAGCAGGTTCTGGCCCTGACCTCGACCGGGCTGACCGACGCCGCCATGGAGCGCTGCCCGATGATCGTGGTCGAGAACACCGAGCGCCTGTTTCGCCGCACCAGCGACGGCCTCCAGCGGCTCCGTCGGTTCCTCGAGCTGGTCGCCGCGACCAGCAAGCAGGTGCTCTGGGTGGTGCTGATCGCCGAACCGGCGGTGCCTCTGCTCGACGCGGCGATCGAGCTCCGCGCTCGGTTCTCGACCGCGGTGTGGGTGCCGGCCATGGACGCGCCCCAGCTCGCGGCCGTGCTCGACGGTCGCCATCGACTCTCGGGCTACCCGCTGCGGATCGCCGCGGGCACGCCTTCACTGACCGAGTGGGTTCGCGGGCCGCAGACCGCGTGGCGGCTGCGGCGGGGACTCGAGCAGGCCGCGTACGAGCGGCTGGCCCAGCTCAGCGGCGGCAACGTCCGCCAAGCGCTGCGCCTGTGGCTCGCCGCCGCCCACCTCGATCCGCGTGATGGCAGCGTCGTGGTCGGTCCGCTGCCGGGGTACCCCTGCCCGCTGACCGCCGCGCTGCCGGTGTCGAGCCGGGTCTTGCTCGCCGCGCTCATGCTCCACGGTCCGCTGCGGCGCGCGGACTTAATTGGCCTGCAAGGCCCGGAGCTGCTCGACCTCGACGCCGAGCTGACCCGCCTCGCCCACGCGCGGTTGCTCGTGCTCGACGAAGGCGGCGCCCCCGACTCGCGGATCATTCAGGTCGAGACCCGCTTGGTTCAACCCCTCACCGCGGAGCTGCGCGCGTGCAATTTACTCTGAACTCGGGGTGGGCAGTGGCCGGGCTGGTCGTCGCGGCTGCGGCAGCGCTGAGCATCTTGACCGCGAGGATCGGCGCCGCCCCGGCCCTGCGCGCGTGGCAGCGGGGTCTGCATGTGCTCAGCGTGCTCGCGTGGATCGGCGCGTCGTGGCTGATCGGTGTGCGCACCCTGGCCACGGACACGCTCGCCGAGACCCTCGCACGCGCAGCGCTGCTCGGGCTCGCGGTGCTCGTTGGGCTACCTGTGCTTCGTGATGTGATCGCCGGGTTCGCGCTCGCGATCGAGGGCCGCCATCGGCTCGGCGACGACATCCGCGTCGCGGACTTCGAGGGCCGGCTCGTCGCGTATGGGCTGCGCAGCGTGGTCTTGCGTGATCGAGACGGGACCGAGACCACCCTCCCCTACCGTCGGTTTGCCGGCCGCGAGGTCGTTCGCCTGAACCTCGCCCGGCAAGACGCGCCCTGCGAATTCGAGGTCGAGCTCCCGGCCGAGGTCGATCTCGAGGACGCGTCGCGGCGGCTGCTCGAGGCCGCGATCCTCTCGGCCTACGCGGCGCCGGGTCATCGGCCCGAGGTGTTCGCCGTCACGGACGAGCGCGGCGGCGTGCGGGTTCGGGTCCGCGCGATCGTGTTCGATCGGGCGCACGAGCAGCGCTATCGAGCGGACGTGCTCGCGCGCGCGGACCTGTTGGGTCGCAACGCTCGGATCGTGCGGCCCTGATCCCGCACGAAGCTGCGCCAGCGCCTGCGGACAGCTCGATGAAGCTGTCGTGGTCGGCCGACGGGTCTCGCCTCGCGTTCCGGCTCGCCCCGGGGGTTCGGTGTCGAGGCGCGACCCGACATTCCCGAGCAGCCCCAGCCAACCCCGTGAGCGGATCCGCCGGGTTGGGTCGCCGCAATTGGGGCTACCCGGCGCTATCACCCGGCGCGACCACCCCGGCCACGCGCGCCACCGCCTCCAGCACCGCCTGGGTCGGCTCGCTCGCGTAGCACAGCCGGAAGAACCCCGGCTCGACGACTCGACACGCCGAGCCCGGCGTGAGGTTGACGTTGGCTTCGTCGACGATCCGCCGCCACAGCCGGTCTTCGCCCGCCCAGCTCGGCTCGTCGAGGAACGGCCGCATGTCGCAGATCAAGAAGAAGCCCGCCTGAGCCGGAAGGTACGTGATGCCATGGGCGTCCAGGGCCGCGCACAGCTGGGCGTAGGTCTGCCCCAGCCGCGCCTGCATGTTGCGAATGAAGGGATCGACGAAGTCCCGATCCGCGACCAGCTCACCAAGCAACCATTGTGTGTCGCCCGAACACGCTGCCCAATACGCGAGCGCGTCAACGGCCGCGAGCACGCCTGGGTTCTCGCTCATCAACACGCCGCAGCGCAGGCCGCTCGCGCCGAAGTCCTTCGAGAACGCCCAGACCACGTGCGCGCGCGGGCCAAGCGAAGCCCGCAGCGACGCGACGCTCACGAACGGCCGCTCGCCGAACACCGACAGCGCATAGACCTCGTCAAACACCACGTGGACGCCGCTGCGATCGGACCACTCGAGGATCTCGAGCAGCTCGGCCCGGCTGTAGACGGTGCCCAGCGGGTTGTTGGGGGTTGTGAACAGCAGCGCCTTGACCGGGCGTTCGGCCTGGGCGAGCGCCCGATCGAGCGCTTGCGTCGTCAGCCGAAAACCATCGTTGCTGCGGCAGTGGACGGGGATGATCTGGAGCTGATCGCGGGTCTCGAGATCCGCCCAGAACCCCGCGTAGCTCGGCGTGGGAACCAGCACCGCGTCGCCAGGATCGGCGATCACATGAAACAACAGCTCGAGCACGGCCCCAGCCCCCGCGACGGCGGCGAGCTGCTCGGCCTCGACCGTGCGCCCAAGGAATGCCCGGCCCATGAACGCGGCGAGCTTCTGCCGAAATTCCAGGTTGCCGACCATGGCGTCGTAGCCAAGCACGCGCGGCGGAATGTTGCGATAGTTGCCCAGCTGGGGGACCAGCGTGTCCCACATCGTGCGGTTCTCCGCGATGCACAGCGCGATGTAGCCGCCCGGATTGCTGGCTGGATCCCAAGCATCTTCAGCGCGCGCAAAGTGTTCGAGGATGTAGGGCGCGAGCGGAGGAGAGGCGACGAGCTGTTGGCCGCGAGCGGACAGGTGGTGTTCCACGCGTCCAGTCGTGCCACCTGCACTCGCGGGCGTCAACGTACGCGACCGTGCCGCGTTCGCTGGCGGCGCGGCCAGGCCGGCGGCACGACCCGCGCGCGCTCTCACGGCACGTCGCTGGCGTCGGCGGGGTCGCTACCCGCGATGAGCTCGTCTCCATCGCGAACGCCGTCGCCGTCACGGTCAACCCCAATCCGGAAGCCAGACCCCGGCGCGACACACGAGTAGGTCACGGGCGAGGCCTTGGCGAGGGCAGCCACATGCAGCTCGCTCAGCTGGGGGATGCCCACAAAACTGGTCGTGTACCCGGCCCCCGTGAACAACAGCCCGAGCTCGACTGGCCCAAGCCGCGTCTTCGCAATCAGCTCGCACTCGCCAGCGATGGCGCGCTCGCGCAGCAAGGCGACGCGCGGACCCACGACGCCGCCGTTGTGCCTGGTGCGGGTGATCTGCTGCCCCACGATTGGATTGAAGTTGGAGTCGATCGCAAAGATGAACTCGGCGACCTGCCGCATGGTCTCGGCGTCCTGGAACCCCTCGGGGGTGGCGGTGAAGAAGTTGAAGAAGCGCATTGGGGTGTCGATCGACCCGTCGTGAAAAAAGCCGAACGCGCGGATCTGGTCGCCCTGGTGTGACGCGTCGTAGAACGGCACGCCTGGATGATTGAAGACCGGGTTGTCGCCAGCGAAGCCGAAGGCCCCCACCTTCGTGTACAGGTTGCGCAGCTGCGGAACCTTGAAGGTCTGCGAGAATTCGCCGAGCGCGACGCGACCATCCGAGCCAAAGAAGCCGGGGTGCTCGACGCTGTACTCGGCGTTGCCAAGCGGATCAATGCGATGGCAGCTCGAACAACTGAAAGCGCTGTTGTCACCCGGGTTGGCCAGCGAGATGTTCGTGTTGAAGAAGTCCTGACCGGCTTGCTGATCTGCGTTGAGAGAGTTGTCGAGGGCGCGGATCGGGTTGGGTGGGTACATCACCTGAAGCGTGAAGTCCGTGAACGCCTGCATTTGCTCGGCGCTCAGCTCCTCGTCACGACCGAGCAGGCCCGGAAACGCGACGTTGAACGCGTTGAACGCCGCGACCTCGCTGAACGCCCCGCCGTCCGGCTGAACGCTGGGGCCTTGGCCCTCGCCGTTGCGATCCCCGCGCCAGTGCATCGGCCCGTGGTTGTCGAGCCCGCGGAGACTCTGGGTCGTCATTGGCCCCTTCATTGGGTGAAAGTCGACATCACCAACGCCGAAGTTTGTGACAGCGTTGCTGGGCGCGGGCGTAACGTCGCCGTCGGGATCGCCCAGATCCCACGCGAGCTCGTCCTTGTCCCCAAAGATATGGCACGAGGCGCAGGACTGGTCGCCGTGGCTCGAGGTCAGCGCAGCGTCATAAAGGAAGCGGCGCCCAGCGACCAACGAAGCCGGCTCGGGGTTGTGCATGGTCAGGTGGTCGAGCTCCTCGTGGGTGTCGGTGTCGATGACCGAGATGCCGTTGTCGAAGCGCGTCAGCACATACAAGCGGTCGTTCGCCTCATCGAGCACCACGCCGGTCGGGCCACCGCCGCTCACTGGGATCTGGTCGCCAGCGTCGGGGTAAAATTCATCGTCTTCGAGCTCCGCGGTGTAGTGGATCGCAACTTTGTCGTTTCCAAGCACGGCAGTATAGAGGATCTCGCCGTCGCTGGAGATCGCCATGCCAAGCGGCTGCGACATGCTGAGGCTGGCCTCGTCGTTGGGGAGCGGGTCGCAGCAGCTCTCGTAGTCGATGTGCTTGTTGAGCAGCCGAGGGTGCACGCCGTCTTCGTCGAGCACCGTGATGCGGTTGTCGACCGTGTGGCCACGCACGGTCGTGCTAGCGAACAACCCTGGACCCTCGAAGCGGACATGGTTGAGCGCTTCGGTGTTGGTGACGTAGACCTTTCCGCTGATCGGGTTGACGATCATGTTGAAGAGCGTGGTCCCCACGCCCGCGAAGAAGCCGTTGGCGCCCGGCAGCAGCTCGGGGGTGGCCGCGTCTGCGTCAATCACGAACACATCTTTGTCGGGCAGGTTGAACTTGATCTTGTCGTCCCATACGCGCCCGAGCTCGTCGACCCAGTGCGCGCCGTCAAACTTGACGATCAGGCTCATGTCCGGCTCGGGGACGCCCGAGTGGTTGACGTTTGGTAGCGGGATCCCGCCGTCCGCCTCCCCGGTGTCTGGGATCTCCAGCAAGTGCACGACGGCGGTCTGATTGCCCGAATTGAACGCTGCGGCGTAGACCCGTGAGCCGCTCGCGTCAACGGCGAGCGCCCTGGGGACATCACTAAAGAGGTTGATGATCGACAGCGGAGTTCCGCCAAGCTCCGGGCCGAGATCGTTCGCGTTGAACACCCAGACATCCGCACGGCCGACGCTGGGTGTGGTCAGCTCGGGCGCGAACGGAGCGTTCTGGCCACGATGCGCAGCCGTGATGAATGCGCGTGAGCCACCGGGCCCCGCGAACACGACATCGCGCGGTTCATCGCCGACGAGCAAAGTCTGGGCCACGTGTGGGACCGCGCCATTGACTCGGACAACACTCACACTGTCGGACAAATGGTTGACGACCCAAACCTCGTGATTGCTCCGGACCGCGACCGCGACCGGCTCGAGCCCAACCGGGACCGAAGCCTCGTGGTCGAGGGCTTGTCCGTGCTTTCGGACCCGGTAGATCTCGAGCCGATTGTCGGGTGTGTTGACGACGAACAACCGCTTGCCGTTCGGCGAGAGCGCCATTGGGCGCACGTGGCCGCTCTCGAACGCCGGATACGGCTCCGCCGCTTCGGCCGTGCTGGTCAGTCCACCAATGAGTACCGCGGCGGTCAGGATCGGAAACGACAAAGTTCGGAGTGCCATCAATGACCAATCGTGTCTCGACTCTCCAGTAATCGCTAGCGGTTTTTTCTTCTATTTTGCACACACGTGTAATCTGTTGTCCTGAAACCGAACAGCTGTGCGTAGTCGGCCGCGCAAATATCAGTCAGGGTGTGGGCCCTCCGCCTGGGAACTGTATTTATTGCGAGCTCGACTCCCAACCAGGCACATTCATTACAGTGGGGCTGTACGAGCTCGCAGGGACCGCTCGCGTCGGTGTTTCCCCACCAATACACCAGCTCTCATCGCGGCCAGCCGGCCGGCACGAAATGACTGCACTCGCGCTGTTCACGGGCGAGGCTAGTGCGCACATTACACAGTTCGATTCGGCCGGCCGGCCGGATTCATCACTGTGCGCATTTGGCTAGCCAGACCACTTGGGGCGAAACGACCCACCCACCCGCAGTCGTGACTCGATCTCGGCCTCACCTCAACCCGGCCCGAAGCGCTGAAGGTACGCGTTGAGCCGCAGCTTGCGGCGCGTCGACTCCGAGCTCATGTAGCGGACCTTTCCGAACACCGCCCGCTCGGGTCCCCAAGCCCGATCAAAGCGCCCGAGCACCCAGCCAATTCCGCTGTAGGAATTTGGATCGCGCCCGTCGAGCGCGTAGCGATCGTTGAGCGTAATCATGATCTCCAGCGCCGCGCGGGGGCTCGCCGACCAATGCAGGATTTTCTTGCCCCACAACATCCGCAGATAATTGTGCATGGCTCCGGTCGAGACAAGCTCGCGCTGCGCGGCGTTCCAGATCGGATCGTGGGTCGCTGCGGCTTCGAACTGCTCGAGCGAGTACAGCTCCGGTCGCTCGTCGCTGGCGTGGGCGCGCAGCGTCGTGCGGGCCCACGCGGGCAGTGACTCGAAGCGGGCGTAGTCGGCGTGGTGCCACACGAAGTTGTGCCCGACCTCGCGCCAGGTCAGCAGCTGATCCAAGAAGCCCTCGCGCGCGGGCGACATCCCCCACCAGCCCTCGCGCTGGCCCCGACACAGCTCCGAGATTCGCCCGGGATCCCAGTCGGGTTCAGACGCGAGCACGGCCCGCAGCACCTCGTGGGCGCCGATCTGGCCCCAGTGCAGGTACGCCGACAGGCCGCTGGTGACCTCGGCCGCGGGCTGGTTGCGCTCGGCGTAGCGCTCGAGCCCAGTCGCAACAAACGCCCGCAGCCGCGCGCGAGCGGCCTGGCTGCCACCCACGTCCGGGATCGCCGGGATCTCTCGCGCGAACGCCAGCTGGCCCAAGCGCTCGAGCGCGGTCGTGCGGTCCACGGGCGCGGCCGGCCACTTGCGCGTGTTGATCGGCGGCTCCCCGGCGGCCGACAGCTGCAGTCGCGCCAGCGGATTGACCCGCGGCGCCGGACCCAGCCACACGTTGGCGTGCTTTTGACACCAACGGCGAAAGTCGTGGGCCCGGGCAAAGCAGCGATCCGGGGCTGACATCGGGACCAAGCCAACGCCATCGACGAGCTCCATGCGCGCGCCGATCTTCGCCGCGGCCGCGCGGGTCATGTTCCTGACAAAGTACACGGGCCAGTCGTCGGTCACGACCACGCACGCCTTGCGAGCGAACGCGGCCAGCAGCCCCTTCCCGGCGTCGAGTTTTGGTTCGACGTAGGGGTAATAGCCGATCGGGCTGGCCTCGAACCGGGCCGCGTTGTCACACATGCCGCGCACCACGAACGCGTGCAGCCGCGCGCTCGCGTGTGGGTGGCCCAGCCGTAGGGCCTCGAGCACCCACAGCGGCTTGCCCAATTCGCGGGCCCACTCGATCGCACGATCCAGCGCGTAGCTCGATCGCGTGCGCCGGGCCGCGGTCATCCAATACAGCACGTGGGTGCCGGCCGGGTTGATCGGGGCTTCCTCGAGCGTGCGGACGCGAGCGTGGGCTTGCACCGACGCAGGCTAGCCGCCGGGGCTGCCTCGCGCTCGTCGATCGGCGATCAGCAGCCGCCTGCGAGCCCCTGTGTCCGCACGCTCCGCGGCGCCGCACGCTCCGCGCCGACGAGGCGCGCGCCGTCACGAGGTGCTCAGCGCAGCCCGGCGAACTCGCTCGTTGGCTTGTACTTGGGCTGAGCGCCCTTCGCCGCCACCGCACGGACCAGGTCGACGATCAGGGCCGCGTCTTTGGCCGCCCCCGCGAAGGTCCAGGTCTCGTCGAACTCATCCGCGGGCGTGTGGTAGCGCTGCCGCACGCCGGCCCGAATCGCGTCGCCGGCCTCGGTCCCGCCTTCGACCATATCCAGGCTGCTGTGAAAGTACATCGCCGGAATCCCGACCTGAGCGAAGGGGAAGTGATCGGATCGGTAGAAGCTGCCGGCCTCCGGGTGAGTGTCGGGAACGACAGTTCGCCCCTGCCCCCGCGCGAGCTCGACCAGGCGATCTTCCAGTGTGGTCTGTCCCCAGCCAACGACCTCGACAGCCCGCGTCTCCCCGTAGACATTCATGCTATCGAGGTTGACGAGCGCCACCACATTGTCGAGCGCCATGGTTGGATTGGCGACCCACGCTTGCGACCCCAACAGGCCCTGCTCCTCGGCCGTCGTTGCCAGGAACACGACGGAGCGATCCAGCGCCGAGCCGTTTGCGAGCTCGGCCGCGACGCCGAGCATGCTGGCGATGCCGCTGGCGTTGTCGATTGCGCCGTTATAGATGCCGTCCTCGCCCGCGCTGAGCTTGTCGGGGTCCGTGCCCAGGTGATCCCAGTGCGCGGTCAAGAACACCGCCTGCTCGGCCTGCACGCCGCCCGGCAGCCGACCGAGCACGTTGACGTCTTCCACCTGACGCTCACTCGTGACCAGCTTGCCGCCCAGCCGCAACCGCGTGCCGGAGGCCACAAAGTCATTGCGCATCGCCTGCGCATGCCAAGCGGCGAGGCTCTGGCCACCGCGCTTGGCCAGGTCGTCGGCCGCGGTGCTCGAGATCCACCCACGCAGGGCCATGGCAGACGGCGGCTGGCCGTCTGGTCCAAGAATGTGAAAGCGCTCGCTCGAGTAGCTGGTGGTTGGCACGTTCCACCCGTAGGAAGCCGGCGCCTCCTCGTGGATCACCAGGCACCCGGCCGCCCCAGCCGCGAGCGCGCGCTCGTACTTGTAGCTCCAGCGGCCGTAGTAGGTCATCGCGGGCCCACCAAAGCTGCCGTCTTCTGTCGGCGGATCGCCAACGAACGCGAGCACGATCTTGCCCTTCACGTCGACGCCAGCGTAGTCGTCCCATTGGTATTCGGGCGCGGTCACACCGTAGCCAACAAACACCAGCTCCGCGTCGATCGGGTGCTCGCTGCCGGCCGCGAAGCTGGTCCCGACCCAGTGCTCGCCAAACACGAAGGGCGCAGCCTGACCCGCGCCGCTGCCAAGCTCGAGCTGGCTGGCCTCGCGGTCGAGGGTCACCCCGCGCATGACCACCCGCTGGGTCCAGCCCCCGTCTTCGCCCGCCGGCTCGAGGCCGATCGCCTGCATGGCCTCGATGATCTGCGCGACGGCGAGGGCCGCCCCTTCGCTGCCCGGGAGCCGGCCGCCGAGCGCGTCGGCCGAGAACGCGCGGGTGAAGTCTCGCAGCCACGCGGCGCTGAGCTCCGGGCCACCGGTGGGCGCGGCCACGTCGGACCCGGGGGCCGTCGTGGGTGGCGTGTCGCAAGCGAGCAAGGTCGAGATGGCGAGCAACACCGCGGCGTGTGGGCGTGACATGAGCCGACCAAAGCCCAATCCTCGACTTGTTGCAAGTACGCTCGACCGAGCATCCGTCGCGCGGCTACAGGTTTCACACTGACGGGCAGCTACCACGTGTGGCTCTGCAGCTCCGCACCGCGATCGCAAAAGCCACAGTGCGGCTCGCCCCAATACTCGCGGTCGCGAATGTACTCGACCTCGTAGTCGACGTCGGCGAGCAGCGCCCCGTCGCGGGTCACCTCGATGCTCACGTGTCGCGGCCCAATCACGTTCTTACCGTCGTCCGCCATCACGCCGATGCTGAAGCCCCCTACCGGACCGCTCTGGGGCTCGTCGAGTAACCCAGGATGCAGGGACACATCGAACTGCGAGTCTTCGGCGTCGCGCCAGCGGTCGCAGTCCCCCACGGTCGACGTCGAGGTTATCTCGCACTCGAGCTCGAAGCTCGCGTTGTGCTCGACCGTGACCGTGAATCGGTAGACCCCAGGCTCGACGACTCCGCTGACCGGCTTCCCCGACCACCCAAAACCACCGTCGCAGGGATGCAGAAGACACCAACAGCCGCTCAACAAGGGAGCGAGCAGCGCCACACCGAGCAACGTCCCAGGTTCGTTCTTCGAGCCACACGCAGTTTCTACCGCGATCTCGAGCGAGCACGCAACGCCGGTTTTGATCGGAGCTCGAGCGGGGCCACGACCCTGTCGCGTCGACCGGCGCGCCCCGAAGTACGTGGTAGACCCCCACCGACTCGCCCGCGCAACCCATCATGTCCAAGCCCCCGATCGCCGCTGCGCTCGCCTACCACGAGCTCACCAAGCACCGCCTGCCCAACCGCTACGCGAAGTCGCTGGGGTTCATGGACTGGGACACCCAACCAACCCCGTTTCGGCGCTACGAGGGCTGCGAGCTCGAGCCGTTGGCGCGGAGCTTCGACGCCGAGCGCGGCCCAACCCTGGACGAGGTCTACGATCCCTCGCGCGTCGCCACGCAGCCCGTCAACGCGAACAGCGTCGCGCGTCTGTTGTTCGACTCGATGGCGCTCTCGGCCTGGAAGCAGCTCGGCGAGAATCGCTGGGCGCTGCGCTGCAACCCCTCGAGCGGCAACTTGCACCCGACCGAGGCCTACGTCGTTGGTGCGATCCCAGGCCTGAGCGAGGCCCCGGCGGTGTGGCACTACGCTCCGTTGGTCCACGCGCTCGAGCGCCGCGCCGCGCTCGAGCCCAAGCTGTGGGACACCCTGCGCGGCGACGGCGACGGCGTCATCATTGGCCTGAGCTCGATCCCATGGCGCGAGTCGTGGAAGTATGGCGAGCGGGCGTTCCGTTACTGCCAACATGATGTCGGCCACGCGATCGCGGCGCTGGCTCTATCGGCGGGCGCCTTGGGCTGGCACCTGCGAGCGCTGCCCTCGATCGACGACGCTGGCGCCGCCCGGCTGCTGGGGCTCCCCGAGCCGTCTGGCCCGGAGCCGGAGCACCCGGACTTGGTGCTGTTCGTCGGCCCGCGCCCGCCAGGTCACGCGCCAACACTGTCCGATTCGCTCACGCTCGATCTCGTCGGCACGCCAAATGTTCTGAGCGAGTCGCACCATCCGTGGCCAAGCATCAACGGCGTCGCCCATGCGTGCACGCGAAGTGGCCCCGTCGTGATCGACGAGCCATCACCAACCGCGACCCCCGAGCCCTCGCCCACGGGCGCGTCTGCCCACCACGTATTTCGAACCCGGCGCAGCGCGGTCGAGATGGACGGCGTCACCGGGCTCTCGCGCGAGGCGTGGCTGCGGATGCTCGCGCGGACCTTGGCACGACCCGGCCACGCGCCCTTCGCCAGCTTGCTCGGTCGCCCGCGGGTGCACTTGCTGTTGTTCGTGCATCGCGTGGACGGGGTCGAGCCGGGGCTGTACCTGCTGCTGCGCGATCCCAGCGTCCGCGCCACGATCGCGGAGAACATGCACACCGACTTTGATTGGGCGCCCGTCGACACCGGCCCGCTCGCGCTGCCGCTGTGGCGACTCGAGCTCGCGGACGCGCGCCCGGTCGCGGCGCTGGTCAGCTGCCGCCAAGCGATCGCAGCCGACGGCGCGTTCGCGGTTGCGATGCTCGCGGAGCTTGGGCCCGCGCTCGCGGAGCACGGGGCGTGGATGTATCGGCACTTGCACTGGGAGGCCGGCGCGATCGGGCAGGTGCTGTACCTCGAGGCCGAGGCCGCGGGGCGACGGGCGACGGGGATCGGATGCTTCTTTGACGATGGCGTCCACGAGCTGATCGGGGTCGCGGATGATTCGCTGCATACGATCTATCACTTCACCGTTGGCGGCGCGGTCGAGGATCCGCGCATTGCGACGGTTGACGCCTATCATCACCTCGAGCCGTGACCCGAGCGCCCGCTGAGCCGCTGTGCGACCGGCCCGGCGCAGCCGCTCGACACTTGGCGGCCCTCGCCAAAGAGTGAGCGGGGCTGCGCGGCGCTGCAGCTTCCTGATGCCCTGCCCCCCCGCATGGCTCGACCCAGCAAGCGCTCCGCCCTCGCCGTGCTCACGCGCTCGCGCCTGCTCGAACTCGCGGGAACCTTCGAGCTCCCGGCCAGCACCGGCGACAAGAAGGCCGTGCTGATCGACACCCTGGCCCAGTCCCGGACAACCCCGGCCTTGGAGCAGATCCTCAACGAGCTCGAGCGCACCGAGCTCGAGGATATCTGTCGCGCCCACGGCCTCGACGACGCGGGTCGAGCCAAGCAGCCGATCATTGAAAGGATCCTTGGCCGCGAAGCCAAGCCCGAGCTGTTCGGGATCTTCGAAGAACCTGACTTTCAAACCGGCAAGCCCCCCACCGAGCCCCAGCCACCCACGCTGCACTCGGTGCTCGAGCTTCTACGGCGTCCGCAGCTCCTCGCCCTGTGCGAGGACTTCCTGGTGTTCGTCGAAGCAGACGACGACAAGCCCACGATCACGACCGCGCTGTCCACCGCCAACGGCATGGTGCTCTTCGAGATCCTCGAGCTGCTTGGCGACGATGACCTCCGGCGGGTCTGTGTCGCCCACGGGCTGCCCGACGAGGGCGAGCGCGAGCACCTCGACATGCTTCGGGACGTGCGTGACGACGTCCGCCGCGAGCTCGACGGCTTCGACAACGAGGCCGTGTGGGCGACCCTGCAAAAGCTTCGGGGCGAGGGCGAGCGCGCCGAGTCTCTGCGGACCCCCGGAGTTTCAGCGCTTCCTTGGCGAGCCAGACGAGGTCGACGGCGAGCTACCGCCCGAAGGCACGGACTTTTGGGCGCGACGGGCCAAGCTCACCGGGCTGCCGCCCCAGCTCGAGCGGGTCGTGCTCGCGCGGCAATGGGGCATGGGTTTGTGGTCGGGGTCCCGCGGCCGGTCGCGGAGTGACGGCGGGCGATCTAGCTGCCGATCTCAGTCGCGCAGACGCGAAGACGTTGCGCGTTGCCGAGGTCCAGAATGGTCGCAATTTTGTCCATGTTGACCCACGCAATTCTGTCACTCGCGTTCGCTGCATCACCAACCTACCAACCGCCGCCACTAGCATGGCCGACGAGTACACCACCTCGGACGGACACCGCACACGGTGGGGGTCGGTGACGTACACACTGCCGAGCGGCGAAACGGCAGAGGTCGTCATCGTCGCCGACGACACGAACCGTGGCGACGGCTATCTGTACGTCGATGGAGAGGCCATCGCTCACTCGAGTTGGGACGCCGCGAGTGGCGTCTCGAACTGGACATCATCGGATCCTGCGGCCAGCGAGTTGGCGGCGGGAGCCCTGGTTGCGCTTGGAGGCGGGGCTGGAGCCGCGCTCTTGGATGCGTTCGCAGGCGACTCACAAGCTTTCAAGTGCAGCGCGTGGGGCAAGAAGGTGTTGCGAGCAGGGAAGTACATCTGGGTCGGCGTCGTGGCGAGCGCAACGGTGGCCTGTTGCGCTGCGGTCCCCACATGTGGTTTGTGCGCAGGGGCGGGGGCAGCAGCAGCGGGGATCGGAACGGACGCGCTGGAGGACTACTGCGATTGAACGACGACCCGAACAATGCCCGTCTGGTCTCGCCAGGTCCCGTCGGTCCCACACTGTTCCCGCTGCAAAAACGAGAATGGGACAGGGTCAAGACGATCGTTCTGGTTTGGAATTTGGCGGTCTTCTTGTTCGTTCTCTGGCTCGATCTGCGCCCACTGATCGCGGCGTTGGTCGCGGCGGGGCTCATGCTGCTTCTGAACGTGGTCATTGAAGCCACGCTGCGGCGCTGGGCCCGAGCGGGCAAGATTGCCTCCGATGACCCCCCTGAGAACCCTGAGAAGGACTAAGGCCGAATCGACGCACCTGTCAGCGAGCGACACGCATGACCACAGCTGCATGGTCTCAACTGCAGATCGCTCGACGGGGATCCGCTGGTCATTCGTCACGTGTGTTCTCCGCAATCAACTCGCCAAGCCGCAGCTCCCACTTGCTGACGCTGGCGAGCGAGGGCGTGAGCCGACGGGCGCGGCGGACATCACCAAGCAGGCGTTCGGCGGCTCGCTGCGACCAGCTATGCTCGAGCACGCGGATCTTCGCGACGACATACTCGAGCAGCTTCGAGCCGTCTTTCGGGCTCGCGTCCGCGCTTGCCTTGGCACGCTCGGCGGCGGCGCGCAGCTGCTGCGCTTCGGCGCTGGCCTTGGCCCGGAGCCGATTGTCCCGCCCGCGCGCGGTCGCGCATGCCGAGCAGTAGCCAGCTCCCGCACGGGCCCGCTTGATCGGGACGCCGCGCTGCTCGTGTACGTGCTTTTGTGCGGTGGCGGAGAACACGAAGGTGACACCGCAGCGTCCGCACTCGGTCTCGAAGCTCTCGTAGTGCGTGCGGCCAACGAGCTCGCCAAAGCCATCGATGACACGCGTGTGGTCAATCGGGGCCTCACGCCCGCCGCCTTTTCGCTTCGCCATGGGGTCGGCGGCAGGGTAGCGCGAGTCGATATCCCGCGGGCACGATGCCGAGATCAGGCCCCAAAAATACGTAGGTCAGATAACAAACGATTCAGTCCCCCCCACGGCTAAAATCGCTACCCAGGCCCGCCCGACCCGTTATCATCCGGCCATGCAACCTGGACTACGACGGACGCTGATCGCCTCGGGCCTGCTGCTTGGTGCCTGTGGCGGCGAAGAAGGCCGACCGCTGGGCAGCACCACGGGCGTGTTCACCGTTGGCGATGGCGACGGCGACACGACCGGCGACGGCGACGGCGACTCGAGCAGCTCTGGCCCGCTGCTCGACATGCAGCAGGGCGACGGCGACGGCGACACCGGGGACGAGTGCGCGGCGGTCAGCGAGCAGGCCCAAAACCAGTTCGCGCCGGTCGACATCGTGTTCGTCATCGACACGTCGGGCTCGATGTCCGACGAGAAGAACTTCGTGCAGCAGAACATGAACATGTTCTCCACGCAGATCTTCTTGGCCAACATTGATCACCACGTCGTGATGATCGCCGAGTCGTCTCCAGATGGGCCCTGCATTGGCGTGCCGCTAGGCAGCGGTTCATGTCCCGCAGACACCAAGCTGCCCGAGTACCTGCACGTCGTCGAGACCGTCGGCAGCACCAACGCGCTCGAGAAGATCCTCTCGACCGAGCAGCTGTGGTCCACCTCGATCCGGCCCAACTCCGTCAAGCACTTGGTCGTCGTCAGCGACGACAACTCGAGCATGAACGCCGCCAACTTCGACATGGCGTTCAAGGCGCTCAACCCCGACTACGCCAACTACTTCTTCCACGCGATCGTGGCGTTCGAGGCCCCGGACCCGCTCGACTGCGCGCTGGGGGCCAGCTGCTGCCTCTCGTTCATCCCGCTGTCGGAAGAGGCCGGCGACGTGTACCTGGACCTCGTGTCGCTCACGGGCGGCGTCGCCGGTGATCTGTGTGACCAGCAGTTTGGCCCGGTGTTCAACCAGATCGCGCAGTCGGTTCAGCAGAACCTGCCGCTCGCGTGCGAGTGGGAGATCCCCG
Organism: Enhygromyxa salina; assembly: GCF_000737335.2. GTDB lineage: Bacteria > Myxococcota_A > Polyangia > Nannocystales > Nannocystaceae > Plesiocystis > Plesiocystis salina_C. Next base: position 35,179 of record NZ_JMCC02000020.1, on the reverse strand, counting down.
AGCCGCCCGAGGGCGACACCTTCGACGCCAACAAGGTCAACGTCGAGCTGCTCCTCGATGGCCAGCCCGAGAGCGTCTACTACGTCGAGAACGAGGCCGCGTGCAACGGCGGCGATGGGTGGTTCTATCTGCCCGACGCGATCAACCCGCAGTCGATCCGCATCTGCCCCGAGACCTGCACGCGCACCCAGAACGCGACGCAGGCGTCGGTCGACATCCTGTTCGGCTGCGACACCGTCCCGGTCGAGTAGCCCTCGCGCTGCTGTCGACTACGCCAAGCTGCGACGGCTCGCCAGCAATTGACCTCAATCGTTCGCTATGGTCGGGACATAGTCGGCGTTGCTGGTCAGCAGCACCCGCGCGATCCCGGCCGCGCCCTGAAAGGTGGATGATTCGCGGTTGCGAACGCGAAGAATGTGCACACCCGGATTCAACACCCAGCTCACGGACTCGAGCATGCACGTGTTCTCGCCCGCGTTGTGGCTCACCTGCTGGTAGCTCCAACCCGAGTCGACATTCTCCGTCTGGCAGCCAAACACCCACTTGCGCTCGGGGTCCTCGCCGTCCATGCGGACCCAGAAGGAGTCGGCGTCGTCGGGCAAGAAGCCCGGCTTTTGATCCCAGACCACGGCCCACATGACGACCTCGACGGGACACTCGACATCGAAGCCCCACGTGATCGTGCCCTCTTCGTCGACCTCCGACTGCGCCCACACGCCGGGCGGCGGCGAGTTCTCGTTGCCATACAGCGCCATCGGCAGCGCTGGCTGGCCGTCCGAAGCGAGCATGATCTCGTGGAACGAGTAGCCGGCGCAGGGATCTGGATCGCCATCGCCATCGCCAGATTCGCCGTCTCCATCGCCAGTGTCTCCGTCGCCATCGCCCGAGTCGCCGTCCCCGTCTCCGCTGTCTCCGTCGCCATCCCCATCGCCGCTGTCTCCGTCGCCATCCCCGTCGCCGCTGTCGCCATCCCCGTCGCCCGGATCGCCGTCGCCATCCCCGTCGCCCGGGTCACCGTCCCCGTCTCCGTTTCCGTCGGTATCCGCCTCACCGGACGAATCTCCGGCGCCGGTCGAGTCGAAACCACAACCCACACCCAGAACCAAAAAGACAGACGCGATCGATGACGGCAAGCGCAGGCGCATGGGCAGTAGCGTACACAGTTCGCTGCCCACGGTGAACCAGTCTACGAAGGCGTCCGCAAGCGGGCGAGAAGCCCTCGCCCGAGCTGAAAACACCTCGCTGCCCACGGTGAACCAGTCTACGAAGGCGTCCGCAAGCGGGCGAGAAGCCCTCGCCCGAGCTGAAAACACCTCGCTGCCCTCGGTGAACCAGTCTACGAAGGCGTCCGCAAGCGGGCGAGAAGCCCTCGCCCGAGCTGAAAACACCTCGCTGCCCACGGTGAACCTGTCTACGAAGGCGTCCGCAAGCGGGCGAGAAGCCCTCGCCCGAGCTGAAACACCTCGCTGCCCACGGTGAACCTGTCTACGATCAGCACCCGCGTCGGCTCCCCCTCGGTGTGGCTGTCGACGAAGCCGATCGACGTGGGGGAGCTTGTCAGCATGGGCTTCACACCGGACGCTTTAGCGAATCTTCCAGGCAGTCACCCGGAGACAACAAGATGCTAGAGAGCAACTTGACCGGCGTCAACGCTATAGCGTATGGGTGTCGCCACGAGATGGTCGATCCTTCGAGCAACATCGGACCCAACATCCGGCGTCGTCGCCAGGCGCTTGGGCTCAGCCTCGACGCGCTCGCGCAGACCAGTGGGGTCAGCAGCACGATGCTCTCGGAGGTCGAGCGCGGGCGCAAGAACCCCACGGTCAAGTTGGCCTATCAGATCGCGCTGTCGCTGGGTTGCTCGCTGACCGAGCTGCTCGACAACAGCGAACCGGCGAGCGTGTCGCTGGTCCGCGCGAGCGAGCGCCGGACCTTGCTCGACCCCGACACCGAAGTCGTTCGGCATGGCCTGCGACCGGGCCTGCTCGATCTAGAGGTCGCCTGGTACGAGCTGCCGCCCGGCCAGTCCTCGGGCCAGATCGGGCCGAATCGCGCCGGGGTGGTCGAGCTGATCACCGTGCTCGAAGGTCGCGCGCAGGTGGTGCTTGGCGGCGAGGTCCACACCCTCGAGGCCGGCGACTCGATCTCGTATGGGCCCGTGTCTACGACGGAGTACATCAATCCGAGTGACGGGCCGACCCGGCTGTTCTTGATCGTCGATCGAACCAAAGCCCGGTAGCGCAGGTATCTGGGTGCGTCAGCGGGCAGACCAAAAGTCCGAAGACCACGCGAGCGTGCGCGCGCCTGTCTGCGGATCGAACACGTCGAGCGCGACGCCGTGGCTCTCGGCCGTGAACACGGCGACCCCGGTGACCGCGGCGGCCTGGCCTGGCAGCGTGCGCGAGTCTGGGCTTGGCGGGGGCGACTCGACAACGAGGATCTCCACGCTGAGGTAGCCGAGCCCACCGAGCACCTTGCGATCTGGCCCGCAGACCTGCGCTTCCCAGCGCAGGCTCCCGTTCGAGTCGACGGCGCGCAGTGGAAACCGAAACCCGCCGGAGCCGGGGCTGAAGGTCGAGTAGTAGATCGTCGTGCCCGCCCGTGCCCGCGCGACCTCGATCGCGCTGCCTGGGTCGGTTGGCAGCGGGCCCAGTTGGACGCGGCCCATGCTCAGATCGAAGCTCAGCGTGCCGTTCGCGGCGGACAAAACCATGGCCGCGCCTGGCCGAACCCGCAGACCACCCGGCCCCAACTCCCACGCGCCCCGGCGATCCGCCTGATCTCGCAAGCCAACGTCGTAGTAAGGCGGGCCGGTCTCGTCGCCCGCGCGCTGCCGGCCGCTAGCGAGCTGCTCGAGCCACCACTTCGGCGCCGCGAGCCCCAGCGCCACCTCGATCTGCTTCGCCAGACGATCGACGCTGGCCGGCGCGAGCACGCCCTCCGCGTCGAAGCCACGCCCGCGCTCCCAAGCGGCGAGCATCGCCAGGCTCGGCGGCCCAGCGCTGGCGAGGGCGTCGAGCTGAGCCGGCGTGCGGGCAGCGAATTGCTCGCGCAGCGCCGCGCCGTCGCAAGCCAGCGCGAGCGCGTCGAGCTGCGCCTCGTCATTCACGGCCCCGACCTCCGGCTCCACCGTGAGCTCGGTCGCGGGCGCGGTCGCGGGGATCGGCGCGAGCCCCGGCGCCTCGGGGGTGGCTCGCTCGCACCCGAGCACCGTGCCGGCGCACACGCCGAGGATCAAGATGGCTTTCAGCTCGCGACTCACGCTGCCCTCGCCACGCTACCATCGCTGCAGCGATCGATGCACACTCGCGCCATGCCCGAGGACGAGGACACCGAACTCGACGCCCTGCGCGAGCAGGTGGAGCTGCACGAGCGCCGCATCACCGAGCTCGAGATCGACGCCGCGTTTCGCCGCCAGACCAGCGACGACCTCGACGAGGTCTTGCGCGATCAGGGGCGCCGCCTGGCCATGCTCGAGCAGCGCGTCGCCGAGCTCGTGGGCCAGCTCGGTCTCGTCGAGGACGATTGATGTTACAACCGGCCGCATGGCCCAGCGCGGCATCCCGTTTGGCAAGCGCCCACCCGGTGGGCAGGGAGATCCGCCAGGCGGTCCCGGTCATCCGGGTCATCCAGGTCATCCAGGTCATCCGGGTCATCCAGGTCATGGCCGACAGGCGCCCCAGCGGCCGCGCGTGCTCAGCGTCCGCGAGGCGGTCGAGCTCGCCAACCGGGTGATCGAGCGGGGCGTCCCCGCGATCTGGGTCGAGGGCGAGGTCTCCAACCTGGTCGTCGCCCGCAGCGGCCACGTCTACTTCACGCTCAAGGACGGCACCGCGGCGCTGCCCCTGGCGATGTGGGCGACGAGCGTCAGGCGCCTGCGGTTTCGGATCGACGAGGGCCAGCGCCTGCGCGTGTTCGGGCGCATGGGCATCTACACGGCGCAGGGTCGGTTTCAGTTCTACGCCGAGCGTGCCGAGCCAGCGGGCCTCGGCGAGATGACCCTCGCGCTCGAGCAGCTCAAGCAAAAGCTCGCCGCAGAGGGTTTGTTTGCGAACGAGCGCAAGCGGCCGCTGCCAAGCTGGCCGCGCGTCGTCGGGGTCGTGACCAGCCCGACCGGCGCCGCGGTCCACGACATCATCAAGGTCATTCGTCGCCGCATGCCCACGCACGTGTTGCTGTCGCCGGCCAAGGTTCAAGGCCCAGAGGCGCCCCATGAGCTGACCGTCGCGCTGCGGCGGCTGCAGCGGGCGCCTGGGGTCGACGTGATCATCATTGGCCGCGGCGGGGGCTCGCTCGAGGATCTATGGGCGTTCAACCACGAGGGGCTGACCCGGGCGATCGCGGCGTGCCCGGTGCCGATCGTGTCGGCCGTTGGCCACGAGGTTGACGTCACGCTGTGTGATCTCGTCGCCGATCGCCGGGCCGCGACCCCCTCGCAAGCGGGCGAGCTGGTCGTGCCGGATCGCGCGGCGCTGCTCGAGCGCTTCGCCGATCGCGAGCGCCGACTGCTGCGCAACCTCGAGCGCCGGACCCTGGACGTGGGCGCCCGCTTGCACGGGATGTCGAGCCGGCTCGAGCGCTGGGGCCAGACCTGGGTCCGGCGCGAGCGCGAGCAATTAGGCGGGGCCCAGCGGCGGCTGCTGGTGAGCATGCGTGGGTCGCTTGGCGTCTCGCGTCGGCGCCACCGCGAGCTCGCCGAGCGGCTGCGCGCCGTCCACCCGCACACGCGGATCGCCGCCGAGCGCAAGCGCCTCAACGAGCTCGAGCGCCGGCTGATGCGAGCTGGCAAGGGGCTGACCGCCGGGCTCCGGCCTCGGCTCGCGCGGGCGGCCGGCAAGCTCGACGCGCTCTCGCCGTTGGCCGTGCTTGGGCGTGGCTACGCGCTGGTTCGTGATCCCAACGGCGCGTTGATCCGCGACGCGGCCCAGGTCGAGCTTGGCGAGGAGCTGCGCCTGCAGCTGCAGCGTGGTGAGCTCGGGGTCGCGGTCACGAGCAAGAAGGACCCCGCTTGAGCTCGCCGCAGCCGCTGGCTCGCTGCTTTGGCGTATTTGGTGATCCGATCGGCCACTCGCGCTCGCCGGTCATGCACGCCGCCGCGTTTGCTGCGCTGGGGTTGCCACATTGCTATCTGCCGTTCCACGTGAGCAGCGGCAGCCTCGGCGAGGCCGTGCGGGGTGCTGCGGCGCTGGGTCTTGGCGGCGTGAACCTCACGGTTCCGCACAAGCAGGCCGCGCTGGAATTGTGTGACCGGCGATCGGACACCGTGCAGCGGGTCGGCGCCGTCAATACGCTGTGCTTCGTGCAAGACGCGGCCACGGGCGCCACGCAGATCCACGGCCACAACACCGACGCGCGCGGGTTCCTCGACGCGCTCGACGAGCTCCCGGGGGCCTCGCTGCGCCACGCGACGATCTTGGGCGCTGGCGGGGCCTCGGTGGCGATCGCCGACGCGCTGCTCGGCGCGTTCGCGGACGTGGAGCTGACGTGGGTCAGCCGCGCGCCCGAGCGGATCGTGCTGCCGCGCGACGCAGAGGCGCGGGCGCGGGTGCGGCCGCTGAGCTGGGAGCAGCTCGGGGCGCCAACCGGCGAGCTGTTGATCAACACGACGATCGTCGGGCTCGCTGGTGGGCCGCGCGCGTTCCCGGTGGCGCTCGAGCTTGGCAAGCTCGAAGCGGGGGCGCGGGTGGTCGACATCGTGTATCCGCGCCCGGCCGGCGGGCTGCTCGAGCGCGCGGCTGCGGCGGGGTTTGCCGTGCAGGATGGGCTGCCGATGCTGCTGTGGCAGGGGGTCCGGGCGCTGGAGCTGTGGCTGGACTTGGCGCTGCCGGATCACGCGATCGAGCGGATGCGGGGGGCGTTGGGGCTCGCGGCGACGCCGTGATGGCCCCACGGCGAGCGCAGCTCGGCAGGTGACTTCACCCCGCGAGTCACCGCGTCCACGCCATCACTGCGGGGTCTGGCAGCGTCGACTCGCACTCGGTCAGCGGCCCGGTCAGCCCGCTCCAACCTGCCGGGTGGTCACCAACGGCCGCCGGCCCCCCGTCAGTTCCAGACTCGCTCGAGCCGTCCCCGGTGCTGCTGTCCCCGCACGCGGCCACGAGCAACAGGAGCACCGTCAGCGTGACATCGCGTCGCATCCCGCGAGTCTGGCACGCATTGGCCCAGCTCGAAACGCCAGCGCGAGCCTGGCTGACACCCGGAGCCACGGCCTGTACCCTGTGGTCATGGGGATCGTAAACGAGCACGCCCTCACCGCTTTGCTGGTCCTGAGCGTCGCCACGCTCGGCTGCGCGGACCAGCGCGCTCCGGGGCAGGGATCGGACACGGGGACCAGCGAGTCCAGCGACGCGACCGGCACCACCGCGACCTCCAGCGAGTCCGACGAGTCCGAGACCGAGACCGAGACCGAGGGCGAGTCCGAGACCGGCGACCCCAGCAGCTGCCTCGGCGCCCCCGGCCCGTGGGACCTTGGCTGGGAGATCCCGGCGCCGCCCGAGCTCAACGGCGACCCCGACGCTGGCGAGTGGGCGCTGCTCCACGAAGACTACGTCAATTGCGGCGTCCCCTACGACGTGTTCATGCTCGGCAAGGGCCTGCTTGGTACCTACGCCGACGGCCAAGCCCTGCCATGGCGCGACGGCAAGGCGGCGAACTTGCCCTACAACTGGAACTTGGTCGTGTCCGAGGGCGGCACCGAACTCGCGGCGATGAACTGTCTGACCTGCCACGCGGGCGAGTTCAACGGCGAGCTGGTGATCGGCCTGGGTCGCCACGACGCCGACTTCACCCAAGATCTCGGCGCGCTGATGAGCGTGCTTCCGCCGCTGCCCGAATGGACCGACGCCGGGCACGAGATCAACAAGTTCATCGGCCGCTATCAAGCGCTGGGGCCCCACATCAAGACCTACACGATCGGCTCCAACCCGGCCGACGACGTCGCGGTGATCCTCGCTTCGCACCGCAACCCGTTCACGCTCGAGTGGTCCGACGAGCAGCTGTTCCCGATCGATCCGCCCCTGGTCCCCGTCGACACGCCGCCGTGGTGGCGCGTCAGCAAGAAGGCCGGGCACTTCTACAATGGCATGTCGCGCGGTGACCACCGCGGGACCATGATGTTCGCGTCTTCGCTGTGCATCGACACGGCCGCCCAGGCCACGCAGATGTTCGACTACTTCGCGGACATCGTGGCCTACCTCGAGACCATCGAGCCACCCGCGTACCCGTGGACGATCGACCAAGCCCTCGCGGACGAGGGCGCCGCGCTGTTCGAGTGCAGCTGCGCTGGCTGCCACGGCACCTATGACCCAGATCCCGACGCCGAGACCTTTCCCAATCTATTGATCCCGATCGAGGTGGTTGACACGGATCCCCTGCTTGGCACCGTCGCGCTCGGTGAGATCGGCGCGATGATCGATTGGTACAACGCCTCTTGGTACGGCACGGTCACCCAATTGACCGCGACGGATCCCTTCATTGGCTATACGGCCCCGCCGCTCGACGGGATCTGGGCGACCGCGCCGTTCTTGCACAACGGTTCGGTCCCGACCCTGGAGCTGCTGCTCAATTCCAGCAAGCGGCCCACCTACTGGCGGCGCGTCAACTACGACAGCAGCAACTTCGACCAGGACCAGCTCGGCTGGCGGTGGGCCGAGCTCGATCAGGGCCAAGCCGGCGCAGACCCGGCGGAGGCCAAGCACATCTTCGACACGACGATCCTCGGTCACGGCAACGGTGGTCACACCTTCGGCGATCACTTCAGCGACGCCGAGCGAGCCGCCGTGCTCGAGTATCTCAAGACGCTGTAGCCCGCGCTTTACCTTGACCGTGCGCGGGCGTGCGGCTAGGTTCGCGCCGTGCCGCGCCAGTCATGGATATTCGTGTGTAGCTTGTCGTTCGCCGCCGCTTGCAGCAGCGAGTCGGACAACCCCATCACCGACACCGTGGGCGACACGCAGAGCGCCAGCACGGGTACGTCGGACACCACGTCCGACGACTCGGGCTCCGACGACTCGACCGGGTCGACGGACACGACCGACACCACGGACACGGACACGGACACAGACACGGACACCACAGACACCGGCGACGCGTGTGAGACCGGCCCCTTGGTCCTCAGCAAGCTCAAGGCGTTCCCGACCGCGTATGGCGCGGGTTCGATCGCCAGCGGCGGCCGGGGTGGCGCCGTGATTCACGTGACCAACCTCGACGACGACGGCCCCGGCAGCTTCCGCGCCGCGCTCAACCAAGCGGGCCCGCGCACGGTCGTGTTCGACGTGTCGGGCCGGATCGATCTCGCCTCGCGGATCGAGCTGATCGACGTCCACAGCGATCTGACGATCGCCGGCGAGACCGCCCCCGAAGGCGGGATCACGATCTCCGGAAGCACGCTGTTGTTCTCGGGCGGCTACAACCTGCCCACCCTGCCCACCAACAACCTGATCATCCGGCACACCCGGTTCCGAAACGGCAGCTACACCGGCGAGCCCGACGTGTTCGACCACAACGCGATCATCAGCGGCGGCACGGAGCGCTTCATCTTCGACCATCTGTCGTTTAGCTTCAACGACGACCAGGCGATCTCGATGGCCCCGTTCTTCGCGCCGCTGCTCGATGGCACGATCCAGACCAGCATCTTCTCCGAGAACGCAACGGGGATCATCCTTGGGGTCACCGCCCCCTTCGAGATCGACCGGTTGAGCACGCTGAACAACCTGTTCGTGCATCAATCCCACCGAACCCCAAACATCTCGGGCGACGGCAGGTTCGACGTCATCAACAATGTCGCGTTCAACTGGGGCGCGCGGCTGACCACCGTCAAGAACGGCGCGCCAGGGGTCAACTACATTGGCAATCACCTGATCGTTGGCGAAGACACCTCCAACGCTGAAGCCAACAACAAGGTCCAGCTCGGCGGAGACGGGTTTGACCCGGTCATCTACACCGCCAACAACTACCACAGCGCCAAGTACCCTGTGCCCGAGCTCGACGACCGTGGCATTTGGTCGGATTTCTTCACCAGCGATCCGGTCGAGGACATGTACTTCACCACCACCCAGCTGCCGCTGCTCGCCGAGACCTTCGTCCAGACTGCCGAGGCCGCTAAGGACGCGGTGCTCGACGACGTCGGAGCCAACGCCTTCATCAGCGACGACGGCGTCCCCGGCCGCTATCTGGACTCCTACGACACCGAGCGGATCAACGACGTGATCGACGGCGTCAGCCGGTCCCCGGCCAACACGTCATGGACGCAGCCGGTCCTCCCGCTCAACGCCCGCCCCGACGGCTACTACGTCACGCTCCCAGACATCCCCGAGTTCTTCGTGCAAGACCACGCGATCAGCTCGAACGCCGACATCATCCCGGTGTATGAATTCGGCGACTGCGAGATCCACAATGACGCAGGCTACACCGCATTCGAGATGTACCTGTTCTACGCGGCCGGCGACTGGGACCGACTTCTGTAGCCTGTCAGCTCGTTCTAGCAGCCCGTGGTGCTAGCCCGCGGCCGGGGTCAATCCGCGTGCATGATCACGCGCTCCCACTGGTTGTTGAACGGGAATTGCGACCCGCACCGATAGCCGGTCGTAATCTGATTGTTCCCGGTATGCCAGCACATGCGCAGGGTCGGGCTGACGTTGCCCGTGTCACAGGAATTGCGCTGCACGCCAGTCCCGAGATCCGCGAACCCCATGGACCACGACCCGTTGTAGTACCAAGACACCCCGTTGGCGTCGTGGGTGACGTTGCCCTGGCCAGTCTCGAACAAGACATCCTCGCGGTCGCCCATGGCCAGCAGCGTGAACACCGTGGAGTTGACGGGGCGACAGCCAACCAACAGCTTGCTGCCCGTGCACTGCTGACCCAGGATCGTTCCGGTCAGGTTGGGGTAGGTGGTGCCATAAAACCCGGTCCAGCACTCCTCCCAGCCCCCAAGATCGGCCTCGTCCACGTTGGTCTGCGGACCCTCGACGAAGTACAGCAGCGAGGTGCAGTCGTTCGTGCAGTAGTCGTCGTCAACGTCGTTGCCGTCGTCGCACTCCTCCACGCCAGCCTGCTTGACCCCGTCTCCGCAGAACGCCACGGTGCAGGCCAGCGTGCACGCGTCGCCGTTGACGTCGTTGCCGTCGTCGCACTCCTCCACGCCCTCGTAGAGGATCCCGTCGCCGCACTGGGCGTGCTCGCACAGCGGCGAGGTGCAGCCGTCGTTGCTGTCGAGGTTGCCGTCGTCGCAGGCCTCGACCCCGTTTTGCACGTAGCCATCGCCGCAAAACGCAAACTGACAGGCGGGGCAGTCGTCGCTGGTGTCGACGTTGCCGTCGTCACACTGCTCGCCCTCTTGCAGGATCCCGTCGCTGCACGTGCCGGGCAGGCACATCGTGGTGCAGCCGTCGGCGTTGTCGAGGTTGCCGTCGTCGCACGCCTCTACGCCAGCGTGCAAGAACCCGTCGCCGCAGGTGGCGAGCTTGCAGCCGGTCACGCAGTCGTCGGCGTTGGTCGCGTTGCCGTCGTCGCACTCTTCGAAGCCTTGGTAGACGTAGCCGTCACCGCATGCCGCGATGTGGCAGGTGGGCGTGCACTGGCTCGACTCACCGTTTTGCGAGCCCAGGTCGCACTCTTCCCCGACCTGCACGACGCCGTCACCACAGTTGGGGTTGGCATCGCCGTCGCCGTCGCCAGGGTCGCCGTCGCCGTCGCCCTCGGTCCCGTCACCCTTGGTCATCGTGAACGGGCTGCTCTCTTCAGGGGTGCACCCGACCGAGGTCGCCCCCGCCAGCACTACGGCCACCGTCAGCGTCGTCCGTCCAAGCTTGCCCGTCATCCTCGGGATGATGGCGAAGCGCGCGACGCTCGTCCAGCGACAAGGCGCCCGGCCCGGTGGGCTGCTATGGTGCCGGCCCGTGTCGACGATCACATTGGCGACCCTCAACGCCAAGTACCCACACGCAGCCTTCGGCTTGCGCTATCTGCTTGCGAACATGGGCCCGCTGCGCGAGCAGACCCGGCTGCTCGAGTTCACGATTCACGAGCGCCCGCTCGACATCGCGGAAGCAATCCTGGCCACCGGGCCGAGCATCGTTGGACTGGGCGTGTACATCTGGAACGTCGAGCCAACCCGGCAGCTGGTCGAGCTGCTGCGACGGCTGGCCCCAAGCGTGACGCTGGTCGTTGGCGGGCCCGAGGTCAGCTACGAGATCGATGACCAGGCCTGGCTCGCCGAGGTCGACTACGTGATCACGGGCGAGGGCGAGCGGGCCTTCGCCCAGCTGTGCGCGCGCCTGATCGCCGGCCAACATCCGCTGACCCGCGTCATCGATGGCGGGCTGCCCGAGTTGGCCGAGCTCGAGCTGCCCTATGCGCTGTATGACGATCACGATCTGCGCGACCGGGTGCTGTATGTCGAAGCCTCGCGCGGGTGCCCCTACCGCTGCGAGTTTTGCCTGTCCTCGCTCGACAAGCGGGTCCGCGCGTTCCCGCTGCCGGCCCTGCTCGCGGCCTTCGACGAGCTGATCGAACGCGGCGCCCGCCAGTTCAAGTTTGTCGACCGGACCTTCAACCTGGACCTCGAGCGCAGCGCCGCGATCCTGGAGTTTTTCTTGGCCCGGATCCGGCCCGGCCTGTTCCTGCACTTCGAGATGGTGCCCGACCGCCTGCCGGAGGGCCTGCGCGAGCTGATCGCCGCGTTCCCGGCTGGCAGCTTGCAGTTCGAGGTTGGCGTGCAGACCTTGGATGACGAGGTCGGCAAGCGGATCTCTCGCCGTCAGAACGTGGCCCGGATGTTCGACAACCTGAACTTCCTGCGCGAGCACACGGGCGTGCACCTGCACACGGATCTGATCATCGGGCTGCCCGGCGAGTCGGCGCAGAGCTTTGGTCGCGGGCTCGATCGGCTGGTCGCCGCCGATGTCCAAGAGGTGCAAGTTGGCCTGCTCAAGCGGCTGCGCGGCACCCCGATCTCCCGTCACGCGGACGAGTTTGGCATGGTGTTCGAGCCGCGGCCGCCCTACGGGATCTTGCAGAGCCACGCGATCGACTTTGCGACCATGCAGCGGCTGCGCCGGTTCGCGCAGGTCTGGGACAGCTTCTGGAACCGCGGTGATCTGGCCAAGGGCATGCGGCTGCTGTGGGCCGGCGGCTCGCCCTTCGAGCGAACCTTGGCGTTCGCGGACTGGCTGTTCGGGCAGGCTGGGCGCGTGCACTCGGTCTCGCTCGAGAACCGCGCGCGCTACCTGGCGCAGCACCTGATCGAGGTCCGCGGCGAGTCGCACGATCACGTGTGCGAGCTGATCGAAGCCGACTTTGCCGACAACGGCCGTCGCGCCCCAAGGCTCGCGCGGCAGCTGCAGCGGGCCGAGCAGGCCACCGCCGTGCAAGCCACGAAGCTCCTGCCGGATCGGCAGCGACGGCACCTTGGCCATGCGTGAGCCATGACGTGCGCCGGGTCTGCCCCCGCGGCTTCGCGACGCGTGCAGCGCCTCCGAGCGGAGGTGCGTACCCGCGGCCAGCCCCCAAGCCCAAGCCCAAGCGAGGCGGCGCGATGACCCGGAACCAGCGACGCCCCCGCCGCTGGCCAAGCCCGCAGCGAGCGGGTAGCGTCGCGCTCGAGGCCGCTGCTTGAAACACGTCACCACCACGATCGCCCGCTCGTCCAACTGTCGCATCGATCGCTGCAGCTGCGGCGCCGTTCACATCTCCGTAGGCGGCACCACCGTTCGCGTTCAAGACGGCACCGCGCGGGAGCTCCGCGACATCTTGGGCCTGGCGATCGGCGAGATCGACAAGCAGACCAGCACCGCCCCGGCCCCGCCTAGCTTCCACCTGGTGAGCTCGCTCGGCGACGACGACGGCGATCCCGAGCTTCACTGAGCGCTCGGGAGCTTCACTGAGCGCTTCCGCTGTCGGGCTGATCCGGTCTACGTCTCGGGCGGCGTCGGCTCGGTGGTTGCCGGCTCGTCCGCAGCGTCAGTACCGGTGATGAACCGATCCCGCAGCCACGGATCGATCCACAGCAGCGCCCCCAAGATCACAAAGTACCCCGCGAACGCGGCGCTCGAGGCGGTGTTGTAGTGATACGGCACGCTCGAGGTCGCCGCGGCGGTCTTGGTCAAGAACGCGGCGGTCAGACACAACAGCGCCGTCAGCAGCATCTGCTTGCGATCCTCGAACAGGTTCCGATCAACGAGGATGAACAGCACCATCACCGAGTAGTAGTACCGGGTGGCGATCGTCAGCGTGAAGAACCCGGCCGCGCAAAACAGCGCGGCGAAGGTGACCGCGTCGAGCTTGCGGACCGCGAGCACCAGCGGCCCAAACAGCGCCGCCATCGTCAATAGATAGTAGTGATCCCGGGTGTGAAACGCCTTGGTCTTGCTGGCCCAGCCCATGAACCGATGCCTCTCGGTCACGTTGCCGTCCATCATGAACATGTGCTTGAACCCGACCCGAAACCCGCGGGTGTGCTCGGTGTGGACCTTCATGTTGGCCCACCAGTCGCGCCAGTTGTCGACGCCGCCGCCGATCGTGTCGCTCATGGACAGGCTCAGCCCAACCAGGACCAGCAGCCCAAGCACGAAGCCAAGCCCAAAGTGCAGGTACTCGCGGCGGAGCTTGCGGGTGGCCAGCAGCTCGACGCCGGCCTTGAACCCCAGGCCAGCGGCGAACACGGCGGGGAACACCCGCTCGGCGGTTGCCCACGCCACGCACGCGCCAGCGATCGCAAACCGATCTTTCTTCATCAGCGCGAGCGCGATGATCAGCATTGCGATGTAGTCGAAGCGCAAGATCGACCCACCCATGTGAATGTAGCGATTGGGGAAGTTCGCGCAGAAGAACAGCATCGCGATCGCGGCCGTCTTCACGTCCCACGCCCACGCGACGCAGCCAAACGCGAACATCATTAAGAACACGTCGAGCAGGCCCAGCCAGATCAGCTCCTTCTCCACGATGTCCACGTGGGCGGTGAGCTTGGACAAGATCCACGCGTGGAAGGGCGTGCCGTTGAAGCCCTTGTCAGAGAACAGCTTGTTCCACATGCCGTGGCCGCCGAGCTCGTGGATGTCGTTGACGTCCTTGGCGAATTGCTCGAGCCGGGCCTCGTCGGTGAACAGCTCCGCGCAGTCCATCTCGCCGACGGCCTCGGCGGTCGGGAGGATCTTCAGGGTCTCGATGTCGCGCATCTTGGCCACCCGCCTAAAGTGGCGCTCGTGCGTGGCGTCGATCTCCCAGGTGCACTCGTAGATGCGGAAATACCCGACTTCAGAGAAGTACTTGGCGCCGATGACCTGGTGATACAGATCCCATCGGTGCAGCCAGCTGTCGTTGTTGCGCGAGCCGTAGAAGTACTGGGTGGCCGAGCCCAGCGCGGCGACCAGCAGCGCCGCGCTGATCATGCGATCGCCCCAGCGCAGCCACTTGCTGGGCGTGGCGGGATCCGTGGACTGGCGCCGGTGCAATTGCAGCGTGCGCCAGGCGACCCCCGCGAGCAGCACGGCGATCGCCAAGACCGCGAAGCCAAACTGCATGTCGGAGGTCTCGGTCCGCGAGGTCAGGTAAAACCACAGCTGCTCGCCCAGCCCTGGCTCCCGCGTGATGACCTCGGGCGGCGCGATCATGACGCACCTCCGGGCTGCTCGTCGCGCGCCGGTTCCGGTTCATCTTTGATCACGGCCGTGATCGCGGAGGCGGCGTCAAAGGCCGCGGCGGCGGCGACCTGCTCGGGCGTGAGCGCCTCGCTGGCGTCCGCGGCCGGCTTGGGGGTGCGCCCCGACGTTGCCAGCAGCACGGGGATCGAGGCTGGCGCCCCCGGCGGATCACCGTGCTCGCGCAAGCCTGGCAGCAACAACAAGGCGACGCCAAGCCCGAGCATGAGCGTGGTCAACAGGTGCGAGTACACCATGTTGAACAACCATGGCTCGAAGGGCTGGATCCGAAAGATGCCATGCATGCCCACGCACAGGGCCAGGCAACCGGCGATCAACACCGTGGAAGGCCGGCCCACGAGCAGCGCCGAAGGCTTGTGGTGCTTGGCGATCGCGGCGGCCGCCAGCGCCAACATGGGCAGCGCGATCCCCCACGCGGTGGCCTCGGTCGAGAACATCGCGAAGGTGGCCGTGACCCCAGCGATCCCCGCGAACGCGAGCGGCGGCAGCCGACGCACCGCCAACAAAGAGGGCACCAGCAGCAACACGCCGCACAGCAAGATCCACGCGTGGCGGTCGGCGAGGCGCTGGGCCTTCTCGGGGTACGCAAGCGCCTTGTTGCCGCCCAGCCAGCTGCCGTCGGGGACGAACAGCCAGCGCAGGCCGACCTGGCGCGAGCCGTCGGCGTAGCGGTGCACGGCCACGCGATCCGCCCACGCCGACCAATTGCCAAATCCGCCCGGGAGCGTCGCGCTGAGCAGCAGCAGCGCGACCGCCGTCGCGCCTGCCCCGATCGCAAGCCGGGTCAGCTCGCGCTTGCGTGGATGGCCCGCGAGCCAGTCGGCGCCAAGCTTGGCGACCAGCGCGAGCACGACCAGGCTTGGCCACACCAGCTCGACGCTGGCGAACGCGAGCAGGCCACCCGCGAGCGCCCAGCGGTCGAGTTCGGCGGCGGCGAAGCCCGCGAGCACGGTCGCCAGCGCGAGCGAGGCCGCGACCCCAGCACCGCTGGCGATCGGGCTGACCGCCAGCTCGGCGAAGCACACGATCCCGACCAACGCCGCGGCGCGCAGACCATAGGCGCGCCAGACCAGCCCCAGCGCGCCAATGCTCAGCAGCCCACCAAGCAGCGAGAGCACGAACAAGCTGCCGCCCGAGACCGGGAGGATCGAGAACCATAGCCGCAAGCGGGCCAAGCGAGCCGGCGTCGCGGTGCTGCCGTAGCTCTCGAACACGGGGGCCAGCTTGAACGAGCGCGCGTCCTTGTTGCGGCCCTCGTACCCATCCTTTGGCCACATCGCGGCGGCCGTGGCCACGTCGGCTTTGAACTCGTCCCAGCGGCCGTCGGCGAAGCGCGGCTCACACTCGGCTTGATCCGCGAGCGCGCGGGTGGGCACCAGCTTGCCGCCAACGTTGGCGGGCGGGCGCTCAACCTCGACGGGGACCTCGGGCCTGACGGTGACCTTGCGGAGCTTGCCCTCCCGCCTCTCGTCGAACTCGAGCTTGGTCTCCGGCTTGGGCCTGGCCTGTAGCGTGGGCGCGGGGCCAAGCTCGAGCGCGCGGGCTTTCTCGATCCACGAGAACGCCCGCTCGCCGTCGTGATCCGCGGCCCATGAGCACGCGTAGATGCGATCCCAGCCAAGCTCGGCGTGATACTTGGCCTGGATGACCTCGTGGAACACCCGTTCGCGATCGAGGCGGCTGCCGTCGACTCGGCCCGCGGTCATGGCGAACAACGCGAGCACCAGCGCGAGCGCGGCCAAGCCACCGTCGAGCAGCAGCCGCCCGCGCGCGCGCCACTTGCTGTCGACGTCGCGGCTGGGCCACAAGCGGTCCTTTAGCCACGCCGGAATCACCAGATCTGGCGCGGGCGGCCGCCCAAACACGTTGCGCCACGCGAGGGCGGTCAAGCACACCAGCAATGCCAGGAGGCCCAAGCTAAACTGGACCTGAGCGTGACGGGCGACGTCGAGCATCCGAGCGGAGGGTGCCACGAACCGCTGCGTCGATCGACTGGAACACGAACACGGCGTGGCGGCAGCCGCGATGCGAGCCCGCAGCGGCTGGGGTATACGGGCACGGCGCGCTAGCGACCGAGATCGGCGGGACCTTGTCGCACGGGGCTGTCGTCGCGCGAGAGCTCGGGCTGCCCGCCGTCGTCGACCTGCCCGACGCGACCCGGATCTTCACGACCGGTCAGCGCGTGCGCCTAAACGCCGACGCCGGCACCCTCGAAGCGCTCGACTGAGCGGCCCGCGGGCTCCCGCGGGATCGCATAGACTGTCCCCGCTGATGTCGCGCCAGGTCATCCGTGTGCTCGCGCTGCCGGGCTTGCTGAGCGCGTGCGTGCCCTCCAGGCCGCCCGACCCAAGCGACGCCGCCACCACCGAGTCGAGCACCAGCACCCACGCCGACACCCAGTCCGACAGCGAGTCGGGCTCGGCGTGGACAGCCGGGGAAGACAGCGGCACCACGGGCCCCGCGATCGACCTCGACGAGCAGCTCGCCGCGTTGCTCGAGGCCCAGCCAGTCCCGGTTGAACCGCTCGAGCCCCCTGCCCCCGACGACCCCGCCCTCGTCGCGCTTGGCGGCGCGCTGTTCTTCGATCCGATCCTCTCGGGCCCCAAGGACACGGCCTGCGCGACCTGTCACCACCCTTCGCTCGGCACCAGCGACGGCCTGTCGCTCACGCTTGGCACCGGCGCGGTCGGGCTTGGCCCGATGCGCGCCGAGGGCCCGCACCCACCGTTTGGCCCGCGCCACTCGCAGGCGCTGTTCAACCTGGGCCAGCCCGGGTTCACGCACATGTTCTGGGATGGCCGGGTCCAGCTCGACGCCCGCGGCCAGCTGCAGACCCCGGCCGGGCCCGATCTGCTGCCGGGCCTGCACGGTCCGCTCGCCGCCCAAGCGATGTTTCCCGTGCTCGATCGCCAAGAGATGCGCGGCGAGGCCGACCAGCTCACGGTGCTCGGCGAACCCAACGAGCTCGGCGCCCTCGCAGACGATGACCCGCAGGCGATCTGGGCGGCGCTGATGGTCCGGCTTGGCGCGATCGATGGCTACGTGGCCCTGTTCGCCGCCGCCTACCCGGACCAGAGCTTTGACGAGCTGACCTTCGTCGCGGCCGCCAACGCGATCGCGGCCTACGAGCGACAAGCCTTCTCGTTTCCAGACGCGCCGTGGGACGCCTACTTGCGCGATGACATCAGCGCGATCTCGGACGCCGCCAAGCTCGGCGCGATCTTGTTCTACGGCGCGGCCGGCTGCGGTGCATGTCACGTGGGCCCGCTGCTCACCGATCACCTGTTTCACAGCACCGGCGTCCCGCAGCTTGGACCTGGCAACCCGGCGAGCGCCCCGTTCGACCACGGGCGCGAGTTGGACAGCCATGATCCGGCCGATCGCTTCGCGTTTCGAACCCCGTCGCTGCGCAACGTCGCGATCTCGCCGCCCTACATGCACGACGGCGCGCTGCTCGAGCTGCAGCAGGTGCTGGTGCACTACGGATCCCCAACAACCAGCATCGTCGACTTCGATCCCGCTGGCCTGCTCCCCGAGTTAATCGGCACCGTGCAACAGGGCCCCGATCACATCGCAGAGATCGTCGCCACTCTCTCCGAGCTGCTCGAGCTCGATCCCAACTTCGTCGGGCTCTCCAACCTTCGTGAATTTCTGAAGACGCTCACCGATCCAAGCGTGGCGACGCTGCCCGAGCTGCGACCGGACACGGTCCCCAGCGGCTTGGCCCCACCTTGAACCCCCGGTCGCGTTCTCGCTCGCTCGCAGGCAGTGCCAGCCGCGCCCGGGTCACCGGCCCGCCTGAGCCCCACGGCGATCCCTGGCCTCTGGGCCTGATTTGCCCACGTTTAGCCGGCGAACCCCGCGCCGCGTGTATGCAATGGTACACATGGCATTAGGCTCGAGTGGGCCTCAACTCCATCAAAGCCGCCGAATCCCGTCGAACATGCGATCCCGAATCCTCCCACTCCTGGCTCTACCGCTCCTCGCACTTGGTGCCTGCTCCGAAGCCAGCGACGACGGCGTGGCGAGCCTGAGCGCCACCACGGTCGACACCGCGGAGACGGGCGAGACCACCGGTGAGGATGGGACCGAGACCGACGGCGAGCCGGCGTTGGTCGGGCTCCCGATCCTTGGCGACACCACCCACGACCTCGCCAACCTCGACGTCACCGTGATCTCGTCGCCGGCCGACGGCTTGAAATTTCCGACCGACGTCGAGTTCAAGCCCGGCGTCGAGGGCGAGCTGTGGGTCACCAACCGCGAGGACTTCTCGATCGTCGTCTACCAAGACGCGGGGCTTGCGAACCAGCTGGCGCTCAAGCTGCAAAACGAGTTCGACAACGGCGCGCACTTTCTGGCCAAGCCGGCCGCGCTCGCGTTTGGGGCCCCGGGCACCTTCGCCACCGCCCAACAAGAGAATGGCGTGACCCAGCCTGGCGATCCAGCCGACGGCAGCTTCATGGGCCCAACCCTGTGGACCTCGGATCTCAACATCTTCACGGGCGGGCACACCAGCCACCTCGACATGCTGCACAACAGCCCGCTGTCGTCGGGCATCGACTGGGAGGACGAGAACACCTACTGGGTCTACGACGGCACCCACGGCTCGCTGACCCGCTACAAGTTCAACGACGACCACGGGCTTGGCGGCACCGACCACACCGACGGCGAGATCTACCGCTACGCCAACGGTGAGCTTGGATATGAGCACTCGATCCCCTCGCACGTGGTGTTCGACCGCGACACCGCCTACGTGTACGCCGCCGACACGGAGAACGGCCGCATCGTTCGCCTGGATCCCACGACCGCGAGCATGGGCACGCAGATCAACCCCAACTACGACGGTTGCAAGATGAACCGCATGGACAACGCGGAGCTGATCACCCTCGTTGACGGCGCCGATCTTCCGGTCGAGATGAGCAGCCCATCGGGGCTCGAGCTTGTCGACGGCGTGCTGTTCGTGAGCGACCCGATCCAGGGCCGGGTGTTTGGCTTCGACCTCGACGGTGTGCTGCTCGACTGGCTCGACACCGGTTACCCCCCGGGCAGCTTGATGGGCATGGCCTTCGACGCGCAGGGTGACATGTGGATCGCCGACGCGGCCGCGAATCAAGTCCGTAGGTTCTCGGTCCCCGACTGATGCGATCCCCCCATTCGCCGTGTTCGTGGGCGTGGCTTGGCCCGGCGGTCGTGCTCGCGCTCGCGCCGGGCCAGGTTCTCGCCCACCCGCCCGCGAGCGTGCGGACGCCCGTCGACTGGAGCGACGCGCCCTGCGTGACGATCGTCGATCGCAGCCAAGACCCCGTCGCCCTGCTCGACTACGACATCCCGCAAGAGGACGTCCCGGATCTCGTCGACGAGCCGCTCGACAGCCACACCCACCAGTTCTTCGGGTTCTGCCGCGATCACGATCTCGACGAGCGCCTGCCCAACTGGATCAACTTGCTCGATGTCGAGACCGCCGAGATGTTCGGCCTGGGCACGCAAGACGCCGTTGATCCAAGCCGCGACATCCTCGACAGCGCCGCGCAGTGGGCTGGCTGCTTCACGCGGATCACCCCCGACGACCCACGCATCCCGATCAGCTTCGAGGCCGCCGCCGAGCCGGTTGTGTGGGACACCAGCGCGCTCGCGGCCGGGACCTGGGTGGTCGAGGGCTACACCTACGAGCCCTGGTTCAACCTGTGGTCCCCGCATCCGGGGGTGTTCAAGATCGTCGACGATCCCGACCCCGCCGCGAGTCCCCCGGCGGCGGCGCTGTTGTTTGAAGAGCAGACCGTGTTTGTCGGGGCGCCGGTAGAGATCAGCGGCTGCGTCGACGCAATGGACGGGTCGACGATGAGCCTCTCGTGGGTCGAGGCCAGCACCGGCGATCCACAGTGGCAGGTGTTCGAGGCTGACCTGCCCGCGCGAAACGGCAGCTTCGAGCTGACGTGGGAAGCGCCACAGGCCGCCGCGTCGCGCTCGATGCTGATCAAACTGGACGTCACGGATCCGCTTGGGCGCGAATGGACGGCCCACGGCTTCGCGCGAATCGGGGTGATCGCCGGGATCGGTGGGGACGGCGACGGTGACGAGGACACCGGGGACGAGGGCAACGGGACCGACGAGACCGGAGCCGAGACTGGGCCCGGTCTGGCGGATGACGCCGGCGCGAGCGGCTGCGGTTGCACGAGCGAGCCTCGCGGCGGAGCGCCGATGCTGTGGCCATTCGCGGGCTTGTTGCTGCTCGGCTGGCGACGGCGCCCCGCGCTCGCACGTGGGGCGCCCGTTGGCTCGGATGCCGCGCCGTCTGGGCTCAGCTGATCGTCCAGCTCACCGCGGCCGGGTTCTCGCGTGTCTTCGCCGGGTCCACGACCGCGCCATACTTGCCCGTAGGGGTCACCGCGACCTGAAACTTGTTGGCCTGGGCGCCATGGTGCATGTCCCCGCTGCAGTTGATCTGCGTGCCTTCTGCGTCCTTGCAGATGATCGAGAAGTCGAGGTTGACGGGCTTTTGGACCTCGAAGGTGGCGGTTTCACCCGCGAGCAGCGGTGTCTTGGGCTTGGTGATCCAGTCGCCGTCAGTGGTGCAGGTCAAGTCGAACTTCGTGCTCGAGCCATTGATGATCACGCCGTTACAAGTGAGTTTTTCAGCCATCGTTGTTCCTTTCTGGGCGCCGAGTCATTCGACGCTTCGAAGGGGGAGTCCGTATTGAGCGAAGATCGTTTAAACAAACCCCGCTACGCCCCGCGAACGGGCAGCAGCGGGGATCTGGCGCGACAAGTACGCCGCAGGCGCAAGGATGACCTGTCCGGCTGTCTCCCTTTGGTTCCTGCTAATCCTGGTCCTCCCGGTAGTCGTACAGACCTAGGGAAAACGCCGTATTCAATGCGACCATTTTCCGCATACTCTCGACAGAGAGTGTTCATCGCTTCTTCACGAGGTCGGATTGCGCGAGTGTTCGTGGCCGTGGAGTTCGTCGGCTACCATGAACCCCAGCTGTGGTACACGGCGTAGGAGGCCACGCAATCGAGCCAGAATTTGACCGACACGAGCACGAGCACGAGCACGGTCACTTGGTACAGCTGGTAGGCGACGAGCATCGCCGCCAATCGACGACGCTGCGTTGGGTACCTGCGGTCCAAGAGCTCCGGCGGGTCCTCCCGGGTCTCCAGCGGTAGGCGGCCCTCGATGCTGACGATGAAGCTACCGATCGCAATCCAGAACACGAGCGCGGCGAACTGCATCGGTCCGACCATCACCAGCGGCGCGTCGGCAACCATCAACGCGCCTCCGCCGACGAGCGCCGTGGCGAGCCCGATCTGCCACGCCAACCTGGCGAGGCAGCCCAACGGACCGGATAGACGTAGGTAGCGCACGCGAGAGAGCATAGCGTGCAACTGCTCTGGCGCCGCTTGCTGCCGGCAATGTGGCGAGTCGCTCCCCGCCGCGTACTCGTGCAAGCAGCGAGGGTTCTGCCCGCCATGCACGGGCCGGCGCACGGCTGACGTACTCGGACAACCTCGTCGACGAGGTTGTCCGAGTACGTCCTCGGCGTTGTCGCACACCTCGGTCTGCACGAAGTGAGGCACCGCATGTCCGAGTCGGCCGAACACGCCCCGCCGGTTTACCTGCGCGAGCAGTTTTCACAGTAACCTCCGACGCTTGGCGATCCTCCGTGGGATCCTACAAAGGACGCGCGAGGCTCCGATGACCGACACCGCGTTCGTGCTGCACCTCGCCCATCCGGCCGAGCTTCGGCTGTGGTTGGACCTGACTGCGACCGAAGAGCTGCCCCACATCGAGCTCGAGGTCGACCGGTGGTGGCCGGACACCGACGCCTTCCTCGCTCTCGTGCTGCCAAGCCACACGCCAGCGCTGAACCATCTGAAGCTGCACAGCGACGCATGCGTGCCAACGAAGGTGATCGCGGCAATTGCCCAGCGGGAGCTCCAGGCGCTCGAGCTCTCCGGCCGGGGCATTGGCGATGTTCAGGTCGAAGCGCTGTGTGCCAGCACGAGCCTAAACGGACTCGAGCAGCTGGTGCTGTCCTCGCCCGATCGACTGAGCCTTCAGGGCTGGAGCCGTCTAACCGAGGCGCCGTGGGTCCAGGGTCTGCGGAGCTTGAAGATCTGCCTCGCGGCTCTCGATGATCTCGCGCTCGAGCGCCTGGCTGCCGTGCCCTGGCGGCGACTCGAGCGGCTGGCCGTGATCATGAACGTCGGCCGGGCGTCAGAGGCTGGAGTCGCGGCCTGTGCCAAGGCGCTCGGTGAGCGATTCTCCTTTGATCGGGTCGCCGAGGCCATAAATCCGGCTCCGCTTCCGCCCCCCGAGTCAGCTCGCTGGACCGAGGCGCGAACGCTCGCCCGCGAGCTCGCCGAGGCGTCCACCGGACGCTGGCAGACACTATCGAGCTTGCTTCAGATCGCCGACGATGACGGCTGGGCATCCGAGACCGCGAGCGAGATCCTGAGCGCGACTGCAGCCTGGCCCCTCGATGCCTGCGCCGCCGACGAGCTGTGGACGACCCAGGAAGCCGAGCGTCCGTGGATTCAGCTCCCGCGCCGCCTGCGAGCCCGCGGCGGCACCCCCTTCGAGCTGCTCGCTGCGATCTCCGCCTCGCAGTGGACGAACCGAATCGAGTGGCTCGACATCCTGGTCGTGAGCTGGCAGCCGCCGATCGAGTCCACGTGGATCGGGGGCTGGCCCGCGCTCCGAAGCCTGCGCTTGGCGTTTCATGGCGATGGGCGACACTGGCGAACGCTCGCCCAGATGCCGCTGCCGCCAAGCGTCGTGCACGTCGACCTCAGTCAGATCGCCGCAACCTGGCTCGATGAGGATCACGACGTGGGCTCGCTGCGCGCTGTCACCCATGCCTGGCCGCAGGTCCGGACCCTCGATCTCGGCCGAGGCTGGTGGAGCACGGGTGCGTACAGCCGGGACTTCGCCGGGTGGGTGGAGCCCGACAAAGACGGGATCCTGCGTCTGACCTGAAGTCGCCGACACGAGGAAGGCTTCATGCCGTGGTGGCGTGCCCTGCCAGGTGGTGCGCAGCGGCTCGCTCACGAAGGTCACCTGTCCACTCGATTGGCCAGACACCGGCAGCCTCGATGTTGTGCGCGAGCGTGGTCGCTCTGGACCCGCGCTACCATCGTGCCGGTGAGCAGGGTCAAACAGTTCTACGCAGCCCACGGTCTCCGCTTTGACGCCGAGCGAGCGCGCGAGTTGAACGAGCGCAGCTATCTGGAGCGCGTCCGAGCTGCCGTGCCAGCGCCGGCGAGGGTGCTCGACCTGGGCTGCGGGGGTGGGGAGCCGATTGGGCGTTGGTTCCTCGAGAGCGGCTATCGGGTCACCGGTATTGACGCCGAGCCATCCTTGCTGGCGCTCGCGCGCGAACGCTTCCCGGAGGTCGAATGGCGGTTGGGCGATATGCGGGAGGTGGCGCTGGGTGGTGCGTTCGAAGTGGTCGTGGCATGGGACAGCTTCTTCCACCTCGATCCAGACGACCAGCGCGCAATGTTCCCGCGCTTCGCTGAACACACGGCGCTCGGAGGGCTGCTGCTGTTCACATCAGGCACTCACCACGGCACGGCCATCAGCCCTTTGTTTGGGACGCCCCTCTACCATGCCAGTTTGGCCTCGGAGGAATACCGAGAGCTGCTCCATCAACATGGCTTTGTCGTGCTCGTGCACCGAGTGAGTGATCCGGATTGCGGCGGACACACCGTCTGGTTGACACGCCGAGAACGCGACCCTCGCTAGCCAAATTTGGCGAGGGCCACGAGCAGCCCCTCATCCGAACCGACTCGACCGCACGGGGCCGTCAAACCAGCGATCGGACGGCTCGAGACCCCGACTGCCCAGCGCGAGCACGGGTTCGATCGGATCAAATTCCGGCTCTTCCTCCGGCTCGACCACGGCGGCCGTGATCCGCTCGGCCCAGACGTCGGGAGGTTCGTCCGAGGCCGGAGCCTCGACCATCTTTTTCCCGTCGGGCCCAGGGCGAAGCGACGCGTCCCAGGGGCCCACGAGGTGCTGGTGCAGCAAGCCGACGATGTCCGGCACTCGGAACGGCGGATCGGTCCAGCAGGCCGCCCGAGCGAACAGCCGCGCGTCCGTTGCAGCCGCGAGCGCCTCCGCCACCTCTGGCGTGAGGGTTGCCAGGTCGTAGGCGACGACCAACCCACAACGGCCATGCGCGAACGGCAAGACAGGCGTCCCGGTCAAAGCTCCGAGCGCGCGCGCAACGGCCTGGCTGCCCTGCTCGGGCAGCTCGAGGAACGCCGCGGGCGCCCACTCGAGCACGTCGAGCAGCGCGATCAGTCGCTCCAGCTCACGTCGAATCGCGCTGGGGCTGTCTTGGGTATAAGCGTAGCGGCCCTGCATGCCCTCATTGAAGCCGTAGGGCGAGATATGAAGCAGCAAGCCACCGTTGATCACATAATGCCAGCCGCGCAGATCGGAGGCATCGAGCGCGCACAGCCCCTCCGCGCGAGCCGCCCGATTGAGCATCTGCGTGATGCGTTCGGCGGCGCTGTTGTGGTCCAACTCGGTTGGGACCAAGGCCGTCGAGTGAGCCCTCGCCGTGTCCACATCGCCCGCCGCGATCGCGTTGAAGCACAGCAAGTACCTGGGCCAGAACGCCTCCAGCAACGCGGGATTGGCGAGCAACAGATCGCGCGCCTCACCGTTGCGATTCGCCTGTTCCAACGCCGCGGCCAGCTCCTGAACCACCGCTGCTTCTCCGGGCACGTCGGCGTTCAGCCGCCGCAGCAGCGGCACGGCGATGAGGGGAAGACCGACCTCCAGCAGTTGATAGCCAAGGTCGTACAACGCTTGTGGCTCGCGACTCGAGGCAGCAGACGCCGCCTCCAGCAGTTCGTCCAGGCCCATCTGCTCGCCGATCTCCACCAACAACGCACACACCGTAGTCAGTCTGCGGTCGTCGGCATCCAAACCGGAGGCCTGAGCGGCAAAGCGCAGCTGGCGTGCCGCTAGTTTCGGCTCGTTGCCGACAAGATGCTCACGGGCCTTGGCGGCGTAGGTATCGAATTCGGTCAGGTCCACGGCGCTCCTTGGGGGCGGAGCATACTACGCCTCCGATCGTGTCGGAAGTAGATCGGTGAACGTCAGCGCTCGCCTGGTCCGTCACAGACCAAGTCGAGCGTGGCCAGATCGGCAGCGCGCGAGGATCGGCAGCGCGATCTCGGGGTCGAAGTCGCCAGCACACAGGGCAGCGGTCAGCGGGTCCACCTCGACATGCTGGGCCCCAACGGCCGGCGCTGTCGAGCCTCATCATCAGTCACGACCAACAAGCCAGATCAGTCGGCGCGCGACGCCGCGCTCGCGGCCCAGGAGCTCGGCTACCCTCAGTCTCAGTGAAACACGATCAGCGTGCGGTGCTCGATGCTGATCGTCGCGGCCTCGAACAGCGTGTACCAGACCAAGCGCTCGCGCCACAGCCGGCCGCTGTCCTCGATCACGCGCAGCTGTGCCTCACAGGCGGGCGTGGGGCGACCACCCTCGAGCGTCACGTCGATGTGCGGCGCGACCTCGATCAGCTCGCGCAGCAACGCTTGGCTCGAGCCGAGCATGCCCCCGACGAGTTCGTCATCGAAGATCACGTCGCTGAAGTCGATCGGCACATAGTGGCCTTCGGCGTCGGAGTGGCACAGCAAGTGCGAGTCCATCATCATCGCGGCGTCCTCGATCACGCTGTCGTGCTCGGGCCGCATTTCGTTGTCGTCGGGCACGGGCTGGCCCTCACGCATATGCGCGTAGGCCCGACGCAAGTAGTGCAGAAAGCTGTAGGGGAAGCTCGTGCACCCGTGACACAGCTCGTGCAGCGGCGTCGCAAAGCTCTCGGGCTCGTCGTGTTGCGGCAGCTCGTTGGCCTCGAGGGCCTGGTTGACCCCCTCGATCGAAGTTCGCATCCAGTCGGCCCCCTCGGCGTCGTGGATGATGAGATCTGCGAGAACACCAACGCCGATTGCGAGGCCCATGCGGGCCCCAGTGTCGCACGCTTTGTCGCGCGTTCTAGCGGCGAGGACCGACGATCAGGGCGTGACCGAACAGCACACCGCGCCCTCGGTCGCTATCGGCTCATCGCCTCGGGCTGGATCCAGGGCGAAGCCTGCGAGCCGCCACCCATGGGCGTGGCTGCTGCAACGGGTGTTTGCGGTCGACATCATGGTCTGCCCGCGTTATCGTGGCTCGACAAAGCTGGTTGAGATCGCCAACGAGCGCGACGCGATCGCGCGGGTTCTCGCTACACTCGGGCTCGGGCCGCGGCCACCACCGCGACCGAGGCCACCACTCCCTCGAGGCCGACACGCACCGGTAGGGAGCGAGAGATGCCGAGGCCCGAGCGCGGACCGTCGCGGCGGATCTTTGTGCGACGCATCAGGTCGGGTTCTCCTGTGCGTAGATGATGTCACGCGCGTAGTGTTCGGCGAGTTGTTGCAGCTGAGCCCAGGACTCGTGTCAGACTGATCCTCCGATGTCGAAGGCACGCGCACGCTTGCATCTGCCGATCTTCGCGCTCGCACTCGCGTGCTCTCGGCCAGGGCCGCCGTCGTCTCCAGAGGTCGAGCCGGCTGCGCCAGCGCGACCCGTCTTCTTGTGGCAGCACGAGTTCGAGAGCGCCGCGGAGGCTGGTAGCTTCGCCATCTTGCCCCAGAGCGCGGGCATCTGGACTTCGCCCTACGACGCTGAGCCAGCGTGGATCTACGCCAACACTCGCGACGGGGTCGTGAAGGTGATCGGAGTCGAGGGTGAGTTCGTCGAGGTTCTGCTCGGCTGGGAGCCGGGGCCGGTCACGCACTGTCACGAGGCTCCGATCCTCGACCTTGGGTTGCGGGTGTTCGTGCGCGAGGCCGAACTCGCCGACGTCGTCACCCGAGCCGCCCTCATCGATCATGGTGATGGCACGGGAATCGTTGTCGCTCCCGGCGCCCGGGTGTCGCTGTCCGGGACCACCGCGACAGTTAGCACGTCGACATCCGGGGGTGCATATTTTTATGGTGACCACAACCACTTCGAGGTCGCGCTGGATGCCGGGCGACTGGACATCGGCAAGTTCTATGGTCCAGCGAAAGCTGATGAACTCGCGCGGCATCGTGCCCCCTTCGAGGGCGGTTGGTTGAGCGTCGGTCCTCGGATGCGCCTGCGCCTGAGCGCGCGCCTGAGCTTGTTCGCGCGGTCCGAGCACGACTCCGATTACGTGGTGGTTGGCACGAACTGTCTGCGCATCGCCGGTTTCTACCAACCGCTCGAGTCGGACCACGAGGGCCACGGAGGCCTGCTCTGCACCGGTACGCTGGCTCCCGAGGGCACCGAGCGCTGGCAGGTCCCGGTTGGAGCCGAGCTGACTTGGCCCAATGGCGAGCACGCCGGGACCAGCTTCCGCGAGGTGGTGTTCGAACAGTCGCCCATTCGCCGAGGTTCGCGTCTGTGCTTTGTTCCCCGCGTGCGCTGCGAGTGGGTGACCGGTCTGTCGACCTGCATCGCCGCTGATACCTTGATTCCCCTGCCCCCGACTGCCCCGGGCCCGGAGGTCAAGGTCGATTCGCCCTGGCCCGAACTCAGGGAGAAGCGAACACCACATAGTGCCTTTTATGTCGAATACTGCATAAGCGACATAGTTTCGCCTCGCACGCAGTGATGCGTGGGATCCCGATGCGCCAGATCCAGAGTGGCTCGGCCGCGGCAGCATCGTCGTGACGATGCGCTACGCCCGCCTCGCCGATGGCATCGGCGACGAGCTGATCCGGCACCTCGCTCCGGCCCGCGATGCTGCAGAGTTGCAGCACAAGAGCGGACCACAAAGTCGGCCGACTTCCAAATCGGCCACCCACACTCATGTAAGCGACCGATCCTGAAGTAACCCAACAGTCTGTTAGGCTTCGCCCGCCCCGCGATCCGCACCGACGACCCATGACCCCACCCGACACCAACAAGCCCGCGTCGGCGTTGGTCCCGACCCGCGCCGCCACGCAGCTCGCAACCGTCGAGCTGCCCGCGCTCCCCAACCAGGCTGCCCGTCAACTTCGAACCCTCGCGCTCAGTGGTGGTCTCGTCAGCCTGGTGTTGGTGACCTACGTGATCGCGTTCTCGATCGGCATCCCGCTGCTCGTGTACGTGATCGGGATTGGCGGTGTGCTCTTGGCGATCAAAGAGCGCCGCAGGGTCGAGCACGGCAACCGCATCTATGAGGCCGCCCGCGAGGACATGCGCAGCGGAGACATCGCCGCCGCCACGCAGGCCGTTGACGAGGTGCTGCTCCACTCGGGAACCAGCCTGCGCTACGCGGCAGTCTACGTGCGGCTCGCGTTGTTGCGGGGGGTCTTGGCGCTGCGCCGGGGCCAGCTGCAAGAGGCGCGCGCCCGGTTGCTCGCCGTCGAAGCGACCGGATGGTTGGGGAGCTTTCGGATCTCGCGACAAGCCACGGGTGAGGCCTACGCCAGCTTGTCGATCTGCGGGTCCGTGCTTGGCGAGGTCGACGACGCGCGCGCGTGGCTCGAGCGCGGCCGCGAGGTGCTCGACCCTTCGCGCGAGCACGCGATCACCCCGCACAAAGACGACGAGCTCGACAGCTCGAGCTTGAGCATCGAGCTCGCCGAAGCCACGCTGCTGGCCCGGGAGGATCAGCATCAGCAGCTGTTCGCGCTGCTGCAACGACTTGGCCACGACAAAGACAACCTGCTTGGCCGCGCCCTGCAGCTGCTGCAGGCGTATACGCTGCATCGCCTGTCGGAGGGCGAAGACGAGTACCGCGGGGTGTTCTCGAGCATGCCGATCGAGCCGCTGCTCGCCAACCTCCGCCCGGGCGAGCTCGACTTCATGGCCGTTCACTGGCCCGAGCTGCACGCGTTCATGCAGGCCCGCCGGCTGCTGGCGCGGGACTGATTAGTTTGATCAGGGCAGATCAGGGCAGCGTGCACACGCCCGTGTCCCACACGCCAGGCCCCGGGGGACCCGCGCCCTCCTCGAACATCGGCGAGCAAGCAGTCCCCGGCAGATCTTCACACGGCCCGTCACCCTGGGCGAGATCGCAAAATGGGGAGCAGCAACTGTCGCCCTCGCAGTTGGGCAGGACTTCGCTCGCCAGACAGGCGAGCCCCGCCGCGCACTGGTCAAACCTGCCGCATGGATCGCCCGCGAGCCCTACGGTGAGCGTCATCGTGCACACGAAGTCTTGCGTGGCCCAATAGCAGCCCAAGCCTTCGCCACAGTCTTGGATCAGCGGATCACAGCTCGGCGCGCACACGGTGACCGAGCCTTCGTTTGCGATCAGACAAGCGGTCCCCGGGCTGCAGATCGAATCGTCGTAGGTTCCCCCGCAAAACGAGTGGCAGCTGCCGGCCCACGCGCCCTGGCTCTCGAGCACGGCCCAGCAGGCGCTGTCCGCATCACAGTCATCGGTGGCCTCGAAGGGTCCCCCATAGGTGCATGGCTCGCCCGCGGCCTGGCTGCCCGTCACGGGCACGCACTTGTTGGCGTCCCAATGTCCACCGGTCGACGCATAGGCCACACACTTCTCACCATCGGGGCAGTCCTGCGCGAATGGATCGCACTCGCAGCCAATCAGGTCGTAGCCCAACGGCACGAAGGTGAGCGAGCCAGAGCTCTCGTCCCCGTCAGTTGGGTCGTCGGTTGGGTCGTCGGTTGGGTCGTCGGGCGGATCATCGGGCGGCTCGGCCGTATCCGTCGAGCTCTCGGTCGTGTCCGCCACGCCCGTCGTGCTGGCCCCGGTGTCGTCGGCGAGAGGCCCCGGTCCAGGCGGACCGCAGGCCACCCCGATCCACGCCGACATACCCATGCCGAGCAGAGTCGGGAGACGGATCCGCGATTCGGTCATGCCGAGGCAGCGTAGACCAAACACCCTAATATAGCTAACTTAAATCATTAAATTCTACGCAGATCACCAAAATTACGTAACAATAATTACCAAAAAAATCACTTCGAAGACATGCGCGAGATCGACCACCCTGATGGTCACCTCAGCTTGGGCTTGTTCTTGGGCTTGGCCTGCTTCGGCGGAAGACTGTCGACAAACTCCAAGGCCGGCGTCAGCCAACCTTGCAGCTGCGCCTTGGTCTTGGTGCCCTGCTTGCCCACGTAGACCATTCCCTTCGACGGCCGCCCGGTGAAGTCCATGGGCCGCGCGTGTTTGCGCGCCAGCGTGGACTCGAAGCGCTCGGGCCCGACCCGCAGCATCAGGTCGTCGTTGATCACGCCCGCGCACATGTGCCCGGCGAACATGAAGCACAGCCCGCCAAACATCTTGCGCTCCGAGTAGCTCGGATGATCCGCCAGGAGGTCGCGGATCCGCTGGGCGAGCTCTTCGTCGTAGGCCATGCTTGGATCCGAGGGTCCCACAACCACGGCAGCGCGACAACGCCGTAGCCCAGCGAGCGCGACGAGCCCCACACCCACGGGCTGGACCAGCAGGAGGCCCAGCGCGACCACAATCCCGATGGTGTCGGCGACCAACCCGATCAGCAGCGGCGCGAGCAAGCTGATCGGGGCAAACAATTGATCGATCGCCGCGACCAACCCTGCCTGACCTGGCCGCGCCGCGTAGGCTCGGGCCGCGCAGATCGGGTACAGCGGCGCGACGCAGAACCCCACGAAGAACAGCGCGGCCACGCTCGCCGGGATTGACCGCATCTGCAGCCAGATCACGAACGCTGCCGCGCATGCGAGCGACGCCAAGACCAACAGCCGCAGTCCGTCGATCCGCGGCAGCAGCCGCTCGGTCACGGCCAGCCCCACCACGCCTCCGACGGCGCACGCAGCAAACGCGATCGCTTGGGTGTCGATCGGCGCGCCTAGTTCATCGCGCATGAACAGCACCCCAAACGCGACGAGGATCTCATCGAGCAAACAACACAGCGAGCAAGCGCCAAGCCACATCAACAAGTCGCGGTCGCGCAGCCCCGCGCGCAGACGCTCGAGCAAAGGAGCGTCTCGCTCGGATTCATCGTCGTGCTCGCACTCGTCCGTCCCGGCCGGCTGCACGCGCACGCGGGCAAGGACCACCGCGTGGAGCAAGTGCAGCGCCCCAGCCAAACCCAGACCGGCGCGCCAGCCCAACCCCAAGCTCGCGACCGCGAGGATCAACAGCGGCGTCGCCATGTCCCCGATCGCGCCCATCAGCGTCCAGCGTGTCATCCACCGCTCGCGCGCCTCGGGGTAGGCGTCCATCAACAAGCCCTGGCTCAGGCCGCAGGCGAGGCCGCTCGCGCTGCCCCACGCACCAAACGCCAGCGCCAGCGTCCACGCCGAGCTCGTGCACGCGGCCGCGATCATGAACCCACCCATCAGGCCGACGCAGAGCGCGGCCACACGGTCGCGTCGCCAGCGATCCGAAAGCAACAGCAACGGGCCCTCGACCAGCATCGAGAGCAACAACGGCGCGACCAGCAAGACCAGCGCGATGCCGCCGTACGCGACGCCTAGATCATCACGAATGTCCGCTGCGCTGAGCGGCGCGACCCCGGAGCCAAGCTCGTCGAGGAAGTCGACGTACACCAGCGCCAGCGCGGCCGCGGTTCCCCGCAAGGTCGCACCACGCCAACCTCGTCGCGTCGGCGCCGAGGCCGATTCAGCCTTCGAGGCTGGAGATCAAATCGGTTCGGTCAAGCGATCACGCATGGCTTGGCGATCCTCCCACCACACCATCGCGCTGACAAGCTCAATCCGTGCTCGCGACGCGGGCCAGGATCCACTCGTGGACCTTGGCGATCACCGGGGCGCGCAGCTCGGTCGGCTCATTGTGCAGCTCATGGAAATAGCCCGGCCAGACCTCGATCGATTGGTCGCGCGCCGCCGCCTCCGACAACGTAGCGAAGGTCTGCTCGGTCACCGTGGAGTTCACGATCTGGTCACCCGTGCCGACATACCAGTGCATGGGCAGCGTCACATTGCGGGCGCCTTGCTGCACGCGATCGCTCGCCGCCTCCATGGCCATGACCCAGCCGGTCGTGACCTTGCGGGTCCGGCGAGAGTCCAAGTCGTAGCGCTGAACCTGCTCCGGGTCGCGACAGATCGTGTTGGGATCGATCGCCACGGGCACGGCCATGCGCGGGAACAGCTTGGCCAGCGCGCGCACGATGAACTCTTTGACCGGGCCGATCTCGATCGCAACCTTCAACAGCGGGGCGCTGATCACCGCGCCGCGCAGCGCCACGTCGTGCTCGTGGTCGAGCAGGTACGTCAGCGCGATCAGGCCGCCCATCGAGTGCGCCCACAAGAACCAAGGCACCCGGTCGGGCCCGCGCGCCTCGCCAAGGTGGACCTGGTAGTCGCGCAGGACATCGAGCAGATCCTCTGCGTACTGCTCGAAGCGATCCGCGTGGCCCGGGATCCCGCCGCTGCGGCCCTCACCGCGATGGTCGGGCCCGAACACCAGCCCGCCAAGTTCGTTGAGCTCGGCCGCGACTTGATCGTAGCGCGACACGTGCTCGCTCTGGCCGTGCACCATGCACACGACAAATTTGACCTCACCCTCGGGCTCCCACAGCTCGGTGTGGAGCTTGGTGCCGTCGCGCGCCTCGAGCTTGCGGGTCTGACTGGTCTGGCTCACCGCGGCAGTATGCCGTCAGCACCTACGCAGGTCGAGGACCAGCCCCCCGCGTGGCAGCGGCGTCGGGATCTCCGTGAAGCTCAGGTCCTGGTCGGGCCCCAGCGTCCACGTGAACTCGCGCAGGATCATCGCGAGCACAATGTGCATCTCGAGCTCCGCGAAGTGCTGACCGATGCACATCCGCGGCCCGCCGCCGAACGGAATATAGGCGAAGGGTGGACGCTCGGCCGGCACCAGCCAGCGCTCGGGATCGAAGCGCTCGGGCGCGGGGTAGTACTGCGGATCCGAATGGACCAGGCGCGGGCACACGGCGATCCGCCAGCCCGCCGGAATCCGAAACCCGCCAAACTCGCCCTCGCGCGTCATCACCCGAAACGCCGCGCCGATCGGCGGGATCATTCGCATGCTCTCTTTGATGACCGCGCTGAGGTACGGCATCCCCCGCACCGACTCGAGCGTGAAGCTGCCAGCTTGCAGCTGGTCTTGCTCCGCCCGCGCCTTCAGGGCGACCTGCGGGTGCATGGCCAGGTGATAGATCACGTTCGACATCGCGGTGACCGTGGTGTCGTGACCGGCAAACAAGAACAGCTGCAGCTCGTCGACGATCGTGTCACGCGGGAGCATCTCCCCCGCCTCGTCCCGGACCTCGAGCAGCGTCGACAACACGTCCGCCCCGCGCCGGCTCCCGGCGTCCCGCCGCATCACCAGATCATCGAGGATCGTGGCCATCCGCCGCCGCGCGTCCATGGCCCGGGCAAACTTGGTGCCCGGCAGCTCGACCGCCAGCGCCGTGAACATACCGGCCGTGAACGCCTTGAAGTCGCCGCTGAACTCCCCCAGCGGCACCCCGAGATCCCCCACTTCCCCGACCAGGTAGGTCGCCGCGATCTCGAACGCCAGCGCCCGGATCCGCGGCACCATGGCCATCGGCCCCAGCCGCGCGTCCGTGTCCCAGCGCCGCAGGTGCTTGCGCGCCACCGAGAGGATCGAGGGCACCGAAGCATCCATCCCGACCCGCCGAAAGTGCGGCGCCAACAGCTTGCGCCGGCCCCGGTGCTCGTCCCCGCTGATCAACGCCAAGCAGTCGTCACCAAGCAGCTCGCGGATCGCCGGCGACCACTCGTTCTTCAGGTACTTGTCTTCCCCAGCGTAGACCCAGTGATTCGCCTCGGCCCCGCTCAAGTACACCGTTGGCTTGCCAAGGATCCGCGAGAAAAACACCGGCCCATACTTGGCCCGCCGCGCATCCACAAACGCCCCCGGCGATCGCAAGAACTCCAGCGTCTCCCCCACGACCGGCAGCCCCATCTTCCCCGGAGGCGTCGGCAGCGATCGCTCGGAGAACCCGTTCACGGCCCCGAGGATAAACCAACGAGCTCACGAGGGGGCCACACATGCGCCAGCAAACAACCAGCCCGTCAGGAGCGCCCTAGAAAGCCCGAAACCCTCCATGCGGAACCCAGAAGCAAGAATGGAGCGCCCTCGTCTGGCCGTAGCTGCCCAGACGAGAGCCCCCTCCCAGCCCTCACAGGGGGCCACACATCCGACCAAGAACAACCAGCCCGTCGGGAGCGAGCGAAGCGAGTGACCTGCGAACTCCGAACCCTCCATGCGAAACCCAGAAGCAAGAATGGAGCGCCCTCGTCTGGCCGTAGGTGCCCAGACAAGAGCCCCCTCCCAGGAGGCCACACATCCGACCGAAAACAACCAGCCCGTCGGGAGCGAGCGAAGCGAGTGACCTGCGAACTCCGAACCCTCCATGCGAAACCCAGAAGCAAGAATGGAGCGCCCTCGTCTGGCCGTAGGTGCCCAGACAAGAGCCCCCTCCCAGGGGGCCACACATGCGACCGAGAACAACCAGCCCGTCGGGAGCGAGCGAAGCGAGTGACCTGCGAACTCCGAACCCTCCATGCGAAACCCAGAAGCAAGAATGGAGCGCCCTCGTCTGGC
>NZ_JMCC02000002.1 GCF_000737335.2 Enhygromyxa salina | reverse complement strand
TGGTGCTTGCCCACGCGATCGTCCGGAGCAACGGCGCACAGAACTGGGGCGAGAACTGGTTCGGATACTCGGGCTCGTGGCTGGCGCTGCTCGGCGTGACCGCGGTCGTCGTGGTCGCCGCGCTCGCGGCCGCCAGCGCGGGACTCAGTCCGGGCCGCGACGTCCAAGCGCTGGCCGTCCGGCTCGACGCGATCGGCTGGGACGACGCCGCCGGCACCAGCATCGCGGTCGAAGAGACGACCGGCGCCCGCGCGCGCCCGCTGGCCAGCGCGGTCCGCATCACCAGCTTCGACGCCGTCGGCGAGCTGTTCTCCAACCTCGAGCGTCTGCGGGCGCGGCTCGCCGAGGATGTCGGCACCTACCAGCGCGCGCTCGACCGCACCCACGAGGCCGACGCAGCCAAGCGCGAGTTCCTGGCCGCGGTCAGCCACGAGCTTCGGACCCCGCTCAACTCGATCCGCGGCTTCGCCCAGCTGTTGCTCGAGACCGAGCTCAACGAGTCGCAAGCCGAGGACGTCCGCCTGATCCTCGCCGGCGGGCAGCAGCTGCAGGATCTGATCGAAGACATCCTGGATCTATCCATGATCGAGAGCGGCGAGCTCGAGCTGCGCTTCGCCCCGTGCGACCTCGGCCACCTCGTCGGCGAGCTCGTCGACATCCACAGCTCGCAGGTGCGCGAGCGCGGGGTCGAGCTGCGCGCGGACATTCAGGGCGAGATCCCCACGGTCGTGTGCGACGCCAAGCGGATCGGCCAGGTCGTCACCAACTTGCTGAGCAACGCGATCAAGTTCACCGAGGCCGGCCGGGTCGGCGTGCGGGTTCGCTACGAGCCCATGCGCGCGGCGGTAGCGATCGCGGTCTCGGACACCGGCGTCGGGATCGCGGCCGACGAGCTCGAGGCGATCTTCGAGGAATACCAGCAAGTCGGCGCGACCAAGCGCAAGCAACGGGGCACCGGCTTGGGCTTGGCGATCGCCCGCCGGATCGCCTCGGCTCACGGCGGCTCGCTGTCGGCCAAGAGCCGGCTCGAGGTCGGCTCGACCTTCACCCTGCGCCTGCCGCTCGAGGTCCCGCTCGACCTCGACGACAGCTACACCCGCAGCGATACCCACGGAGGGTTGGTATGAGCTCGCGGCCGGTGTTTGGCCGGCTCGCGGTCGAGCAGCGCGTCGTCGGCTTGCTCGCGCTGCTCGGTATGGTTCAGCTTGGCTGGCTGGCGATCTGGGTCGCGCTAAGCCTCGAGACCCAGGCCCTCGCCGCCCTCTCGCGCGGGCTGACCCTGCCCCTGATGATCGGCCTGGCAGGCGCAGCGCTGGTTGCCAACGCCGTGCACGTGGCCCTGCGGCTCCCGCGAATTCGCTGGCCGCGTCCTGACGGTGATCTTGGCCCGAGCCCGCTGCCGCTGGGCTTGGCGGGCGCGCCCTCGCTGCTGGTGTGGCCGCTGCTGATCATTCGCGACCGCCGGGCGCGGGCAACCACCACCCAAGCCAGCGAGGCTCGCCCGGCGCAGGTCGCCGCGGATCCAGATCCCGAGGTCGAGATCGGGTTTCGCGAACTGTTGGCGATGCCGCGGATCGCCGCCACGAGCTTCTGTGTCTGGCTGACCGTCGCAACCCTCGCCGTCGCCATGTTGATCGCTCGCAGCGCCAACGTCGACACGGGCACCCTCGTCACGATCGTGACCCTCTCGCTGGCCTCGCTCGCCCCGCTCGTGAGCCTGGCGACCAGCCGGATCCGCGCGATGCTGGTGCCAGAATACGTGGCCGCGCCACGTCCAGATCCGCTCGCCCTGCCCAACCGTCGCAGCCTGGTTCTGCGGCTTGGCGGCCCGGCTGGGCTCGCGCTGCTCGGTGCCGTGATCGTCCCGGTGCTCGCTGGCGCGCTCTGGACCGAGCGGGTTGCGCTCGTCGAAGCGAGCGAGGTGGCAGAGCGTGCGGCGCTCGCTCTGCTCGGGTCCGCGCGGTCGGGTGATCGTTCAACGATTGACGGGATGTTAACCCAGCATCCCGACCGGGGTCTGGTCACCCCGTCCGAGCGGTTGGGCAGCGTCCCGGATCACCTTGGTGAAGCGCGCGGGTTGGTTGATCTCGACCAAGACGGCCACGTCGATCATGTAATCGCAACCGACGAAGGGTCACGAAGTGTCGCATACGTCGCCCTCCACCCGCGCGCGTCGACGCCACTATCGACATGGTTGGCGATTGTCGCGCTCGCGCTGATCATTGGCTACGTCGCGTTGGTGTTGCTGCTTCGTGACGTCGAGCGGGATCTCGGGCGTGCAAGCCGCCAAGTCGCGGCGGTCGCAGACGGCGAGATCCCCGAGCCGATGGCGGTCGAGACCTTCGCCACCGCGGAGCTGCGAGGGCTCGTGGCGGCCGTCGATCGCCTCGTTAGTCGCATCACCGACGCCAACGTCCACAAGTATGTGCTGATCGAGCACGGCCATGAAGCCGACCGTCTCAAGAGCCAGTTCTTGGCCAACATGAGCCACGACCTGCGCTCACCGCTCAATTCGGTGCTCGGCTTCAGCGAGTTGCTCACGACTGGCATCGAGGGCGAGCTCGAGGCCCAACAGCTCGAGATGGTCGGCACCATCCACCGAACGGGCAAAGACCTGCTCCAGCAGATCGACGACATTCTCGATACCGCCAAGATCGAGGCCGGGCGGATGGAGCTGCACCGCGAGCCATCGCCCCCAGCCACCTTGATCTCGCGCGCGATTCGCCGCGCGCGGGTGCGCATCGATCAACCAATCGAGTTCGAGACCAGCTTCGCCCCGGGACTGCCGCCCGCGTTCGCCGACCCTTACCGCACGACCCAGGCTCTGGAGAATGTGCTGCTGTTCGCCGCCGAGGGGCTGCAAAGCGGGACAATCGAGATTTGCTGTGAGTCACAACGCGATCCCAGCGGCGGACGCGAGATCGTCATTTCCGTCGTCAGCCCACGCGCGCTCGTTCCCCTCGCGGAGCTCGAGCAAGCGCGGCGCGGGTTCTTCCGGCTTCCGGGCCACACCGGGCTCGGGCTCGGGCTGCCGATCGCAACCAGCATCATCGAGTTGCAGGGTGGTAATCTCTCTACCCAAGCAGGCTCGAGTAGCAGCTTGGGCAGCCGGGCCGCAATGGGCTTCGAGCTGCGGCTGCCCGCGCTAGAACGCAGGCGGGTGCCTTCCCGGCCCCCCCGTGAGAGCTGAGCGAGGCCCGCAGCTCGGGTCCCGCGGTCGCGCGCCACTCGGTTACACGGGGGTGGTGACACGAAGCGAGGGCGCGCCATGTTTGCGCTCGCGGTTCGTGCGCCTCACCGTTCTCGTCGTTGTTCGTACGACCACTCGTGAATGCGCAAGTTCGACAATCAACGATCACACGTTGCCAAACGAGCTTCCACCCAACATCTCGTCCGAAGGATCAGGGACGTCACAGCAAAACGTCGTCATTCGCGCGGTCGTTGATTCGGTATCGAATGGGGGCAAAACGACACACATGAATATCGTCCCAATTTCGCAACGACCACATCCGTGATCACATGCAATAGTCTGGCAGTCATGTTTTCGCATCGGACGGCATGGGACGCTTCGCCCAACCGGCTCGCACACGCGCGCCTTCACCATCAAAGTTGCGGACGCACGGCGCTCGACTTGTCGTGCAGCAACCCGACGACGCTCGACCTCGCCTACGACGAAGATTTTTACGCCGAGCTGTTCGACGCGCGGGCGATGGCCTACGAGCCCGAGCCCTTCGGGTTGCGGGCAGGTCGCGAAGCCGTCGCCAGCCACTACTATGGGCGCCGGGGCACCCGGATCAGCGGCGAGCGAGTGTGCCTGACGGCCAGCACCAGCGAGGGCTACGCCCACTTGCTCGCGCTGCTGTGCGATCCCGGCGACGTGATCCTGGTTCCAAGCCCCAGCTACCCGCTGCTCGACTACCTCGCCGAGCTCGCCCGCGTGGAGCTGGTCTGCTACCCGGTCAACTTCGACGGGCACTGGTGGATCGACACCGCCGCGATGGCCGAGCTGGTTCGCCGCTACGGCTCGCGGGTCAAGGCCGTGGTCTGCGTCGCCCCCAACAACCCGACGGGGTCGTACCTGACCCATGAAGAGCTCGATCAGATCGAGACCCTGTGCACCAACGCCGACCTCGCGCTGATCGTCGACGAGGTGTTCTCGGACTACCCGCTGTACCCCGGCCCGCGCCGCGTTGGTTCGGTCGTTGGCGAGCGTGAGTGCTTGACCTTCGTGCTCTCGGGTCTGTCCAAGGTCGCCGCGCTGCCTCAGTTCAAGCTGGCGTGGACGGTCGCGTGCGGACCCGACGAGCTGGTCCGCCCCGCGCTCGCGCGCCTGGCGATCATCGCGGACACCTACTTGAACGTCGCGACCCCGGTCCAGCACGCGCTGCCCAAGATCTTTGCTGCGAGTGAGACCATGCAGGGCCGGATCCGTCGGCGGATGCTGTCCAACCTCGAGACCCTCGACGCCGCGATCAAGGACAGCCCGATCTCGCGGCTCCCGGTTGAAGCCGGTTGGTCGACGATCATTCGGCTCCCGCACCTGGGCGAGCTCGACGACGAGGGCTGGGTGCTGCGCATGCTCGAGCGCATCGATCTGTGGGCCCAGCCCGGCTCGCTCTACGACATGCAGGGCTGTCACCTGGTGCTCTCGCTGCTCACGCGGCCCCACGAGCTGGCCGAAGGTCTGTCCCGCGTGGTCGCCTGCGTCGAGCAAGAGTGCAGGTGCTGACCCAGCCGGGTCTGACCTGACCTGGTCTGGCCTGGGCGCCCCGGAAACCACTGGCAGGTTGGTGGCGTAGACTCGGCACATGCGCCGACCTCGTCTCGCCGTCGCCCTCGCTGTGCTCTTGCTGCCCCTCGCGTCCAGCTGCAGCTCCCCCTCGACCGACGCGGCCCGCACCTCGGATCCGATCACCAAGCAGCCCAAGGTCGCGCTCGCCCGCCACGTGGATCCGCCGATCGACGCCGCCACGCTCGAGGCCAACGGCGGCGTCGCGTACTTCGCTGGTGGTTGCTTTTGGGGCGTCGAGCACTTCATGGAGCAGATCGACGGGGTCTTGCGGGTGGAGTCGGGCTACATGGGCGGCCACCTCGAGAATCCCTCGTACGCGGACGTGTCGAGCGAGACCACCGGGCACCTCGAGACCGTGCGGGTCTACTTTGATCCCGCGCGCGTCAGCTACGGGGCGGTCGCCAAGCGCTTCTTCGAGATCCACGACCCCACCCAGGCCAACGGGCAAGGGCCAGACATCGGGTCGGAGTACCTGTCCGCGGTGTTCGTGACCGACCCGGCCCAGCGCGAGGCTGCGCAGGCGCTGATCCAGCGGCTCGAGGCGCGCGGCTACGACGTGGTGACCAAGATCGAGCCGGCCGCGAGCTTCTGGCTGGCAGAGGACTATCACCAAAACTACTACGTCAACCACAACAAGCAGCCTTACTGCCACACTCCGGTCAACAGGTTCGGAGATTCGCCGTAGGCAACCTGGTCGCGTCCGTTTTAGGCGCGCGTGCTCGTTTTCGCTACCATGGTCCCCCTCACCATGACTGACGCACCCGAATACGCCGACCCACAACGCTACGCCGAGCTCGCCGGATTTGACGGCGGGTACCGGGATCTGTGGTGGAACCAAGACTTCCTCGAGCTCATGGCCAAGCGCTGGGGCTTGCACGAGCGCGCCCACGTCCTCGACGTTGGCTGCGGCGCGGGCCACTGGGGTCTGACCCTGCTCGACCACATGCCCACCCACGCGCGTCTGACTGGCGTCGACGCCGAGCCCAACTTCCTCGAGCTCGCCCGCGCCCGAGCCAACGCGCGCCCCCACGGGCCTCGCTGCGAGTTCGTCACCGGTCGGGCCGAGGCCCTGCCCTTCGCCGACGCCAGCTTCGACGTGGTCACCTGTCAGACCGTCCTCATCCACGTCGCCGACGCTGCCGCCGTGATCGCCGAGATGCGACGAGTGCTGCGCCCCGGCGGGATCTTGATCACCTGCGAGCCCGACAACCTCGCCGGCAATCTCGCCCTGCTCGGGACCTCGCTCCCCACCAGCGACGAAGACACCGTCGAGATCATCCGCTTCGTCCAGCGCTGCCAAAAAGGCAAGCGCACCCTCGGCGAGGGCGACGAGCGCATCGGCCACCAACTCCCCGGCCTGTTCGCCGCCGCCGGCCTCACCCAGATCCGCTGCCACACCAACGATCGCTGCATGCAGCTCGTCCCCCCCTACACCGATCCCAGCATGCGCATGGCGATCAGCCAAGAGCTGGCCTGGGCCCGCCAAGGCATCTCGATCATCGCCGCCACCGAGCACGACGCCCGCCGCCTCCACGCCGCCGCCAACGGCACCCCCGAACAGTTCGAGATCGGCTGGTCCGCCACCCACCGCTGGCTAACCGACTTCGTTGAAGCCGTCGAAGCCAACCGCTTCACCGCCGCCCGCGGCTTCGTCTTCTACATCGCAAGCGCCCTCCGATAGCCGAGCGAGCGACTGCCCCCCGCAGCACGACCCCCCTGTGGTTCAATACGAATGGAGCGCCCCCCGGTGGCCGTGGGTACCCAGACAAGAGCCCCCTTTCTAGGGGGCCAATCATGCCATCGAGAACAAACGGCCCACCGGGAGCGAGCGAAGCGAGTGACCTGCGAAGTGCGAAGGCGGCCGGGGGGTCCCCAGAAGGCGCGAAGCTCCTGTGGTTCAATACGAATGGAGCGCCCCCCGGTGGCCGTGGGTACCCAGACGAGAGCCCCCTTCTAGGGGGCCACACATGCCCCCGCGAACAAGCGGCCCACCGGGAGCGAGCGAAGCGAGTGACCTGCGAAGTGCGAAAGCGGCTGTGGGGGTCCTAAACTACCCCGAAGGGGTACCGACGTTAGAGAGCGCGTAGCCCGTCATGTCCGAGTAGGTGTACGCCCCAACCAACCCATTGTAAGTCCAAAACTGCCCAGTCTCCGGGTCAATCTTGCTGGCCGTGGTCCCGTAGGCCACCGTCCACACGTACCCCTCGAAGTCGATGCTGACCCCGTAGGACCCGCCCGCGTTCCACATCTTCTCGACCATCAGCGTGTCGCGGTTGACCCCAACGACCCCCTGCCCGCCGGTCGACATCCACAGCAGTCCGTCCTCGGCCGCGTCGGCCATGCAGCCGGTGTAGCCGCCAACGCTCGCGGTCTGGAAGGTCTCGTCCGCGGGATCGAAGCGGGCGACCGTGCTGCTGCACAGCCACACATAGCCCTCGGAGTCGACGGTCATGCCGTACCACGAGCCGTTGTTGGGCGTGTCCCAGATGTCGTAGCTCATGTCGTCGCGGTTGACCCGGACCAGGCGACCGCTGCTGCCCAGCTGCGAGCCCCAGAAGTCACCGTTGCCATCGACGGCGCCGCCGTAGATCCCATAGAAGCTGGCGGTCAAGCCGTTGCCGCCGGTTGGGATCGCAACCATTTCCTTGGTCGAGCCGTCCTCGCCGTCGAGCACGTAGACGTCGATCGTGCCGTTGTTGTTGGTGCCCGAGGTCCACAGCTCTTCGTCGTCCCACACGCAGCTGCCCTCGTTGAAGGTGCCCGCGCCCCAGGCGACCGGACGCTGAGACTGGTAGTTCATCGGCGTGTGCCAAGCCACGCACTCTTCTTGGCCCCACGCCAGGAACTGGTTGCTGTTGGAGGTCTGGATGCCGGGCATCCCGTTGGTGTCCTCGCAGTAGTCTTCGCGCGCGTAGATCTTGGTGACGCCGCCGCTACGGTTGGCCACGGCCACGTGACCCGAGAGGCTGACCGAGGTGCGCGAGGGCGAGCCGTTGCTGTCGGGCCGGACGATGTAGCGGCCGACCTCGGTGACGGTCTTGGTGTCGATCTTGGAGATCGTGCCCTGGGTGCTGTTGGCGGCCCACAAAAACGAGAAGTCGGGGTCGCTGCCGTTGCCGCCACCTTGGCCGCAGTTGAACGCGGAGTCCGGCACGGTGCCAAGGTCCCACTTGGGGTTGTTCTCGCCGGTGGTGGTTGGGTCGCCGTCGCCGTCGCCGGGATCACCGTCGCCGTCACCGGTGTCGCCGTCACCGTCACCGGGTGTCGTCGAGTTGGTCGTCGAGTTGGTCGTCGAGTTGTCTTCGTTGCCGTCCGCGCCGGTCGTGCCGTCGGCCGAGGTCGGGACACCATCGGCTCCGGTGGACGCGTCGCCGCTGCCGTCGCCTTCACCGCAGCCGCCAAGCGCCAAGCCCATACCAATGAAACAAGTGATCGCCGTCTTCTTCATGATCAAATAACCCCGCCCGCATCCTACGGTGAGCGGTCGCCCAGATCCAAGCAAGCGGAACGCGCGGGCCTAAACTCCTAGCGATCGGGCCTCTGAGCCGGATTCGCGCGACTAGCGAGACCAAAACCAAGCCCGGATCCAGCACGAGCAGCCCGCCCCCACCAGGGCCACCCGCCGCTCAAACTGGATCCGCGCACACGCCCACGTTCTCGAGGCCCGGGACGTCGGAGTCGAGATCGATGCACGCGTTGCCCATCTCGCAGACGTCGGGCTCGGTCACGTCGCAGTAGCGGGTGCAGCAGTTGAACAGCCCGGTGCAACCAAGCACCTCGCTGGCCGGCACACACGCAAGACCAACCGCGCAGTCGTTGGCGAGCAGGCAGCTGTCGTACTCGAGCTTGGGCGAGGACGAAGCGGGCGGCATGCACAAGAACGAGGGTGAGAGCGCGCCCTCGGGCAGGCACGACCACCCGGCCCGGCCCTTGGCTGCGCAGTCTTGCACGAGCGGATCGCAGCGAGCCATGCACAGCGGCACGGTCTCGGCTTGCTCGATCATCTCGAAGAAGGCCTTGCAGATCTCTTCGGGGGGGCAGCTGTCGGCGTTGCCGGCCTCGCAAAACACTTGGCAGTAGCCCTCGAGATCATCGAGGCTGTCGACCACGCACATCGTGCCCTCGGGGCAGTCGTCGAGGCAGCTGCCGTCGTAGTCTTGGACCTCACAGCGATCGCCCAACGACACGGGCGCACCAGACAGCGCGCAGCACTTGGTCGCGTCGGGGATCCGATCGGGCTTCTCGGACCACGGCATGCACTTGAGCATGGGATCCATGCAGTCGTTGGCCGCGTACAGCTGGCACTCGCCACCGCTGTTGCCGTCGTCGCCGTCACCGTCACCATCACCATCACCGTCACCGTCGCCATCGCCGTGGCCGTCATGGGTCTCGGATCCAGTCGCGTTCGCCGACTCGCCGCTCTGAT
This sequence comes from Enhygromyxa salina, assembly GCF_000737335.2. Taxonomy (GTDB): domain Bacteria; phylum Myxococcota_A; class Polyangia; order Nannocystales; family Nannocystaceae; genus Plesiocystis; species Plesiocystis salina_C. The sequence continues at coordinate 171,471 of NZ_JMCC02000002.1, read as the reverse complement.
CGGAGTCGCCCGCATCGGAGCCGGGCGTGCCGCAGGCGAACGCACCCGCGCACGCGAGCGCAGCAAACAACCGCGACGACTTGGTCCAGTTACGCGCGCTCATGGCTGCGAAACACTAACAAAATTGGCGCGGAACTACATTGACCGCGTGCCACTCAGTCCGGCGCGTTGGTGTGGACCTGGTGGGCCTGCAGCCGAGCTTGAACCTGGGCGAGTCGCGTCTGGATGTCTTCGCTGTGCTCGTACACCAACTCGCTGGAGGCGGTGAAGGGCATGCCGTTCGCCGCTGGTGCCTCGGTGCCAGCGAAGACCTCGGCCGCGGATGTCCTGGCACCGAAGCGATCACGCAACGCGATGATCCGTGCCTGCGCAGATATTGCCTGCTCGCCAAGACCCACGGCGCGGACGGCAGCCCCGAGCTCCGTCCACCGATGTGACTCGATGTTGGTTCCGAGCCACGACGCGGCCTTGGCCAGCGCCAGGTTGTGCCGATCCGCCGTGACCACGGCGACGGGCAGATCGAGCTCTCGCATCAGCCGGGTCACGCGTCGCCACTGCTGATGCGAGGGCTGGGTTGCCCCCCAAGAGCAGAGCATGACGGCCTCCACACCCGGCCGCCCGATCACCTCCATCCACTCGTTCCACAGCTCGTCGCTGAACTCGACCTCCTCTTCCAAGTAGGTGATCAAGCAGCGGCCCACCATCAACCAACGAAGCTCGCGCTTACCCTCGAACGAGACTTTGGTGGCCATAGGGACACACTACTGTCCTTTCGGACAAAATCCAATGGCTGTCCTGATCTTTTTGCGATACTGCAATGATTCGCGTGTGGTCGTTTGGGACACGGCAGAAACCGGCCAACGACGGTTAGACTGCGCGTGTGCAGCTCCCTCGCACGGTTTTGCGACTGGCTGTCTGGCTCGCGGTCTCGGCGGCGCCGCTTGGTTGCGCGGATTCGGGCGGAAACGAAGGCGATCCGACCGATCTCGACGGGTCGAGCGGGGGGTCGGACACTGGAACCACTAGTGGGGACGACAACGACACGAGCGGCACCGCGACCGACACGGGCCCCGATGAGCTCCCGCCTGCGCCAACGCTGAGCAGCCCCAGCGATGGCGCGACGCAGCTGCCGATCGAGACCGAGCTGTGCTGGAACCTGGTCGACGATCCCGAGGGCGAGCCGCTGCGCTATCGCGTGTTCATTGACGACACCGTGCTCAGCGGCGGCGTGCTCGAGCCAGAGGCTGGCTACGAGGGCCCGTGCGTGGGGCCCTTGCTGTTTGCGCTCGAGCGCAGCTACGAGTGGCAAGTCCAGGCCTTCGAGCTCGATGATCCAACCCGCAGCTCGCCCAAGAGCGAAGCGTGGACCTTCTCCACGGTCGGCGACGGCCTCAGCGAGACCGTGTTCGTGGATCCCTTCACTGAGGATCTGGGCTGGACGCTATCGGGCGACGCAAGCTCGGGCGCGTGGGTCCGCGGCGACCCCAACGAAGCGTTCGACGAGGGCGTGCGCTCGCAGCCTGGCGTGTGTCAGGGCGGGACCAGCTGCTACTTCACGGGCTTCAACCCGCGCGGGCTGGCCGATCAGGCCGACGTCTCGGGCGGCGCCACGATCCTGACCTCGCCACCGTTCGACCTGAGCGGCGCCGCGACGGCGAGCGTGCGGCTGCACCGGTTCTTCCACAAGTCCGAGGTGATGTCGGGCCCGGCCCTGAACGTCGAGCTGCTGGTTCCCAACGCCGCAGCGCCGGACGGTCACGACGCCTACGAGCTCGAGCTGCTCGAGACCGCCACCAGCGAGCTCGCGCTCAATGCTTGGACCCCGCGCGAGTACATGGCGTGCGGGCTGCCGATGGCCGCGGGCTCGCGGCTGCGGATCACCGCGACCGACGAGGGATCTGGAATCCTCGAGGCCGCGATCGACTCGGTCTCGGTCCACGCCTACGACGATCCAAGCGTGTGTAGCCCGGCGCCCGGCGGCGCGTGTGATCCAACCCTGGCCAACCCCTGCCCCAACGAGCTGCTGTGTTGCTTGCAGGGGGCCGTCAACCTTGGGGTCTACCGGTGCGAGACGCCGGTGCCCGGCCTCGACTTCGACAACCCGCCCGCGACGGCGGCCGATCCTGGCAACGGTCCGCTCGGCTGCGACGCGCCCGATCTGATCGTCGACCCAACTTTCATCGAGCCGCTGTTCACCGACATCTTCATCAGCGACGCGACCTGCGAGCTGCTCGAGGGCTGCGTGGGATCAACCGGGTGGCGCACGGTCATGCTGTTCACGGCCGCGACCCCCAACATTGGGTCCACCGACATGGCGCTCGGGGTCCCCGCCAACCTGCCCGAGCTCTTTCACTATAGTGCGTGTCATGATCATTATCACTTTGACGAATTTGCGCGCTACGAGCTGCTCGAGGGTGACACCGTGGTTGCGACCGGCCACAAGCAGGCGTTTTGCTTGCTCGACCAGATCAGCTGGGCCTGGCCGTTCGAGCTGCCAAAGTTTGACTGCGTGAACCAGGGCGTGAGCCGCGGCTTCACAGACGTCTACGAGGCTGGCCTGCCGTGTCAGTGGGTCGACGTGACGGACACGCCGCCGGGCGACTACATGCTGCGCATCGCCCTGAATCAGCCGCGCCCCGCCCACGCCCAGCCGATGCTCAACGAGCGCGACTACACCAACAACGTCATCGAGTTCCCGGTTATCATCCCCGAATAGCGGACCTGCCCACGCCCGGGCCCGCGTTGTCGAATTCAAACATGCGAACACACACCAAAGAAACCCAAGCCACCGTCACCCCCGCCAAAGCGCTCGCGTTCTTGCGCGAGGGCAACCAGCGGTTCACCGAAAACCTCCGCGCGCATCGCAATTTGCTCGAGCAGGTCAACCAGACCAGCGACGGCCAGTTCCCGTTCGCGGTGATCTTGAGCTGCATCGACAGCCGCACCTCGACCGAGCTGATCTTCGACCAGGGACTTGGCGACGTGTTCAGCGTTCGCCTCGCCGGGAACGTCGTCAATGACGACGTGCTCGGCTCGATGGAGTTCGCGTGCCGCTACGCGGGCTCGAAGTTGGTCGTGATCCTTGGCCACACGGCGTGCGGCGCGATCAAGGGCGCGTGCGACGACGTCCAGCTGGGCCACCTGTCAACGCTGCTCAACAAGATTCAGCCGGCCGTCTATCACGAGCGGCAGACCACCGAGAACCGCACGTCGAGCAACCCCACGTTCCTGCGCAACGTGACGGATCTGCAAGTCCGCCGCTCCGTCGAGGCCGTGATCGAGAACAGCGTCGTGCTGCGATCCATGATCGAGTCCGGCGAGATCGGGATCATCGGCGCGCGCTACTCCGTCGAGGACGGCAGCGTGGAATTCTTCGAGGACACGTATATGTGCGGCGAAGTCCGGCACGTGTTCATCGAATTCCCCCAGGGCTAGAGCGCCGAAGCCGGATCCAACCGCGCGGGGCAGGCACGCCGCTTGCTCCCGCGCGCTACTCGACCGGCAAGAACGCGAGGTCCCGCAGCGGGAAGCCGCCGTGGTTGACGTAGGCCCACTCCCCCAGCACCTCCGAGGTGCCGCGGTCGTAGTAGCGCAGCCCCGCGTACACGCCGTTGCCAAACACGATCTCGGCCGGGACCCCGGTCGGCGACTCGACGTGGGCAGACCAGCTCTGGCCATCGTCGCTGGTGCTGACGCCGTCGAGGTAGGTGACCACGAAGCGATCGCGCGTGAAGCTGACCGCGCCGTAGCTGCTGCCGCCGACCCCACATGACTCCCAGCTGCTGCCGTCGCCGCTGCGCAGGCACTGGTTTGGACCCACGGCGACGAACACCTCGCCGTTGGTGGCGACCGAGTTCAAGAAGTCGCCGTCGTCGCCCGAGTAGACCGGGGCCCCGAAGCTCAGGCCGTCGTCGGTGCTGCGCTGCACGTACGCGACCTTGGGGGCGTCGTACGAGTCCTTGTGGCTGCCCACGAGCACGAAGGTGCCAGCGTGGCCCGCGACGCCAAACACCGTCGTGTCGCTGTGGTGCTCGCCGTAGACGCGGGTCCAGCTCAGGCCGCCGTCGTCGCTGCGAAGCACGTGGCTCTGGTGGCCCGCGGCGATGAACACCCCGTCGGCGAAGCCAACCGCGTCGAGCTTGCGATCATCGAGGCCGTCGAGACCCGCGACGAGGTCTTCGTCCCAGGTCTCACCGTCGACGCTGCGCATGATCATCGCGTTGCCGTTCCAGTCGCTGCCGCCACCGCCAACCGCGATCACGACCCCGTCTCCCACCGCGACGGCCCGCAGGATGTCCTCTTCGCCCTCTTCCGCTTGGGTATCGACCACGCCGCTGCCGACGATCTCGGCCCAAGTCAGCGCGTCGTTCGAGCTGGCCCGCCGGCCGCCGTCGCCAACCGCCACGAACACCCCTTGCGGTCCCGGGTCGCCGGTCTCGCCGCTGTCGGGATCGCTGGTGTTGTCGCCGTCGCCGTCGCCGTCGCCGTCGCCGCTTGGATCCTCGCTGCCCTCGGACTGGGTGTCGCCGCTCTCGCCGGCGGTCTCGCTCTCGTCGCCAAGCTCGGCCGCGCCGTCGTCCCCGCCGCAACCGACCACGCCAAGCGCGAGCAGCCCCGCCGCGATGTTCGCCGCGGTCCTCGCCCCGATCCTCACTTTTGGGCCACCGCTGTGGTGCGCCCGCATCAGCCGTACAGCCTGGCCATGGTGCCGGTCAGACCGATCTCGACGGTGTCGCCGCCAGGAAAGGTGCCCGTGATGCTCTTGCGACCAAAGTGGTTCTGCTCGCCCCCCATGGCCTGAATCACCGAGACCAACAGGGGGTTGTAGGGCTGCCCCACGAGCCCCTCGGGGTACCAGGCTTGGCCCTGCGGGATCGGGCGCGGCGTGGTCTGGCCAAAGCGTAGATACCGACCGGTCGCGAAGGGCGTGTTCTTGCCGGCGAGCATGACCACCGGCACTTGGTCGTGGGTGTGGCCGCCCGTTGCGATCTCGCTAATCCACAAGATGATCGTGTTGTCCATCACCGTGCCCCCGTCCTCGGGGATCGCGGCGAGCTTGTCGGCCATCAGCGCGACCTGACCTGCGTGGGCCGCCCCTTGGGCCGTGACCACGTCGACCTTGTCCTGACTTGCTCCGGGCGCCGACTGGTGCGCGAAGTCGTGGTGATAGTCGCCAACGCCACCAAGCATCTCGATCGGCGGCACGTCCGTCTGGAAGCTGACGATCTGGCTGACCCGACACGAGAGCGCCGCGCTCGCGAGGTCTAGCATCGCCGGCAGCCGGTAGCTGTACATCTCGGGCGTCCACTCCCAGCCGCCGTCCCACGGCGGCAAGATCGGCTCGGTGCAGACCAGGTTCTCGAGGGCCTCGACGCGGTTCTGGAGATCCGAGATCAGCGAGCGGTGCTGCTCGAGCTTGCTCTGATCCTCGCTCGACAGCCGCGGCATCAGCTGCTCGTACTGGGCCGCGGCGCGGGCCAGCACGTCGGTCCGCGCCGCGGCGACGGGGTCACCCTGCGTGTCCGGGAACAAGGTGGCAAACGCCGCCGCGGGATCGACAACGTGCGGGACCTTGACCGCGCTGCCCTGCGGGTCGAGCCCGTAGTGCATCTGGTGGAAGGTGCCGTCCCACGGTCGGATGCCGTACTCCAGCGACGCCAGATCCGTCAGCGTGGGATCCTTGTCGCGGACGATCTGCTTGATCACCTGGTCGAACGAGGGCGTGAGCGCGTGGCTCTTGACCTCGTCGTAGGTCTCGCGCGCGTAGTTGCCGGTCATCGCCGTCATCCAGCCCTTGGCGTGGCCGTCGCCGTAGGGATCCGACATCGCGGTGAGGTACGCGAGCCCGTCGAGCACGATCATCTTGTCGCGATGCCCATGCAGCGGCGCCAAGATCGGGCTGAACTCGGCCTGGGTGAGCCCGCCAAGCTCAAACTCGAAGTCGAGCAGATCCGACGCGGGCGAATTGGGCAGCCGCATCTTCCAGCTGTCGTAGTAGACCCCGTGCTCGTGAAAGAACACGACCAGGCGGCACGGCGGACCGTCGTTGGGGCCGGCGTGGCTGTTGCGCGAGATGCTGGGCAAGAACAGCGACGCGCCGCCAACCCCTGCGGCCTGCAGGAACTGTCGACGCCGAAGCGCGGGGGACTTGGGAGACTGAGCGGCCGCGCGGCGGCGGCGGGAGCGGGTGTCGTGGGTGGTCTTCATGGTTGGCTCCTTGGCTCGGCGCTCAGTTGGGGGCCGCGTAGGTGCGAAAGCGGGGGTGGGTGACGATTGCGACCATCAACTCGGTGATAGAAAAGTCGGCGTCGGCGAAGCTGGCCTCGGTCTGCGCCAGAATGTCGGGCGTCAGCAGCACGCGCCCGCCCCCGTAGGCGAAGCGCAGCCACTTCTTGGACACGCAGCGGTGCACGTCCGGGCGCTGCGCGAGCTGGCTCATCATCTCGGGCGCGCCAGTGAACATCGCGTCTTGAAACTGGCCCGAGGCGTCAACCGGGTTGCCGTTGTCCTGGTCACGCCAGGCGCCAAGCGTGTCGTAGTGCTCGAACGCGAACCCGACCGGGTTGATGACCTCGTGGCAGAACTGACACTCGTCGGCGGCGGTCAGGGCCTCGTAGGCCTCGCGGTTGGTCTGCCCGTCGGGCGCCTCGGGGATCATCATCGCCTCGGCGACCGGCGGCGGGGCCCCAAGCGGCCAACACAGCACGTCTTTGAGGCTGTAGACCCCGCGCAGCACGGGCGAGGGGTTGAGCGGGTGACCGTGGCCGGCCAAGAACGCGACCTGGGTCATGAACCCGGCGCGCTGGGTGGGGTCGAGCTCGACCTCGGCCCAGACCCCGGGCTCGGGCGACGCGACCCCGTAGATCGGGGCCAGCCGATCATCGACGAAGGTCCGATTGGAGGTCAGCAGATCACCGAGCGTGCCGTCTTCGTCAAAGATCACGTGCTCGACGAAGCGCAGCGCCTCTTGCTTGGCCGAGGTCCGCAGCTGGTCGTCAAAGTTGTGCTCGGGCAGCTTGGACACCGTGTCGATCCGGCCAAGGTCGAACCACTGCTCGTGAAAGTGCAAGAACGCGTCCTTGGCCCGATCATCGGCGAGCATCCGGCGGGCTTGGGCCTCGAGCTGCGCGGGGGTCGAGAGCGCTCCGTCGTCGGCGGCGGCCAACAGCGTCTCGTCCGGCATCGAGCTCCACAAGAAGTAAGACATACGCGAGGCCACCTCGTACCCACCGAGCGGCGCGAGCTCACCCTCGGCGGGCGGCTCTTCACCCTCGGCCGGGAGCTCGAGCCGGTACAAAAATTGTGGGCTCTGCAAAAACAGCTGAATCGTCAGCTCGGCGCCCACGCGCATGTCGGCGTTGCCGGGCGACTCGAGGAAGAACGCCATGAAGTCGGCGCGCTCGGCCGCCGTCAGCGGGCGCCGAAACGCGCGGCGGCCAAACGCGTCAACGAACAGCTGCGCACAGCTCTCGCCCTCCGCGGGATCGCAGCCAAGTAGCCCGGGCAGGTCTTGGGCTGCGAGCTTGGCGAGCTCCCGCGCGTTGTTGTCGTACTGCTCGATCAACAGACCCGAGGGCACCAGCGCCTCGCCGTCGTTGTCGAACCCCTCGGAGCTGGGATCGGCGGTCATCTCGAACACCGGCACCTCGATCTGTGGAAACAGATCGCGCAGCGTGTTCTGGTACTCGAAGTGACTCAGGCGCCGAGCCGGGAGCTTCATCCCCGCGTCGGGGATCTCGCCGTCACCATCGCCCGAGTCGGTCGCGTCGCCGTCACCGTCGCCATCCGTGTCACCTTCTGCCCCGGTGTCGGCGACGACGTCGTCACCCCCGCACCCGATCGCGGCGAGGCTCAGACAACACGCCACGGCGACCCCGTACACATGCAAACCAGCTCGTGGCTTCATGTGTCAGATGGTAGTGCGACAGCGCCGGCAATGGCGCGAGATCTTGCGTTTGGCCGATTACCGCAAGAACAGAGGATGCAGGTTTGGGGCCCGTGGCACCCAGGTACAGCGCGCGCGGCCGAGCTCCCATGACGACCCTCGTTCGCCGTGTTACATGCCCGCGATGGCCCCTCAGCTCCCCTCGCGAGCCCGCGTCGTCATTATTGGCGGCGGTGTGATCGGCACCTCTGTCGCCTACCACCTCGCGCACATGGGCGAGCGGGACGTGGTGCTGCTCGAGCGCGATCGCCTGACCTCGGGCACGACCTGGCACGCGGCTGGCCTCATGGTCTGCTTTGGCTCGACCTCCGAGACCTCGACGCAGATGCGCCTGTACACCCGTGACCTGTACGCGCGGCTCGAGGCCGAGACCGGCCAGGGCACCGGGTTCGCGCCGATCGGCTTCATCGAGGTCGCGGGTGATCGTGATCGGCTCGAGGAGTACCGGCGGGTCTCGGCCTTCAACCGGCACTGCGGCGTAGACGTGCACGAAATCTCGCCCGCCGAGGTCAAAGAGCGGTTCCCGCTCGCCGACACCAAGGACATCCTGGCGGGCTTCTACGTCGAAGGTGACGGGCGCGTGAACCCGGTCGACGTGACGATGGCGCTGGCCAAGGGCGCGCGCATGCAGGGCGCGAAGGTGATCGAGGGCGTCGCCGTGACCGGCGTGACCCAAACGCGCGGGGTCGTCACGGGCGTCGACACCGATCACGGCCACATCGAAGCCGAGGTCGTGGTCAACTGCGCGGGCATGTGGGCCCGGCAGCTGGCGGCGCGCTCGGGCGTGAACGTGCCGCTGCAATCGGCGGAGCACTACTATCTGATCACCGAGCCGATCCCCGAGCTGTCTTCAACCTGGCCTGTGCTCGAGGATCCCGGCTCCTACGGGTACTTCCGCGAAGAGGGCGGCGGCCTGATGATCGGGCTGTTCGAGCCTGTGTGTGCGCCCTGGAAGGTCAACGGCGTGCCCGAGGACTTCTCGTTTGGGACCTTGGCGCCCGACTGGGATCGCATGAGCCCGTACCTGGAGAAGGCCATGAGCCGGGTGCCCGTGTCCTTGGATACTGGCGTCAAGCTGTTCTTTTGTGGGCCCGAGAGCTTCACCCCCGACCTCGCCCCGATCGTCGGCGAGGCGCCGGAGCTGAAGAACTACTTCGTCGCGGCCGGGCTCAACTCCATCGGGATCTTGACCGGCGGCGGGCTTGGCCGCGTGCTGGCCCACTGGATCTTGACCGGGCGGCCCGACGTCGACGTGACGTACATGAACATTGACCGGCTGCACGGCTACCAGGCCAACCCCGAGTATCGGGCGACCCGCACGGTCGAGTCGCTGGGCATGGTCTATCAATGTCACTACCCCACGCGCTCGATGCAGACCGCCCGCGGGGCCAAGACCTCGGCATTTTATGATCGCCTGGTCGCGCAGGGGGCCTACTTTCGTGACGTCTCGGGCTGGGAGGGCGCCGACTGGTACGCGGGCGCCGGCCAGCAGCCGGATCCCGGGCCGCTGTCGTGGGGGCGACCGAGCTGGTTTGGCAATTGGGCAGCCGAGCACCAGGCCGCGCGCGAGGGCGTGATCCTGATGGACATGTCGTTCATGGCGAAATTCCTGGTCCAGGGCCGCGACGCAGGCCAGGCGCTCGAGCGGCTCAGCGCCAACAAGGTCAACGGCAAGGCCGGGCGGATCACCTATACCCAGTGGCTCAACGAAGACGGCAAGCTCGAGGCGGATCTGACCGTGAGCAAGCTGGACGACGAGCGCTTCATGGTCGTGGCTTCGGACACCGCCCACCGTCACGTGCAAACGTGGATGCAGCGGCAGTTTCCGGCAGACGCTCACGCGTTCGTGACCGACGTGACGTCTGGCTATGCGCAGCTCAATGTCCAAGGGCCCCGCTCGCGCGAATTGATGCAGGCGGTGACGAGCTTTGATCTCTCCAATGAGGCGTTTGGGTTTCGCAGCGTCGCCGAGCTGGACATTGGGTTCGCGCGGGTGATCTGCGTGCGGATCACCTATTTGGGCGAGCTTGGCTACGAGCTGTACATTCCAACCGAGCAGGCGCTGCACGTGTATGATCGGATCGTCGCCGCCGGTGAGCCGCTTGGGCTGCGCCACGCGGGGCTCAAGGCGCTGGCGAGCTTGCGAATGGAGAAGGCCTACCGCGACTATGGCCACGACATCGACAACACCGACACGGTGCTCGAGGCGGGGCTTGGGTTCGCGGTTCGGGTCAACAAGCCGGGCGGGTTCATTGGCTGCGAGGCCGTGCGCGCGCAGAAGCAAGCCGGGCCGCTGCGCAAGCAGCTGGTCCAGATCCTCGTCACGGATCCCGAGCCGCTGATGTTTCACGCAGAGCTGGTGCTGCGCGATGGCGTCGAGATCGGGTACATCCGCGCGGCGTCGTACGGGCACACGCTCGGCGGGGCGGTTGGGTTGGCGATGATCGAGGCGAGTGAAGGGGTGGCGCTCGATCAGGCCTGGCTAGACGCGGGCAAGTGGGAGGTCGAGATCGCGGATCAGCGGTACCCGGCGCGCGCCTCGTTGGCGCCGCTCTATGATCCTCGGAACCTGCGCGTGAAGAGCTGACTCGGTCGCGGTCGCGGTCGCACCAACAGTCCAACAAGGCCCCGTGCAAGCCGTCCTGGGCTCGTGTACTGTCTGCCAGTGCCCCGCTGGTTTCGCCGCAGAGCGCGGCCCGTGGCCGCAGGCCATCCGTTCGAGGTGGACGCCGACTCTGTATCACCGGAGAGTCGGACGAGCTTCGATAAGCTGCTTGCAGACCGCATCGTCCTGGTCGCCGGGAAGATCGACGACAAGACCGCGACGCTGACCATCGCGCAGCTCTTGTTCTTGGCCCACCAAGACGCCACGGCGCCGATCTGCGTGTACGTGAATTCGCCGGGCGGGGTCGTGACTTCCGCGCTCGGCATCTACGACACGATGCTCGACGTGGCGCCGCCTGTGCATACCACCTGCGTCGGAAAGGCCGCTGGGATGGCGGTCCTGTTGCTCGCGGCGGGCGAGCCGGGACAACGCGCGGCGATCTCGGAGGCGAGCATGTGGTGGACGGCGCTGACCGGATTCACGCCAGACACGGACATCGCCACGGCCGAGGTTGCTCGCTTGCATGAGACGCTCGACGCGTGCAGTCGCAGGCACACTGGCCGCAGCTTGCAGACCCTGGAATCGGCAGGTCGGGTCGATGCAGCTGGCGCGCTCGCGCTTGGAATTGTGGATCGGATCATTCGGCACCGGAGCTCCTGACCGTCGCTCGGTTTGAGACCACCCCGCCGCCGCCCTCGCCGGTTTTCACCGCTCGCAACGCGAGTGTTTCTGCGCAGAGTCGACGCTTGCGCGGTGATGTTTCCACCCTAGGATCAGTATTTGTGGGGTCGCAACCCAACACGGACCAGACCCACGGCGATCCCTGTACAGAGGACGCGTCATGATCGTCGCCCTCTCTCGGTTTCGGGTTGCAAACGACAAATACACAGCCGTCGCCAAGGCGTTCACGCACCGGCCCAGGCTCGTCGACGCCGCCTCGGGTCTCCTCGGTCTCGAGGCCTTCACAACGATCCCCGACCCGGCGCTCTTTTACCTGATCACACGCTGGACCGACGCGTCCTCGTGTCGGGCCTGGCACAGCACTGAGGCTCACCTCCGCTCGAACCGCGAGATGCCGCAAGACATCGAGCTCGATCCGGCGCAGACCCAGCTGGTCGTGATGAACCGGATCGAGACCCAGGCGTGTGTGGACACGGTCGAGTCGCTCGATGCCCTGGTCGCCGACGCGGCGCCCTTCGTCGCAACCTTTCTGGGCCAGGCCGACGCGGTCGTCCTACTCGCCGCCGCGGCCAGCGGCGTGATCCGAGCCGTCAACCCAGCCGCTGCGCGATACTTGGGCGCGAGCGCGGAGGCGCTGGTTGGCACCACGCTGTGGGACCGCCTCCCCGCCGCCGACGCGACCGAGCTGCGGCGCCGGGTCGGGCTGAGCCCGCGCCACCCTGGCGATCGCTTCGTCCTCAACCTGCTCGACGCGGACGAGGTCCCGCGCTCGCTCGAGTGCCAAGTCGATCTGCGGCCGGACGGCTTTGTGCTGCTCGGCGAGCGCATCGTCCGCAAGACCGACATGCTGCAAGACGCGCTCTCGTCCATCAACAACGAGCTCGCCGTCATGACACGCGAGAGCGCTCGCAGGGGGCGTCAGCTCGAGCTCGCGCTCGCTGAGCTACGCGCCGCCCAAGCCACGCTCGTCCACCGCGAGAAGATGGCTTCGCTCGGCCAGATGACCGCCGGGATCGCGCACGAGATCAACAACCCCATCGCGTTCGTGCTCAACAACGAGGTGACACTCGCCCGCGACTTCGAGGAGCTGCTCGCGCTCGCGCGCGCGCTCGAGGAGCTGCTTCCAGAGCTGGCCAACACCTCGTCGGCCGCCCACGCGCGGCTCGTCGAGGTCGCCGCCCCCTGCGAACTCGAGCACCTCGCGGAGGCCGTCCCACGCAAGTTCGCGGCCAACCTCGAAGGTCTCGACCGCGTGACGAAGTTGGTGCTCGATCTGCGGACCTTCTCGCGCCTCGACGAGGCCGCGTACAAGCCCATCGCCCTCGACGAGTCGATCGCGGCGACGCTCCGGATCCTGGGCCCGCTCGCGCGCGAGCGGGACGTCACGCTCGAGTCGCGCTTCGAGCCAATGCCGCCGCTGGTGTGCCACGCTGGCGCGCTGAACCAGGCGATCAGCAACATCGTCATCAACGCGATCCAGGCCAGCGCGCCAGCACAGCCGGTCGTGATCTCGGCGCACATGGACGGCGGCTCGCACGTCGTGCTCGTCGAGGATCGCGGATCAGGCATCACGCCAGAGCACCTTGGCAAGGTCTTTGACCCGTTCTTCACCACCAAGCCGGCCGGCGCCGGGACCGGTCTGGGGCTCACCATCACCCACCAGGTCATCGCGTCGCACGGGGGTGAGATCCAGATTCAGAGCACACCAGGTCGCGGCACTCAGGTTCGCGTGTGGATCCCCAGTTTCCCCGCGAGCTCGCCGACGAGTTCGCCGGCAGTTGGGGGAGCGCGCTCGTGATCTACGGCGGCAAGCCCGAGCGCGCCAAGGTGCTCGTCGTCGACGACGAGCTCTACGTGCTCGAGAGCATCATGGAGCTGCTTCGCCGCGACTATTGCGTGCTGGCGACCACCGAGGCTGAAGAAGCGATCCAGGTGTTGGCCGCCGAGGACATCGCGCTTCTACTCACGGATCAGCGCATGCCTCGGGTCTCGGGTGTCGAACTGCTCGCCCGCGCCGCGCAGATTCGGCCCGAGACCGTCCGGGTCCTGTTCACCGGCTACTCCGACGTGGAGGCGGTGATCCGCGGTGTCAACGAAGGCCACATGTACCGGTACGTGACAAAGCCATGGGATCCCGCCGAGCTGCTCGCGTTGGTCGCCGAGACGACCATGCACCACGAGCAGGCCGTCGCGCGACGGCAACTCGTGCGCGAGCTCGTCAACGCGTCGCCTTCGGAGCTCGCGCGGTGCCAGACCCAGACCCCGGCCCAGGCCCAAACCTGGCTCGAGATTGAAGATCCGATCGCGCAAGAAAATGCGCTGCTGCGGGCGGTGCTCCATCAATTCGCGTCGTTCTGGCAGGTGCGAAAGAGCGGACCCGTGCTCCCGATCTGCATGACCTGCCGCAAGGTCAACGCTGGTTCGGGCGTATGGACCGATCTTCTAGACTTCATGCACGAGCACTCGACCTTTCTCAGCCACGGGTACTGCCCGGCCTGCGCCAGAGAACAGTTTGCGCTGGCGGGTCTGGATCCCGACGAGCACGGCCACACATGAACACTGCATCACTCCACGCGCGCGCCGCCCTCGCCGCGCGGCTGCTGACCCACAAGCGAAGCGTCAGCGAAGAGGTCACGGATGAGTTCTTCCGCCTTCACCCTGACTGGCTCGTGCGCTACGGCGAGCGCGGGCGCATGCGCGGGGTCGACGACGCCGGCTTCCACATTGACTTCCTCGCTGGCGCGATTGAAGCGGGCGCCGCCGGTCCATTCGAAGATTATGCACGCTGGACGGTCCGCATGCTCGGCGCCCGGGGGATCGCGGCTGCCTTCGTCATGGAAAATTTCGAACAGATCGAGCGCGCGCTCGCCCGCCGACTCTGGGACCAAGACGAACGTGGAATGCTCGCGTACATCGTGGCTGCGGCGATCCGCGCGTGTGAAGTGGACAGCGCGACGCCGACGGGGGCCGCACCCGATATCGCGCTGGCGAGCACGCGCAGCACCTTCGTGCAGGCGATCCTCGCGGGCCAGCGGCGGGCGGCCTGTACGATCGCGCTCGAAGCCGTGCGCGCCGGAATCGGGATGCTCGACCTGTACTCGGACGTGATCCAAGAGGCGCTCTACGAGGTCGGGCGGCTGTGGGAGTCCAACGCGATCGCGGTCGCCCAAGAGCACATGGCGACGGCGACCGTGCAGCGCGTGCTCGCCGAGGTCTACGCCGAGATGCCGCCCAACGACGCCAAGCGCGGGACTGCCCTGCTGACCGGCGTCGTCGGCGAGCTGCACCAAGTCGGCGCGAACATGATCGCCGACGCGCTCGAGGCCGACGGCTGGAGCGTGCGCTTCCTCGGCACCAACATGCCGCACGCGGGCATCATCGAGATCTTCGAAGAGAAGCCGGCTGATCTCGTCGGCATCTCCTGCACGATGAGCTTCAACCTGCCGAGTGTGGTGGACCTCGTGCAGCAGATCGCAGCGCTCGACCCCAGGCCAAAGCTCGTGCTCGGCGGCGCCGCGTTTCGTTCGGCGCCCTCGCTCGTCGATGAGCTCGAGAGTGACGGCTTCGCGCCCGACGTCCGCAGTGCGGTCCACATGGCCCGATCATTGGGCCAGGCGAGCTGAGCCGTTCATGCGTACCCCTAACTCGAGATCGAGTGCCGCGCCGTGAGACCGAACAGCCGGCGCGAGCGGGATCCCGCGGCGCAGGCGATCACCATCTCGAGTAGAGCCTCGTTCATCCGCGCTACGAAGCCAGCGCCTGCGCGAGCGGGGCGAGCACGCGGGCGCTGGTCTCACGATGCACCTGCGCACGCCGAAGGCCACCGAGCACGCCTTCGGCGGGGCGGTCGAAGCCCTCGTTCGTGCCGCCGTTGAAGTTGATCGCCGCGATCGTGCGCTCGAGCAGCGCGAGCGCCCAGCTTCGATCATCATCCGAAGCTTGGGTCAGCAACCACTCGAGGCTCTGCCACGCCAGCTGGGCGTGGCGCAGCTCGTCGGCGACGATGCGCTCGAGCACCTGCCGGACGGCCCCTTCGCTGGCACCTTCGGCGGCGGCCATCGCCTCGGCCACGCCAAGCGTCTCGCCGACGCAGGCTTCCACGATCAGCCCGCGCACGACCTCGCGCCAGTCGGCCTCGACCACCAGACCGTGCAGATCCAAGTGCCCCGGCCCGATCCACGCGCCGCCGTAGGCCGAGGCCAGGCCGTAGGCGAGGCGCGCGTGCTCGATCTCGTCGAGCGCCGCGCGCTTGCACGCGAGCAGCAGCCGGGCGGGCGCCCCCAGGGCCAGCAGCTGGCTGCCGAAGCGGGCGAAGCTGGCGACCGAAGCGTGCTCGAGCGCGGCGATCTCCGCCCAGTGAGCGGCGAGCTGCGGATCCTTGGCGAGCCCGGCAAACCCCGGCGCGGGCGCGGCCCAGTCACTTCGTTGGCACGGGGCGGCCGTGCATGCCTGGGCTTCGACGAGCAGCGGTCGCCCGATCGCGCAGCCAGAGTACTCGCACGTCCAGCTCTCGTCGTAGTGCGGAAAGCAGTCCGCACCAGGGTCACAGTCGTCGCTGGTGTTGCAGACGTCGTTGGCCGTGCGGCACTGAATTGTCTGGACCCAGCCGCAGCCGTCGTCGAACGCCCCAAGCCCACACTCGCCACACTCGCCGCAGTCGCTGTTGGTCGCGCAGCCCACTGCCATGCAGGTTGGCCAGTCGGGTTGGCCATCGAGTACGCCTGGCGGCACGCACACGCGGCCATCGGTGCAGTCACTGTCCGTCGCGCACGCCGAGACGCAGCCGCAGTAGGTGGCCTCGAAGCCCTCAAAGAATTCCGTGGCGCTGATGCACTTGGTGTACTCACCCGAGCAGTCCGCGTCGCTCGTGCAGTGCAGCGTGTCCTCGGTCCCGGCGCAGCCCGGCGCGTTGATGGCCGGGTCGAAGGTGCCGCCGCCGACCCGGTTAATGCGGCCGTCGCTGCACTCCACGATGCCCTCGGCGATCTCGACGGCGCCCTCGCAGCCGCCCTCGCACACGGGCCCGGTGTCGCTGCTCTCGGAGCCACCGTCGGTATCGGTGGGCTGCCCGGACCCCATGCTCGTGGTTGTCTGGCCTTCAGCGCCGCCGTCTTCCACGTCGACGGCACACCCCGTCAAGCCGGCCAACAGGGACACTCGCAACCAGTCTAGGCGTTTCATGCTTCGGTTCTATCACGTCCCGCGACCGACGAGCACCTTCCCCGTCCGGCCTGGGGCTCGAGCAAGCCAGAGCTTTCCTGTCGGCTGTCGCCCGGGTCGCCAACACTGTGTCCATGACCTACCTAAATACAAAGACTTGGTTGGTCGCGTCGTGCCTGGCCGGTCCCGGACACGGCCTTCGATGCCCCGGGCGACAGCGACGGAACGGCAACTCGGAGACTGGCGACGGCGATGGGGACCCGGGGGACGGCGGCCCAACCGGCGACGGCGACGAAGCGCGAGCCGACGCAGCCCAACAAGAGGCCAGCGACCCACTCCCACTCGAGCCAAGCGCCCCCCTCGACAACGATGACCCACCCCGGAACGCGTGACCGGCGGCCACACATGCCCACGCGAACAGCCCCCCGACCGAAGCGCCAAGCCGCGCCACCGGCGGCAGTCGGCGAAGTCGAGGTCTCCGTGGGGTTCCCCAGGCAACCCGCCCATAGCACCCCGAGCCCCCTCCCACCTGCATCATACAAGGGGGCCACACATGCGATAGCGAACAAACGCCCCCGAGGAGCGAAGCGACCAGACGCGTCAGCGGCTGCAGTCGGCGAAGTCTACGGTCGATGTGGGGGTCCAAAGCAGACGCAGTCGGCGAAGTCCAAGGTCTCTGTGGGGGTAATAGATAACGAGTATCCTGGCGCCCTCATGGCGAGGCTCGCGTCCAAGCTAAGCGAACTCAAACAGCAGTACACCGTCGTCGTCGTCGGCAGCGGCTACGGCGGTGGCATCGCGGCGTCCCGGCTCGCGCGCGCTGGCCAGCAGGTCTGCGTGCTCGAGCGCGGCCGCGAGTACCTGCAAGGCGAGTTCCCCAACACCGAGCTCGAGGCCGCAAAAGCCACGCAAGTGTCGGGCCCCACCCTCCCCAAGGGCCGGCTCGGCTCCAAGCTCGCGCTGTTCGATTGGCACGTCGAGCCAGAGTTCAATGTGCTGACCGGCTGCGGGCTTGGGGGGACCTCGCTGATCAACGCCAACGTCGCGCTCGAGGCCGATCCCAAGGTGTTCGAGCTGCCCGCGTGGCCGGCGGAGATCGGCGAGGACCACCACGCGCGCCTGCGCCAAGGCTACGCGCGCACCCGCGAGATGCTGGCGCCCAGCCCCTACCCCACTGACTGGCCAACCCTGCCCAAGCTCGAGGCCCACGCGCGCTCGGCCAAGCAGATGGGCGAGAAGCTGACTCGGGTCCCGATCGCCGTCTCGTTCCGTGATCACACCAATCCCTTCGGTGTAGAGCAATCCAAGTGCGCCCTGTGTGGTGACTGCGTGACCGGCTGCAACCACGGCGCCAAGAACACGGTCGCAACGACCTACCTCCCCGACGCGTGGAACCACGGCGCGGAGCTGTTTTGCGAGGTCGAGGTCTCGCGCGTGGAGGCCCGCAAAGACGGGCTGTGGGCGGTCCACTACACGCCGCTCGGGCGCGGCACCGAGGCGTTCCAGCGCGACGGTGAGCGGGTCGTGCTCGCGCAGATCGTGGTGCTCGCGGCCGGCACCTTGGGCTCGACGCGGATCCTGCTGCGCTCGCGTGCCGCGGGGCTCCCCACCTCTTCGCGGCTGGGCCACGGCTTTAGCGGCAACGCCGATGTGATCGGGTTTGGCTACAACAACGACGTGCGGATCAACGCCGTCGGCGCTGGCCGGCGCGCGGTCGACCCCGAGCGCCCCATTGGACCCACCATCACCGCTGCGATCGACGGCCGCATCCCCCCGCGACCGCTCGACCAACAATTCGTGATCGAAGAGGCGGTGCTGCCCGGCGCGATCGATGCGATCTATCCCGCCGCGTTCAGCTATGCCGCCGCTGTGTTTGGCCAGGACACGGATCCCGGCGCGATCGACTCGATCTCCGAGGCCCAGCGAGAGCTACGTAGCCGGCTCCCTGGGGGCGCGCGCTACGGAGCCATCGCCAACACGCAGACCTACCTGGGCATGGCGGTCGACAGCAGCGACGGCCGCCTGCGCCTCGACGAGCGCGAGCGGCTGCGGATCGACTGGCCGCAGGCCGAGCGCGAGCCGATCATCGCTGCGCTCAACAAGCGCATGTTCGCAGCCACGGCGGCTCTGGGCGGCACCTACGTGCCCAACCCGCTGTGGAGCAACCACCTGCAGTCCTCGCTGATCACCGTGCATCCGCTGGGCGGCTGCTCGATGGGCGACGACGCCAGCGTGGGCGTGACCAACCACAAAGGCCAAGTGTTTCGCGGCCCGACGGGCGCAGAGGTTCACCCCAACCTGTACGTTGCCGATGGCGCGGTGATCCCCACAGCCCTGGGCGTGAACCCGCTGCTGACGATCTGCGCCGTGGCCGAGCGCAGCGTCGCGCTGCTCGCCGAAGCGCACGGCTGGCAGATCAACTACGACCTTCATCACCGCCCGGTGCCACCGCGCCAGCCAGCGCCGCCGGCCGGGATCGGGATCTCGTTCACCGAGCGCATGGCCGGCTTCCTGGCGCCCGCCAGCCCCGACACCACGCACCACGCAGCCCACGATCAGGGCAAGCGCGCCGCCAACAACTTCGCGTTCGTGCTCACGCTGCTGACCGAGGACCTCGACGCGACGCTGCGCGACCCAGGCAAGCGCATGATCCTCGACGGCGTGGTCGAGGCCCCGTGGCTCTCGCCGCGACCCTTGCAAGTGTCGGAGGGTCAGTTCGCGCTGCTCTCGAGCGATCCAGATCACCTGGACACCACCAACATGATCTACACAATGCAGCTGACCGCCAACGACGGCCGCCGCTGGGCATTTCGTGGGGTCAAGTATGTGCACGACGATCGCGGGCCGGATCTGTGGGGCGACACGACCACGCTGCTGGTGGATCTGACCGAGCTCCCCAACGCCGACGGCCAGACCCACGCGCAACCCCAGCTGTCTCGCGGGCTGCTTCGCATCGAGGCCGCGGATTTTGCCAAGCAGCTGACAACCATGGAGGTCACCGGCACCAAGGACGCCATCGAGCGCCTGCGGGCCAAGACCCGGTTTGGTCGGTTCTTCGCCGGCAAGCTGTTTGACACCTACGCCGACGTGTTCGCGCGGCCAAGCGTGTTCGATCCAACCGCGCCACCGCGAGAGCGAAGGCCGCTGCGTACGGGCCCGCCCGAGGTCCACTATTTCTTCACCAGCGACGAGGTCCAGCTGTGCCTGACCCGCTATCGCGGCGGCGGCAAAGGCCCGGTGATCCTGGCCCACGGGCTGGGGGTCTCCAGCCGGATCTTCACGGTCGACACGATCGACACCAACCTCGTCGAATATCTGTACGCCCACGGCTACGACGTGTGGCTGCTCGACTACCGCGCCAGCATCGAGCTGGCCGCGTCGGCGCAGCAGGCCAGCGCCGACGTGATGGCGCAGATCGACTTTCCACAGGCCGTCGCCAAGGTTCAGCGCGTGACCGGGGCCCCAAGCGTGCAGATGGTCGTGCACTGCTTCGGCTCGACGGTGTTCTTCATGTCCATGCTCAGCGGCGCGCTCACGGGTGTGCGCGCGGCCGTGGCCTCGCAGACGGCGGCCCACATCGAGGCCGCCGGCCTGGTCCGCCTCAAGTCGGGGCTGCATCTGCCCAAGGCCCTCGACGCGCTCGGTGTGCAGTCGCTGACCGCGTACACCGACTCCGACGCCCGGTGGTTCGAGAAGCTCTACGACAAGGCCCTCGAGCTGTACCCGCTGCAAGCCGAGGAGCGGTGCGCGAGCGCCACCTGCCACCGGATCACCTTCATGTACTCGCTGCTCTACGAGCACGACCAGCTCAATGTTGCGACCCACGAGACCCTGCACGAGCTGTTTGGCGTGGCCAGCGTGTCGGCCTTCGAGCAGCTCGCCAGCATGGTTCGGGCCCGGCGCATCGTCGACGCCGAGGGCCGCGACGTATACTTCGAGCACCCCGAGAATCTAGCGATCCCGCTTCGCATCATTCATGGGGCCGAGAACGCGTGTTACTTGCCAACCGGGACCAAGAAGACCGTGGCGTGGCTGCGCGAGCACAACAACCCCGACCTCTATTCGCACGTGGTGATCCCCGACTTTGGCCACATTGACTGCATCTTTGGCGAGCGCGCGGTGACCGAGGTCTACCCGAGCATTCTCGCGCACCTCGAGGCCAACCTCTAATGTCCAAACACCATGACGCCGTGATCATTGGCTCGGGCTTTGGCGGATCGATCAACGCGCTGCGTCTGGCCGAGGCTGGACGCTCCGTGCTGGTGCTCGAGCGTGGCCGACGCTACCCGCCCAAACAGTTCCCGCGCGACGTGCAAGACACCAACGCGCTGCTGTGGCGCTACCCAGACAAGCGCGCCTCGCAAGGGCTGTACGAGCTGCGCTTCATGTCTGGCGTGGCCTCGATCACCGCCGCGGGCCTTGGCGGTGGCTCGCTGATCTACGCCAGCATTCACTACCGGCCACAGGCGCGGATCTTCAAGGATCCCCGCTGGCCCAAGGCGTTCAACCTGGACACGCTGGGCAGCTACTACGACAAGGTCAGCGAGGCGCTGGGGGTCGAGCCGGTGCCCACGCAGCTGCGCCTGCCCAAGCGCGACGCCTTCGTCAAAGCTGCAGACGCGATGGGCCGCGAACAATTCGACACGCCCCAGGCCGTCAGCTGGAACCAGGTGTTTGGCGCAGGCAAGGGTCGCAAGACCTGTCAGCTGTGTGCCGAGTGCGAATTTGGGTGTCCCCACGGGGCCAAGAACACCCTCGACTTCACCTACCTCGCCAAGGCCCAGGACCTGGGCGCCGAGCTGGCGACCCACGCCAACGTCAGTCACATCGCGCCGCACCCCGGCGGCGGCTGGGATGTCCACTACGAGGACACCCGCACCGGCGATCGCAGCGTGGTCACCGGGGCGCGGGTGATCGTCGCGGCCGGGACCCTGGGCTCCAACGAGATCCTGCTGCGCAGCCGCGACGTGACCAAGACCCTGCCCAAGCTGTCTGCGCGGCTTGGCTACGGCTACTCCGGCAACGGCGACTTTCTGGGCAACATCCAAAACGCCGCGACAAGCCTCGAGCCGTGGGTCGGGCCCGACGTGACCTCGGTGATGTGGTGCTTTGACCAAGACCCGGGCTTCGCAATCGCCACGCCAACCTTCAACGAGCCAGTCATGCAGGTGCTCGCCTCGCTCGGGCAGCCCCCGCCCAACTCGTTCATGCGCCTGGTCTCGGAGCGGCTGTATCGCAAGCTGCCGCAGCTGCTGCCCTTGGCCATGAAGACCGGCTTGCTGAACAAGCCGCTGCGCCGACCCGGCAAGGGCGCCGGGCCAGCGTCGCGGTTCACGACGGTGTTTGCGATCGGGCAAGACAACGGCGGCGGCCGGGTCGTGCTGCGCCGCGGCAAGCTCGATGTCGTGTGGGCCTACGAGCAAGAAAACCGCGCACTCGTGGCGGCCCAGCAGCGCGAGATGCAGCGGCTGGCCAACCAGTACGGCGGCACCTACGGCAACTTGGCGACCTGGGATCTGTTTGGGCGGATCCTGACAGTCCACAACTTGGGCGGCTGCGCGCTCTCGAACTCCGCAGACGAGGGCGTGGTCGGGATCGACGGACAAGTGCACGGACACGCGGGGCTCTACGTCGCTGACGGCTCGGTCATCCCCACCGCGATCGGCAGCCACCCGGCCATGACGATCAGCGCGGTCGCAGAGTGGATCGCAGAGCGGGTCGTCGCGAGCTACGCCTGAGATCGAGGGAGGTGTGATCCTTCAACACACCTGACGCTGTCGCAGGTCGGCTCGCCCGCGGGTCGGCCTGCGCGGCCGGTGCATGCCCACGTCAGCCGGTGGGTTTGGTCCCCGACCGCAGAATGATATCTAGATCTTCGCGTATTCGAGCTGACCAAGGAGTTGTGCTTTTCGGCCGCTTGGGCGCGGATCCAACTATAGTGCCACCCCAAAGGTGTGTGCAAAAACTATCATAACAGAACGAGCCAGCGTGGCGTTACATTGTTGACGGCGCGGCACCTCCGCGAATAGTTTGTTCACCCGCCGATCGCACATTTTCACGCGCGGCGTGACAACTCAGATGCCAATCACCAAACTACCTCAAATCACCAAACTCCCCTCGCTCGCTCCCGCCGATAGCTTTGACACGGTCGGCGTCGAGCTCAGCGACAAGTCATTGCTAAAGATCGCCAATGACATGCTCAGCGAGATCAAGGCTGCGACCTTTCGAGTTGGGCTGGGAATGAGCCTGCCGGACGATCCCAACTCCTGGGAACAGGTCATCCGCAAGCGCCTGGATGTGGTGCCAAGCGACATTCGCGGTCGCGCCGCCCACCAGCTCGAGCGGGACTATGGCAACAAGCTGATCCGCGCCCGCGAGCTTGGACGCTTTGCGGACATCAACCTGGCGGACCGGAACGTGCTCGCCAAGGTCCGCCCCCCGGTCGAGATGCGCGCCGACGTCGGGCGCCTGCTGAAGATCAGCGAGCAGCAGGGCCGGATCGCGTTCCACCCCTCGGTCCCGCTCTCGCCCGTCAAGGCCACCGATCTTCAGCAGCAGGACTATCTGTACCGCAACATCAAGTTCATGCTCGACAAGGTCTACTGCATCGACGAGACCGGCACCGACTGGCTGGGCAGCGACGAGATCGACATGGGCGGGACCAGCGTTGACGAGACCGGCGACGTCAAGAAGATCAGCGCGTTCGCGGTCAGCCACGACTTTGACACCGGCGAGTACAGGAACTTCAACCCCGACAAGAACGTCCACTCGTTCAGCGTGCTCGAGGGTGGGGACAATTGGCCGAAGGTCTATCGCGTCACCCTGGCGATGGTCGAGCGCGATTGGGGCGACTTCCCGGCGTGGATTGGCGAGCTCTACAACAAGGCAAAGAGCCGCGTCAAAGAGTACCTCGCGGGGATCGCCGCGGGTGTCGGCGCTGCCGTGGGCGGGCCCCTCGGCGCGCTCGTTGGCGCCGTCGCGGGCTGGGTCGTCGGTTGGGTCGTCGACAACCTGATCGGCTGGATCACCACACTGTGGGAGGATGACCTGATTGGCAGCAAGACCTTCACCTTCACCCACGCGGGTCCGCGCGCGACCTTTGGCGGCCGCACCCGCTCGTCAACCAACGCGTTGGTCTGGAACGGCAGCGGCGGCAGCTACCGGACCTACACCTATTGGGAGCTGTTCAACTGAGCTCGCGTCGCCGAGCTGGTTGCGTGCTCGGGGGTCGGTCGCGCCGATCCCCGAGCGCCGCCCCCGACCCCGCCCCCGCCCCTGTCCCTGTCCCTGTCCCTGTCCCGTAGCATCACCGTGATCACCGTTGCGATCATCGACAGCGGGGTTGACCTCGCGCACCCATGGTTCATGGCTCACGACCTCGCGGCGTCGGTCGTGCGTCGAGACTTCACGGGCGAGGACGATCTGCAGGATCTGGGCGGCCACGGCACCTTCCACTGCGGCCAAGTCACGCGGCTCGCGGGTCAGCCCGTGCGATTGCTCGTCGCGCGGGTCGTCGGGGCCAACGATACTGCTGCGCCCGACCATGTCGTCGAAGCGTTGAGTTGGGCGCGTGAGGAAGGTGCCCTGCTGATCTCGATTGGGCTCGGTGCCCCGTGCTCAACGGCGGCGCTCGAGCTCGCCGTTCACACCTGCGCCGAGACGGCGTTGGTCATCGCGCCGGTCGGCAACCAACTGTGCCGCGAGCGCCTTGACGGCGATGACCCACGGGTGTTTCGAACCTGCGCGCTGCTGCCCGCGCGGCTGCCAAGCGTGCTCGGTGTCGGCCTGGCGGCCGGGCCGGGTGTGGTGGCGACCAGCGACTGCGCTGGAATGGATGTGCGATTCGCTGGCGCAGACATCGAAGGCCCCGCCCCCGGTGGTCGCGTAGTGAGCCGGGCGTCGACCTCGGTCGCGGCCGCGCGCGCGTCGGGGGTCGCCGCGCGGATCTTGCTGGCCGACGCCGACTTGCGCGACGCGACCCGGTCAGGACGTGGGCACTCGCTCATGGTCGCGCGATTGCTCGCCGAGGCCATGGCTCGACCGGCGCTCGCGAGCAGCTTCGAGATCCATTGAATCTCGTAGCGCCGCGCTCCTCGCCATGGGCGGCCTCGATCAGGCCAGGATCCCCGCCGCGCGCCAGGGCTCGAGATCCGGGACCAGAAACCGCAGACTCTGCTCACCCACGATCGCCCCCCCGCGCAGCGGAATCCAGATGTGCTGACCAGCCTTGTTCAGCTTGGTCTGGATCTCGCTCGGCGCGACCGTACAGCTGATGTAGCCCGTCTTCAGCGTGGTGCCGAGCTCGGCGTCGCCAGCTACGCCGGCGTGAGTGATCACGAAGCGCAGGGCCGGGTCTTTGGCCAACAGCGCCTTCTGGGCCACGATGATGCGACGGTCGGTCACACGAACGACGCAGCGAATGAAGTTGGTCACCCCGCCAGCCGAGTGCTGAGACACGGTGATCCCCTCGAGCTCGAACAACACCCGCTCGTCGCTGGCGAGGGCCAGCTTGGACAGCGTCGAGCCGCCCCATGCGACCCCGAGGACGACGGCCATGACGACGAAGACAGCGATGCCACCGATGAGGATGGGATCCATGCCACAGACATAACAGCTGGCTGGCCCGGACGGGAGGCGGACCAAGGACGATGCATCCACACTGAGGACGTCGCTGATCTGTTGGGCTCTCAATGTAGCGCGCCCTCGGGTACCCAAGACCATCCATTGCTCCACCACGCCCACGACTTGGGTACACTCGCGCCGTGCCGAGCGCTTACAATCCGTACATGCCAGGTCTGCGCGAGTGGGGCGGGGGCCTGGTTTGGGGTGGGCTCTGTCTGCTGTTCGCGCTGTTCTTCGCCTACATGTTCGTCGGTGACGTGCGAGACGCGAGGGCCACAGCCCCCGCGCTCTCGCCAGCATCGCTTGCCCAAGACCCGCTCGAGCTCAACGAGTACCGCGGTCAGCTCGTTGACGTGCACGGCTTCGCGCTCGACTGTGAGCTCGCCGCGTTCGACGGCGAGCGGTTGTTGGCGCCCGCGTTTGCGGCTGCGTCCGAGGGCCTGATCTTCGTGGCGTTCGAGCACAGCAGCGACTGCACCGAGGCCTCGCGGGGCTCCGCAGAATACCGGGCGACCGCGAAGGCGATGTCGGCGGATCTACGCGCGGACTTTGGGCTCGACGGGCCGGAGCTTCAGGGCGCCACGATCGCGATCGTAGAGCCTCACAGCATCGGCTACTGGATGATCCCAGCCGCGCTGTTCTTCGGAGCGATCGGCCTGTTCGGGCTCAACCTCGCCGTGTCCACCCGCCGACGGCTGATCGCCGCGCTCAACCGAGACCTCGCCCCCGCGCCCGGGCCCGCGCCCGCCGTGGACGACGAGCACGACGCGGCGGATCCGTACCGGCCGGGGATCCCAGGCCGGCTCATCACTGAAGAGATCGCGCTCTCGCCTAGCCTCGCAGCCAGGCTTCGCCGGGTCCGCACGCTTCAGGCTGGGTTTGCGATCGTGACGCTCGTCGCGGCGCTGGCCACCGGGGTGTTCGGCAGCAAGACCATCTACGAGCGTGAGCAGATCTGGTCGCAGGGCGTGCTGGCCCCCGACGCGACCGCCAGCGGCGAGACCCATCGCAGCGTGTTGATCCTCGTCCGCACCAACCTCGACGTGACCTTCGTCGACACGACCGGGCGTGTGCATCGGGAAGCGGCATCGGCCATGAGCCTGATCACCGGTGTCGACGACTCGGTCCCGCCGGTCGTTCGCTACCTCCCCGACGCGCCCGATCAATTCGCGGTGTCCTGGATCCACGAGCAGCGCAGTGGGTCGTGGGCGCTGCTGATCATCGGGACCCTGGCCTTGCTCGCTGGCGGGATCGCCATGGGCGTCTCGGCCCGCCGTGATCGCCGACCCGAGCAAGCGGCGGCGGTGTTCAACGATCCTCGCGAGGCGCTGCTCGACCTGGTCAGCGTCGATCGTCAGATCATCAATGGCGATGACACCGGCGCGCGGACCTACCACTTTTGCATCCGCGACTCCGAGCTGGTGTGGTCGCACTTCGTGGGCCCCAAGCAGCCGCCACCGCTGTTCCTCGACGAGAGCGAGACGGTCGCGCTCGCGCTGTACAACCCACGAGACGCCGGATACCTGCTGGTGCTGAGCGAGCAGCTCGCCGAGCTGAAGCAGCCACCATTGTCGTCAGCGCAGCTGCGGGGCCGCTATCAGGCCAACACGAAGACTAGCCCTTAGCGTGCTCGCGGGGCGTGAAGCAGATCCGCGCGATGCTTCGACGTCGACCAACACGCACGACCTCGGCGTCGTAAGCCCCGACGACGAGCGCGTCGCCCTTGCGTGGCAGCCGGCCGAGCGCGCCGATGATGTAGCCGCCAACCGTGTCGTGGGTGTCGTCGAGCTCGATGCCGAGCAGCTTGCTCGCTGCTGGCAGGTCGAGCCCACCGTCCATCTCGATGACGCCGTCGCCACGTATCTCGAACGGCGCCTGGATCTCGTCGCGCTCATCGTGGAGCGGCCCCACGATCTCCTCGAGGGCGTCCTCTAGGAACACCATGCCGACCATGGTGCCGTGCTCATCCTGGACGATCGCGCCTTGGTGGCCCGTCTGCTGCGACTCCACGATGAAGCGCGACAGCGGCTGGGTGTCCGGCACGAACATCGGGCTCCGGGCGATCTTGTCGAACTGGACCTCGCCGCCCCCGAGCACGATGTCGAGCAGGTCGCGGGCGAGCACGATGCCCACGACCTCGTCGAGGTCCTTGTTGCACAGCGGCCAGCGCGAGTGGCCGAGCGAGCGCACACGCTCGAGGTTGTCCGCGGTCGTCGCGGACCGATCGAGGAACGCGACTTGGGTGCGCGGCAGCATCACGTGGCGGATCTCGAGCTCCACCAGATCGAGGATGTTTTCCGCGAACATCCGCTGGCGGGCCGAGATGTTCCCGGCCGTCGCCGCGGCGCCGATGATGCCCTTGATCTCGAGGACGTCGGCGTCGTGCTCGCCGTGCCCACCCGCGACGCCGACCAGGCGCAGCAGGCCGTTGGACATGACGTTGACCACCACGATCAGCGGCCTGAAGATCATCGTGAAGATCTTGAGCGGCAACGACAGCCGCAGCGAGGTCCGCTCTGCCGTGTGGATCGCCCAGATCTTCGGCCACTGCTCGCCCAGGACCATGTGCAGCAGGGTCACGATCGTCAGCGCCAAGCCGAAGGACACCACGTGCAGGGTCGTGCTGGCGTGGGTGTCGAAGCCCAAGGACGCCGCGCCCAGCTCGATGAGGGCCGCGAACGCAGGCTCGGCCAGGTAGCCAAGCACGAGGCTTGCGATCGTGATGCCCAGCTGACAGGCGGAGAGGTAGAGATCGAGCTCCTCGATCATGCCGAGCAGACGCTTGGCGCGGGCGTCGCCCTGCTCGGCCAGAGCCTGCAGGCGGGCAGGACGAGTCTTCACCAGCGCGAACTCGGCGGCCACGAAGATGCCGTTGAGGAAGACGAAGATCGCGGTCCAGATGAGCTTGGCGAGCATCTCACCACGGGATTTCGCCGATTCGGGCTGCAGAATCAACCTCGAGCTCGAGTTGTGACTCGTGCAAGCACCTCACAGAGCCTCGAATTCGATCGTCAGGTAGCTGAGCTCGTCATCCATCGATCCGGTCGTGTCGCTCGAAGAGCCGGCGCACGACCAGCCACGAGGCGCCGGCGGCAGCCAGGATCGGCGCAAACACGAAGGTGCCCATGGTCGCGCCTGCGTGGATGAGCGACCGCCACACCGCGCCGCGATCCGTGCTCGTGTGGACACCGGTGAGCACGTCGAGCGCCGCGTCCCAGCCCAGCGCGGCCGTGAGCCGCCACGCCAGCGTGAGCGCGAGCGCGAGCATCAGCAACACCCAAGGGGCGCGCGAGAGCCTGGAGGTCGCGCTCATGGGGCGGTCCCCGCGACGCGTGCCCACAGCGGCCCTGCGCACAGCGCATAGGCCAACACCGCGTCGCCGATCTGGTTGCTGACCCGGTAGCGACGCGTGCCATCGTGTTGCTCGGGAAAGCCAGCGAGCTCGAGCGAGGCGAGGAGCTGGTCCCAGAACGCCTGATCTCGAAACCCACGCGCGGCGAGTATGGCCAGGCCGCTCGACCCTGGGCTCGCTTCGAGCAGCGGAATCACGTGGCCCGAGTCGACATCGATCGAGCCTGGAGCTGGCACCGGCCACTCGCGCGCGAAGCCAAAGCCCAACACCTGTCGCCCGAGCGCGCGCTTGGCCAGCTCGTACTGACCGCGCGCATAGTCGGGATCGACGAGCGCGAGGTTGTAGGCGCTCATCCAGATCGAGCTGCCCTCGGGGCCGTCGAGGTGGCCGCCATCCCAGCTGTAGCTCGAGACGAGCATGTTGGTTCGCGGGTCTGTGAGCTCGAGCGTGGCGGTGCGCAGCCACGCGTGTGGTAGTTTGGCGTCGACCTTGAGGCCGAGCGCCGAGGCCATGCGCGAGGCCACGAGCGCGGTGGTGTTGCAGAAGGTCCAACACTCGTTCGGGTAGCTCTCGCCGCTGAGGACTGGCCCTGCGCGCATCTGGTCGTGAATCAGCTCGAGCCTGTCGATCAGCGCGCGGCGATGTGCGGGTACCCGCGGGTCGGAGCGGGGCGCGACCAACAAGAAGGCCGCGAGCATCATCGCGATCTCGCCATCGATGAACAGGCTTCGCGGGGGTTCTTGCCGCCAGGTCGCTCCGCCCGGTCGCGGATGGGCGTAAGGCAACAAGAAGAAGTACATCGAATGCCGTGCCTGCGCAGCCACGGTCGCCGAGATGACCGCATTCATGACGTCGAGACCACGCCGCGCAGACGCGGGCTGACGGATCGCCAGGTTGGCCAGCGCGAGCACCAAGAAGGTCCGACCCATGAAATCCCACTCGGGGTTGCTCGAACGCATGCGCACGATCGCGTCCTGATCTCCGCGCTCCCACAGCCGCAAGTGTCGCTCGATCACCGCCTGCGCCCACGCGGGTAAGGGAGCGGAGTCATCGAAGAGGCCCGCCGTGCGCGGGCGAAAGGCCCTCGACGCCAGCCCGCCCCACGTGACCGTGCTCGCGGCCAGGCACGCGCCGCCCAACAGCCAGTCACGCCGGGTGCGTTCGAACTTCGTCACGGCTAGACCCTACGTTC
Organism: Enhygromyxa salina; assembly: GCF_000737335.2. Lineage (GTDB taxonomy): Bacteria > Myxococcota_A > Polyangia > Nannocystales > Nannocystaceae > Plesiocystis > Plesiocystis salina_C. The sequence goes on along the minus strand of NZ_JMCC02000002.1, from coordinate 141,914 downwards.
TAGACGCGGGGAGCGCTCGGCGGCCCGGTGGAGATTGGGTGTAGGTTTTGTGCAGGACCAGGATGCCCTGTGTCTGTCGGTACGAGCGCAATATCGCCCGAACGCGCTTCCGTGAGGGAGTGGGCCCTGACCCCGCGGCGATGAGGTCGGCGCGCTGGACTGGCTGGTCGTCCGCCCGATCCTTGCCGCGCACACAAGGACCAACACGACCACAAAGTTCGCGGTATCGGTCAAATGCACAGGCCATAAACTTCGGCGCCCTCGCCCAGCGTCGCGCCAAAGACCTCGGACATGGACAGACACTCGCCGGTCCCAGGACACTGGGCGAAGTCGTCTTCGCTGTCACCCAGGTAGCAAGTCGCCCGACAACATGGTTGACCTCCGCAAACTGGATGATTGGTGCACATCGAAAAATCCCCGCACGGGCCGCCAGATCCGCTGCAGGGATCTCCGACATTCTGACCTGGATCCGTGACGAGCGTATTGTAGCAAGTAACCGCGCCCATTGGCGTGAACCAGCATGGATCATCGCCCTCGCACCCGACTTGGTTGAGTGGGTTGCAGGTGTGTTCGCTCGAGCTGAGTGTGCAGGTCGCCGTACACGTGTTAGTCGAATCGCACAACTCATCGACCCCCAGGACACTGTCGTTGCAATCTCGTGGCGCACACTCGGCGACGTCGGGATTGACCTTGGCCAAGTCTGCGCGCAACCCATCACACTCGGCCGCGCAGTCTTCAGGGGTCACACCCGGGAGATCGAAGCAGCTGCCCTCGGGACCGTAGGCTGCGATGGTAGCCGCGGTCGCCCCGGGTGACACGACCTTGATGCACTCGATGAATGCGTCGCAGTCGGGGGATGAGCTGTCAGAGGTATCGCTCGTGTCGCTCGTGTCGCTCGTGTCGCCCAGGTCGCTGTCGACGCCGCTGAGAGCACTGGTAGTGTCGCCCGCTTCGCTCGGAGATCCACAGGCGACCAAGAACACGAAGCATGACAACGAAAGCGTGGGGCAGTTCGGCAACATCGGGGCGATGATAGCTAAACGGATCGAGAGCGTCCGGGTTGTTCGGCGGCGACCCGAGATGTGCACGGTGACACCGTGCCGCGGGTTACGCGCAGGCGACCATCGACCTTCGCCGAGTTTCAGCGCCTCGTGGTCGGCGCGATGTGCCTGGAGGTCCACAACGCCACGGGTCCAGCCGGATGACCAGGGCGCCGAGCAGGCCCTTGGGCGACTAACAGCGGCTCGCCGCCGCCGACGGCGATGCTGTAGCTGATCCAGCAAGATCAGCTCACCGCGGACGTCCTGCTGCTCCTGCAGCCAGTCGCCGTAGATCTGCCACGCTTCGGCGTTGCTTGGGTCGTCGAAGATCCCAGCCTCGAGGGCGGGGTTGCGTGGACTCTCGGCCTCGGCCCGCTTGGTCACCGCCACCGCAACCGCGTCGACCGCCACCGCCACCGTGTCGACCGCGACCTCGGCGTAGTGCCCTTGAGGGCGATTTTCGTGGACAAACGAGTCAAGTTTCCGCCCGCTCAAAGGGAGCGCACCCGAAACAACATAGTTCTCCCTCCCCGCAATTGAGGTCGCTTCGGATGAGCGACAGAGGCCGTGAACGTCAGTCCGCCGACGACTGGTGGCGTGGAGGAGCCGTGGTCCCGCACGAGTCGGGAGCCGAGTGTCTCGTCACAGCGAGACACCGATTGGGTCGTAGTTTTAGGGGACTGCGTGCTGTTCGACGTGCCGCTGTTTGTGCTGGAACGCTACCACCCGGTCGACACGCGAAGCTCCGGCAGTTCTTGCTGCCGCCAACTCACGGAGGCGATGTCCATGCAGAGGTCTACATGCTCGACGGTCTGAGGCGGAGCCTCGCTAAATCACCACAGTCATCGTACACCTTGCCGTGCGCAACCGGTGGGCTCACTCGATCCGCACGTCGTCGATCCGCAGCTCGAACGGGCCCGGCGTGGTCGCACCAATGAACACGAACGTCAGCTCGGAGCTGGGCGCACGGATCGCCTCGAGGTCGATCTCCACGAGCGTCCACTCGCGCGCGTCCGCGAGCTCGAAGCTGGCCATGGTCGGCATCGGCGAGCTACCGAACAACAGCACGGCGTGGGTGCCTGGCGTGCCGCGGGCCCCGAACCGCAGCCAGCGCTTGCTCGACAGATTGACGGTCGCTCGCTCGACGCTCGGGAAGAAGTTGGCGCCCGCCCACGCGCGCGTGCCCGCGGCCACCTCCCCGCGGATCAGCAGCGCGCCTTCGCTGCCGAGCATCCCGCCTGCGACCCGGCTCAGCTCGACGCTCGAGGTGCCGCCCGCGACCTCGTCGGTGGCGGGCTCCCAGGCCAAGCCGTACGCGGTCGAGAGGTCGACCTCGAAGTCGGACACGAGCCCCGACTCGCTACCTGGGGGCGGCGGCGCCGACCTCCGCGCCTCGGCGGCGGCGATGGCCTTGGCGATCTCCTGGCGGCGAGTCGCGAGGTCGATCGCGGCGCCGGCCTTCCAGACCCCAACGAGCTCGCGGGTGGCCGCGATGTCGCGCAGTGGATCGCCCTCGACCAGGATCAGGTCAGCGCGGGCCCCCGGCTCGATCCGGCCGCGATCCAACATGCGAAAGCGATCGGCGGGCGTCCGCGTGGCGGCGCGCAGGGCCGCGATCGGCGAGAGGCCGGCGTCGACCAAGAGGCTCAGCTCGACATGCATGGCCAACCCGATCGGCAGGCCGAAGTTGGGGATGTCGGTCCCGGCGATCAGATCGATCCCGGCGGCGTCGAGCTGGCCGATCGTCGTGAGCGCGTGGGTGCACGGACGCGCGCCAGCGTTGGCGTCGAGCATCTCGAGCAGACCGCCGAGCTCACGCGGATCGATCAGCGCCGCGAGCCGAGCGTCAGCCGCGACCTCGCGCACCCGCGGATCCGCGCAGGCCGTCTGCATCACGACCGCCGTGGCGATCACGAACGCGTGGCGCTCGGCGAGCAGCGCGAGGACCTCGTCGTCGGCCGGAGCGTCGAACCACACGTGGGCGAGCCCGTCGGCGCCCGCTCGCAGCGAGCGCTTGGCCGCGGCGAGATCCGAGACGTGCACGACCGCGAGGCGCTCGTGCGCGTGCGCGCCGGCGATCAGGGCCTCGATCGTGGCGAGGTCGAGGTTGCCAAACTCGACCGCAGCGGCGTGGCCATCGTCGTCGACGATCTTGATGTAGTTGACGCCTCGCTCGACCCGCTCGGCCACCCAGGCTGCGGCTTCGTCGGGGCTCGCTACGGTTGGGATCTCCACGCCATACTCGGTCCCGTGGCCGCCCGGCGCGGTCGCCAGTGTGCCCGAGGAGCGCAGCTCGGCCGCGTCTGGGAGCTTGCCCTTGGCTTGCTGTCGCACGATCGCCCGCATCGTGATCTCGTCCATGAACATGTCGAGCACCGTGGTGACCCCGAACGCGGCGGCCTGGTCGAGCTGGCTGATGCTCGAGACGTGGACGTGGCCGTCGATCAAGCCGGGCAGCAAGGTCTTGCCGCGGCCATCGATCACCTCGACCTCCGGGCCCGCCCCGGCGAGCTCGACATGTCCGATCGAGGTGATCACGCCGTCGCGGACGACGACATCCGTCGTCCCGAGATCATCCGCGCCATCGAACACGTGGACGTCATCGAACACCAGCGCGGGGCCGATGATCGGGTCTGAGGGTGGGTTGCTGGGACCACCGCGCTCGCAGGCCGCCCCGAGCGGGCCGAGCACGAGCGCCAGAATCCACAACGGGGCGCGCTGGACTTGCACCGCGCGAGACTACCCCACCACCAGCGCGGGCCTACGGCTCAGCCCAAGCGCGATCGGGGGGCCCCGTCGGCCTGATCGCCGCCACGCAGCCAGACCTCGTCCAGCCAGGTGACCAGAGCGCCGAGCAGGCCCATGCGCTCGTCGGAGTCTGCGGCCTCGTGGGCCCGGAGATCGACGACCTCGGCGACGATCAGCGGCTCGCCCCCGCCGACGAACTCGATCGCCAGGTCGTACTCGCCCATCGCCGTCTCACCCGCCTGCCGGACCTTGGCACGCTTGCTGATCTTGGCGATGCGCTCGCGGGGGATCTCGTAGAGCGCGTCGGGGTAGCGCAGCAGCAGACGATCGTCGAGGCAGATGAACCCGGGCAGGCCAGGACCGCCGTCGGGCTCGGCGATGCGCCGGCTGCTGGCTGAACGTCGGTTGAAGCCGTAGCCGATGATCCCGCTGCCGACGGCGATGCTGACAATGAACGCACTGATCAACCGGCCACGGGCGAACGAGACCACGGCGACTCCAGCCCCGGCGACGACCCCGAGCACGTTGAAGACCGCCTGCGGGATCCGCAGCTGTGGCTGCCGCAGCCAGGGCACGTGAAGGAAGCGCGCGCCATCGTGCTCGAACACGCCTTCGAGGTGCGCGCGTCGGGTCGCCCGCTTGCCGACCCAGACGCGGCGCAGGGCTGCCGGCTTGGCCGCTTCGATTGTGCGCAGCAGCTTGGCGTGGTCCCCTCTTGGGTCGCGGGTCTCGACCGCTGGCGGTGGTTTGCTCAGGTACGCAGGCATCAGCTCGTACCATGCCTGCGGCAACTCCGACAGGCAAGTGATTGGCTATGGCGCAGAGGCGGCTTCGTTGTCCGCGGACTCGATCGCGGGGATCGAGCATCGGCGTCAGTTGGCCACGCCTGCGAGTCGCAGATTTGCGTGATCGGTTCCCCCCGGTTGTGGCACCTACCCGGCGTGACCCGTATCCCGCCGCTTCGTCTCGCCTCGCCCCTGCTCACTCTGGCCCTGTGCGTCGGACCGCTCGCCGCCTGCACGGGCGACGACGGCAACGACGAGGCCGCCGAAAGCGAAAGCGACAGCGACGGCGACCCGCAGTGGCCAATGGCACAGTCGGAGGTCGAGCGTGAGCCCGATCCCCAGCCGACCCAGCCCGAGATCGCGTCGATCGCCGAGGACCAGCTGGCCCTCGCGCTCGACTTCTATCACGCCCTGCGCGTGCTCCCTGACCTGAGCGACGAGGGCTTCTCGGTCTCGTCCTACAGCGTCTCGGCGGCGTTCGGAATGCTCTATGGCGGCACGACGGGTCAGTCCCGTGACGAGATGGAGTCAACCCTGCACTTCTCGCTTGGCGACGAGCGCCAGCACATCGCCCACAACTGGCTCGACTCGCAGCTCGCGGCCCGCAACCTCGAAGGCGTCGAGAGCCCCGACGCCATGCTGGATCCGGTTGTGCTGCAGACCGCCAACGGCGTGTGGATGTCCGAGCACCTCGCCGGCGACATCAACCCCGACTACCTGGATCTGCTCGCCCGCCACTACGGCACGGGCATCCGCCTCGCTGACTTCATGACCAACCCCGAAGGCGAGCGCGAGCGCATCAACCTGTGGGTCTCGAATCGGACCAACACGCTGATCCCCGCGCTGCTGCCCCCGCAGGTGATCGAGGACACCACGGTGATGGTGTTGGTCAACGCCCTATATCTGAAGGCGCCGTGGGACGTGCAATTCGAAGAGGACTGGACCGGTAAGGCGCCGTTCACCAGGCTCGATGCGTCGACCGTCGACGTCGACATGATGCACAATCCCGCCATGTTTGGCCGCTACGGCGCTGGCGAAGGCTACAGCGCGTTCGCGGCCCCCCTGCGGGGCGGGGCCCTGGAGCTCGTGTTCGTGGTTCCAGACGATTTCGCCAGCTTCGAGGCGGCGCTGGACCAGCCGACCCTCGCCAGCGTGATGGCGAGCCTCGAGTACACCGCCGTCGACACCTTCGTGCCGCGCTTCGAGCTCGACAGCGCCTTCGAGCTCTCCGTGCTGTTGCGCGACGAACTTGGGATGCCATCGCCGTTCAGCGACGATAACTCCTTCGATCTGATCGTCCCCGACCTCGGGATCATCACCGACGTCATCCACAAGACCGTGATCAAGGTCGACGAGAACGGCACCGAGGCCGCGGCCGCCACCGCGATCGTCGTTGGCGAGGACGGCGGCGATGAGCCATTTGTGGAGGCGGAGTTTCGGGCCGACAAGCCATTCTTGTTGATGATCCGCGACGCCCCGACCCAGAGCGTGCTGTTCTTCGGCCGCGTGCTCGAGCCGTAGGACTGGTCACGCTTTCACGCCTTGGGCATCTTCGAGGGAATGAGTTTGACCCGAGTCCCTCCGTGCTGATGTACTGATCGGGAGGTCTGCAGAGCAATCGTGCCCACCCAAGCGCCCCCCAGCCCGAACGTCAAGATCGGGGACCTCGTCGACCCTGCCTGTTTGGCACATCAGAACGCTGTCGAGGCGCTTCGTCGGACCGTGGATGCCCGCGCCAAGGCGCTGGATGTCGCGCTCGAGCTCCGAGAAGAGCTGCTGGCGGTCCGGGAGCGGCTGCTCTTGGCCCTGCCGGGTGAGCCGTCCGGCAACCGGGAGGTCGACGCCGCGATTGAGAAGACGACCCAGTCCAGCTGCGCAGCCCGAACGCGGGATCGCCAAGCAAGATGCTCGAGCTCGCGGCGCGTCTGAGGCCGCAGATGGAGGCCGGGGCGTGGCTGGGGTCGGAGACAGGTCGGATCGGAGTTGACCCGGAAGTCGCCGATCGCGTACGCCAGATGCTCACCTCGCTGATGGTCGCGGGGCACTGTGGCATGGTGGTCCTGGGCGCGATTCCCCCGCTCCCGGGTGGCGGGATCACGACGGGGGACGGCACGGAGGCTCACCTCCCGTCGAACCTCGGCGCGTTGGTAGGATCACGACATCTTCGACGGCTCGAGCGAGACGCTGCGGTCCTTCATCGAGTCCAAGGGGAAAGAAGGAGCACCGAGCTCCGGCGGGTAGCGCAGCGGATGGGCTTCTCCCGGAGCGCCGCCGGCTGTAGACCCGCGGCCTTGATCGCCGGGATCCCACATCACCAGGCTACAAGGTCTTGAGATACTCGAGCACCGCGTCACGCTCGGCGTCGCTGAGGTGGTCGCCGAATGTGTGTCCACCGTTTCCGTAGCCGAACAGCGAGGTGTCATAGATATACTTGCGCTCGGACTCTGGGGCGTCGGCCTGCGACGACGTGGCCTCCCACGGCCAGCCGAGCGCGTCCTCGTCGAAGTTGGTGCTGTCGTAGTCGACCCGCTTCCAGGCGCTGGGCCGGGCGCTGCTCGACAGGACCAGCTCGATGCTGGGCACCGAGCCATTGTGAAAATAGGGCGCGGTCGCCCAGATCCCATCGAGCGGCGGCGCCGTGTATCCCGGCACCGGGCCCGAGGTCACGACCTCGCTGATGGTTCCGTAGAATGACTCGTTGAACCACGACTCCAGGTAATTGTAGAACCCGCCCTCGCTGGCGAGATCGACGAAGGCTCGATCGGTGCCGATCACATCCGCGGGGATCAGCATGTTTGGGAAGGTCTCGGCGGAGGGATCGTCGGCGTAGGTGCCGTGGCAGCCCGCGCAGTTGCACTCGAACAGCTCGCGGCCCTGCTCGGCGAGCGGCTCGTCGATTGGAAACGGATAGGCAGGCGCCTCGAGCGACGCGAGGTAGGCCTGCACGTCAGCGAAGTAGTCGACCACCGGGGCGGCCTCCTCGACGCTGTCGGTGCACAGCGAAGAGGCCAGCACCATGGTCCCGCGATGGTCCCCACGCGACATGCCATTGGAGAAATTCGTGGCCTTCTTGCGGGTCCGCCACCACGGCGGTGGATCGGCGGGAATGATCAAGTCCTCCGAGAGCGCGTAGAGCGGCTCGTCGTTCCAGGCCAGCGTGCCCGGGTCGCGGTGAGACAACAGCACAATCGCAAACATCACCGCCGGATTGGCGCCGATCGTCTTCATGACTGAATAGGGCCCAAGCGCGGCGGCCCGAGCCTTGAACTTGTTGAAAGAGGCGTTGGCCTCGCTGGTCTCGGGCAGATCCGGCAGCGGACTGGCGAACTCGCTCAGCGAGGTCGTGAAGTCGGCGGACGACTTGCCAAGCCCAACGATCAGCTCGCCGTTGAAGTAGCCAGCGTGGCACTGCAAGCAATTGGACACGACCAGCTCGCTACCGTCGGACTTGGTGACCACATTCCAAGCGTGGCCGACCTCGGCGTTCTTGCCCTCGCGACCGGGCAGCGGCTCCTCTACACCAAGGACCCCCTCGGCGACGCCAAACAGGGCCCACGGGATGCCGCAGCTGACGTAGTCCTTGGTGAGCAGGGCCTGGTAGCCGGCCTCGGGATCACCGGTGGGTAGTGGCGGCAGCTCGATCGGATGGCCGAGCTCCCAAGGCCCGGTGCAGGCGGGCTCCCCATCGCCGTCTCCGTCTCCGTCTCCGTCCCCGGTCTCGCCCGTGTCGTTCGTGGTGGTGGTGTCGTCGTCGCCCTGCTCGGACGCCGGCACGTCGGTGCAGGCACAGGCCAGTACGGCGAGGGTCACGATGGGGAGTGAGCGGGCCATTTCCGCATCGTACCCCGCAGACCCACCCGGTCCAATGGAAACGATTGGCGGCGACGCGCCGTGTTAGCCTTGCCGCGTGTTTCGCCGCTCGCCGCCGATTGCGATCGTCTTGGAGCACGGCCCCGGCCGCGCAGGGTGAGCGACCGATGCCGGTCAACGACGCGACCGTCACGCAGCCCGCGTTCGGCCCAGATGGGCTGATCTACGTGGCCACGGCCTTCGACACGCGCGCTGATCCTGGGCATCCTCGCTAATTCATGGATGCACTCCTCGACGCGATCGCGGCCGCGCCCGAATCCGACGCCGAGCGCCTCGTCTACGCCGACTGGCTGCTCGAGTCCGGCGATCGCCTCGACGCGCTGGGTGAGCTGGGCGAGCTCATCGTCGCCCAGATCAGCCAGCACACCCGACCAGACGACCCGGACCTCAACCGCCGCGTGGCCCAGCTGATCAGCACGCACCAGTCAAAGGTGCTGGGCGACCTGCCCCTGTCCAAGCCAGTGTTTCGGCGGGGCTTCGTCGAGGCGGCCGAGATCTCGGCGCTCGACTTCACGCAGATCGAAACGACCCTGTTCGAGCGCCTGCCGCTGCTGACGGAGCTGGTGGTCTGGCTCGAAGAACACGGCGCCAACAAGCAGCTCTACGCGTCACCCTCTCTCGGTCGGCTGCGCACGCTCTCGTTTCGTTACGGGCGCAACGCTGACGTCCGGACGCTGGCCAGCAACCCCGCGATCGCGCAACTTCAGAGCCTCGCGTGGATCGGCTGCCAGCTCGGCGCGAGCGGCTGCCAGGCGCTCGCCAACAGCCCGCACCTGGGCTCGTTGCGCGCGCTCGAGATCGGCTCGGACGCGATCGGCCTCGCCGGGACGCAGGCGCTGTCGCGGGCGGCCTTTGCCCCGCAGCTGACCACGCTGCGGCTGTGGAAGGCCGGGCTCGGCCCCGACATGGTCGATCCGCTGCGGGCCTTCGTCGCGCTCGAGACCCTCGAGCTCGGATACAACGAGCTCACGGCCCGCGACGTCGCGGCGATCGCCAACATCACCCCCAAGATCCGCTCGCTCAGTCTGCGCGGCAACCGGATCGGCGCCGAGGCTGTGCCTGCGTTGGCCCCCTTAATGCTCTCGCACCTGGACCTCGACCGCGTGAAAATAGGTGACGCCGGTATCTCGCGGCTGGCCGAGCTCGAGCTCGGGCAGCTCGACACGCTCAACCTCGAGGGCAACGAGCTCAGCGCTGCCGGGGTCCAGCGGCTGGTCGAGCTGCCGCTGCCCAAGCTGCGCCTGCTGATGCTGCGTGGCAACGAGCTTGGCCGTGGCGCCCGGCTGCTCGAACAAAACCTGAGGGCGACACGCGTCGAGCTCGATGGCATGGTTCTGGTCCCAGGTCGCTAACACGTACGAGATCAATCAAACACGATGGCTACCAAGAAGCAGGCAAAGTCGAGCGCGAGCACAACCGTCCCCCAGGTGAACGGCAAGACAGTCGTCGTCACGGGCAAGCTCAGCAAGGTCAAACGAGCAGACGCCGAGGCCAAGCTGACCGCGCTCGGAGCCAAGGTCACGGGCTCGGTCTCCAAGTCGACCGACATCCTGTTCGTCGGCGACAAGCCCGGCTCGAAGCTCGCCAAGGCGGAGTCGCTCGGCGTGCAGGTGCTCGACGAGGACGCGCTCATGGCCGCGATCTCGACCGTCGCCGCAACCGCAACGCCCAAGCCAGCCCCCAACGTACAGACCAGCGCGATCGCGGAGCTGGCCGGAAAGAAGGTCGCCGTCACCGGCACGCTCTCACTCATGACCCGCGCCGAGGCCAAGGCCCACATTCTCGCCGCTGGGGCGATCCCAACTGGCTCGGTGTCCAAGGCCACGGACCTGCTGATTCTCGGCGCAAACGCCGGTTCGAAGCTGCGTACGGCCAAGCAGCTGGGAATCAAGACCCTCAACGAAGATCAGTTCCTGCGCCTAATTCAAGATGACCGGGCGCCCGAGCAGGCCAAGCTCATTGGCGCGCTGTCGGACTTTCTGCCGCGATATCAACAAATGCTCGCGGCACTCGAGGCCCACCCCGACGTTCGGATCTTGGTGAATCACGTCGCGCCGCCGGCCAGCGAAGCGGACATTCGCGCGGTCCACAAACACCTGGGCGCAGAGCTCGACCCGGCGATCCTCAACTTCCATCGCCAGTGCGACGGGCTCTCGCTCATGTGGGTCACCACCGACAACCCCAACGGCGACTCCAACAACACCAGGTTCAACGACTATCACCCAGGCGACGGCGCGATCAACATCTTCCCGCTGAAGAAGACCTTCATCGAGGCCGACTGGAATGACATTCACTACTTTGATTTCATGAAAGACCACGCGGACGATCAGGAGTTCGCCGGCAAGAGCTATCAATTATGGGACTTCTCGAAGTCGCTTCGGGTCTTCGATGAATTCAATATTTACAACATGGCCGGGTTCGTGATGATCGCGGCGGAGGGCGAACCGCTCAACCCGCCGGTCAGCATTGGCGACGACCACGGCGCGTGCTGGACGGACGCGAGGTTGACGGACTTCGAGAGCTACATGGAGACGGTGCTGGCCACGTACGGATCAATCGCGGCGCGGCGGCGGATCTTGCTGGAGTACGCCGGTCACCAGAAAAAGCCGCTGCGGCTGGATCAACGCCACTGGCAAGCGCAGCCAACGGAGCTCGCCAAGGTCCTCGACGAGGTGCGGGAGCGACAGAACTGAGCTTCGGTGGACGCCGCGCCGGGTGCCGACTTCACGACCAGGCATTCGCGCTGCGGCTGGCACCCTGTGCTTCGTCGATCGCCAGGGCATGACGGTGCCTGCGTGGGTCGAGCGCTTCGGGCTGTCGCGCCTCGCAGACTGACGGGCGCACGCTTGCGCTCCGACGCGGGCCGCCGATCCCTCATCGAGTATCATCGTGATCGATGGCGAGAAAGCGAAGGCCACGCGGTGACGCGAGCCGTGACGAAGCACCACGGACCGCGGCCGAGCGCGAGCTGCTCGACGAATTCACCGTGCGCCGCGCAGCAGTCGACGACGCCCTCGCGGCGAGCAACATCCTCCACAGCAAGCATCTGTGCCCGTGCTGCGGTCTGCCGACCCTCGACGAGCGCGGCGACTATGAGTCCTGCGTCATCTGCCTGTGGGAGGACGGGACGAACGAGGCCGATCCTCGACGCGTCAGCCCGCCCAACTACATCGCCCTCGAGCGCGCGCGCATCGACGTCGCCGCTCACCTGCGCGCGTTCGAGAGCGCCCGCGGAGCTCGGCTCCTCGACGCCGGCGTCGACCCGCTCGTCCGCAGCATCAAGCGGTTCCAGGAGCGGCTCCGACGCGGCGAGGCCACGGTCGACCGCGAGGACTTCGCCGCCAACCTCGCCCAGATCCTCGCATTCTGCCCCCATGAATAGACCCACAATTAGCGCGGCTCAATCCAGGAGTCGGCCCTGGTACCCGTCAGGGTTCACGCATCAATCTTCCAAGGGCTCGAAGCCGTGCACAACCCGCCTCGCGCCCCGTCACAGGCATGGTAGTCTCGCGCCGTGGAGCCCAGCTCATCACCACTGTGGGCGCTCGCGGATCGGCTCGGCTGCGACTGGCCGCATCTGCGTGCGGCACACAGCGCCTCGCAAGTCGAACACCAGCGGCTCGTCGGGTTGCTGCAGTCGGCGGTTCCGCCGGACACCTCATTCGTCGCGTTTGGTTCACTCGCTCGTGGCGAGCTCACCTCCGGCAGTGACCTCGACTGGACGCTGTTGCTCGATGGGCGCACCGACAAAGATCACCACCGGGCCGTCCGCGAGCTGTACACACGCCTCGAAGACGCCAGCGTCAAAGCGCCCGGCCCATCAGGCGTGTTCGGCAGCATGGTCTCGAGCTATCCGATCCTGCATCAGATCGGCGGGCAAGACGACACCAACCGCAACACCACCCAGCGGATCTTGCTGCTGCTCGAATCCACCGCCATTGGTCGGTCGCAGGCGCACGAGCGGGTGCTGCGGCTGGTGCTCGAGCGCTACGTGGAAGACGATCGCGGGCTCATCTACGGCCGCGCTGCCCGCTTGGTCCCGCGGGTCCTGCTCAACGACATCGCCCGCTACTGGCGAACCGTCACGATCGACTTTGTCGACAAACAAAAACACCGCAGCGACGGCTGGGCGCTGCGCAATGTGAAGCTCCGCCTGTCGCGCAAGCTGATCTACATCAGCGGGCTCCTGATTTGCTTCTCGCTCGAACTTCACGCCGACAAGTCAACGCTGATCGGCGACGATGACCGCCCAGACCCCACGCGGCTGGTCAACTTCATGCTCCAGCGTGTCCGCTGCCGCCCGCTGGACGCGCTCGCCGAGGTCTGCCTGCGGCCGCTCGTGAAGCCGGACACGGCGCGGGCGCTGTTCGACAGCTACGACGCGTTCCTCGGTGTGCTCGACGATGCCGAGCGGCGTGATCACTTGCGGGGGCTCAGCGTGGACGAGCTCGGCAGCTCGCAGGTGTTTCGTGATGTCTCGCGGCTCGCCCGGCGGTTCCAGGACGACGGCGTGCACCGGCTATTCTTCGAGGATGACCCCACGCTGCGCGAGCTCATTACCCACTATGGCGTGTTCTGATGGCGCCCCCGAGTGACAACGAGTTCGCCGCAGAATGTCCGAACTTTCCCATCATACAGTGAGACGAGTACACTGCTCGCCATGAAACACCTCCCCCTGCTCGCCGGTGCGGTCGGTCTACTTGGCGCAGGCGCCCACTACTTCGCCGTACGCAAGGCGCGGGAGCTGCAGTCGATGCCCAGCCCGGTCTCCCACGCCGTGCTGAGCAAGGAGCCCGAGGGCACGCAGCGGTTCATCGAGCGGCCCGACGGCACACGGATCCGGGCCGTCGTCGCGGGCGAGGGACCCACGGTCGTGCTCGCGCACGGCTATGGGCTCACGCTCGGAGAGTGGAGCCTGGTCTGGACCCGATTGCTCGAGCTCGGCTTTCGCTGTATCGGCTTCGATCTGCGCGGCCACGGGCTCAGCACAATCGGCACCGACGGGATCGGCTCGACCCAGATGGCCGACGACTACGAGGCCCTCTTCGCCGCGTTGGAGATCAAAGACGCCGTGTTGGTCGGTCACTCGACCGGCGGGTTCCTGGCCATCCGCGCGCTGCTCGAGCACCCTTCGCTCGTCGAGCGTGTGCGTGGACTCGTCGGCCTAGCCACGACCGCTGGCCAGGTCATGCGCGGGTCCCCGCAAAACCGCGTGCAGGTCCCCCTGATCAAGTCTGGATTGATCCAGGGAATCGCCAGCTCGCCAACCTACGGCTGGCTGTTTGGTGCCTCGACGTGCGGGGACACCCCCTCGCCAGCGGTGATCCAAGTCTTCAACGAGCTGTTCGTGACCCAGCCACACAGCCGCCTCTGGCCGATCCTCCGCGCGCTCGCTGATGAGAGCGACTACGAGCGGCTCGATCAGATCAGCGTCCCGACCGTCGTGATCTGTGGCGATAGCGATCGCACCACGCCGCGCTGGCACTCGGAGCAGATCGGCGCGCGGATCCCCAACGCGCGCAACGTATGGATACCTGGCAAGGGCCACCTGTTGAACTGGGAGGCGCCCGAGTCCCTCGTCGAAGCGATCGTCTCGCTGCTCTGAGCGCCTCGCTACTGGCTCGCTACTGGCTGGCTACTTGGCGCGGGCGTCCATCGCCCTCGTCCAGCTCGATGCACCGACACACGAGCGAGCGACCGTGACGTTCGAGCACACGACCGAGTCGCTCGTGGGTCCACCTCGCAACCTCGGTGGTCTCCTCGCTCGTGGGGGCGCCGAGCGCGTGGATCGGTCACGCCGCAAGGCTGTCGACTAGCTGCTATGGCTCATCGCAGGAAATGGACGGCGTTGCCCCAAACGGAACATGGATCGGGGGCCGCTGCCCCGTCGGGCAGGTGACCTCTAGTCGTAGCGTTCCGTCGTCCGCCGGCAAACCGTTCAGAACGAATGTTCCGTCCTCCTCGGTCCGTGTGGAACCCATCGTATAGGTCCGCGCATTTCCGTCGCCAATTCGGACAGCGCTGATCTCCGCGAAGCTCACGCCCGTTCCATCGTTGATTTCGGTGAGTCGGCCGTTGAGCGATGTTGTGGCGCCCTCAATCACCAAGTGCACGACGCCGTCCGCTAAACTCATCTGACAGAATTTGCGCCATTCCCCATCACACCAGATCCGCTGGGGAGCGGAGAAAATCATCTCCTCGTCGGACGGCTCGTCGGGCAGGCTGATTTCGCAGGCCCCATCCCCCCCGGTCGTGCACATCCGCACGAACCTTCCGGGAGAATTTGCCCGCACTGATTGGCCTTTTGCGGCTTCGCCTCCCTCGTGGAGAACGAGCAGCTCCACCTTCCATTCATCGGTAGAAGGGATGAGCTTTACATCCGTAACGTCGTCATGTTCGACGACGACTGCGGTTCCGGACCCATCGTGCATGACGTTGCCCAACGAATCGTAAGGCAAGGCCTGCAAGCGCCAAGTGCCTTCGCCAACGGGCCCCACCGAAAACTCTCCAGCGTCGGTCACCTCACCGAGGCGATAATTAGCGTCCGCTTCCGTGCGCAAATCGTTTAGGTCACGACGAGCGATTACAATGAACCTCTGAGAGGGATCTGTGCGCCCCGCGAGGTACCCAAAGATAGAAGCGGCTCGCTCCTCAAACACCAGGTCATGGGTTGTCTCCTCGGTGGCCGTCACCGTGACGGTGTCGCGGATGTCCCGAGTCGCTTGGGCGCACGCGGCGAGCACCTCATAGTTGCCAACAGGAACCCCCGCAATGCTGTATTGGGCTGCCTCAGCACCGACTTGTTGCGTTACGAACTTGTGGGATGGGGTTTTTCCGAGGCTAGCGAGTTCGACATGACTCACACTCGTACAGTCAACGCCTGATGCAAAGCCAATCCACCCACGTACGGTCGCACGCGGCTCGAGCGTGAGGTCTTGGACGACGGTCTCTCCCATCGGCACCCGAAGGTGCGTTGGTCCAGCCCCCCGTGCGCCATCAACGGCTCTCAACTCGAAGTCGCCCGGCCCCAGACCGGTGAACAGAAATTGACCTTCGGCGTTGCTCTTCGTGACCTGTGCGCCGACCCGCGAATGAAGCTCGACTTGTACCCCATCTCGAGATGTACCATCGCTCTCGCGTACGGTCCCTTCGACAGCGGCTTCCGGATACAGCTCGATTCGTCGGTCGCTATCGGGTAGCGGCCCGCGAGATAGAACTGAGCCGTACCCCGAGGCCGAGACGAACAATTGGCCATTTGCCGTCCATAGCTCGAACCTACCAGCATCATCCGTCAGGGCTAGCGCTCCAACTGCCGATTGAGTGTCGCCAAAGACTCGAGCACCCGCGACCGGGCCACCGAAGTGGTCTGCAACCGTCCCAGCGACGGACTTCCCCGCGTGACTCAGGAAGAGGGGCTTTGGTAGCTCGCCTTCGCACCTCGTTCGAATTGACTCCGAGGGCTCGGCTCCTGGTGCGGATGCACCCACCATGCATACGTGGATCTGCGTATCGAGAAATTGGCTCGCAGGGATCCTGAATCGTCCATCCTGGTCCGCGGTCGTGCAGACGACAGGGCCCGAAGAAAACAGGGCAGAACGCCCACAGACTGTGATCTCTCCGTCGAGTTCGAGCGAAGGTGCGACCACCACAACGCCCGTGAGCATCGGCCCCGCGTCCAACCGGAGTTCCAGGTCGTCACGCGCTGTCTCGACAATCCACGATTTTGACTTGTGTTCGGCCATGGTGGCCGGATCCGCACCGACTTCCCGCTCTTCGGGCGGTCCGCTGCGCCACCAATACGAGACCAAGACAGCAAAGGCGAGGAGCATAGCCGCGAAGAGTCTCACTCGCTTCTTGGTTGCGATTGGCTGGCTCATCGTTTGGCTCGCTTCACTTCGAGGGGACTGCGAGGGCAAGGGCTCGTGGCTCGAGACAGTCGCGGTTGACGCTCGAGTCTTTGACAATTGGGTTATTGTTGTTCAGGCGTCACCAACGCTGGATCGGAGCATCGGGAACGTAACATGCTGCGTCAATGCGAAGACGGTTATCCTCGAGTTTTGGTGGGCGCGACGCACGTGACAAATTGCACGTCTGCGCGTTGGGTATTTGAAAGTCCGCGTATACGCTCGATTCGTGCAACCAGCAGCCGATGGTGTTGGCCGTCGACTTCGACGGCGGGGTCCAATGGGGCGACCTGATCGATACGTGACGATCACGTTGTCGCCGCCTTTGGGCTTGGGCAGTCCAGTCCGCGCGCGGCCGCCATGGCCCCGACCGGCTGTTGAAGCGCGTGCTTGTCACCGCCCCATGAGGGACTCACCCCCAAGGACACAGCGGCTTCACCTCATCGCCCTGATCGCCGGCCGGCGTCACCGTGAGGCATGCCCACTCAACACCGGATGATCACACTGCTCGCCCTCGCCGCTGCCGCCTCGCTCGCGACCAGCTGCGACAGCGATGCGCCCAGTACCCACGACGCAGCCCGATCCGGGCTGTCAGGCGACAGCGAGGTGATCATCGAGGTCGATTTCGATGGCTGCTACCTGCTCGCGAACGACAGCACGGTCTTGCAGAGCTTCTTGCTCCCCCATGCGACCTCGGTCGACGCGATCGAGCTGTGGATTGCCCCCAATCTATTCATCCCCACCCACATGCGCGTCGAGCTGTCCACAGGCGACGGCCCCGGGGGCTCGCTGATCGCGACCTCGGAGCGCGTCGACCAGCCGCCCCGGGTCAGCGACGGAATCGCGGAGTGGCAGACCTTCACCTTCCTCGATGCGCCGTTGCTGCAGCCCGGCACCTATACGCTGCGCCTGATTCATGAATCAGACGAGACGGGCTCCCACGGCTCATGCCTGGACCCGTACCCGGACGGCACCTCGTACACGCACAAGGAAAACCCCACTCTGGACCGCGACATGGCCTTTCGCGTGCTCGGGAACATCTGCGGCGCCGTCGAGCAGCTCGGCGACGTCCCGCTCGACTGCGGGCCCGACCTGCTGCTGTGGCTCGATGGGGCCGACCGCGCCCAGACCTTGGCCAACTCAGAGCCCGCCGTCGACGGCCAAGAGATCGACGAGTGGCGCGACAAGAGCGGGCATGATCATCACGCGATCGCCTACGCACCAAGCAAGAAGGCCGAACTCGACACCAGCGCTTTCGGCGGGCGGCCGGCCGTTCGCTTCGAGCAGGACTTCATGGAGATCCGCGACCTCGACTTGCGACCGTCGACCCACCAAGCGATCACGGCGTTCGCCGTGGTCCGTCGCCTTGGTGGGTACCCGAACATCTGGGTCGCGCAGGAGAACGGGTTCAACAAGCGCTCGCACATCCCGACTGGCGCCGCGGTCGGAACGCGAGTCGTATCGTCGCTGGTGCTGGAAGGGAGCCCCGATGACCGGCGCCGCCACTGGCTCGCTGGCGACGGCCAAGTGACCGACGAGACCATGACCTACACGGAGGGCTCCGCCGGGGTCGGGCTCGGCATGCTCCTGTACGCCTGGGACGGCTACGCGGGCACGTATGCGGTCGACTACGAGCTCGCCGAGCTGGTGATCTTCGACGGTGTGATGGCGGAGAGCGACCGCGCCGAGATCGAGCAGCACCTCGTCGACAAGTGGGCGACGGACATCGAAGAGTGCCCAAATCCCGCGCCGTGGCCGCTGCCCGACCCACCCGCCGACGACTGGCCCCACTTTGTCGACACCAGCTACATCGCGCTCGAGGACATCGGCTGGATCAGCAAGTATCGCTCGACGATCGGCTTCGACTACTCCGACGACTTCGAGCACTGCCGAGCGATGAAGCACTACCACCACCCCCTGGATGAGGTGGACTGGGCGACCGTGGAGATCCGCTCGCCGATCGCCGGCGAGGTCATCGCGGTCGAAGAGGAGATGTTCGGCACGCGCGTACAGATCCGCTCGACGGAGCACCCCGAGCTCGACTTCTTGCTGTGGCATATCGAGCTCGCGTCACCGCTCGCGGTGGGCGCGATGCTGCTCGAAGGCGAGGTCCTCGGCACCCACTACGGCAGCGACACCTACTCGGGCATCGCCGTGAGCACCGAGGTCGACGGTCAGCGCCGGCTGTTGTCGTGGTTTGATGTCATCTCCGACGATCTGCTCGCCGAGTTCCAGGCCCGTGGTGGCATCACCTCGCGCGCGGACGCGATCATCAGCCAGGCCGAGCGCGACCACGAGCTGCTGTGTTGCACGAACGGTGAGTTCGATGGTGATGAGGATCTCGCGGACTGGGTCGAGCTCGACGGAGGGGCCAACGCTGGCGCGCCAGCGCCACTCGTGTCTGGGCTCGCCGCACCGCTCGAGGGGCCGGCCGCCCAGCTGGGCTTTCGCTGACTTCACCAGGTTGGCTGTCGCGGTCGGTCCCTCACCGGGGTCGACCGCGCATGGCTGGATCTACACGTCGACTTAGCGCACGCTGATCTGCACGCGTTGGGCCTTCGCGTGACGTGCGACGTTGCTGAGGGCCTCTTGCAAGATCCGAGAGAGCGAGATCGTGGTGACCTCCGACGGCAGCGGCTTGCTGGCGTAGCCGCGCCTCCACATGCAACAACAACAACAACAAGCCTGCGACCCATCCGACATCGTGACGCACCCCCTGGCCCCCTCCGGTACCCGTAGACGATGGATTTGATCAACGCTGTGATGTTGCTGGCGGGCGTCCTCCTGCTGCTCGGCATTGTGTCGAGCAAGTTCTCGGCGCGCCTGGGCATGCCGGTGCTGGTGCTCTTCCTCGCCGTGGGGATGCTGGCCGGCTCCGAGGGTCTCGGCCGCATCGCCTTCGAGAACTACGGCTTCGCGAACAGCGTCGGCAGCGCCGCGCTCGCGCTCATCCTCTTCGACGGCGGCCTCCGCACGCCCGTGGGCTCCGTGCGCGCGGCGTGGCGACCCGCGCTCTCCCTCTCGACCCTGGGGGTGCTCCTCACCTCGGCGCTGACGGGCCTCGCCGCCGCGTGGGTGATGGACGCCCCGCTCCTCCACGGCATGCTCCTCGGCGCCATCGTCGGCTCGACGGACGCCGCGGCGGTCTTCTCCGTCCTCCGTTCGAGTGGCCTCACGCTGCCCGAGCGATTGACGGCCACGCTCGAAGTCGAGAGCGGGTCCAACGACCCCATGGCGATCTTCCTCACCCTCGGCATCATCGGCATCATCACGGGCACGGCCGATTCAGCGGGCGCGCTCCTCCTGATGTTCGTCCTCCAATTCGGCGTCGGCGCGGTCGTGGGCGTCGGCGTCGGGCGGGCGGCGGCCTGGGCGGTCAATCGGGCCAACCTCGACCACCCGGGGCTCTATCCGCTGCTCGCCATGGCGTTCGGGCTGCTCGCCTTCGGGCTCGCCGCCGTGCTCGGAGGCAGCGGGTTCCTCGCCGTCTATGTCGCCGGGATCGCCCTCGGCAACAGCGTCATCGTGTTCCGACCCGGCATCTTCTTCTTCCACGACGCGGCGGCCTGGCTCGGGCAGATCGTCCTCTTCGTGATGCTGGGGCTGCTGAGCTTCCCGAGCCGCCTACTCGCCGTGGCAGGCGACGGCCTCCTGATCGCGCTCGTGCTGATCTTCGTCGCGCGGCCCATCGCCGTGGTGGTCTCAGCTCGCCCGTTCGGGTTCCCTCCGCGCGAGCTGGCTTTCCTCTCATGGGTCGGTCTCAAGGGCGCCGTCCCGATTACGCTCGCCACCTTCCCGCTGATGGCGGGGGTGCCAGGCAGCGAGGTGCTGTTCAACGCCGTGTTCTTCGTCGTGCTCATCTCCGCCATCACGCAGGGCTGGTCGCTGCCCATCGTGGCGCGCTGGCTGAAGCTCGGCCGCCCGGCAGACCCCACGCCGCCGCTCTCCGTCGAGATCAACGCGCTGCGGCACGTGGACGGGGAGATCGTGGACTACACGGTGGCCCCGTCCGCGCGCGTGGCGGGCCGGCTGCTCCGCGAGCTCGCGCTGCCCGAGGGAGCCCACGTCACGCTCGTCGCCCGAGGGGAGGCGGTCATCATGCCGCGCGGCGCGACGGTGCTTCAGCCCGGCGACCACGTCTTCGTCGCCATGCGAACCCGGCTCAAGCCGCTGCTTGACCGTCTCTTCGACCCCGACGCCGAGGCGCCGACGCTCACGCCCGGCCTCACTCTAGGCTTCCGCGCCGAGAGCACGGTCGGCCAACTCCACCGCTTCTTCGGCATCCCCGACCCCACGAACCCCACCCAGCAGGTCGGCTCGCTACTGAAGGCCAACGCCAACGACCAGGTCGCCCGCCTTGGCCCCTTCGCAGTCACCCCCGGCGACGAGCCCGACTACGTGACCCTGACCTACGCCCCCAAGACATGAGGGTCGGCCTGCCGCGTCGCTGCTGGAGATGGGAGTTCGAGACAAAGAGCGCGCAGCCGCAGGATCATCGTGTCGCTACGATCCCACCTGGGACACGGTAGGCTCACCGGTTTGCGGCCTCGTAGGCGCCGACGTTGTCGACGTGACCCACGGTTGCGTGGTTGGCCCAGCCACGTCGACAACGTCGGCGCCTACGAGGCCAGGCAAACCACGAACAGCCTACCTTGTGGAGAATGTCGGAAGAGTGTGCCCGGACGGCGCAACGCCGACCTGTGCTGAGCACGGCTAACGATCCCGGCAACCCCACGGCTGCGCTGAAACGAAAATAGGTGAAGTCAAAAGATCCGTGGACAGCTGCTCGGTTGAGCGGGGGTCGCCACGATCCCACCTGGGACACGGTAGGCTCACCGGTTTGCGGCCCTAAGGGGTGCCCGGCGGGCATCTTGAACCGCGGTTGCGTGGTAGGCCCAGCCAAGATGCCCGCCGGGCACCCCTTAGGGCCAGGCAAACCACGAACAGCCTACCTTGTGGAGAATGTCGGAAGAATGTGCCCGGACGGCGCAACGCCGCCCTGTGCTGAGCACGGCTAACGATCCCTCTGTTTGCTCTCCACGGATCTCTTGAACTTCGAAGCTTGGTGGACCTCCTGGGGTCAGGTCGCCGGGGTCAGCATACACGCCATGGGCGTGAATGTGACCAAGAAAATTCAGCCTGGCAGTGAGTTAATCTGCTGCATGAACGCGGCCCCCTTGGCGGGGTCGCACATGTGAATGTAGGCGGCCATGCCCCGCAGCTGCTCGAGCGACTCGCCCTTGCCGGGCTTGCCTTTTGAGCGGTTGTGGATGGCCGCGCGGAGCTCCCGAACGACCTTGCGAGGCACGCGGGCCACGGGCTCGCCCTCGGGGGCCGTGTTGACGACCAGGCCAGTCACCTTTTGCCGACCGCCGCTGCGCATGACCCGGGTCTTGTGCGGGTGCACGATGAAGCCCTCGTCGGCGACGATGTCGATGACGGCTTTTTGCAGCCTGCCCACCGCGATCTTGTGGTTGGCGGGCCCGTGAAAGCTGAAGGTCAGATCGTCCGCGTAGCGGGTGTAGCGAAACCCAAGCTTGGCCGCGAGCCCGGTCAGGCGCGCGTCGAGGTTGAGGCACAGCGTGTTGGTAATTGAGGGGCTGGTCGGCGCGCCCTGGGGCAGCGAGCGCGGACCCGTGGCGACGTAGTGGGGCCGACCGCCAAGCTCGATCTGCTCGCGCGGGCAGTCCGTGCACAGCAGCGCGAGCACGGTCGCGACCTGCTCACCGTAGCCGGCCTTGCGAAACAGGCCCTTGACCCGACGCAGCACGATCGTTGGGTAGAAGTTGCGGACGTCGAACTTCACGATCACCCGGGCGCCAGCGTGGACGCGGGCGTTGCTGAGCGTGCTGCGGCCAGCCAGGAACCCGTGGGCGGCCCCGTGGACCGGCAGGTGCTCGGTGATGTTGCGGGCGATCCAGGTCTGGACGCGCTTGAGGTCGGGCTTGGGCGCGCTGATCAGACGCACGCCCTTGCCGCTGCGCTTGGGCACGGACCAGCGGTGATAGTGCGTGCCGGTGTCGACCTCGCGGTGGTAGACGAGCCAGCGCAGCCGCGGGATCAGCAGGCCAAGCGACTTGGCGAGCGCGTGGACGTTCTTCAGCTCGGGCAGCTCGTTGAGCTGGCGGCGGCCTTCGAGATCCGCGATGTCCCAGCGATCGATGTCGGCGGTGTCGTGGTACCAGACGCCAACACCAACATGGACGAGGTGGTTTTGCCGGTAGACGAACCAGGCCTTGGCCATGAGCTCGCGCCGGACCTTGCGCTCCTCTTCGCGCTTGGCCTTGTAGGCCTTGCGCTGCTTGTCGGACAGCGTAGAGGTGTCGACCCCAGGCTCGAACAGACCAAGGCGGGTGAGCTCGGCGTCAACCCAGCTGCGGATGTTGCCGGCGGCCTCGATGTCGGCCCACTTGGGCAGATCCGCGGGGACCGCAGAGACGGTGGAGGTTGGAGTATCGTTGGCCATGGTCAGACCATTTCGGCCGCAGAGGCGTCGATGAAGCCCTTGTCGCCGAGCGACGCGAGCCGCCCGAAGTACTCGTTGCGAGCGTCGTCGGAGCTAGAGAAGCGGAGCCTGTGCATGCGCATGCGTTCCGGGTGTGTGCCCCAGCGGACCACGACCTCGCGGTCGTCGAGCGAGAGGCGGTAGGTGACCGAGCCGGTGTTGGCGGCCGCGAGCCCAGAGCTTGGCGCCTCCGAGGTGACGCGGCGGGGACCTTGGCGACGCACGAGCACGCGGGTCTCGGCGCGGATCAGCTTGCGGCCCTCTTCGGTTCCGCGGGCGCGCTCGAGCTCGGCTTGGCGGCGGGCAAACAGCAGGCGCAGCGCGATCATGGGGACCGTTGGACCCTCGCGCAGGCCACTGCGGCGGTACTGCGGGCTGGTGCAGCTGGCGTCGACGGTTCGGCCTTCGCGGTCGATCGTGAACGAGGTCCGGTAGGTCCGGTGGGCCTGCGGATCCTCGACCTCGCCCTCGATCCGGGTGCCTTCGCCCGCGAGCTCGTGGACCTTGGTCAGGCGCACGGCGTTGTCGATCGCCAGCAAGCGGTGGGCTTGTTGCTCGCGCTCGTCGCGGTAGCGCAGGGCCTCGGCGTTGGGCGGGGTCGCGAGCAGCGAGCGCGCGAGGTAGCGATCATGGGCGATGTCGTGGACGACCGTGCCGCGCTGCATGTGATGCAGGATCGCTTGGCGGACCTCGTTGATGCTGCGCCCGGTCGCGGATGCGAGCTCGGCGAGGGTGCTGCCAGCCGGGGCCGCAGCCAGCGAGTCGTGGACCTTCTTGGCCAACAATTCGTCGACCTCACCCGCGACCAGCAGATCAAAGGTGGCGATGCCGGCCCAGCCGCTGTCGGTCCAGCCCGAGAGCGCGAGGGTCAGCTCGGCGTCGCCGAGATCCAGGATGTAGTAGGCCGGAAGCCCGGCGCCGACCAAGCGCACGCGAACACGCTTGGCGTGGGGCAGCAAGCGGGCGAGCACGCTCAGCCGCTGGCGACCCCAGGTCCGCACCACGATCGGCGAGGCGCCGGTGTAGGCCGGACCCGTGCCCTCGATGACCTGATCCCAGGGCTCGAGCACCAGGCGCGGGACCTCGCCGGGGACCAGCTCGTAGCGCAGCGCCCGAGGCGAGGTCTTGGCCCTGCGCATGCGCAAGGTCAGCAGCACGTTGTAGAGATCGATCGGTGCGATCTCGAACTCCCGCGCGGGCAGCGTGGACGCGGCCTGGACCTGGCCAAACGCCCGCAGCCATCGCAGCGGCACTTGGATGTCGCGCTCGCTGACGGCGGCGGCGTCGGACGAGCCAGGCTGACCGGGCCCAAACTCCAGCGTGGAGGTTCGGTACGAGCGCATGCGCCCGATCCCCCGCAGCAGCACGTCGTCGAGCGAGAGGTGGGTGGTGCCGTCGGTGCGGCTGCCATCGACGGCCTCGTAGGCCGCACCCGCCCGCAGGAACAAGCGGGCGTAGGCAGACTCGTCGGCCGAGAACACCTCGAGGCTGACGCCGTGCTCGCTGACGCTGACGATTGGATCCAGCGGGCTCTGCTCGCTGGCTTCGGCGCCGCCAAACTTCTCTTCGAGGTAGGCCTTTTGGGCCTCCCACACCTCGTTGCTGACCCGCTTGCCCTGCGCGATCAGGTACGCGAGGTAGTCGGCGCGGTCGCGGGCCTTGAAGCGCAGGTCCGAGGCCAGCACGTCGGCCACGGTCATCAGCGCGTCACGGGTCACCCCCGGCCGCGTTAGCTTGGCGACGAGCGCCGCATCCCGGACCGCGTCGGTCGGCAGATGCAGGCGGAAGGTCTCGTCGTCGGTGATCGGTTCCGAGGCGGCGACGTAGCGCAGCTTGACCTCGGCGACGTCCGTAGGACTCATTGTTGTGCAGCTCCCCGAGTGGCGGTGGTGGTCTTGCCGCGTTGGGCCCGGCGCAGGGCCTTGAACGCGACCTTGCGGACGTCCTCGTGTTCGCCTTGGCGATCGAGCAGGGCCTGTAACACGGAGGTGGCCTGCGCGGTGCCAAGCCGACCGAGCGAGGCGATCGCGGTGAGGCGCGCGGGCTCCTTGCCCGAGGCCTCGGCGGCGTCGCTCAAAATCTTGAAGCGGGCGTCGCCAAGCATGAGCGGCAAGCTGAGCCGGCGGCGGGCCGCCGACTCGAACAGCGCTTGGCCGTGGCCTGCGTTGAGCGCCGACGCGACCAACGGCGCGACGGCGACCTGGTCGGCGACGGTCAGGCGATCGATCACCTGCGTGGCCGCGTCGCTGGCGAGCTTGGCGACGGCCGCACCAGCCGCGGCGCGGACCGAAGCGTCGCGGTGGCTGAGCGCGGGCTCGAGCTTGGCGAGCTGGCTTGGGTCGCCGTGGTCGGCCAGGTAACGCAGCGCCTCGCCGAGCACGGCGATCGGCGCCTCGGCTTGGCCAGCGGCGGATCCATCAACGACCGAGACAGCGGCCGCCTTGACGTCCACGCCGACCCGCCGCGCCGCCCACAGGCTCGCGCGCCAGGCCCGAGCCGCGTCGGCTTGCGACTTTTGACCGGCCAGCGCGAGCCACTGCTTGGCGGAGCTGCCGACGGCGTCGCTGAGCGCCGCGCCGAGCTTGGCCTTGGCTTGGGCCCCAGCTGCGCCGGCGATCCAGGCGGCGTCGGCCCGCTGCGGAGCGGCCTCGCCCTTCAGCAGATCCCCGAGCGAAGACGGGCACTCGCCCCGACGGATCAAGCCGCGACGCAGACGCTGGCGGACCGAGTCGTCGGCGATCTCGGTCATGCGCGCCACGAGCACCTCCGAGTCACCGTGCTTGGCCAAGAAGCTGGCGGCAGGGCTGCTCAGCTCGGTGTGAACGCTGCGCAGCGCGAGCAGGGCCGTGCGCGTGCGCTCGGTCGGGAACACCCGCTCGAGCGCCTTGTAGGCGGCGTTGCGGACGTTGGCGCTGGTGTCCGAGAGCAGCCCGGCGAGCACCTCTTCGGCGTTGGCGTTGCCGAGCGCGCCGAGCTGTTGGGCCGCGCGCACGCGGATCTGCTCGGGCTCGAGCCGCTCGCGGGCGAGCTTCTCGATCAGGGCGCGGCTGCGGTCGTCGCCGGCGTGGCTGAGCCCCGAGATCGCGCCAAGCCGCAGGTCTTGTGGACCCTGCTGGGCGGAGCGCTCGACGGTTGTGCGCACGCGGTCGCGCTCGTCGGGATCTTGCAGCTTGCCGAGCATGGCCCCGAGCGCCTCGACGGCGGCGGGCGCGAGCGCACGATCCTCGTCGGTGATCTCGGCGTCGGGATCGAGCAGCGGCTCGAGGTCTTCGAGCGCGCGACGATCCCCCAAGGTCCCCAAGGCGACGATCGCCCGGCGCCGCTCATCGTCGGCGCCGGCCTTGAGCACCAGCAGCAACGACTTGAACGCGGCGGCGTTGCCCCGCGCCGCCAGCCCTTCGGCGGCCGGCAACACCAGCTCGCGCCGACCCACGGCCAGCGTGGCCGCGAGCGCGTCCAAGGTTGCGCCCGGGACCCACTCGGCCCGGAACGCCAGGACCTCGCACGCGGCGACGCGCACCGCTGGCTCACGATCCTCGAGCAAGCGCGCGAGCAGAGCCTCGGCGCCGGTGTCATCGACGTCGCGCAGCAGCCGGGCGATCTTCTCGCGCAGCGCCGCGTCGTTGGTGGAGATCACCGCGCCAAGCCACCCGAGCAACATCGCCTCGTGGTAGCGAGCCCGCGCGACGCCGCCGCCCACGTGGGCGTTGACGCGCTGGGCCGGCCGGGATGGATCGCGGGCGATCGCCACCAGCGCGTCGAAGCTGCGCGAGCGCAGGGCCGCGTCGTCCCCTTCGACCAGCGTCAGCAGCACCGGCGCACCCTTGGGATCGGCGATCCGCGTGAGCGCGCTGATCAGCGCGTTGCGATCTGCGGTGCGATCGGGGTCGTCCTCGATCCGCGCGGCGATGCACTCGGCAGCGGCCGCGCTGGCTTCGGGGACGGCTTCCGTCTCGCCGGGTTCACCCCCGGCGACCGGTCGGCGGACCTTGGCGAGCGCGACCAGGGCCTCGACGGCGCGCGAGGCCACGCGGGCATCTTCGGCCCGCAAGAACGCGGACAGCACGTCGATCGTGCGCAGGTCGCCGCGCCGCGCCAGCGCGCTGGCGGCCTTGAGGCGCAGATCCTCGTGGTCGCTCTCCATCGCGCGCATCAGCGCCTCGCCGACCCGATCATCGCGGGCGTCGACCAGGCGATCGACGACCGAGAGCCGCAGATCCGCGTGGGTGCTGCCAAGCGCCACAAACCAAGGCTCGAGGCTCTCGGCGTCAAACAGCTTTTGGATCTGCAAGAGCGCGTGGGCCCGAACCTCTGCGTTGGGCGCGTCGACGCCCTCGAGCGCCAACGCCCGGGCCGCCTGGGCCTGCTCACTGGTGCCCGACAGCGCTTGCTGCACGAGCTCGTCGACCGCTGCGCGGCCCACGTCCGAGGCCGAAGACTGCAGCGCCAAGCCAAGCGGCTCGACGGCGCCGGGTTGGTACAGACCCCGCAAGGCCGTGACCGCGGCCCGCCGCACGAGGTGGTTGGGATCGCTCAGCGCCCGGCGCAGGACCGGCAGCACCGAGTCGCGGCCGACCTCTTGCGAGTCGCCCAGCTTGCCAAGCCGATCAATGCTGTCCCGCCGCACGCGGTGGGTCTCGTCGGCGGCCCCTGGCGCGGGCGCCTGGCGGACCAGGCCGGCGTAGGTGCCGAACACCAGCCGGCGAATCTCGCCGAGCTCCGGGGCTGCTGCCTCGCCGGCCGCACGCGGATGCAGCTGCGTGACGTTGCTGTCGCCGGTCGCGGCCGCGGTCGCGGTCTTGGCCAGCTCGACCGCGTTGCCGATCAGGCGGCGGATCCACCCGCTGCGGCGTGGCTGCGGGGCCTCGCCGTCCTCCCAGTTGGTCTGCGGCGTGGGCGGAGCGTCCGAGGTCTGCGGGCCCTTGAGCCGGCCCGACTCGCGCCAGAACGCGAGCGCTTGGGTCCGCAGCGAGAGCACCCGCGCGGCCGCGTAGCGCAAGGAAGGATCGTCGCTTGCCAGCGAGTCAACGATCACCCGCAGGCGCGCGTTGCGTTGATCCTCGTCGGGCCACTTCTTGAGATCTGCAGCGCGGTCGGGCTTGGGCGGACCGACCAGCTCGGTCGCGAAAGCCATCAGCTGCTCGCCGTCTTGCCGCTCCTCGAGGGCGCGCGCGGCCACGTAGCGGATCTCGGGCTGGGACGACGCGAGCGCGGCGAGCATCAGATCCGGCGCCTGCTTGGCGCGGACCCGCGAGACGTCGCGGGCGACGATGATCGCGAACACGAGATCCTGAACCTCGCGGTCGGTGTCCTCGAGCCCACGCAGGAGCCCGCGCGAGCCGTCGGGGCCGAGCGCGGCCAAGCTGAGGATCGCCCCCAGCCGGATCGGCCGGTGGGTATTCGCCAAGGTCCCGACCAAGACTGGGACCGCGCGCACGTCACCGAGCCGCGCGAGGCCCTCGGCGATCCAGCTGCGGACCGGCAGATCATTGTGGGACAGCGCGGCCAGCAGGATCTGGGTGTCCCGCTTCTCGCAAGCGGTTGCGAGCCCGCGGCTGGCCATCTCGCGCACGATCGGATCGGGATCCTCGAGCAGCTCGACGAAGAACGAGATGCTGCCGCGATCCCCGACGTCGGCCATCGCCCGCGCGCCCCGCTGGCGCAGCTCGGCGCTGGGGTGGTTGGGGTCGGTCTGCGGAATGGTCAGCAGCGCCCGCATCGGGCTGATCGCCCGATCGTCACGCCGCTTGCCGCACAGCTCGGCCGCCCGGACCCGCAGCGCCCAGAACTTGCTGGCAAACGCCTGGCTCCACGCGTGCTGATCTTTGGGGAGCAGCTTGTCGATGCTCTCGATCGCCTTGGTGTGGACCTCGAGGTGCTCGTCGTCGAGCAGCTCGATCAGGCGCTTGCGAACCAAGTCACGGTCGGCCTTGCGCGCGCCGTGGGCCCCGAGCGCGCGGACCTGCGGGCGCGGGGAGTCCATCGCCGCGAGGTAGACCTCGGCGCGCTCCTTGAATCGCGCGACCCGATCCTTGCTGGACTTCGAGCTGGTCAGGGCTTCGAACGCCGCCTTGCCAACCGCCACGTGCTGGTCGGTGATCAGGCCCAGCAGCAGTTCGTCGGCCCAGCTGTGTTGCTGGCGATCGAGCTCCTTGACGACGTCCTCGCGGATGTCGGCGTGACGCGAGTGCGCGCCGCGGGTCAGCGGGGTCTCGGGGTTCTTGCTGTGCCACGCCCACAGGGTTCGGAACGCCTCTTTGCGGACCTTCTGGGCCTCGTCGTCGAGCGCGTCGCCAAGCAGCTGATCCGCGCGGCGGGCCAGGGACTCGTCGCTGGCGCGCTTGCCCTTGCCGCCAAACTCGACAAGCACCTGCAGCGCACGCACGCGCATGTCCTCGCTCGCGGCCCCGAGCGCGAGCTCGGCCAGATCGAGGGCGCCGGCGTCCTTGCGGTCCGAAGCCAGCAGCTGCAGGTTCTCGAACACCGCGTTGCGCACGGTGCTGTCGGCGTCGTCGAGCAGCCACTGCAAGCGGGCCGCGAGCCGATCGTCGTGGGGCATCGCGAGGATCCCCACGAACAAGGCGTCGACGACCAGCCGCCGGACGCCAGCGTCGCTCTCGCGCGAGAGCTGCAGCAGCGCCCCGGTCGAGCGCGCGTCACCAAGCACCGCGAGGCTCTTGGCCCCACGCAGCGCGGTGTCGGCCTCGCGGCAGGCCATCGCCGCGAACAGGGGCTCGAGGTCGGCCTCGCTTGGCTCGCCGCCCGAGGGCGACAGCGCCGTCCCGAGCTTGGCGAGCTTGCCGATCTCTGCCTTGAAGGTCTCGCCAAGCTTGGCCAGCAGCTTGGGGTGGGTGCCAACCGACAGCAAGAACGCGGTCTCGCGCACGTCGGCGTGCTTGTCGTCGAGCGCGTCCTCGAACAGATCGCGGCCGGTTGGATCGGCGGCGCCCTCGATCTGGCCGCGGCGCAAGGCATAGAGCTTGCGCAGCGCGGCGACCCGAATGTCGGGTGGCCCCTGCTCGAACGCGGTCCGCAGCGGCACCCGCGAGCCCGTGGGCTCGAGCGCGCACAGGGCCTCGAGCGCGGCGGCGCGGACGGTGTTGTCCTTGTCGTTGAGGCGCTCGGCGACGAGCCCCGGGACCAGCGGCGAGACGGCGCGCAGGGCCGGCAGCTGCTCGACCGCGAACTTGCGCAGATCGGCGTGCTTGGACCCGAGCGCGGCGCGAACCGGCGTCAGCGCGCGCGGTCCTTCGATCGCGCGCAGGGCCTCGAGCGCGGCGAAGCGCACGGTCTTGTCGCCGTCGTCGAGCGCGGACCGAAGCGCGGGCCGGCTGCGGCGACGCTGGCCCTTGGCGACCGCCTCGCACGCGAGCTTGCGAACCTCGGGCTTGCGGTCACGCGCGATCACGCGATCGAGCAGCACCCGCGCCGAGTCCTCGGGCAGCGACGCGAGCTCGTTGACAGCCTGCTCGCGCAGCTCGTCCTTGCGGGCGTCGAGGTTGGCCCGCAAGGTCGCGAAGTGCGACGACACCCGATCGATGTCGTCACTCGGCGAAGACTCGGCGTCGAGCTTGACGAGGTGCAGGCGCCGCTTGGCGTCGACGATCAGCAAGGTCCCGCCCTTGTTGTCGTCCTTGGCCCGATACGGGCGCAGCCAGGCCATTGCGCGCAGCTCGAGGTTGGAGCCGATCTCGACGGTCTTTGGCTGCCGCCGGGTGTCGTGGATCCACGCCTTGAGCTTGCCGTCTTGACCGATCGAGAGCAGCCGGCGGGTCAGCTCGCGGCCGGCCTCGTCCTGCAGCTGCAGGCCCAGCACCAAGCCGCGGACCGGGCCCACGTGGGCCTGATCGCCCGAGCGATCTTCTTCGTCGGCGGCGCCCTCGAGGTAGCTGACGCGGATCGAGCCATCGCCGCAGCCTGCGATCACCCGCCCGTCACCGGTGAAGGTCAGGGCCGTGATCCCCTTGTCGCCGGTTGGCAGCTCGTGGACCTCGCCCGTGACCGCGCCGCTCGAGTCGAACGCGAGCACCCGGACGATGCCGTCGTCGCCGCCAACGGCGAGCTTGCCCGAGCTGGCGTCGAACGCCGCGGTCCGCAGCGGCCGGGCGCTGAGCCGGGCGCGATGGGTCTGGGTCAGCTTGGGCGCCGCGCCTTCGGGCCGCTCGAGCGCATAGATCGCGAGCTGCCCCGCGTCGTCAACGACCGCGATCGTGGTGCCCTTGTCGTCGCTGGCGATCGCCCGGATGTCGAGCTTGATCCCGTGCGCGTGGGTGAGGACTTCGCTGGCAGTCTCACCGCTCAGATCAAAGCCGTGCAGCTCGCCGCGATCGCCACCCGCGAGCAGCAGATCGTTGTCGGCGAAGTCCAGCGCGTGGATCGACCCCGCGACCTCGAGCGAGGCCAGCGAGTCGAGCTTGCTCTTGCTGTAGACATGCACCGAAGAGCTGTCGACCGTCTCCGCGTCGCGCTCGCCCGCGACGGCGATCACTCGCCCGGAGCGAGAGCCGGCTACGGCCCAGAGGTGCTCGAGGTGCGTCCCGTTTTTTTGCGTACCCATCGTCGATCTCGTGCCTGTGTCGATCTCGTGGCTCAGGCCGACTGCCGCTCGTCCTGCATGGCGGCCGGCAGCGCAGTGCTGATGTCGGGGTGAGCCTGGCGGATCCGCGCGATCGCGGCCACGCAGCTTTGCCACTCGCCGCGGGCGTGCGAGTGCATGAACTCGTCGAGCACGCTGACGGCGATCGTTGCGAACTCTCGGTCTTCCACGGCGAGCTCACGGACCACACCGATCAGCCGCCGCTTGCCCTCGCTGGCGGACAGCCGCCGCGTGGGCAGGCCCTCGATCGGCTCGCGTCGCTCGACGCGGCCGGGGGGCAGGCCAAACATGACCGTGCGCAGGAACTGGCGCAGGGCCTCGCCGGTCTCGAACCGCTCGGCTCCCTCTGGCAAGGGATCCTGGTCGGAGCCCGCGCCGGGCCGGGCGCCGGGGCCCTTCTTTGGCTTCCAGCTGGCCGGGATCGTGAGCGGCCGATGCTGATCCCACAGCAGCCGAACCGCGAACAGCCGGACCTCGCGGTCGGGGCTCTCCATCAGCCACGCCAGCTTCGCCGCGCCGCCCAGGCGATGATAGTGACGCCGGATCAACGCCGACGCGACCTCGCGGCTGGACTTGACCGAGCTCTCGGCCAGCGCAAACACCCGCGACGCGACCAGCCACTCGACGGGCGCGGCCGGCTTGCCTTCGTGGACCTCACCGATCTCGAGCAGCGCTTCGCTGCCGATCTTGCGCGGCTCCTTGTACTCGTTGGCCGCGAGCCGATAGACCAGCTCGCGGTCGCCCCAGCGGACCAGCTCTTGGCTACCGACCTCGGCCGCGAACCGACGCACGTCGGGGCGCGGGTCGACCAAGCTCGCGGCCACCCGCTCGAGCGCGTAGTCCGACGAGCTGAGCTTGGGCTCGAGCACGCCGTGCAGCGGGTCTTCGCGATCTGGCCCGATCTGCGGGTGGTGGAACAACAGATAGGTCTGCGCGACCTTGCGGACCGACTCTGGCTCTTGCTTGCCGACCGCCATGGACCACAGCCGATCCAAGCCCGCGCCCGGCTCGGAGCCCACGCCAAAGTCACTTGGCTCGAAGTGCTCGAGCAGGTGGTTGCGGGCGAACCCGTACAGCTCGGGATCCGACTGCCGCGCCATCACCAGCAGCCAACCCAGGCCAACCCGCTTGGGCGCGACCAGCTTGGTGTTGCCGAGCACCCGCAGCGCCACGCCGCGCAGGCGGGCGTTCATGCTCAGGCCCTTGAGCCACTCCACGTCGAGCTGATCGCCCTTGAGCATGCCGTTGCTCAGCCACCCGCCGACCTCGTCGGAGAACTCGGGGTCGAGCAGCTTTTGCTTGATCCACTCCACGCCGATCTCGCTGGCCTTGCGCGAGCCAAGGGCCTGGAACGCCGCCCGCTTGTCCCAGTAGCCCAGCTTGGGGCTCTGGGCCGCGAACTTGAGCAGCTCGGCCGAGGGCTGTTGCTTGTGCTTGTTGAAGAACTCTTCGACCCAGCGGCGCTGCTGCCAGCCACCCACCAGCAGATCCGTGTAGAGCTCGGGGCTCAGATCCGCCGGGGTGAAGCCCGACTCGATCATCTTGATCGCAAATTTTTGGGCCGACGTGCCCAGCAGCCCGACCAGCCCGACCAGCCCGATGTCTTTGGGCGAGAGCTTCTCGAGCCGGGCCTCTGCGAACTTCTGCGCGGCCTTGGTCCCCGTGCGCAACAGCTCGATCAAGCGGGCCGCGGTGATCTTGCCGCCGTGCGCGTTGGCGTAGTCGATCGCGTACTTGGCCGCCTTCTCACTGGGCGAGCCAAGCAGCTCGAGCACCATGTCGTGCAGCCCCAAGCCCGCAAGCTTGCTCTGGTGGAATTCCGGGCTGCCCTCGAGCAGCGAGACCACGAACTCGTGGACCGAGCCGGCGGGCTTCTTGCCAAGCCGCCCGAGCCAGGCCGGGTCGACCTCGCGCAGGGTCTCGGGGAAGTCGGCCTCGAGCGAGCGGGTTGCGAAGCGCAGGACCCCGTCGTTCTCCGAGTCTTCGATCAGGCGCAGCAGCGGCTCGGCCGAGATCTTCCAGGCCTTGTCGTAGGCCCGGTTGCTGAGCTTGTCGGGCGGCTGTGCATTCCAGCCCGCGTTGCGGCGGCCGATCAGCGCCTGGTGATTCCAGATCTGCTGGATGATCCAGCAGCCGTAGGGGTTGAAGTCGCGCTCGTAGTGACGCAGCACCTGCACGGCGAACTGCGGGTACAGCTCCGGGACGGCGTTGCCGAGCTGCCGCAGGTATCGCCACGCCCGCCGACGCATGTACGTGGTCGTGGCTTGCGAGACCTCGTTGGGGTGGTTGGGGCTGCGGTGGTAGACGTCCAGCCGCCACGCGAGCACGCCAAACAGCTCGGCGTCGTGGCGCTGCTCCGCCTGCTTGTAGATGTGCTTGGCGGCCCGCCACACGCCCCAGCCCAGCTTGGCGCTGCGGAAGATGTCGACCAGGGCCGAGCGATCGGACTCTTCGCCGCGCTCGTAGATCGAGATCAGCAGGTCGCCCAAGCGCAGCCGCGGCGGCGGGTGGGCAGCGGCCATCAGCTGCTCCCACGCGTCGAGCCGGATGTTCTTGACCTCATCCGCGCTCTTGCCCCACAGCGAGTAGGGCGCCAGCGTGCTGCGGAGCTTCTGCAGCGTCCACGCGTCTTGCGACAGCGGGCGTGCCTCGCTCTGCTCCGCCTCCTCCGCCCGGTCCTCGGGTGGGTCCGGCAACAGGAGGTAGCGGACGACGAGATCGGCGAGCTGCGGATCCCGGTTCTCGACCGCCCCAGTGATGTCCTCGTAGGTGACTTCCCGATTCATGACCGTTTTCAGCTCGGTCGAGGCTCTCGCCCGCTTGCGGGCGCCTCGGCGTACTGGACGTTGGACGCCAGCGAGCCGCAGCGGGACTATGGATCAACCGGCGCGGCGGCCGCAAGCAAGATTTTCGCGCACGCGGAGACCGGCCCGGGGAGCGGGGTTGCGGGGGTCGGCGTGGGGATTGGGTGTGGTGTGCAGACGCGAGCGCGCGACGGCGCGGCCTGGATGACCTCGGGGTCGGCGACGCGGCGGCGTGTTAGCTTGGCGATCGTGGCTCAGGGTTTGACACGGGCATCCTTGTTGGCCTTTCGCGACCGTGGGTGGGCGCGCGTGCGGTCGTCTAAAGAAGCGTTCTGGGCAGAGGACACGCGCGTCCGTGGGCCGATGGCGGGGTTACTCGCTGGCGCGGCGCTCTGGGAGCACGCCCGCCTCGTCGAGCCGACTTGGCCAACTGACGAGGCGCGGAAATCCGATCTCGAGCACCACGTGGTGGTCGCAGAGAAAGTGAGGCGCATCGCTCATGTCTTCGTCCGTAATTGAGGTTTTTCGCGCGCTTGGTGCCGCGCCGGTCGAGTTCCACAAACGACTCCGGCGCTGACACACGGCTCAGTCGTTCGCGCCGCCCTCGAACCCCGCGCACGCCCCTGCCCCGCGCACGCCACCGAGCTCGCGGGTCAGCTCGACCATCGTATCCATCAGCCCGGCCGCCTCGAGCTCCTCGTTCGTGACCTGCCCGTCGGCGTTCACGTCGGCGTCGTAGACCGGCTGAAACACCAGTGGCGCCTCGGGGGTCTCTACTGCCGTGCGAAACAGGACGTCGCCCATGATCTCGATCACCGAGGTCTCGGTGCCGTCGGCGGTCAGCTCCACAACGTCATCGCCCTCGAATTTGCAGCGGTAGCGCGTGTTCGTGTCAAAGGTCCAGTCGAAGTCGACCGAGCGCGTGTTGTCGCTGGCGCTGCCGATCACGTGGATCGACCACCCACCATCGACGGCGGCCTCGACCTGCTCGGTGGTTGCGTTGCCGGTCGCAGCGTCGTAGCTGCTTGCGCTGGCCGGGGCGATGCGGAAGTCGGCGCCGTCGTAGTTGGTCGCGCGGATCTGCCGGCTGAGCGCTTCACCCTCGGCGAGATCGCTGACGAGCTCCCACACCGTGACCCCGTTGACGCGCACCCAGGTTGGCTTGTTGTCGGTGCGCTCGATCAGGCCGGGATCATGCACGACCACGACGAAGCTGGTGAAGGTGATCGTCCAGCCGTCGGTTGCGCTGGCTTCGATGCTCTGGGTGATCGCTTCGTTGCCTTCGATCGCCAGCTCGTGAGTGCCGAGGTCGCTGCACCCAAGCGAGCCCAGCAGGCCCGCGAGCAAGAGCGAGGATGAACAGACACGGCGAAGGGAGCAGCGAGGCGCGAGCATGATGGAGCGTCCAAGAGCAGGAGCGTGACTCTCATATCATGCGTCTGGCTCGATCGGGTCGGTTTTCAGCTCACGGGGGGCTTCTCGCCCGGGTGCGAACGGTGCTCGAGAGCGGGTCAGGCCTCGGCCGCGAACGCCGGACCGCGCCGGCGCACCCAGATCAGCAAGGTCCCGGCGACCAGCGCCAAACCCAGCGCCAACGACCACCAGATCGCCTCGAGCCCGGCTCCACGGACCAGCACGAAGTAGGCCGCCAGCGGCAGCGCGACCCCGTAGTAGGCCACGCCGTTGAACACCGCGGCGGGCAAGGTGTCGCCGGTCCCGCGCAGGATCCCGCCGCCCACCACCTGCAGGCCGTCGAACAGCTGAAACGCGGCGGCGATCGGCAGAATCCCCGCCGCGAGGGTCAAGACCGCGAGTTCGTCGGTGTACACACCCGGCAGCACGTGCCGCAGCGAGATCAACACGCAGGCCGAGACCAGCATCGCGCCACCCCCGAGCGCGAACCCGATCCAGGCGGTGCGCTGGGCCGACTTCAACCGCCCAGATCCAAGCAGGTTGCCGATCACGGTGCTGACCCCAAACGAGATGCCCAGCGGGACCATGAAGGTCACGGACGCGAGGTTGAGCACGATCGTGTGAGCCGCCAGCGCGTTGCGGCCAAGCTCGCCCGCGAGCAGCGTTGAAGCCTGAAACGCCCAGACTTCCAGGGTGTACTGCAGGCCAACGGGGACCCCGTAGCGAAGCACCTCGAGCAGTCCGCGCGGATCCAGGGCGCGCGTGCTCCACGGCTGCCAGGCGCCGTGGTGCAGCCCCTTGATCCACGTCCACGCGACCAGGCCAACGGCCAAGCATGCGCGGGTGATCCCGCTGGCGAGCGCGGCCCCCTTCAGGCCCATGGCCGGGAGCTCGAGCCCGCCAATTGACACGCCAAAGATCAGCAGCTCGTTGCCGACGATGTTGCAGACGTTGGCCAGCAAGGTGACCCACAGCGCGGCCGCGACCAGCTCGCGACCTTGCAGGTACTGCCGCAGCACGTAGAAGCAAAGCAGCGGGAGCAGGCTCCAGGCTTGCGTGCGCAGGTAGGTCTCGGCCATGCGCGCGAGCTCGGGTTCTTGGCTGAACATCAGCAGCACTTCCTCGGCGACCCACGCCGAAGCGATCAGCGGGACCGAGAGCAACCCCGCGACGACCATGCCCTGCTGCAGCGCGAGCCCCGTGCGCTCGCTGTCCCCGCGGCCGTGGGCCTGGGCGATGATCGGGTCGAGCCCAAACACCACGCCCATCGCAAACATCATCGTGCCCCACAGCCACACGTTGCCGAGCGCCGCCGCGTCGAGCTGCGCGACGCCAACCCGACCGAGCATGAGCGTGTCGACCAGGCCAAAGCCCATCATGCCCAGCTGCGTGAGCACGACCGGCCCGGCGATCGCCAGCAGCTTGCGCACCAGCACGAGCGTCGAGGCGAACCCCGAGCCCGACTCGGACGCGTCTGGCGACGGCCGCTCTGGTCCCTGCGACTGCATTGATCTTGGGTCCCTACGCGGGGACGCGGGAGGCTAGTCTGCGATACCCGTATTTCCAGGTGCATTCGGGCCGTGGATGAACGCGCATGCTCACGTGTGCAGCGCCCGGCTGCGCGCCCGTGGATCGCGGATCGGGCGTCGGAATTCAGCCTGGATCGAGAGCCATTGCGCCGCGAGCATGTCCGCTGACATGCTCTGCACATGCATCGCCTCGGGACTCTCGGTCTGTTCACGTGCCTCACCCTCGTGCTTGCCTGCAGCTTCGACGGGGTGGGCAGCGGGAACGGCGCGGCGACAGAGGACAGCGGCTCGACGGGCGCAACCTCCGAGTCGGGGGCCGGAGAGTCAGGCAGCGCCTCGATGTCCAGCGGCGACGGCGATGGCGACCCTGGGGACGGCGACTCGGGCGATGGAGATCCCGGCGATGGCGATGGCGATGGCGACGGGGATGGGGACACGACCGGCGACGGCGACGGCGACGGCGACACGACCGGCGACGGCGACGGGGACGGCGACACGACTGGTGACGGCGACGGCGACACGACCGGCGATGGTGACGGGGACACAACCGGCGATGGTGACGGGGACACAACCGGCGACGGCGACGGCGACGGCGACACAACCGGCGATGGCGACGGCGACGGCGACGATTTCTACGGCAACTGTCCAAACAATCAAGACGCCCAGTGCCTGCCCGACGAGTACTGCTTCGTCGACAACTTCGACGACTATCAGGTCTGCTCGCAGAACTGCAACAACGTCAACGACTGCCCCGCGGTCCCGGAGCACACCATCAAGTGCATCTTCGTGAACGGCAACTTCTTCCAGAAGCGCTGCTTCATCAGCTGCGACAACAACCAAGTCTGTCCGATGGGAATGAAGTGCCAATCGGAGAACGTTGGGATTGATCCGATCTGCGTCTACGACCAGTAGCTCAGCCCACGACCAGGCAGCCACAGGCCATCTTGTCGCCGTCGTCCGGGGCAAAGTCGGAGCAGCTGGTCTCGTACGCGTCGCACACCCAGGTGTGGCCGTTGGTGCAGATTGTCAGCATGCTGTCGGGCTGACCAACGGCGCCGCCGCCCATGATCGGCGCGTCGCCAACGAGCCCAGGCCCAGCGATCAGCGACCCATCGGCGGCGATGATCGCGGCGGTCAAGTTTGTCGTCGAGTTGATCAGAAAGTTCTCGCTGCCCGCGATCTCGGCGATACCGTCGAAGCCAGGCATGCCGATGCCCAACATGTCGACGCGGAATTGCTCGACTTGTCCGCTGCGATCCAGCACCACCAGCTCATCGGTGCCGTGGCTGGCAATGTAGAGGTTGGACATTGGATCGATCGCGAGCCCGGCACAGATCGACATGTTGTGGGCCATGCCCAGAGGGATGACCGCGTGGGTCGCAAAGGTCTCGGGGTCAACCTCGACCAGATCGCAGTCTTGGTTGATCAGCAGCGCGAGGTCGCTGGCGAGATCGTAGGCGCCTCCATCGAGCTTGGGCAGGGCCTCGGGCGGGGCTTGAACCTGTTCGAGGATGTTTCCCTGAATGTCCAGTACGCGACCCTCACCGAAGTAAGAGAACACCACGACTCGATCCCGCGTGCTGTCGTAGAAGCCGGCCTGCAATGTGTCGATGCCGAGCTCGATCGTCTTGACGAAGGTAAACCCGTTCGTGTCGGGGATCTGATCGGGATCGCAACCGCCACTGGGATGATCGGAGTCGATGTGGTCGAACTTGATGTGACTGTCAGCGGAGTCTTCGGTCTCGGTGCTGGTCTCGCTCACGGTCGTGCCCGCGCTGGTCGAGTCCTCGGTGGTGGTGGCGCCCGAGCTCGCGCTCGTGAAACCGTTCGTGCCGCTGTCCTCACGCGGGGCGGGGCTGCTGCAGGCGATGGCGAACCACCCAAACCCAATTGTCAGCGAGACGGCACGAGGCGTAACCATGGAGCCAACTCTAGCACAGAGGCTGGCCTGACCAAGTCCGAGCAGGAGCGTCCCCGCCTAATCGAGCCGCTTGATCTCGTCCTTGGGCTGCATGAGCTCCTCGTCGAGGAACTCGTCGTCCGGGAGTTCTGGCGGTGGCGGCGGCATGGCCCAGCGCACGGTGCCTCGCCGCTTTGCAAGCGCCACCGCGACCTCACCCCAAGGCCGCTGCGCTGGATAGCTCACTCGTGTCTCCGCATCTGGCGACCACTTCACGACCACACCGTCGACCGAGGTCTTCGGCATCGCGACCGAGACCGCGAGTTCGACCGTGGCTTGGATGTCGATGGCGCAACCGCAGTGTCCGAGCGCCTCGAGAAGGTCGCGGCCAAAGTCCGGGTAGACCGGCTGTGCTGGGTAGCCCAGACCGCCAAAGGCATAGGTCGCTTCTGGGCACGGCGCGAGGAGCTGCTTCGCGTGCTCCCACATGGGAGACCCAGCCGCGCGCAGCTGTAGCTTTGAGGCGGGCACGAAGGCAGGGCCGCGAAAGAGCAACACCACTTCAGTGACGCCCGCGTCGACAACAACATCGGCCACCGCCACCACGCGGGCCCACGGTACATCGGGCGCGATGGCCAGCGCGATCGTCTCGTCGCTGTGACGCCCAATTTCGTCGCCGAGCCTATCGACCGTCTGCTCGTGCAGCGGCTCGGACCCCTCTTCGAACTCCCACACAACGCCGAGGGGGCCCCAACTCACCCCCTCGGGCCGTACCCGAATCACCTGCGAGAAGGGAGCCGAGCCGAGCTCGGCCGCGACCAAGTGCGCACTGTCGCCTAGCCACTCGCGCTTCGAAATCACATCCAGCTGAGTGAGCGGCGCAGAGGCTTGGGCAAGCTGTGCCTCGCATGTCTTGGTCGCGGGCGGGTCCACTTCGACCGCGGGCTTGGAGTCCGAGCGATCACACGCGGGCAACAGCGCCAAGGCGAGCAAGAAGCTGCGTTTCGAGGCACCCGTTCGCGCGTGGAGCATCATCACGCAGATGCTACCAGCGACCACCCACGATCGCGCTACCTTGAGCCCGGCGCCCATGGATCCCCGTCCTCGCTACTGCCCCGAGCGTGAGCTCCCGCTTCGCCCGTACATACCAGGCCGCGGGCCGCATCCGTCGGCGTCATCGGCTCCCCAGCACCCAGCAAGCGCGTGGGCGGGCGGCGAGCACAGCTTGCGAGCACACCCCGACTACCGCTGGGGCGTCGACCTCTACAATCACCGCTGCTACTGGGAGGCCCACGAGTCGTGGGAGTCGCTGTGGCGCCAGGCCACCCAAGACACGGCCGCGCACATGTTCTTGCAGGGGCTGATTCAATGCGCAGCGGCGGCCCTCAAGGCGCACATGGGCCAGGCCGCGGCCTGCCGGGCGCTCGCGGATCGAGGGCTCGCCAAGCTGCACGGCGCCCTGGATTCCGTTGGGGGTGATCGCTACGCGGGCCTGGATCTTCGGGCCTTCACGGCCGACTTCCGCGGGTTTGTCGAGCTCGCGCTGGGCTCGAGTGAGCCGCCCCAACTGCACCTCGTCGCTCGCTGAGCGTCGCCTTCAATCAGCGGGTCTTCGCCAGACCGAGGCGAGCCAGGGCTGCAGGTGGCGGGGCTGCCCGCTCGGTCGACAGTCGCGCTCGAGGTCGATGATTTGGGCGTCGAGGAGGCGTGTGGCGAGGGGACGTGCGGGTTGTCGACGACACGCCCAGCAACCGACGACCCAGCCGGTAACGTCACGGGGAACCGTGCCGTTGGGCTCGAGTCTCGCATGCCCCGCGCCGATCCGCGTGCGCCATGCGAAGGAGCGAACAACGCACGTGATTGATCGAGAGACCCCGAAACCAACGGCTTGTTCGAGCCTCCGCCTCCTGTTGTTCTGCCGCAAGCTGGTCAACCGTAACTATAGCTCCTGCTCCCCGTAGCGGTCGCTGCCAATTCACCCGTCGACCCAACTCCAGACATGTCAGCTCCACCACTCAACATTCTAGCGATCCTCACCTTCAGCTCGCTCGTTGTCAGCACCGGCTGCTCCAAGCCTTCGCCGCAGGCCCAAGCCGAGCGCGATCCACAGGTGAGCGATGAAGCCCCTCTCGACCAAGCGAAGCCAACCATGAAGATGGAACCAACCCCGACCGCCGACACATCCCTTGGCACCCTGCCCGAAGGCGTCGGCGTTGCGGTCGGACAGCCGGCCCCCGACGCGAAGATCCTCGACTTCGAGGGCAAGCCCATGCAGCTGCTCGACGTCGTTGGCAGCAAGCCAACGTTAGTGGTGTTCTATCGGGGCGGGTGGTGTCCATTCTGCAACTCACAAATTCACCAGCTGACCAAGGCATACCCCAAGTTTCAAGAGCGAGGTATCACAATCGCCGCGATCAGCGTCGACCGTGCCGACGAGTCAGCGAAGACCAAGGCGACTTACACCATTCCCTTTCCAGTCTTGTCCGACCCGGACCTCGACGCCCATCAGGCGTATCGCGTGACGCACGAGGTCTCGCAACCGGAGCTGGAGAAGCTGCGTGGCTTCGGCATTAATCTCGAGGCAGCCTCGGGTCGCACGCATCACACGATAGCGATCCCCTCGATGTTCTTGATTGACAGCCAAGGGGCTGTGCGCTGGGCGCACGCCGACAAGGACTACAAGGTTCGGCCGGCGACGGACAGCCTGCTCGCTGCGATCGATGGTGTCGGGCTCGAGAAGCCGTAGGCTCCATCCAGTCGCGCACGAGCCAGCGAACAGAAGAGAATCGTCATGCTGAGGAAAATGCACATTGCAATTGGCCTGAACCCTGGAGGGGTTGTCCTTGCGTAGTTGGTTGCAGCAGATTGACGCCTGGGTGTCAGATGCCAATTCCAAGATTGGGATGAGGGCGCCGGCTCCCCTGTTCCCCGATAGTCCGTACAGGTTTGCGACAAACGCGTCCCACGTCACGCCAGACCTGATTCGCGCGGCCGCGCGAGCATCGGGAGACCCGAACCCGCTGTGGAGCGACGACGCCTATGGCGCGACGTCGCCCTGGGGGACGAATATTGCGCCTCCAGTCTTCGAGGCCGCGCTCTCGGAGTGTGGCTCTGTCCCGCGACCTCCGCCTGTGCCAGGCATGGTCGCGATGCAAGGAGGCGTGCTCCGTCGGTACTTTGAGCCGTTTCGGCCTGGGGACGTGATACGCTCGGACGACATCTGGCATGGCATCGCGGAAAAAACCCGCCCCGAAAAGCCCTATCGTCTGTTCATCAATCAGTCTGAGCGCGTCTACATCAACCAGGTTGATCGGATGGCCGCGTCGGCACACTGCCGGATTGCAATGATCTTTCCAAAAGATCCTGGCGAAGATGTCGCGGCTGCGCTGGACTTTGCTCAGCGCAAGCGACGTCGGTTTTCCGAGGAAGAGCTCGCGCAGGTCCGCGCGAGCTACCGACGCGTGCTCCGCGGGGACGCGCGCCGGGGGGCGGAGCCGCGCTACTGGGAGGACGTCGAGATCGGTGACGTCGTGCCGGAGCTGCTGTTCGGCCCGTACGACATGAGCGACGCCGTGACCTTCGCAGGTGCAATTGGGGTGACAACGGCTGGCGCGTTGAAGTGGCGGGAGATCGAGCCCGCGATGGCCCAGTTCCCCCGCGATCCCGAGACTGGAGCGCCGCGGCATCTGGTGGACATCCACTTTGAGGAGTGGATCGCGCAAAGCCGCGGGCTCCGGCACTCCATGGCGTTCGGGACTCAACTCGAGCAGATCATGTGTCAGGCTGTATCAAATTGGATGTCTGATCTAGGCTTTATCTGCGAGGCCGACATGAAAATTCACTCGGCGCTTCTTTTTGGCGAGATTAGCCGCACCACCGGTCGGGTGACAGGGAAGCGTCGTGATGGTGATCGCCACTTGGTTGATCTCGAGCTCTCGTCAGAGACATGGAGCGCTGTCCCCTATTGCAGGGGTACGTTCGTCGTGGAATTGCCCTCACGCACGGGGCAGTCGCCGGCAGCACGGTTTTGTGCTGCAAGCGGGATCTCGTAAGCGGGCACGGTCGTCTCGCGCCGGCCGTGGGGCCAACGGGTCGAGTCCAGCGCCAAGGATGGTGCGGACTCGACCCGTTGCCAGAATCGCTCCGTGTCAGAGTGCGCAGCGCTACCCGGCGGCTCACGGTGCGGAGGCGAGTAGTTTTTAATCTTCGGTGTAGCTCATCCAAAGGTACGACATGAAACGTTATGATATCGCGCCAATTGCGGTTATTGGTCTGGCCTGTCGATTCCCAGGCTCGACCCACGCCAGGGAATTCTGGGCTCAGATCGTCGGCGGACGAGATTGCATCCGCGAGATCCCGGCGAGCCGCTGGGACTGGCGGGAGGTCTACGGCGACCCCGACAGCGATCCGGGCAAGACCAATAGCCGCTGGGGCGGGTTCATCGACGGGATCGAACACTTCGATCCGCTGTTTTTCGGGATGGCACCCAAGCAGGCAGCGTTCATCGACCCACAGCAACGTCTGGCGCTAGAGTGCGCCTGGCACACGATCGAGGACGCCGGCTATCCAGCCGCTCAGCTGGCGGGCCAAAGGATCGGCGTCTACGTCGGCGTGTCCAAGAACGACTATTCCGAATTAATGAGGGAGCGAAAAGCGCCTATCCCCGCGGCGATCTCGACCGGAACGGTCCACTCGATCATCGCCAATCGCATCTCGTATCTGCTCGATCTGCGGGGCAAGAGCGAAGTCATTGATACAGCGTGCTCGAGTGCTCTCGTGGCGCTCGACCACGCGATCCGCGACATTCGGCTCGGCGAGTGCGAGGC
The DNA here is from genome assembly GCF_000737335.2 of Enhygromyxa salina. Classification (GTDB taxonomy): domain Bacteria; phylum Myxococcota_A; class Polyangia; order Nannocystales; family Nannocystaceae; genus Plesiocystis; species Plesiocystis salina_C. The sequence continues at coordinate 97,994 of NZ_JMCC02000002.1, read as the reverse complement.
GGCCCTCGTGGGTGGCGTGAACGCGTTGCTGTCGTCGACGATGTATATCTCTCACGCGCAGTCCGGCATGCTCTCACCGCGCGGGCGCTGCCGGAGCTTCGATCGCGGCGCCGACGGCTACGTTCGGGGTGAGGGTGTTGGCTTCGTGTTCCTCAAGCCCCTCGCCCGCGCGCGCGAGGACGGCGACCGGATCATCGGAGTGATCCGCGGCTCCGCGGTCAACCATGGCGGTCGAGCCAATTCCCTGACAACGCCCAGCGTCGATGCACAGGCCGAGGTGATCCGGCAGGCGCTCGCAGACGCGGACGTCGACCCCGCGTCGATCACCTTCATCGAGGCGCACGGGACCGGTACCCCGCTCGGGGATCCGGTCGAGATCCGTGCGCTTCGAAAGGCCTTCGCCGACGCCGAACAGACCAAGGCAAGGCCCTGGTGCGGGATCGGAACGGTGAAGACAAACATTGGGCACCTCGAGAGCGCGGCCGGCATCGCGGGCCTGATCAAGCTGCTCTTGTGTCTCGAGCACCGGACCCTGCCCGGGTTGCTTCACTTTCGCGAGCTCAACCCTTTCATCGAGCTCGACGACGGGCCGTTCTTCATCCTCGACGAGACCCGCGCGTGGGAGTCGGCCGGCCCCAGGCGAGCGGGGCTCAGCGCGTTCGGAATGGGTGGGGTCAACGCCCACGTGATCGTAGAAGAGGGGCCCGCGCCAGCACCTGGGCGGCGCGTCTCGCTGCCGGCCCACGCGTTCGAGCGCCGCCGCTGTTGGTTCGAGCCGCCGCGCGAGCCCGGGCCGCGGGATGTGCTGGTGCTTCGCCCGTCGGACCCGGTGTTGAGCGACCACGTCGTCGCCGGCTCCCCGATGTTGCCGGGCGTCGCGTTGCTCGAGGCCATTCGAGCGCTCGTGGAGGCGCAGCGCGGCGAGGCCGTGACCGGGCTCGCGCACGTCTACTGGATGCGTCCGCTTCGACCGGTCGCCGACGCGCGCGTCGAGCTCGAGCTGCAGCCGGCGCAGACCGGTGATGACGTGACGCTGGTCCACGAAGCAACGGCCCACGTGACGGCCACGCCCACCTTGGGCGCTGGCGTTGAGCGGAGCCCCGAGGTCCTGGACCTGGCCGGCGTTCGCGAGCGTTGCCAGCGACGTCAGGACCCGCGCGAGCTCTACCGTCGGTTCGCCGCCTACGGCCTGGACTACGGCCCGCGCTTTCGGGTGATCACGTCGTGCGTCCACGCCGAAGGGGAGCTGCTGTGCGAGCTCGTTGGCGGTCCAAGCGTCGAGGTTGGGGGCCCGGCGCGCTGGGAGCCGTCGCTGCTCGATGGGGTGATGCAGAGCGTCGTCGCGCTCGAGCTCCTCGATGGCGGCGAGCCCCGCGAGCAACGCGTCCCGTACAGCCTCGACGCGCTGCAAGTGCACCGCGAGCTCCCAAGGGTCGCCTACGCCTACGTGCGTCGAGACCCGAGCGCCAAGGGCGAGCCGCGATTCAACATGCGCCTGTGCACCGAAGCGGGGAACGTCATCGCGGCGTTCAACGGGTTCGTCAAACGAGCCTTGGCGACGACGCGACCCGCTCGCGAGCCCGACCCCTCCCGACCCATCTACGGCTACACCTCGCGCCGCGTACCGGCACCGCTGCGCATCCACTGCGAGACCCCCGAAGAGCTGCTGCTGATCTCGCCGGACGACGGGCTCGCGCGCGGACTCGAGCGAGCTGCCGCGCGGCTGACCCGGGCCTGTCCGCTGCGCAAGAGCGCGGCCCGATCCACGCGCCTGGAGGCCGACCGCTTCGAGCTCGACTTGACCTGCGAGGGTGACGTCGACGCCCTGTTCGAAGACTTGGCCCGCGTCCGTCGCTTGCCCGACACGGTCGTGCTCGACGCGCGCGGGGAGGACAACGTCGGCGCGGATCATCTGCACTCGTTGCTGTACCTGTGCCGCGCCCTGGTTCGCGCGAAGCTGCCGAGCGTACGCGTGCTGCATCTGCGCAATCATGCGCGCGGCCTGGCGGACGGCGTCCACGCCATGGTCGGCGGCTTCGCACGCACGCTCGCGCGCGAGAACCCGCAGATCCAGCTCGTCGCGATCGCCTGCGACCTAGACACGGAGGACGCGGTCCTGCGCGCCGAGCTGGGCCACTACGCCGAGGCGGCGATGGCCGAGGTCGAGCACCGCGGTGGCCGGCGCTTGGTCCGAGAGATGGTCGAGGTGCCGACGCCGCGCGCCTACACAGAGACACAATCAATGATTCGTGAGCACGGTCGCTATCTGATTAGCGGGGGGATGGGGGCGCTGGGCCTGGCAGTCGCCCAACACCTCGCCCGCGACCACGCCGCCAGCTTGGTGCTGCTCGGACGCTCGCCGATGACCGCGGACATCCGGGCGCGGCTCGAGAGCCTCTCGGCCGCGGGCGGCGACGCGATCTACATGCAGGCCGACGTCAGCGAGCGCGCGCAGGTCGAGGCGGTATTCGCCGAGCTCGGGCGCCGCGATCTCCAGCTCGACGGCATCATTCACGCCGCGGGGCTGATCGAGGACGCGTTCGTGCTTCGCAAGCGCCCCGAGTCGCTCGATCGGGTCCTCGCACCGAAGGTCGCCGGCGCCTTGAACCTCGACGCCGCGAGCACGGACCACCCGCTCGGGCTGTTCGTGTTGTTCTCGTCAGTCGCGTCGCTGATGCCCAACCAGGGCCAGTGTGACTACGCGGCGGCGAACGCCTTCCTCGACCACTTCGCCGCGCAGCGCGAGCTCCTGCGCGAGGCCGGGCGTCGTCGCGGCGCCACGCTGGCGATCAACTGGCCGCTGTGGGCCAAGGGTGGGATCACAGTCGCGCCGGAGGAGCGCGAGCACCTGTGGACCGAGTTTGGCATGCACCCAATGGCCACGGCGGTCGGCGTCGAGCTGTTCGCCAGGCTCACGTGTGACGCCGGTTCATCGCCCCACTACGCGCCGATCGAAGGCGATCGCGACAAGATCGAAGCGCACCTGCGGATCGCGGCGGCGAGCGCCGTCGTCGAGGTCGACGAAACCTCGACCTCGAGCTCGAGTCTGTCTGGGCGGATCGACCGGATGCTCGCCGCGCTCGTCGACCGTGAAGCTGCGCCGGCTCGCGGACACGGACGCGGGGCGCCAACCCTGAGTGAGCTCGGCCTCGACTCGCTCGGCATGATCCGCTTCGCCGACCGACTCAGCAGCGAGCTCGGGCTCGAGATCAAGCCCTCGATCTTCTTCGAGTACGCGACCGTGCCCTCGCTCGTCGCCTACCTCGCGCAGCGGAAGCCTGCGATCTCTGAACCCCGCGCGGCGGCGCTGATCGACGGCCGCCATGCCGATGCCGATGCCGGTGCCGACGGCACGGCGCGGTTCCGCAAGCGCCTGCACAACGAGGTGTTCTTCATGCGCGACCACGTCGTCGATGGCCAGTTCAATCTGCCGGGGGCCTGCTTCGTCGAGCTGGCCGTCCAGGCGGCAGCGCTCGAGCACGGCCGCCTGCCCCGGCGCGCGATCAACAACCTGTGGATCGAGAAGCTGTCGTCGGCCGACGCGCCGATCGAGATCGAGATTTCGCTCGTCGGGGGCGAGCCGGCGCTCGGCTACGAGATCGCTCGGACTCGCGCAGGCCAGCGGACAATCCACGCCGTCGGCGAGCTCGAGCTCGGCGAGTTCGGCGAGCTCAGCGAGGACGGGCTGGGCGACCTCGACCTCGCGGCGATTCGCCAGCGCTGTAGCGACCGGCGTGCGCCCGACGAGGTCTATCCCCAGATCATCGACGAGGGCCTACACATCGGACCCAGCATCATGCCGCTGGTCGAGCTGCACCTCGGCCCAGGCGAAGCCCTCGCCCGCCTCGAGCTCCCGCCCTCGCTCGCCAGCACCGCGCCGGACTACACGCTGCATCCGACCATGCTCACAGGTGTGCTGCAGGCGGCGTTGCTGCTCAACAAGCCCCACGGATCGGATGGCAGTCAATACATCCCCGTCGGCATTGACGTGATCGAGTTCGACGGGCCCTTGCCAAGTGCTTGCTATGTCCACTGCCGACCGCAAGCCGGCGGCGATGGCATGCGTAAATTCGAGGCCGCGATCGCGCGACTCGACGGGCGCGTCGTCGCCCGGGCCACGGGCATATCGCTGCGTCGAATTCGCAAGGCCGATCACGCTGCGGATGCCATGCCTGCACCTGCCTCGACGACCGCGAGCCAGGCTCCGCGCGCGCGCCAAACCCAGGCCGAGACCATCCTCCGCGAGATCGTGGCCGAGGCGGTCGGCCTCGCCGCTGCGGAGGTCGAAGCGACGCGAGAGTTCGAGGCCTACGGGATCTCATCGATCATGATCGTGGACCTCAACCGTCGGCTCGAGCAGCGCTTTGGTCGGCTGTCGAAGACGCTGTTCTTCGAGTACCGCAACGTTCGGGAGCTCGCGGCCTACTTCGTCGAGGCCCACGGAGCCCGGGTCGCCGCGCTCGGAGCCCCCGCGATCCCCTCGCCGGTGCCTCCGGTCGCGGCCGTCGACGCGGCGCCCCCGGTCGCGGCCGCCGAGCCCCCGGCACCGCGCCGCGCCCCCGAGGGTCGGACGCGTGCGAGCGTCGAGCCCATTGACGATGGCGTGGCGATCATCGGCTTGGCGGGGCGCTATCCCGGCGCGGACGACCTCGAGGAGTTCTGGCGCGCGCTCGAATCGGGGCGTGACTGCATCACGCAGATTCCCCCCGACCGCTTCGAGTACGAGCGCCTGTTCAACCCTGATCCGGACGCCGAGCAGATCTACGCCCGCTGGGGTGGCTTCATCCGCGGGGTCGACGAGTTTGATCCGCGCCTTTTCAACATCACGCCACGAGATGCCGGCCTGATCGATCCGCAGGCGCGCCTGTTCCTGGAGGTCGTCTGGGAGGCGCTCGAGGACGCCGGCCACACACCGGCCAGCTTGACCGCACGCTCCCGGCGGATCGGCGTATTCGTTGGCGCGCTGTGGCAACCCTACGTGAACCTTGGGGTCGAGCGGAGCGAGCACGGCCAGGCGATCGCGCCGAGCGGTCTGCTCTACAACATTCCAAACCGCGTCTCTTACTTCTTCGACTGGACCGGCCCGAGCCTGGCCATTGACACGGCCTGCTCGGGCTCGTTGACGGCCCTCCACTACGCGGTCTCGAGCCTCCTGCGTGGCGAGGTGGACGGCGCCGTCGTCGGCGGTGTCAACCTCTCGCTGTCCTCCAGCAAGTACCTGTTCCTGTCTCAGAACCGGTTCTTGTCTAGCGACGGGCGCTGCCGGAGCTTCGGGGAGGGCGGCGACGGCTATGTGCCCGGCGAGGGCGTCGGCGCCGTGTTGCTCAAGCGCCTCGCTGACGCGCGAGCCGACGGCGATCGGATCGACGCGATCATCCGCTCGACCAGCGTCAATCACGGCGGCCGCACCAGCGGCTACACAGTGCCCAACCCCAACCAGCAAGCCGAGCTGATCACCGAGGCGCTCGCCGCCGCGCAGCTCGACGCCGGGGCTGTCTCCTATGTCGAGGCGCACGGGACTGGAACCTCGCTGGGCGACCCCATCGAGATCACCGGGCTGGCCAAGGCGTTCGAGCGCGCCACCACAGACGCTCCAACCGAGCGGGCCTGCGCGATCGGATCGGTCAAGTCCAACATCGGTCACCTCGAGGCCGCTGCGGGGATCGCCGGACTGACCAAGCTCGTCTTGCAGCTGCGCCACGGCGTCCTTGTTCCCTCGCTCCACGCCGAACGGCTCAACCCGAACCTCGAGCTCGAGCGCACCCCCTTTCGCGTGCAGCGACGCCGCGAGGCCTGGGTCCGGCCGCGAGAGGAGGCCGAGGGCGCTCACGAGCTGCCCCGCGTGGCGCTGCTGAGCTCGTTCGGAGCCGGGGGCAGCAACGCACACGCCGTGGTCTCGGAGCCCGAAGCGGTGGACAACGCCGCGACGACGCCGGCGGAGTTCCCCGCGGGGCTGGCTCGAGTCTTCGTCTTGTCCGCGCGTGGGCCCGAGCAGTTGCAGCGCCAGGCTCACCGCCTCGCCGATGCGCTCGCGGGTCAGCCCGCCGACAAGCGCTACAGCCTCGCGCAGATCGCCTCCACGCTGCAGACCGGTCGGACCGCGCAGACCCAGCGGGCGGCCGTGGTCGTCGATGACTTTGACGCGCTGGTTGTCTCGCTGCGAGCCCTGGGCGCCGGCGAGGCCCAAGACGACGTGTTCGTCGGCGCAACGGGGACGACGTCGATGTTCGACGCCGACCTGCTGCAGCAGATGGCCGGGCGATGGCTCGAACGTGGACAGGTCCGCGAGCTCGCGCGCGCGTGGGTTGAGGGGCTCGACCTCGACTGGCGCTCGTTCGCTGGCCAGCGGCCGCAGCCGGTGAGCCTGCCGACCTACCCGTTCGAGCGCCTGCGCTGCTGGTTGCCCGCGCTGCCGGCCGACATCCCTGGCTCGCCGCGCACCTTGCATCCGCTGGTCCATGAGAACGTCTCGAGCGTCGACCGCTGCGCCTTCCGTAGCCAGCTGTCGAGCGCCGAGTTCATCTTCGCCGACCACCACATCCGCGGGCGCGCGGTCTTGCCCGCGGTCGTCCAGCTCGAGATGGTGCGCCACGCCGTCGAGCTCGCGGGCGCTCGCGTCGGCAGCTTCCGTCGGGTCCTGCTGATCCGCCCGATCACGGCGGAGGGCCCGACCTGTGAGATCGAGGTTGGACTCGAGCGCGCGGGCGCGGAGCTGAACTTCGAGCTGAGCTCGGGAACCGGAGAGGATCGGATCGTCTACACGGCTGGGCAGATCGCGGCGGATGCCGGCGAGTCTGCCCCGGGCATCGACACTGCGGCGCTCGAAGCCCGCTACGGACAGAGCCTCTCCGGTGAGCGGTTCTACGCTTCGCTGCGCGATCGCGGCGTCGATCTTGGGCCAGGTCTGCGCAACATCCAGGAGGTTTGGCGAGATGACCGAAGCGCCCTCGCACGGATCTCCACGCCAGCCGGCATGAGCCTCGAGCGCGCCGCGTGGACCCAGCGCGACGCCGTCTTGCAGCTCGCGGGCATGCTCAGCCCCGAAGGAGGCAGCTTCATCCCGTTCGAGATCGCTCGCGTCGAGCTGTTCGGTCCGGCGGTCGCCAATGGCTGGGTTCACGTGACGACCGAGAAGCAGACGGCTCGCTCGCGTCGGCTTGCGGGCGTCATCACCGACAACGCGGGGCGGGTCATCACTCGCGTGCTCGGGATCGTCACCCGCGACGCCAGCGTCAGCCTCGACACGGACCGGGCGCCGGCCTCGAGCACCCGGCCTGCGGCGCCCCCACGGCCGGACGATCACCCGCGCCAGGTCGTCTACGCGGTGCCGACTTGGATCGATCGTCAGCATGGGTCTGCCGTCCACGAAGGCTCCGTGGCGAGGTTGCTGACCTGCGGGCTCGGCTCGCGCGTGGACCTACGCACACAGCTCGGCGCCGTGGAGCTCCTGCCTGCGAGTTGGGAGCAAGAGCGGAGCACGAACACGCATCGCCTCGACCTGTTCGACGACCTCACCCGGGTGGCGCTGGCTGCCGTCGAGGACCAGCTCCGACGCGAGCTCGAAGCGTCCGCTGCCGAGCGGCGCGGGCTGGTCGTGACGCTCGCCGACGGCCTCGCGCCCGTCGCCGAAGCGCTCGCCGCGTTGCTGCGCAGCGTGAGCCTGGAGCACCCCTCGCTCCGCGGCAAGGTCGTGCTCCTCGCGCCCGAGGCCCTCGAGTCCGGGCTCGTCGGGCGCGTGGAGGCCGAGCTGACCCACCTCGAGGCGCTCGAGGTTCGGCTCGAGGGTGCGACCGGACGGCTCGTGCGAGGTTGGAACGAACGCGTCCCCAGCCCCGCCGCGAGCCCCTCGAGCCCGGTGCTGCGCGCGGGCGGGCGCTACTGGATCACCGGCGGCCTCGGTGGTCTCGGTCGGCTCCTCGCTCGCCACGCGGCCGCGCGCCAGCCGGGCGTTCGTCTGCTCCTGTCGGGCCGCTCGGAGCCGCGACCCGAGGATCGGGCGTTCCTGCACGAGCTTCGCAAGCTTGGCGCCGAGGTCGAGTATCTGCGCGCTGACGTGCGAGAGCTCGTCGATTGCGAGGCGGCTGTGGCTCGGGCCCGAGCGCGGTTCGGAGGTCTCGACGGGATCGTCCACGCCGCCGGGGTGCTGCGCGATGGGTTCTTTGCGACCCGCGACCGCCAGGCAGCGCAGGAGGTGCTCGCGCCGAAGCTGCGCGGCGTCGTGAACCTCGAGCAGGCGACGCAGGCCGAGGCGCTCGAGTTCATGATCTTGTTCGGCTCGTTCGCGGCGGTGGCCGGCAACCCGGGCCAGACCGACTACGCGGCAGCCAACGCGTTCATGGCCGGCTTCGCGGCCCAGCGCCACCGGCTCGAGCTCGCTGGGCTCCGGTCGGGACGCTGTGTGTGTGTCCACTGGCCGCTGTGGAGCGACTGCGGAATGACGATGAGCGAGGCTGCGAGCGCCAGCCTGGAGGCGCGGACCGGGTTTGGTCCGCTCCCCGCCGAGCTGGGGCTCGAGGCCTTCGACCGCGCGCTCGAGTTCGACGGCCCCGAGCTGCTCGTCGGCTACGGCGACCTCGAGGCCATGCGCACGCGAACGCTGCGGACGGCTGCGGCCGCGCAGCCGTACACCGGCGGCTCGGCTCCTGCCCCCGGACAAGAGTCCCAGCGCGAGCCGACGCGTGGGCTGCCCCCACGGACCGCGAGCGCCGTGAAGGTCGACGAAGCGCTGGCCACCGAGCTGCGCGAGGTCCTGTCGGAGCTCACGCAGATCCCCGCAGGCGAGATCGAGGCCCGGCTGTCGTTCGGCGAGCTCGGCCTCGACTCGGTCGCCCTCGTCCGCCTCGCCAAGCTGCTTGGCGCTCGGTTCGGGCTCGAGCTGATGCCCACGCTGTTCTTCGAGTATCCAACGCTCGCGTCCCTCGAGGCTCACCTCATCGACGCGTACGGCCAGCACTTCGCCGCACACTTCGCCGACGCCGCGCTGCCAGCCTTGGACGCCGTCACGCCGCGCGCCGAGCCGGCTCCGCCCGTGACGTCAGCCACGAGCGAGCCGCTCGAGTCGACGACCCAAGCCGAGGTTTCGCCCGCAGATATCGCCGTCATCGGCATGAGCGGACGCTTCGCCGACGCCAAGGACGTCGACGAGCTGTGGGCGAACCTCGTGAGCGGGCGCGAGCACATCCGCGAGATCCCGGTCGAGCGCTTCGACGTTCGGCCCTACTACAATCCGGACGCGGAGCCGGGCGCCGACGCGATCTACTGCCCGTGGGGCAGCTTCATCACCGACGCCGAGGGCTTCGACGCGGGCTTCTTCGAGGTCGGTCCGCGTGAAGCAACGTGGATGGATCCGCAGCTGCGCTTGGTCTTGCAGAGCGCCTACCACACGGCCGAGGACGCCGGCGTGGCCGGGGGCCTGCACGGAACCGACACCGGCGTGTTCGTGGGCGCTTGCTTCCACGACTACCGCGAACGCCTGCAGGCGGCCGATGTCGAGATCGATCCCCACTACCTCACCGGCATCGCGGCGACTTCCCTGGCCAACCGCGTGTCGTTCTGCTTCGATCTGCGCGGTCCCAGCCTGCCCTTCGACACGGCCTGCTCATCGGCGCTGTTCGCCCTCGACGCCGCCTGCAAAGCCCTGCGCGCCGCCGACTGCGGCATGGCCCTGGTCGCCGGCGTCAACCTGATCTTGTCGCCGACGCGGCACCGGTACTTCTCGAGCCTCGGCGCCCTGTCTCGCACCGGTCGCTGCCACAGCTTCGACGCCGCCGCGGACGGCTACGTGCCTGGCGAGGCGGTCGTGTCCGTCCTGCTCAAGCCGCTCAGCCAAGCGATCGCAGACGGCGATCGCATCCACGGGGTGATCAAGGCCACCGCGGTGCGTCACAGCGGACGCACGGCCACGCTGACCGCCCCCAGCGTCGACGGTGAGGTCAATGTGCTGCTCGCCGCCTGGCGCGACGCGAACATCGATCCGGCCACGCTCTCCTACATCGAAGCGCACGGCACCGGAACCGCGTTGGGCGATCCGATCGAGGTCCGCGCCCTACAAAAAGCCTTCGCCCAAGCCGGCGCGCCCGCCCAGCGCTGCACCCTTGGCTCCGCCAAAGCCAGCCTTGGTCACACCGAAGGGGCGGCGGGTCTCGTCGGCGTGGTCAAGGTCTTGCTGCAGATGCGCGCGCGCGAGCTCCCGGTGATGCCGGGCTTCCAGACCCTCAATCCACGTATTGATCTGTCCGATGGCACGCTGCGGATCAACACGGCGCGAGAGCCATGGCTGTCCGAGCACGGCCTCCGCCGCGCTGGCGTCAGCTCGTTCGGTTTCACCGGCGCGTTCGCTCATGTGGTCCTCGAGGAGTACGTCGACGTGGGTCCGCGCGCGCCGGCGGATCCTGCCTCGCGCCCGCTCGCGTTCCCGCTCGCAGCCAAGACCCTCGAGGTCCTGCGCCAACGCGCGGGCGCGCTCGCCGAGCACCTGAGCGAGCACCCATCGCTGTCGACTCACGATCTCGCCCACACCCTCGCCCGGCGCGAGCCGCTGGCCCAACGCGTCGTCTTCCACGCCCGCGACCTGCCCGAGCTACGCCGCGAGCTCGAGCACTTCGCAGACGGGGCGACCGCGGCGAGTGGACGCGGCATCGAGTGGCCACGCGAGCCTTCACACCCGCACGCGCGCCTGCTCTCGCTGCCCGGCTACCCGTTCGCAACGACCCGGTTCACGGTCGAGGCCAAGTCGCAGGCGCGAGCCGGGCGCCTCCGCGATTCGGCGGTCTCGGACTCGGGGCTTGCAGCGGCCGGCGAGGACTCGATCGCCATTGTCGGTCTATCAGGCCGGTTCCCGATGGCGAGGGATCTCGTCGAGCTGTTCGATCGCCTGGCCGACGGCGTCGACTGTATCTCGACGATCCCCGGCGATCGCTGGGATCCCGCCGCGCACCGTCACGACTCGAAGCACGGCCGGTCCGAGGCCCGCTGGGGCGGATTCCTCGATCGCATCGACACCTTCGACTACGAGCGCTTTCAGCTCTCATTTCGCGACGCCGCCCTGATCCATCCCGAGGAGCGCCTGCTGCTCGAGGAGGCCTGGAGCTGCTTCGAGTCTGCGGCCCTCGATCCGCTGAAGTGGACCGAGAACACCGGCCCGGACGGCGGTGCGGAGATCGGCGTCTACGTGGGCGCTTCGTTCCACGACTACCCGCTCGTGATCGCCGATCTCAACCGCAAGACTGGCGCCAAGCTGCCCTGCTCGACGCAGACCTTCAGCTACGCCAACCGCCTGTCCCACTTCTACAACCTAAGGGGCCCAAGCGTGGTCATGGACGCGGCCTGCTCGTCATCGCTGTATGCGATCTACGCGGCCTACCAGGCGCTGCGCCGCGGGGACTGCCGCATGGCCTTGGCCGGCGGCGCCAACCTCAACCTCCACCCGAGCAAGTACGCGTTTCTCAACGACCGCAATTTCCTGGCAACTGACGGTCGCTGTCGGGCCTTCGCCGAAGGTGGCGACGGCTACGTGCCCGGTGAGGGCGTCGGCCTGGTGCTGCTGGCTCCGCTCAGCGAGGCGCTCCGCGATGGGCTCCCGGTGCTGGCGGTGATCCGCGGCGGCGCGGCGGGAAACGACGGGCGCACCCACGGCTTCACCGTCCCCAACCCGAACGCTCAACGTGACACGATCGTCGCGGCCCTGCGCGACGCAGGCGTCGACGCGCAAACCGTGACTTGCGTCGAATGCCACGGGACCGGGACCTCGCTCGGCGATCCAATTGAGGTCGCGGCCCTGCGTGACGCCTTCGGTCCAGGCCCCACAGATTCGCCAAGCTGCGCCCTGAGCTCGATCAAGTCCAACATCGGCCATCTCGAGGCGGCCGCCGGGATCTCGCAGGTCGCGAAGATGGTCCTCCAGCTCGGCCATCGCTCGCTGTTCCCCAACCTGACTCACGGCGAGGGGCCCAACCCGATCCTCGACCTCGCCAGCGGTCGGTTTCACGTCGAGACGCGGCGACGCGACTGGACGACGCCCGAAGGCGTGGAATTGCGGCGCGCGGGGATCAGCTCGTTCGGAGCTGGCGGGACCAACGTTCATCTCGTCGTCGAGCAGGCGCCCCCGCGCGAGCACCCGCCGATCGACCCGGCGCGCGAGTACGCCGTGGTCCTCAGCGCCGACACCGAGGACGAGCTGCGTCGCGTTGTCGAGGGCATGCGCACCTTCCTGACCAGCCCGAGCTGGTCTCGCTTCAACGCGCGGCTGTCCGTGCGCGATGTCGCCGGGACGCTGCAGACAGGCCGTGCCCATCGGGTTCACCGGTTGGCTGTGCTCTGTGGCGAGTCGATACCCGAGCTGATCCGCCGCCTCCGGGACAGCGCCGAGTTCCTCGCCGGGCGCCTCGGCGGGGCCGCGCCCAGCTACTTGCTCCGCGGCGACGCCAACGCCCGACCCGCGGGCGCGACGGTGGACGCCGGCTCCCCCCGCGAGCTGGCCGAGCGCTGGGTCGCCGGTGCGCGCGTCGAGTGGGCCGCCATCGCCGGGAGCTTCGTCCGGCTCTACCTGCCCAGCGCACGCGCGAGGCCGACCCGCGTGACGGCCCTGTCGCTGGCAGGGGACGACCGGGGAGCCGTCGAGCGTGCACCAAGCTCGCGCAGTCCCGCGGCCGAGCTCGACACCGGCCGGCGCATCGAGGCCGCGCTGCGGCAGGTCCTTGGCGTGCTCCCGCCCTCGTTCAACCAGGACATGGACTTCGCGGAGCTCGGCATCGACTCGATCCTCAGCACGCAGATCCACACGGCCCTGGCGCCCAGCTTCCCCCAGCTCGAAGCCTACGCCTTGTTCGAGTACCCCTCGGTCGCCCAGCTGCGCGCACACCTCGAGGGTGCGGCCGCGCCCAACGACCCCGAGCCGGTCGAGCTGCGTGAGTCCGGGGCCATCGCCGCGCTCGAGTTCGGCCAAGAGCGGACTCCGATCCGCGAATACCTGCGCGCCCATGCGTCGTCGAGCTCGAGCGCGGCCGCGATGTCCGTGCACGCGGTCGACGTCGGCGACGGGCGGACCCTCGAGGCTGTGGTCTGCGGAGACGGTCCGCCGGTCGTCTTGCTGCCCCCCTTCAACTCCACCGCGATCATCTGGATTCAACAGCTCCTGCACCTCAGCGACGACTACCAGCTGATCGTCCCCCACTACCCGGGGATCGACGGCAGCGACTGGGACGATCGCGTCGAGAGCCTCGACGACGTGGCGGACGCCGTCGCGCGCAGCTTTGCGCAGCTGCAGCGCGACGGCATCGTCACCCGCAGCCGCGCCCAGTGGGTTGGCTGGTCGCTCGGCGGCTTCATCGCCCAGATCCTCGCCACTCGGCACGCCGCGCTCGTCGAGCGCTTGGTGCTGATCAGCACCACGACCATCTCGTGGTCCTCCGACGAGTACCAGGTCTCGCCCGAGGTGTTCTCGCGGCTGTGCGCTGCGGAGTTTCATGCCGGCTTTGACAAGCTGCCGGAGTTCATCCGGCAGCACCCCCAGGTTCGCGCCCTCGAGGCGCGGGGGCAGCTCGAGAAGTTCGTGGTCGGCAGCGTGGACCGGCGGGTGATCAATCGCTACTTCCGAATGATCGCACGCTTTCGCCACTCGGACGCCGCACGCTCAATTACCCAGCCGACCTGTCTCATCAGCGGCGAGAACGACGAATTAATGCCTGCAAAATTCGCCCGCCGACTCAGCCGCGAGATCCAGGGATCCGAGTACCACGAGGTTCCGGGCGGTCTCCATTTCCTGAGCTTGTTCTGCTTCGAAGCAATCAACGAAAAGCTGCGATCATGGTTGAAGTCATCGTAAAGCCCGGGGGCGACCGGGGGCGTAACGTGTTCCTGTTTTCCGGACAGGGCTCCCAGTACTTTCACATGGGCCGGTCCCTGCTCGATGCAGATCCCGCGTACCGGGGTTGGCTGCTCGCGCTCGACGAGATCGCGCGGCCGCTCCTCGACGGCTCGGTGCTCGCCCACGTTCACGATCCAAGCCGGCGCAAGTCAGAGGACTTCCTGGCGCCGAAGCCCAGCAGCGCCGCGATCGTGATGAGCGAGTGCGCCCTCGCGTTTACGCTGATCGAGCGCGGCGTCAAGCCGGATCTCGTGTGTGGGGCCAGCCTCGGCGAGTTCGCAGCTGCAGTCGTCGCCGGTGCCCTGAGCGTGGCCCAGGCCCTGCGCCTCGTGATCGAGCACGCGGCCTGCTTCGAGCGCCACGGCGAGCCCGGCGAGGTCGTCGCCGTGCTCGCGCCTGCGGATCGCTTTCATCGAGACCCGACGCTGCAGGCCAACGCCGAGCTGGTGTTCGCCGACACCAACGAGCACTTCGTGATCGCCGGGACCGCGGGGGGGATGGCCGTCGTGACCCAGCGTCTGAAGTCGTGCTCGATCGCCTACGCCCGGCTGCCCGTCGCCTACGCTGCCCACTCGGCCGGCATCGACGGGGCCCGATCCGCGGTCGCGCGCCTGTTCGACGGTGAACGCCCGCGTCCGCCGAGGATCCCCATGTTGTCCTGCGCGCAGCCGGGCCCGGTGCGGCTCGCCGATCATGCGCACTTCTGGCAGGCCCTGCGCGCGCCGATACGCCTCGGCCGCGTCGTCGACAGCCTTCGCTCCGAACCGTCAGCCGTCGACGAGGGCGCCCTGAACTTCATCGACGTCGGACCCAGCGGCACGATGGCCAACCTCGTCGAGCGCCACCTCGCCGCCCGTGGTTGGAGCGAGGAGTCAGGGGCGCCCACGCCCAGGGTCGCGCGAGTCATGACGCCATTCGGGGGAGAGCTGCGCAGGCTCCACGATGTCACGCAGACCTTCGGAGCTGTAGCGATCAGTCGGACGCGCCCCGCACGACGCAGGCCGTGCACGGCCTGGCTGTTTCCGGGACAAGGCGCCCAGCAGCGGGGCATGGGCCGCGAGCTGTTCGAGCGCTTCGGAGCCCTGACGGCGCTCGCCGACGAGATCCTGGGGTGGAGCGTCGTCGATCTTTGCCTGCATGACCGCGAGGGCCGATTGCGCAACACCGCGTTCACTCAACCGGCGCTCTACGTCGTCAACGCCCTCGCTCACCGGGCGCGGATCGACGATGGCGAGCCCGAGCCCGACTTCCTCGCCGGCCACAGCCTCGGTGAGTACAACGCCCTGCACGCCGCGGGCGTGTTCGACTTTTCGACCGGCCTACGCCTGGTCCGCCAACGCGGCGCGCTGATGGCCCGCGCCGAGGGTGGCGCGATGGCTGCGGTGCTCGGAATGAGCGAGCTTGAGGTTCGCGGCCTCATTGATCGTCACGGGCTCGAGCTCGACATCGCCAACCTCAACGCACCGACCCAAGTCGTCGTCTCGGGTCCACGCGCGGCCGTGCGAACGGCTCAGGCCCGGTTTGAGCGCGAGGGCTGCCACGCCTACGTCATCCTCCCGGTCAGCGGTGCGTTTCACTCGCGTTGGATGCGGCCGGCGGCCGAGCGCTTCGCCGCGCACGTGGCCGAGCTCGAGCTGTTCCGACCGCGGATCCCGGTGATCTCCAACGTCCTCGCCCGACCTCATCCCGACAGCGAGATCGGACGGCTGTTGGTCGAACAGATCGCGCGGCCGGTTCGCTGGACCGAGACGATCACCGGCCTCGTCGAGCGCGGCGTCGAGCGCTTCGAGGAGGTTGGACACGGGACGGTCTTGACCAAGCTCAATGAACACACCCTCGGTCGGAGCCCAGTGAGCGCCGGCCGACATGCCTCGTCCACGACCTTCGCCCCCACCCTTCGCACCACTCACGCACTGGAGCACACATGAAAGTTTCACCCTTGCCCCCCAAGCCGTCGCCCGAGCTCGAGCGCGACGTGACGACCGACGAGACGAGCGAGGTCGCGGTCGATGGCCTCGCAGACGAGGGCGAAGCTGCCGTCGGCGAGCAAGCCAAGGCCAAGACTCCGCTGTTCGACGGTCGCGCGATCGCAGGCGAGCTCCCCGGCGAGCTGCACCGTCCGCCCCCGTCGGCGCCGGTGATGGCCCTGAAGATCCTCGCGCGGACCCTCGCGCTGGCGCTGCTGGTCGCGCTCACGGCCTGGTTGTGGCCGATCTACGCCCTCGCGGCGTGGGCGTGGGGACGGCCTCCAAACGTGCCGCGCTTCGCTCGGGCCGGTCGCTACCTGCGGCTGATCTGGACCTCGCATCCGCCGGCGCCCGGGCTCGGGCTCGGCACGCGGGTGTGGCTGAGCCTCACGGTCATGCGCACGCTCGCGTTCACGCCGGTCTGGGCCCTGGCGTGGTTCCTCGACGAGCTGCTCTACGCTGAACAGCTGCGGGCGACGCCCGTGGTCGCGCCGCTGATCGAGCTCAGCGCGGCCCGCAGCGGCAGCACCCAGCTCGCCCGCTACCTCGAGGAGGATGCCCAGCTCGCCGCGCCGAGCTTGGTTCAGGCCCTGTTCCCGTATCTGTGGCTGTGGCGGCTGGTCCCGCGCACGCTCGGCCGGTTGATCAGCGAGGACCAGGTGCGGACGAAGATCCTGACCCGGATCCCGCCCGAGTTCCTCGAGCGGCACGAGGGCGATCCGTTTCGTACCGACACCTTCGAGGGCGCGGTGTACCTCGCCCACTTCAACCACCTCGCGCTGTACCTTGGGCCCGAGCTGCTCGCCCACGAGTTTGGGCCCGGCGCGCTCCACAATGACAACCGCGAGCTATGGGAGCGCGAGTTCGTCGAGTTCTTCGACACCGTCGCGCGCAAGACCCTGATCCATGCGGGGCTTGGACCCGACGGCCAACCGCGCCGGTTCTTCGTCAAGGGCCACTTCCTCGCCGCCGCCGATGCGCTCGCGGGGCGCTACCCGGACGCGCGGTTCCTGGCGATGATCCGCGAGCCCGGCCCGCGATTGCAAAGCGCGATCAACTTCCTGCACGTCAACGCGGTCGACACGGTGCTCGGGCACGTGCCCTGGCCGTGGGTGGCCGAGGGCGCGCTGGCGTCGGAGCTGAGCTACTGCGAGCACGAGCACGAGTGGTTCACCCGGCCCGGCGGTCCGCACCGCTGCGTGCTGCGCTTCGACGCGTACGTGCGCGATCTCGAGGGCGCGATGACCAGGGTCTACCGCGAGTGCCTCGACAGCCCGACGCTGCCGGACTTCGTCCCGCGCGAGCACCCGCCGCGCGAGCGTAAGCACTACTCGATCAACCGCTCGCTGGCCGAGCTGGGCATCGACGAGGCCGCGCTCGAGGGTCGGCTCGCGGCCTACGTCGCCTGGTGTCGCGGCGGCTGAGTCGCGGGGAAGCAGCGGCGGCGGCCGAGCGCTGCGCGTCCCCGGTCTCGAGTGGGCGCGAGCGCGATGGGTGGATGACTACGCGATCCATGGCCGCGACCTCGAAACCGTTCGCAAAGGCTTGCAGGTGCTCGAGGAAGCACTGAGTGGGCTTGGCCTGCGGCTCTCGTCGACAAAGACCCGCGTGGGCGCTTCGGCGATGCAGGTCTTCACGAACGCGCGCTTGGAGGTGGCGTCGGGTGAGGTGTACGGAGAGGCTGAGCTGGCCCCTGACCAAGCCAACGCCTTCCTGAAGATATGCGACGAGATACTGGACGCACCATGGGCGGCGAGCGTGCGAGACGTCAGCTTCGTCGTGACCCGGCTCAAGCGCCACCCCGAGCTGCTCGATCAGACCCGTTGGGTGAAGGGGGTTCGGTGGATGCCGCACGCGGCCGAACACCTCGCCAGGCTCGCCCGGCACGACGCCTCCTTCCGCGCTGCCCTCGAGGATCAGCTGCCCGCGATCATCGGCACCGCCTGGGCGGGTCAAGCATGGGCGCAGGTCAAGCTCATGGGGGTATGGCCGAGTGCGCCACGGCCGATGCTGCCGCTGCTCCGCACGCACCTCGCCGAGACGATCCAGACGCACCCTGCCACAACACCGACGCTTGCATATTTGCTCGCAGACGAGCTCCCTCTGTCCGAGCTACGAGAGCTGGCGATGTGCTCAAATGACTGGCTCTCCCATCGCGCGCTGTGGCTATGCGCGGGACGGGCGGGGGCGTCTACTTCCTGGCTGGACAAACAGCTGGCACGGTTCGAAGTCCACTCGGTCCTGCGCGCTGCCTGGGAAGCTCGGGGCCACGCGTTGTTCGAGCGTGCTCGAGATGAGGATCCACGCGAGCGGTCACCAGTTTGAACTCACGCCGCCGGGCACATCTGGAGCCGCTCCTGCCGTTTCCACGCGGCGCTCGCGGTCTGCTCGAACTGCTGTGCGCCCGCGCTCGCGCAGCCGCTCGAATTCGATCGCCACTGCGCAAACATGCCCCTCACGCCCGCAGGTGGGGCGCAAGTGGCGGACAGTTGGCAACTCTCGATCCGCGACTTTCGTGCGTTGGCGAGGTGGTTCGACGCATACTGGCGGCCCCGGCCTCGACTCGATGGCCGCTGCGGAGCACTCGAGCATGCGATCACTGCGCTACCTGACCTTCACCTGCCTTCTCACCCTGCCCCTTGGCTGCGCCGATCGGGGCGTCATCGAGGCCTCGTCCGAGGCCACCGATGACACCTCCGCGGAGACCTTCGATACCTTCGACACCGGGGAGACCGACGACACCGTTGGCACGACGACCACCGGCGACGGCGACGGCGACGGCGACGGCGACGGCGATCCCGGCGATGGTGACGGCGATGGCGACGGCGACACAACCGGCGACGGCGACGGCGACGGCGATGGCGATGGCGACGGCGACGGAGACGGGGATGGCGACGGCGACGGGGACGGTGATGGGGACGGCGATGGCGACGGCGACGGCGACGGCGACGGCGACGGCGACGGCCTGATCAACCTCGGCGACTTCTCGATCCGCGCGACCGAGACCTCGGTCATGGAGTACGCCGCGTTCCTCGACGCGAACGTCGGGCTGGAGGTGCTGCCCCCAACGTGCTCGTGGAAGGACAGCTTCGTTCCGGACTCCTGGGTGGGCCAAGGCAACGGCGATCCAAACTTGCCGGTTGGCGGCGTGGACTGGTGCGACGCCTGGGCCTACTGTGACTGGTCCGGCGAGCACCTTTGCGGTCTCGTCGGCGGCCAAGCTGCCGGGCTGGCTGACGTCAACAACGCGAACACCAACGAGTGGTACCGGGCCTGCTCGATGGACGGCGCGATGACCTATCCCTACGCGGATGCCTATCAGGCGATGGCCTGCAACGGGATGGAGTTCGGGCTGGGTGAGCTCGCGCCGGTCGGGACGATCGACACCTGCGAAGGCGGGGCGCCGGGCCTGTTCGACATGAGCGGCAACGTGTGGGAGTGGACCAGCGCGTGCGGGACCATGCAGAACGTCGATGACGCCGACCAGGACTGCCGTCGCCGCGGGGGCTCGTACTTCTCGGTCCCGAGTGACCTGCGGTGTGCGATCGACTCGAAGCGGCCTCGCAACACGCGGAACTCGAGCACCGGCTTCCGCTGCTGCGCGACGAACTGACCGCCGAGGTCTGAACGACGAAGCGCTGACGCGCGCCGCCCCCGTCTGACCCAGGCGTGGGGCGGCCGGTCGATTTTCGTCGTACGCCGGGATCTGAAATCGGCTCAAATCCCGGAATGCATACCCACTACCTTGGCTCACGGGTGGCGACGGCCACCCTGCTCGCTTCGCTGACGATCGCCTGTGCCGACGACACCACCGTCGTCGCGTCCACCTCCGACACTGGCTCCGACTCATCATCGACGTGGTGGATGAGTTGGTGTTTGAACGGGAAAACTTGCGGACCTGAGAGACGCAAGGGCGAAGACCCTGCGCGTTGCCGCGACCCCAACTTTCAGTAGCTTTTCTCCAAGTTCACCCACGCAGTGTTTTCACACGTGCTCTCCGCTTCACCAACCTACCGGCCGCCACCGCAAGCGGTCGTCGACGAGTACGTCACACAGGCTGGCCACCGCACACGGTGGGCATCGGTGACATACACGCTGCCGAACGGTCAAATGGCCGAAGTCTTCCTGGTTGCCGACGACGCAGATCGTGCGAACGCATACATATATGTAGAAGGCGAGGCCCTCGTACACGCGAGCTACGACGATGCCACCGGCCTCTCAAACTGGTCATCATCGGCCCCCGGGAGCCGACGCGCTGGCTCGAGCGGCCCTGGTTGAACTCTCAGACGAAGCTGGTCACGAACTGCTGGACGCGTTCGCCGGTGAGTCTCAGGCCTTCAAGTGCAGCGACTTCGGCAAGGGTGTCCTGCGTGCCGGCAAATACATATATGTGGGGTTGGTGGCGGCGAACGTCGCGGCGTGCTGTGGGACAGCCGTAGGTTGTCCCGTGTGCGGTGTCGCGGGTGCCGTCGCAACGGCCGTCGGGACGGATCTACTCGAGGGGTATTGCGAGTGACAGCCGGTCGAGAGTCCCAGGACCTGTCCCCGGCCGAGTCAGGTCGCTCGAGGCTGTTTCCCTTGCAGAGGCGAGACGCCGGCATCCATGAGCTCGTGGTACTTTGGAATGTGGCCCTTGTCGTCGTCGTGGCGTACCTGGACCTGTCACCGCTGACCGCTGGCGCGGTGGCAGGGGTGCTGAGCCTGGGATTCAGCGCAATCGTCGAGCTGGTGCTTCGTCGTCGCCGCCGAGAGCTCGGCTGAGTCCATGAGCTGCTGGCTCGGCGCCGAGCCCGGTCAGCTTGGTGCGTGGCAGGGAGTTCCAGGCAACTCGGGCAACTCGGGCAACTCGGCAGTCCGGCGCAGGCGATGCGGCGGGCCTCCGCACCCGCGAGCGCTAGCCTGCGCGCATGTCCTCCACGATCCCGCGCACTCGAGCCGCGCGCGTCACCTTCGGGTTGTTCCTGGGTGCCTCGGCGCTCCTGCTCGCGGCTGTGATCTGGCCGATCTGGAAGCCCTTGTTTCTGGCTGCGGTCCTGGCCGCCGCGCTGTCGCCCGCCAACGAATGGCTGGCGCGCAAGCTCGGTGACCGACGCAAGCTCGCGACAACGATCACCACGCTCTTGGTCGTCATCATGCTGATGATCCCGCTCACGATCATCGGCGTGGTGATCGCGGGCGAGGCGATCGATGCCTACATGTTTCTGCGCGCGACCCTCGAGCAAGGTGGCGTGTCGGGGCTCGCCGATGGGTTGTTCGCGCGGCTGCCCGACTGGATGGAGCAGCCGATCCGCGAGGTGTTCGTGCTGATACCGCAGGGAGCCGACCTTGGGGATCATGCGATGGCGAGCGGGAAGGTCGCCGCCAACGTGCTCGGCTCGGTGCTCTCGCAGGCCAGCAGCCTCACCTTCGATCTGGTCCTGACGCTGATCGCCCTGCACACGCTGCTGCTGCACGGAAAGCGGCTGGTGAGGTGGCTCGAGCAAATCTCGCCGCTGCCCGAGACCGGTGAGTTGCTGACCGAGTCGCGGCGGGTGTCTGGCTTCGCGCTCCGTTCGAGCTTCGTGACCGCGCTGCTCCAGGGTCTCGTGGCCATGCTCGGGTTTGCGATCGCGTCGGTGCCCAACCCAATGTTTTTCGGCGTGCTCACGTTCTTCACGGCGTTCATCCCGTCGGTTGGCACCGCGCTGGTGACCTTCCCCATGGTCGGCTTGCTGATCTTGTCGGGCTCGGTGTGGCAGCCGATCTTCCTGGCGATCTGGTCGCTGGTGGCGATCGGGCTGATCGACAATCTGGTCCACCCATGGCTGATCCGCGACGGCATGCACCTCAACGGAGTGGCGATCTTCTTCGCGCTCGTTGGTGGATTGCTGATGTTCGGTGGCATTGGGTTGATCATCGGGCCGCTGGCGCTCGCGTTCTTTCTTGCGATGATCCGGTTCGCCCGGCGTGACCTGAAGACTGGCGTTGAGACAGCCCCATGATCGAGTCAAGCTCGCTGCAACCGCTGCCCCAGCCACGCGAGAAACCCCGACGCGCGCTCGAACGGAAAGAAGTGGCCCCCATCAAATTCCATGCGCTGTACGCCCGCGCACGTCAGCTCCTGCCACCCGTCGAGCTTGGCCGCGTCGATCAGCAAGCGCGGCGGCAGGCCACGCGCGTCGAGCAGTCGTGCGATCTCGAAGGCGATCACGGCGCCCAGACTGTGACCAAACAAGATCGACGGTCGCGTGGCCAGGGTGCACAGCGCTTCGACGGCCTGGTGGGCGAGGATGTGGACGTCGGCCCGTTGTGGCGGCTGTTGTGGCGCCTGTTGTGGCGGGTCACAGCCGGGTCGACGCAGGGGGCACAGACTCACGGATCGCGGCAGGGCCGTGGCCCAGTCGGCGAACGCGGCTGGGCCCCCGCCCGCGTGGGCGCAGCAGATCAGCCGCGAGCGGGTCGCCAAGCCCTCGAAGCCAGGATCCGGTAGCCAGGATGACGTGTTCATGCTCAGTACTCGATCAGCTCCACGCCGCCGCGGGGATCTGGAAACCCGGCGAGGCAGGTGATGCGCTCGGGTCCATCGGATCGGGCCTCGCGAACCTCCCAGCGGTAGCCAGGCGCGCGCGCTTGCTCGGCGAGCTCGACGAGCTCGGCGGGGGTGTAGGTCCGCATGATCGTCGCAAAGCTGTCCCACGCCCACATCGCGGGGATCACTGGAATCGCGGTCAACACCGGGCGCCACCAGCGACGCGGCGCGGTCCAGTGAGCAAGGAGCGGCGAGAGGCCGACCAAGCCCATCGGCGGGACCAGGCTCCGCAACATCGCCCGGCGCTGAAACTCGAACACCGCGAGCGCGCGCGCGCTGCCGCTGGCGCTGCGCAACATCGCAACCGCCTGGGCCGGACGAAAGTGGTGAAAGGCACCAAACACGGTCCGCAGACCCGCGAGCTCGGCCGGCACCGCGAGCGCGTCGACGGGCTGCTCGCGGTAGCGGACGCGGGCCCGCAGCTCGGGGCCCAGCGCGTCGAGGCTGCCGGGCTTGGGAAAGCGATCGCTGAGCTCGGCGCGCAGCTCGGGCATCTGCTGCGCGACGGCGTGGACGATCCGCGGGACCGGGCCACCCGAGCCCGAGCACAGATCCAGGATCGTCCGCTCGCCAGTGCGATCGAGCAGGTCCTCGATGTGGGGGACCGCGTTGCGCCAGAACCCCGTGAAGCTCCACGCCGCGTTGACGCAGTCGGTCAGGGCTTCGCGCAGCGGCGCGGGGCACCAGGCTTGATCGTGAAACTCGAACAGGTGCAGGCGGGGCAGCAGCGTGGTCATGGTGTGGCCTCTGGAGCGAGCGGACGATCGGGGGCAGCGACGGGGGCGACGAGCTGCACGGGCACGCCCCCCTTGGCGCACAAGGTGATGGCCCGGCGGGCGACCGCGGGCTGATAGCCAGGCTCGACGCGCAACGACGCGTGGTTGAGCAGCTCGGACAGCACGATCTTCATCTCGAAGCTGGCGAAGGCCCCACGCAGCGGCGTGGGCTCGCCGATCCCCAACAGGGCGTAGCGGCGCGGGTCCGCGCCGACGCGGTGGCATGTGCCCAGCGGGCGCGGGTCGACGCGGCGGCGTAATCAATCACCCGATCGATCCCCTGACCCAAGAAGGTTTGCTCGAGCGGGCCGAGCGCGACGCGTAGTCGGGGATCGCCGGCATTAGGATCTGCCCGTGGACCTCGGACAGGGCGATCGCGTGGGCAAGGGTTGGGTCGAGGTCGTCATCGGCATCGGCGGGCGCGAACGCGGCTCGGCGAGGGCCTCGCTGTCGCGTTGGTGGATCGTGGTGATGGTCTGAAAGCTTGGCCCAAGTTCGTGCTCGCCGGTTCGGACGCACTGCGCATAGAAGGCGCCGCAGTCGAGGGTGTCGGTGCAGCGCTGGCGCAGCGCCGCGACTAGCTGGGGCCAGACGTCTCGTGGATCACCGCGCCCGGATGCGGACCCTCGCCGCGAGCTGGCGCCACGCGTGGGTGATCGTCACCACGCCCACGCGCTCGTCGATCGCCTGGTTCATCGTGTTGGAGCGGCGATGACGTCATTTGACGGCGCCCGTTCGCATCGTGATTGCGCCGCGCGTCCACCCGCTGGGCCGAGCAGCACGGCGACATCGTCCAGATGCAGATGCTCGGCACGTCCGGCTACCTGTTGTTCGATCCGGCCCTCGTCCACGAGCTCTTGGTCCGGCGGGCCTCGAGCTATCGCAAGCCGGGACTGACCCGCGGCATGTCGTGCGTGATCGGGGACAGCATCGTGACCTTGTCGGGCCAGCCGTGGGCCGCTCGTCGGCGGCTCCTCGCGCCGGCCCTGCGCAAGGGCGGCGTGTCTCGCTACTCCAGCGTCATCGTTGCCCAGGCCCGGGCCTACGCCCAGCGCTGGGCCACCGGTCCTCGCTTCGATCTGCACGCCCAGATGCTCGACTTCATGTTCGACGTGCTCATCGACGTCTTGACCGCCGCCCCGCTCGGCCCCGCCCGCGAGCAGCTTCGCCGCGGCTTCGAGGTGTTCTGGGACGACTTCTCATCCCGCGAATTCATGCTGCTCACCCTGCTGTTCGACGGCCAGCCCTACCGCCGGGTCACGACCCCTCGCCGCAAACGCCAGCTCCGACTGCTCGCGGACTTTGATCGCATCATCGCCAATCTCGCCACCGAGGCCCGCGCCCACCCCCGCGACGACCTGCTCTCGGAGCTGGTCCGCGGCTGGGACAGCCAAGGTCAACTGGGTGACCAGCAGCTGCGCGAAGACATCACCACCTTGATCCTCGCCGCCCAAGAGACCACCGCCATGGGCCTCACAATGGCCCTCGACCTGCTCATGCGCCACCGCGACGTCGGCGAGCGCCTCGCCAACGAGCTCGACGCCGTGCTTGGCGAGCGCCCGCCAACCGTTGACGATCTCGCCAACCTGCCGTTCTTGGAGGCGGTGGTGCACGAGTCGCTGCGGCTGATACCGCCGATCTGGGGCGTCGCCCGCGAGGCGACCGAGCCGACCGAGATCGGAGGATATCGGGTTGAGGCGGGCACGAATGTGATCGCCTCGGCGTGGGTGATTCAGCGCTCGGTTCGCTGGTGGGGGGACGATGCGCTCGAGTTCCGGCCGGAGCGCTGGTTGGGGGAGCGTGAGCGGGTGCGGTTTGCGTGGTTTCCGTTTGGGGCGGGGCCGCATCTTTGTATTGGGATGCGGTTTGCGTTGATTGAGATGTCGCTTGCGCTTGCTTGCTGGGCTCGGGAGCTGCGGTTTGAGGTGCTTGGGCCGGCTCCTGGGTTGACGTCGGTGTTGACGACTCGACCGACTCGTGCGGTCGAGGTGCGGGCGAGCGCGCGCTAGCGGGACCTTGCGGGCTGGGCACTTCAGCAATATGTTGCCCGCAGTCATCAACGAACACGAAGCGAGAATTCCGCTGATCGGACTCATCGATCTCATGCACCGAGATGGGGCCCGGGACTACGAGGTCGCGTCGTCGTCGTCGTCGTCGTCGTCGTCGTCGTCTTCGTCGTCTATCATATCGCTGAGTATCGAGTGCCCTGTGATCGTCTCGAAATATTCCGCTGGGCCCCAGATCGGGCGCAGTTGGTTCAGCGTCAGCATCGCCTTCTTGATGCCACAGATAGTGCCTGGCGTGATGACACCCCCCTTGTAGGCCGCGCGGACCGAGGCAGGATGCAGGAGCGCCTCCTTCAGAGCGGCCCCATCGAAGGTGATCACCTCGTGAAACGACTCGAAGTTTTGCGCATTGAACCCATCCGTGAGTTCGTGTGCACCCAGTAAAATGCCCAAGCTCCGCATTCGATCAGCCGCCTCGTGGTTGAGGCTGTCGTCATCATTCGACAGGTCTTTGTAGAGAGAAGCATCCAGATGGCTAATCAGGCAGACGGGCCGTTCGGGGTCGAAGGTGGGGTAGAGCGCGAGGTTGATGTCGAACAGGCGCAGGGCTCCCTCGAACCGAAAGCTCCCCGTCACGCTCAACCAGCGGTGTTGATCCACGAGCTGTTCGAGGGTCGCTCGCCCAAGGTTATCGATTGTTTGAACTACATCGAGGCGCAACTCGTCAACGAGTTTGTCGCCATCAAAGCAGAGTCGCGCCGCGCCACCGTAGCCCCGAAAGCCGAACTCGTACCGCTCAGTGAGCAGATCGATGGCGTCAGCCAGCATGGTGCAACCGTCGTTCATGGGGACGCTGGCGGTGACCAATGCAGTTTTCAGATAGTCGGACATCGCTTTTCCAAAACAGTTGCTCACTGTGCAGGCGGACTAGCCGCGACCGACGGTTGGCGCGAAAAAGGGGAACAGCACGTAGCCTGCGATCGAGAGCTTTACTTCTTCGGCACGAGGGCCGGCGAGGCTGCAAGCTCGTTCGTAGCTCATCAACTTGGAAGATACAACCACAGACAGGTAACCTCGTTTTGGATCGTTTGCGATTCGCTTGACCGCGACCTCGGCGTTGCGAAGCGTCGGCACAGGGGCGCGGCTGTGGTTCTCCTCATCGTAGATCGAGATGCCGAACCCGCCGGCTTCACACAGGCGAAGTTGCATCGATGTCAAGTTTTGCGCTGCTTCAGCAAGCTGCAATCGGAGGTTGAACGCCCTGAACAATTCGTTATAGCTGATCGTCCACTGGCCATCTGGCCCAGTGAACACGTTGAAATAGACCTCGGCTGCGTCGGTGCGTCCAAGTCCTTCGATCAGGACTTGTGATACGCATTCGATCCCGATGCCCCACCAGTCAGTCGCAGCCAGCGTGGCATCAGCCAGAGAGTTGACGAAGGAAAAATCGAAGCCCTCGACCGTCGGCCAGCCGTTGTGGGGATAGAGCTGAATTATCGAACCAGTGAAGGTCATCCTACATTCGGAGATGACCTCATCGAGTTGCGTGATGATGTCAGCCAGTCCGAGGCGAGTGGTCGAAAACCTTGCTTCGAATGAAACACTCATAATTTCAGATCCTCACGACGCGGATCGCTTGGCCAGCGACCTCCCCGAGTCGTTTGATTTGGTTGCAGAGGAAGTCTCCGCCTCCGCTGGCCGGAACTTTGTAGACCAGGCCGCTTGCGTTGCCTTGTTTGACAGCCTGAATGTTGCGCCCGAGTTGTTTCGCGTCCCGCGTGCTCAGCTCTGACTTGAACTTGACCTCGACCATGTGCGGAGGGCCTCCGTTGGGGTCGTCGTGGAGTTGGTCCCCCTCTCGCTCGATGCCGCACTCTGAACACACCCAAAACACCTTTTCCTCGTGAGGCTCTTGGCTCAACTGTCCGCTCCGTGTGAGGTCGCCGGTCGCCTTGTTGTGCGCGGCGGCAGCCGCCTCGAATCGTATGCCCTCGAGTGGGTGCGACGCTGCTTCGTCGATCTTCTGGCTCATCCGCTTTTTCCCGCAGGCCTCGCGGTGAACCCAGGTGTGGTTGAATGAGCTGGTACACTCCGTTGTAGTATTACCGGCCTGCTCGGGATACATCATCGCTTGTGCGAGTTGCATGATACCTGCGACCGTAGCTGCGTTTGGCGGACTGCCGCTCGGCCCACAATTGTTAACCATGGGATCACTCAACAATTGGATGCTCTTGCCCTCCGCCTTGACATCCAGCGAACCCGGGCCAACAAATTTCGCCGGCCCATCTGTGTTGGCCGAGACCACACCCCCGCCGGTACCCTTGGACGCCGCGTCGCCTTGGGATCCGAAGCTCGCACCCTTGACCGCGATCGTCTTGCCCTCGATCTTCACGTCTTTGGTGAAGCCCTTTGGCTTCGTCCCGCTCTTGGCAATATTGGGCAGTGGCGTGGGCACGAAGGGCGCCGGCGGACCCGGCATCTTGCAGACGTTGGGGAGGGTCGCGGCCGCGATGCCGTTGCTGCCCGCGGTCACGGGGGTCTTGGGAGAATTAACGCTGACGCTGGACATGGGTTCGTGCGCTCCAGTTTAGCTAGATGGTGCCTGCAAGACGAGCGCGCTTCGCAGGCCGCCGAGTGATCCGGCCCAGGCCATCGCTAGCGGCCCGCTCGCGTAGCCTCGGGCCCACGCCCGCACAGCGAGGATCGACAGCAAGGAGCCCGTCGCGGCGCCGGTGTCCCCCCACGCGCTGGTCGGCGCGATGTAGCGGGTCCCGTCGACGAGCCGGGCGTGGGTGTGCAACATCGTGAACGCCCACTCCTCGCTGCGATAGCGCTCACCGTTGATGTCGCACAATACATCGTTGATCCGCTCGTGGGGTGTCTGTAGACCGCGAGTCGCGGTGTTGATCGCGTCGGCGAGGGCGGTGCCAGGAGTGGGCGGGGTGACGTTGGAACGATCGGCTGCCATCGTCGAATGCCAGCCTCGCACCGTGGCGAGTGAGGGGAGCCCGAGCGCGCGCAGGGCCATGGCGCTGCCGACAGCGGTGAACGCGGCCGCTTCACCAGGAATGAAGCCCGCCCGCGAGTTGCCGGCGAGCAGCCTGCGCTTGTCGAGCCAGTTGAGCACAGGGCCATCGAAGTAGCTGTCGACGCCACCCACGATGCAAAGCTCGAGCGCGCCGGCTTCGATCTGTTGCGTGGCGAGCCCGAGCGCATGCAGGGCGCCCGCGTGGCCTTGGCCGACCACCTGTACGTGAGGCGCTGCTACGCCCGGCGCTTGTGTGGTGGCGAGGCCATGTGCCACCGCGTGGCTATCGTCAGTGGTCCAGCCAGGTCGCGGCTCTGGCAGCGCCAGCAACACGGCCACGGAACCGTTGATCTGCGTGTTCGCGCTGAGCTTGTCGAACACCTCCGTGAGCGCGGAGCGGCTGAGCGCGAGCAGCCGCTGCGTGCCATTGAGCGCGGGGTCGAGCTGGGCGTCGATGCAGCCGTGGACCGGTTCGCCGTGGCGATCGAGCAGCACGGGGTGTTCGGTGATACGCGAGATGCCAGCCCGGACGGCGGCGGCGGAGGTCTCGGCCAACAGACCAACCGGCGTTCGGGCTCCGATCGCGCAAACGTGCGCTGTTGTCGTCATGAGCGGCTCACGTGACCTCGATGATGGTCTTGTCGAGATAGTCGATCTCATCAGGTTCGACGGCGAGGCTGGATTGCCATACCACGATCACCCGCGAGTCCTCGGCGTCGACCACCACGCTGGCGATCTGCCCAACATGCTCCCGCGACCTGCGTCCGAATAGACTGCGGAATGTGAATACGTGGCCAGGGACCTCGAACGACATCGCGCCACTTGGGGTCATGTTGACCAATTCGATGCGCTCGCCGCCAATGAGCCACTGCCCCGGCGGGCGCTGATCTTGGGGGGAACATGACAAGCAGCGTGGGTCATAGTCGTCGGGCAGCAGCGGGCGCTTGGTTTGCTCCCAGTGTCGGCCGTAGGTCCCCGCGAGCTCGAGCCGTGGCGACCAATAGCTGGCCAGCGCACCGAAACCGGCGGGGCCGCTTCGTGCTGGGCTCCCGCCTGGGTATTCGATGCGGTGGGCCGGCTTGCCCCGCAGGGCTGCCAAGGAGCTGGCCTCGCCTCGGCCGATCGGGTTTTTGGGATCGAGTCGATGTCGCTTGGGGTCTGAATCTGTGGTATCCGAGCCGCCATACGCGAGTTCGTAGCGGAGCGGACACGACGTGAATTCGGCCGGGGCGCTGGTGGCCAACTGTACGACGCCGTCATAGCTGCGCTCGCCGAATACCGTGAGGACCTTCGCACGACCGTTGATCCGCAGCGCCACGGCGACCTCGCGTGCAGGCTTGCCGCCTGGCGTATGCGCGTTTGCGTTGAGGGTCACGTCGGTGCCGGGCTTTGCGGCGATGAGGTCTGCTTCGTAGCGGATACTGGAGGCGCCCGGCTCGCCGTAATACTCGGGTTCGTGCAGCGGCGGGATCTGGTCATCGGCCAAGACCAAGTCTCCCCGCGTGTTGACCGTGTACGTGGCTTTGACCGCGACGATCCAGTGGTGATGCCCGCTGATATCACGCACCCACGTTCGTTCGGCGGCAAAGGGGGTGCGGTTGTCGAGGGACCACATAGGTGTCACCGAAGCGGGAAGCCTCGTTGGCAATCGACGGGGCCGAGCGCGGACAAGCTGCGCAGCTGCCTGTACTGGACGCGACAAAGGCCGCGGGTGTTGATGAGGATGTTGGTGCTGCTGCGGATCGCTAGCTCGAGCGCCAGCGCATGCCGTCGACGCAGCGGTGCATGCCACAACGCGGCGACCAGCTCACCACGTCCGAGCGGGCGGCCGCCGAGATGGCGCAGCGTGGGATCGAGATGCCCGCGTCGCGCCTGCCACCATGCGATGATCGGGTCGGGGTCGGGGAGCGGCAGGCTGTCCTCGATCGGAGGGACGAGATCAGCCGTCGGGTCGTCGGCTTCGAGCGGGGGGAGTCCTTCGGGGGCCGGAGGGTCGTCTCGCCAGAATCGAGCCTCGTCCGTGGGGAGTCCGGCGATGGCACATACAACTTCGCCAGCGAGGCGTGCGTATTCTTCGTTGGCGAGCAGGTTCATGCAGCGATCGACAGCGGAGGTTCGTCCGCCAAAGCTCAACGCCCACAGCGCCTCCGCGCGGTGGCGCGGGTCGTCCACCAAAGCGGCGACTCGCTCATGCACGTCGGCGTCGCCGAGCATCGAAACCCACGTCAGCGCCGCGCGGCGAAATGGGGACTCGCCGGGATGGAACGCCCAGTACAGCGCAGATTCCCAGGCACCGGGCACGCCGCGGATCAAGGCGGTCTCGAGGGTCATCCGTCGAAGCGCTGGATCTTCGGATCGCGCCAGGCGGTCTAAATCCGTGAATGACTCTTCGGCTGCGGCGAATCGCGCGAGTGCGGCAGCCGCCCGTGCGGTTGGGAGATGGTCGCTGGTGAGATATGTAGCAAGCCACCGACCAGGAACATGCTGGCGACCGGCGAGCGTCTCCAGACGAGCGGCCACACCGGGTGCAGGTGCGTCAGCGAGGCCGCGGATGAGCCAATCGTCAATCCCCACGCGGTCGCTGAGCTGCAGCGCTCGGACAACGCCTCTTCGGCGATCCTCATCTGCGTCTGCATCATCGACGACGGCGAGCACCCGTGCACACGCGATTTGATCGGACTCGGCGAGCATCGCCATCGCAGCAGCGACGACCTTCTCGTACGCAACACCCTCGCGCTCGATCGTGGGCAGGAGCACCCGCTGTGCGGCAGCAGGCCCGGCAATCACCAGGGCGTCGACGTGCGCGAGCAGGCGCTGTTCGGGGCCCACGCTGAGCTCTTCGAGTGTGTATTGAGGCGCGTCGAGGGCCGCCTCGTGGACCTCGATCAAGAACTCGGCCTCGTGCAGGTGTTCCTGCTCGATCTCCCACAACAGCTTCTCTTCAGCGATCAGCATTTTGGTGGTGATGTTTGAGTTGAGCTCGAGGACTGCGCTTGGGTTCACGATCTTCGGGGCTACTGCGGAGCTTGTCAACCACTTACGCAGGCTCGCCGCTCCACAGGAAGCTGAACATGGCAGGTCCGGGGCCGAAGTGTGCGTGTTACAAACACAACGGGATGCGGTCGAGCTCACCCGACGCGCGGCCGGGACCAGTGCCGAGCGGGCCACCGCGTCCAGCTGCCACGCCAGAGCCGAAAGACTCGAACCCTAACGGTCGTCTCCTCAGCGCGGGCGAGCTGCCGCCCGAGCTCCAAGCGGTGCTCAACGAGCAGTTCCCAGGATTCGTAGCCGCCCGACGACGCGGTCGATAACGCGATGACTCAAGAGGACGTAGTCGTGGTCGCGGTCGAGAGCGAGAACGAGCCGGTCGCCAACTACACGCAGACCCGGCAAGAGCTGATTTCGGCGAAGGTGCTGAGCGTCGAGAAGACAGTGGTCCGTGCCCGGATCGTCGGGCCGGTTGCCTACGCCGAGCACCATGGCGCCCACGAGGGGCACGGGTTTCGGGTTAGCGATCTACTCGAGGTGCCGCGGTCGAGGATTTGCTCGCGGCTCGGTCGGCCGAGCCGAAGAAGACGGGGTACGGGGGCGAGGGCAAGGCCGAGCAGACCTTCGATCCGAGCAACTTGACCAAAGAGACCTATCAGGTGCGAACGGCGACGCCCTACGATCTGGTCTTGCCGTACTGGATGGCCGAACTCGAGTTGTACGTGGACCGCGAGATGGTCAAGGTCGGCGAGAGCGGGTTGCTCGAGCAGATCATGTTCGGCGAAGACAGCATGCGTGGTTTGGTGACCGTGCGCGCGCTCGATAATGATCCCAAGGAGGGCAAGATCTGTGTCGCTTGTTAGGGCTTCAGCATCGCTCCGTGACTAACGGCCGACCGGCGTCCTCGAAATGCGGAATTGCTACTATCTTTTGGTCACCGCAATGACAGAGCACTCGTGACCGCACCAGATGTCGTTCAATTCGTTTGTCTCACCCAAGATCCCAAGACGGTCGTTGAAGCCCTGGTGACTGCTCGGCCCCATGAATTCGCTCGCCTCGGCGAGACACCGAAGACTCTGCGAAGCGCTCGGTGCAAGTGACCCTTCCGTGATGACGCCGGCGCCCCGTCACTTTCACTCGTTCTGTTTGGAGGAAGCACTCACCAGCGAACTTTCCACATTCCGCCGCCGGTGCACGACCCACAGTGCCGAATCATTGCCCAATTGCGTCGGCCCACATACCGCTCAATCCCCTTTTTGGCCTTGTCGGCCTTATTCGCTGCCTGCCAGGCCGAGTGACCGCATGCACTCGTCTCGACCATTTTGTCGAGTTTGCGAGTATATCCAACTTTTTTGTAGTATCGAATATCTCCTGGCTTCGGTCCCGAATCGGCGTCAGGCGGCTCCGGTTCGATTGCCTGATCCCCCGGCGACTCAGCTCCGAGTCGGGCTTCCGCGTTCTGTAATGCGTCGCATAGCCGTGCGTTCTCCTCCTCCAAATCTTCCTTTTCCCGTCGAAGCTCCTCGTTCTCGCGCGAATACGTCTCGGCAAAGTCCTCCCACTCCGCGGAGGACTTCAGCTGTGCCTGGAGGTTCTGCATTCGTGCGCGATCGGCTTCGCGCCGGATGTCATCGATCTCCGGTGGTCGCACGGCGCTGCGGCCGGATATCCGCATGATCTGGTTGCGGAGTTGCGCCTCAAACCGATCTGCCGTGGCCGCACTATCGAGCAACCGCCTCACAGGCCAAAAAGGGTGTCGGTTCACATCATAGCGCGGCCAGTACACTCGCACCGCCCCCCAATAACACGAGTTTTCCTTCCCCAAGACGTCAGTCAAACCCCATGATGCCCCATCATCCACCACCGTTACGTTCGCCAACCCCATTAACGCCCGGCCAAGTTCTCGGTCGAGTTTGGGAAGCGACAACTCCCCCTCATCCTCTGAGATGACGATTAGCGGCAGGGTTCGATTGGCGAAGCGGATCTCTTCGGCAAAATGACGTCCTGCCTCGCGCCCTTCGACGCGGTTCATACCCCGGATCTTGGTCGCGCCATGGTACCAGGCGCCGTGCATGTCCAGAATCCAACGTACCGGCCGCGGACACTTCGCGTCAGTCGGTACCGGCGTCACCGCGCTGGAACTCAACCCGCTTGCCAGGGTCGCGTATACGATCACCGATCGACCCGTGTCTGTAACGGAAACGGACGTCTCGAAGCGACGTCCTCGGCTGAGATCCTCAACGAGACGCAACATCTGCCAGGAACGCTCTCCGTGTCCCGCCCGCTGCCATCCGAAGTAGCCCGAGTCACCGCTGCGCTCAGACTTGAACTCCCCTTGGCTTGCCTCAGGGTCGTCTGCCCTCTTCTGCTTCAACCATTTCCTCAGTAGGCCAACAACCGCCTCGATCTCGACCGCCCGAGCAGCGGCATCATCGCTGACGTCATGTTCCAACCGATAGGCAGCGAGCTTCTCCATCGCCCGGAAGATTAGCATCGACCAGACGCGCGGTCTAGTCTAGTCGATCCTACCATAGACACCAACAGCCCGTTCCTGCGCCGATCCCGGAACCGACATATGCACAACGCGAGCGATGACAGATCGATGACAAATTGACGTCGAACAGATGTCCGCGAGATGCTCGATGACCTGCATGAGCGCGGTCTCGCCGAGTTCGCTGCCGATTCCTACGCCCCGTGGGACCTGCATGACGTGGTGCGGATGTTCGTACTCGAGCAGCCCGACCGGCAGGACTTCGAGGCGGCGCACACGGGCTGGGTGCGGACCCTCTTCGAGCAACTTGGAGGGGGCCGCCTGGGAGGGCTTCTCGACGAGGCCCGACGAGCCCTCGAGCGACTGATCGACGGACCACTCGATGAGTTGGATACCATTTTCCGGCGATTCGCAGACCAAGTGGGTTGCGTTCCAGCGACGGTCTGGCACGGTTGGGCTTCGATGAGCAACCCCTACAACGTCAAAGTTACATCTCCCTCATCCGCCCACGGTGGAGGACCGAGAGCCAGCCGAGGGCCTCGACGACGTCGAGAGGATGTAACCACATGACCATGCAACATCGACATCGCTACCCACGTGTGATGCTCATCGCAACCGCGCTCGTGATCATGAGTGCCTGCGACAACGAACCCGAGGCCGAGAGCGGGGAGAGTACGGAGAGTGGAGACCCGGGGCCAACCGCCGAGGCGTGTCTCGCCGAGCCGGATGTCACGAGCTGCGAGGCGCTCGGATGCCGCTGGCACGACACCCTGGCGATCGACGCCAACGCGTGTACGACCAGTGCCGGCAGCGGACGCTGCTTCGCGCTCGAAGGACAGCCGGTCGGCCAGGCCTCCGAGCCCCACGCCTACTACCGCACCGAAGTAGGTCAGCTGGAGTTCATGATCTACCCCTACGACTGCGCGACCCCGCAGGGATGGACGGAGTGCGCGACAGAAGGTGATGTCCCGCCGGAGTGCGCCTGCCTGTGCGCGATGACGGTCAGCGGCGACCCGGTTCTCTGCGGCGACAGTCCGCTCTGTGACTGACGGCGAATGCTCGACACCCGCCAGCGTCATGCGGCGCTGCTATCCCTGTAGGTGGTCCCGCGAGTCTGAAAAGCCCTCTGCCCCCGCTGACACACGTGCGAGGCCTGCCCCAGCTCCCCACGGTTTGCCACGCACGTCCTAATCTACATACGGCCCGCGCTGGTTGATCGGCTCCCCATGCGGCTTGCCAGACAACCACAGCACACGACTACGCCGCACACCACCAATCGTCACCACCCCCGAAGTAGGCAACACCGCCTCCCCCGCACCAACCCGCTCACCCAGCAGCGAGACCTCCCCCTCGAGCACATAAATCAACGCATTACGCCCCACCAACACCTCATGCTCGAAGCTCGCGTCCGCGAACAGCTCGAGGTCGAAGTACTCCACCTCCGTCTGCAGCACCACAGGCGAGCGTGGCCCCACCACCTCCCGCAACACATGCCCCTCCCCGTTGAACACAGGCATATCCGCCCCAGCGATGCCCGCGTAGCTCGGCGCCATCTGCTTGAGCCGCCGTGGGAGGTTCACCCACAGCTGCAGCCCACGGTTGGCCCCATCGGTGCCGGGCATCTCCGAATGCCGCGCTCCGCTACCGCTCGAGAACCGCTGGGTCCCGCCCGGCCCAATCACCGAGTCGTTGCCCATCGAGTCGCGGTGGTGAAACGCGCCCTCGATCATGTAGGTGAACGCCTCGAACCCACGGTGCGGATGATCAGGAAAGCCGGCGGGTCGGCGCACGTCGAAGTCATCGAGCACGACGAAGGGATCGAGGTGCCGCAGATCCGGCCCGGGAAACACCCGCTGCACGGTCGCGCCGGCCCCGTCGATCGCGGGATGTGCGACGATCCGCTGCAGCACCCGCGCCGGCGCCCGAGCACCCGCAGCGGCGGCCTGCTGCTGGCCCGCGGCACCGCTGGGCGGCTGCACACACCCGATCGCCTGGCTGACAGGCCCAATCGCACCAAGCGCCAGCGCGCCTTCGAGGATCTCCCGACGTCGCATGCAGCCCCACGATAGAGCACTCCGGGTGTCCGCATCTCGCGCGTGGGAACAAAATTTTCTCTCGTGCGTCTTGGGCCGGCACGTGGGACGACGCGCACAACCGCAAGGGCGAATCCCCCTCCCTCCGGTGGAGATCGTCGAACTGATCGACGGGGCCCCTGCAACCCCAGAGCCAGCCAAGCTTCGTGAGCGAAGTGGCTGGCTCTTTCGCGTTCTGGGCGGCCAGAACCGCGCGAGCCGGTTCGTGCTCGACCCCAAGACCACGCCGCCAGAGATCCTGGGCGGCCGCGAGGACTTCGCGCTGCTCGAGATCGACGCGACCGGCCGGCCGATCTTGCGGGTCCTGCCCGGCATGGTGGGCGAGCTGCGCATCGGCGTCAGCCGCATGACCGTCGCCCACATGCTGGTCGACCCCGCCCTCGAGGACCGCCAAGTGGGCGGCGCCCGCCTACCCCTACCCTACGGGGCCCGCATCCGCATCATCATTGGAGCGCGAACCTTCGTCGCCCGGATCGGCGGCCCGCCGCTGATGCACACAATGCATGGCGCCCCCGCGAGCTCGGTTCCGCAGCTCGCCCGCTCCTGAGTTTACAGGCTACAGACCAGCACCGGACCAACACAGCCGCTCGGCCTCGCGCCGGGCGGCTGTTTTTTTGGGTACCCTCCCCTCGCACCGGACGTCGCGCCGGTCCTCGCTTCATGATCATCATCACTGGCACCAAGCGCTCCGGCACCTCGATGTGGATGCAGATCCTGATCGCGGCCGGGTTCCCGCCCTTCGGCGAGGCGTTCCCCGCCAACTGGGGCGAGACGATCCGCGACGCCAACCCCTCGGGCTTCTACGAGTCGCTGCTGCGTCAGGGCATCTACTGGCGGACCAACCCGCACCCGCGCACGGGCGCGTATTTCTTCCCGGAGCAGGTCACCCGCCACGTGGTCAAGGTGTTCATCCCCGGGCTGGTCCGCAGCGATCGCGCGTATATCAGCAAGGTCGTCGCCACGGTCCGCGAGTGGCGGGAGTACGAGAGCTCGCTGACGCGCCTGTACAACATGGAGGACCAGTCCCGGCGCGAGCGGGCCCCCAACTCGCCCGACCCGGTGCGCTTCTCTCCGGTGCTCGAGTGGTGGAGTGAGAATTTCGCGTTGGTCCGCGACATTGCGATCCGTCGGTTCCCAGTTCACGTCCAAAGCTACGACGGCTTGCTCTCGGATCCCGAAGCGGTGATCCGCAAGACCCTGGCGTGGATCGGCGATCCCGAGATCGACGCCGACAAGGCCGTGGCCGCCGTCGAGCCGCGCAACCGAACCCAGACCCGGCCAACCTCCGACAGCATCGAGCCCGAGTTCGCGGACCTGTTTGACGAGCTGTACAACACAATCCACGAGAGCAAGGGGCTCGAGCACAGCTTCATCCGCAAGCTCAACGAGGCCAATCAAAAGCTGGTGCCGCGGATCCAAGCGGCGCAGCAGGCCGTGCAGGCAGATCAGGTCGCGCGTCGCCAGCGACGGGCCGCGGCGAGTAAAGATGGGGCTGACGCGGGTGCCCAAGCCGAGCTTGGCCCGGGCTCCGAGGGCGGCCTGCCGCCGGGCTCAATGGGCTGGGACGGGACCTGAGCCCGCTGCAACCCGGGCGCGGAGCTCCGTGAGCGTCGCGGCGTCGTAGCCGTCGTGAACGTCGACGATCACCCCGGCCGGATCGACAACGAAGGTGGTTGGCATCTTCGGCGGCGCCCAGCGGGCGGCGATCGAGTGATCGCTGTCGTGGATGATCGGAAACCCAACGCCAACGCGCTGCACGAACGCGCGAGCCTGCTCGGGATCCTCGTCCACGGACACACCAATGACGACGAGCCGATCCGCGTAGTCCCCCGCCAGCTCATCGAGGCCAGGCATCGCCTCCTGACACGGCTCGCACCACGAGGCCCAGAAGTCGATAATCACCATCTTGCCGGCCAACGCGGCCAGATCGACGGGTTGCCCGTTGACGTCGAAGCCGGCGAGCGCTGGCGCAGCTTGGCCTGTGGACATGGCAGGGCTCGACGTCGCGGCGCGCGGTCGTTCACAACCAACAGGCGCGAGCGCAAGGCAGACGAGCAGGGAGAGCGAGAGATGTGGGTGGCGAGCTTTCATCATGGGAACTCCTAGACGTCAGTGGATGTTGATCTGTAGGTTGAGGGTGCCTTCCCCAGCAAGGACCCGGTCGAGCCCGGGGAAGTCGTGATAGCCGTACACAATCGCCGCGGCGCGCAGGCCAACGCCAAGCTCGACCCGCCGCTTGGGGAACATGTGGGTCCAGCGAGCCAGCGCTGCGACCTCGTGATCGAACATGGGCGACAGCTCGCGATCACGGGTCACGAACCCGGTTGGAGGATCCGCCGAATAGGATGATTGATAGAACCACGCCTTCCCTTGAAGGTACGCGCGATAGTCGAGATCGAGCAACACCCCCGCGCGCGGGACAAACCGCAGATTACCGGTGAGCGTGTGCGACTGCAGTCGCCAAGTGTCAATATAGTAGCGATAGTCGACACCCAGCGACACCCACCGGGCCAGCGACTGCCGGGCGCGCGCGGCCACGGCGTAGCGAATGCGCCGACCCGGTACCACCTCGGGCACACACAGCGGGGCTTGACCGGCGCAGGTCACCGGCCCCCCAAGCCCAACCCAGCGATACGGGCTCGCGTGATAGCCCACGCTTGCGCGCTGCTCGGCCGCGATCTGTATCAGCGTGCCACGACCCAGCACCTGCGTGTAACCCAGCCACAGCGCGACGCTGCGGAGCGGGCGGACAAAGCCCGGA
Organism: Enhygromyxa salina; assembly: GCF_000737335.2. Classification (GTDB taxonomy): domain Bacteria; phylum Myxococcota_A; class Polyangia; order Nannocystales; family Nannocystaceae; genus Plesiocystis; species Plesiocystis salina_C. The sequence continues at coordinate 59,452 of NZ_JMCC02000002.1, read as the reverse complement.
TCCCCCGCGCGACCAACCCGATCGTCGCTCAGCGACGCGCGGCCCTCGAGCCGTACATTGCGGGCCAGCCCCTCCCACGCGGCACTCAGGCTCGGGCCGTGGGCAAGGTAGTCGGACTCGCGCGAGAACCGATACGCGCCCGCGAAGGTCCACGCGCCCCGCTCGTGATCAACCGCAACGCCAAGCTCGTTGCGAACCTCGGTCACCGAAGCCGACGCCGCCGTGCGAATGTCGACCGAAGCGCTGGTCCACACGTCGGCGGTGTGGGTGAAGTCGATCCCGGTCCGGCCAAAGTCCTGGCGAAAGCGCACCCGCGGGGCGACGACCGTGGTGCCATCACTGTCCGAACGGACATATAACGATGACGCGACATTGGATGACAACTGTGATGATTCTGACTCGGTCTTTGGATCGGAATCTGGTGATTCGCCGGGCGCAGCCGTGGAGATCGACTGTATGGATAAAATGGCACCCACGAACATCGCGAAGATCACGCGATTGCGCCGTACCACGCTGTCAAGCCAGGTCCCTCGCATCAGCCTCAGTGGCCTTATAGTATTAAAATTGATTGTTCATAATAAAATTATTTCGTGCTAATCCAGACACATGCGAAGCCTCGTTGCTGCGTCGCTGATCACGCTAGCCGTCGGCTGTATGCCAAGCGAGGCCGAGCTGCCTGCGCCCGACTTTGATGACTTCCGCGCGACCATCTACCCGCTGCTGCTCCGCGATTGTGGGCTGAGCCGCTGTCACGGGGACGCGGATCGCTTCTTCGCAGTCTGGGGCCCCGGTCGCCAGCGGCTCGCGCCCGAGTTTGACGAGCCCCTCGATCCACCCACCGAAGATGAGGTGTGGCTCAGCTACCAGCGAACCCGCGCGGCGCTGACCCACGATCGAGCGCCGGGCGGGCAACTCATCTCCAAACAGCTGCTCGACGCGCCGCTGCTGCGCAAGCCGCTAGAAGGTCACGACCACGCCGGGCAAGATCGCTGGGGGCACAACCTGTGGACCCGTGAAGATCCGCGCTGGCGCATGCTCGTCGTGTGGGCCGCTGGCGTTCCGCTCGAGGAGATCGGGTCATGAGCTCGCGCGCGATCGGTCTGGTGATCGGGCTGGCGATCAGTCTGGCCGTGGCGGTCGCGCCCGCGACCAGCCACGCCTACTCCAGCCCCAAGCTGTTCGCCGCGCCAGCCCACGAAGGCGGCGGCGCAGGCCGCTACTTCACGGGTTCGCGGTTAGACGGACTGAGCTGCGACGCTTGCCACGGCGGCGGCGAAGCGCTCGCGCTCGAGGTCTCGGGGCTGCCCAGCGCCGGCTGGGAGCCCGGTGTCACCTATGTCTTCGATGTCGCGTGGTCGCCAAGCGTCGAGCAGGCGGCGGTGCTCGCCGAGCTCAGCGACGCGTCCGGTGTTGCGATCGGTGAGCTCACGCTCGCGCCCAAGCAGCTGCTTGCCGCAGAGGATCACTGCACCAGCGGAACAGTTGCGGCGGCTGCGTTCGAGCCCGACGACGGGCGACAGGTGATCGCAATTGGCGACTGCGGTGCGCACCGCCTGCGCATGCAGTGGCGCGCGCCCGAAGACCCGGCGGCGGGGACCGTGTGGTTGCACCTCGCGGGTGTCCGGGGCGATGGCTCGGGCGACGCGACTGGCGACGGCCCGGTGCTGGACGTGCGGGCGCTCGAGCCGTTCGGCGCGACGGCGAGCGGGTGCCAGATCGGCAGGCTCGACGCTGGGAAGCTCGGGCTTGGCGGAGTGATCATGCTGCTGATAGCGATGGTGTGCGGCGCGGGCATGATCGCCGGTCGAAGGCGTCCGCGGGCCACGTTGGCCCTAACGCTCGGCGCCAGCCTGGTCTGCGCGAGCGGGTGCGCGAACGTGCAGCCATGGGAGCGCAGCCGCCTCGCGCAGCCCGACATGCTGATCGAGATCAACGATGATCTGCTGTCCGGAAGCGCACACGCGATCGAGTACCGCGAGGGCTCGGCGGGCGCCCTGGGTGGCGCAGGAGGTGGTTGTGGCTGCAACTGATCGAAACTTCAAGCGGCTCGCGCTCGCGCTCGCGCTCTCAAACGCGACAGCGTGCATGGACGAGGGTGGCCTGCACGTCGCCCAGCCCGATCCACCCAACCCGCCCGACGAGGCCGCGGGCGACTGGGGCTCGGACGGCGACGAGGCCCCCGCCGACGAAGGTCTCCCCCCGGGCCTCGACGAAGACGGCGGCCTCGACGATGGCAGCCTCGACGACGGCGGCGAGTCAGACGGCGGCGAGTCAGACGGCGGCGAGTCACAGGACGCGCTGGCCGTGTTCATCCAACCGGGCGCAACGTGGCGCTACACCAGCGGCGACCAGGCGGCGCTGAACTGGACGGCCGCGGACTACGACGACTCGGCCTGGGCCACCGGCCCCGCGCCGCTCGGCGACGGCTTCGAGGACGTGGCGACCTCGCTCCCGCCGGGGCCCAGCCAGCTGCGGTCCAGCTTCGACCTCACGGATCCAAGCGCGGTCGCGGGCCTGCTCTTGCGGCTGCGTCGCGACGACGGCGCGATCGTGTGGCTCAACGGCGGCGAGGTGTTCCGCACCAACATGCCCGCGACCGGCTCCGACTCGGGGCTCACGGCGCAGTCAAAGGCGATGGGCATCGACCCGCACCAGTACTACTGGGCGTTTCCCGATCCCGCGCTGCTGCTGGCGGGCACCAACGTGCTCGCCGTGTCGCTGCACCCCCACTCGAGCGACGATGATCTGATCCTCGACGCGATGTTGCGAGGCATCGACCCCGAGGTGCCCCCCGAGGCCCTGAGCTTTCGGGTCCGCACCCGCGGATACGACGGCAAGTACGGCCCCAAGCACGTCGGCGCGATCTGGCTCGAGGACGCCAACGGCTTCGTGCGGACCCTCGAGGTCTGGGGCGACACCCGCCGCGAGCACCTCGTCGCGTGGCGAGCCGCCAGCGATGACAACGACGTCGACGCGATCACCGGATCCACGCGCAAGCTCCACGGCACCCACCAGGTCACCTGGGACCTCGACCGGCTCGACGGCACCCCGGCCAGCCCGGGGCCCTACGCGATCCACGTCGAGTACACGGAGGCCAACTCCAACAAGAACGCGGCCGCGGGCCCGCAGATCAGCGTGCAGTTCGAGCTAGGCGCGGGGCCAAGCGTGGCGACATCGGCCACCAACGGCGACGCCGACAACTTCACCGAGCTGCTGCTCTACGCGCCGTGACCAGGCGCGGGCGGTTGGAGTCCAGCGCTCGGCACTGAAGTCAGTGCTACTGTCGAGAGCGCATGAGCCAACCCGAGGCGCCGCCAGACGAGGAGCTGCTGTCGCGTTGGCGCGCGGGCGACCAGGCGGCCGGGACAAGCTTGTTGCTGCGCCACCACGAGAGCGTCGCCCGCTTCTTCATGAGCAAGGTCGGCGCCGAAGGTGAAGACTTGGTCCAGGCCACCTTCCTTGGGCTGCTCGACGGCGGTCTGCAGCGGTTTCGCGACGACGCCAGCTTTCGTACCTTCTTGTTTGCGATCGCCCGCAAGAAGCTGCTGGAGCACCTGCGCAACACGATCCGCGATCGCGCCCGCTTCGATCCCCAGCACGCCACGATCGCGGGGCTCCACCGCACGGTCTCCTCGGTGCTCGACGCCCACGGCCAGAACAAGCTGCTGCTCGCCGCGCTCCGCCAGCTGCCGATCGACACCCAGCTGATGCTCGAGCTCCACTACTGGGAGGACATGCGGATCAACGACATCGCGCTCGTGATGGAGTTGCCGGCCAACACGGTCAAGACCCGCATGCACCGCGGCCGCGCGCGCCTGAACGAACACATGCGCGCGCTCGCAGACTCCCGCGAGCAGCTCGAGACCACGCTGCGCGGCCTCGACGGCTGGGCCAAGCAGCTGCGCCGCGAGCTCGACGAGTAGCTGGTTTCAAGCGGGCTCAGTCTTGCTGCAATGGTTGCCAGTGCAGACAGGTCGCCACACAGCGCAGGCCGGCGCGCTCGAGGTTGCGGCCGCTCCCGGATCCAACCTGCGTGTCGGCGACGATCCACGTCTTGCCGCGCGCCCGCGCAAGCTCGATCTGCGCGGCCAACAGCCGCCCATGCATGCCGCGGCCCTGGTGCGCGGGCAAGGTCAGGGCGTTGGCGTGGAACGCATGCGGGCCATCCAAGTACAAGCTGGCGCCCGCGACGGGCTGGCCGGCCTCGAGCACGGTCGCGCAGCACCAGTTGGGTCCCGCGTGTTGCCGGGCGAGCGCGCGTGCGCGGTCGGGGTCGCCCTCGTTCCACATCTGCGCGCCCAGCCGGCCGAAGTCATTGGGGTCGCGGCTAATCTCGAGCGGGGTGTTTGCGTGAGTGGGCGCGAGGCTGTCGAGCGAGGCGGCGAACAAAGCCTGGGCGTGAACGGGCTGGTAGCCAAGCAGGGTCAGCGCGCGGGCGGTGACCAAGAGCCCCTCGCCACACCAGGTCTCGAAGGTGGGCGCGAGCCCGTCGGCAAACCAATCGAGCAGCTCGCTCCAGCGTTGCAGCGCCTCGTCACCAAAGTCGTGCACGCAGCGGTAGCCACTCCAATCAAACGCGAACGCCCCACCGATCTCGACCCAGCGCCCAGCTACTGCATCCGTGCGCTCGCCCTCGATCCGCGACGCAAAGGCCCGAGCACGCAGCGCGAGCAGCTCGTGAACCCTGCGTGGATCGCCGTAGCCGATCGTGCTCAAGCGGCCGCTCCCCGACGCGCGCGGGGCCGTACGCTCGCTTGGATCCGATCGCTCGCGCCCCGCAGGCCGCGGAGCAGCTCGCTGACGCTGGTGCACTGATCCAGCTCCCGCGCGAGGCCGTTCATCAGCGCCCGCGCCCCGTCGGCGTCCGTGGGCAGCGAGGCCTCGTCGGCGAAGAACGTAGCGACCGAGATCGCCGGCTCGGGATCCGCGAGGCCCAGCTCGTGGCGGCGAAGGGCCATGTTCACGGAGCGCTCGCCAAGCAGCGCTTCAACCAATGGCTCGGGGTTGTACGGGCAGCCGACCACGCCCTGAAACCGGTCCAACAGATCGCGGCGCCACTGCTCGCGGTCGTGGATCCAGTGCGCGGGACCAAAGGTCTGCGCCAGGGCCTCCACGGTCGCGCGACAAAACGCCGCGGCGCTTGGGTGGACGCAGCGGGCGGCCATCTCCGACAGCCGCGAGCTCATGATCGCAACGCAGGCCGCCAGTGATGCGGCAGCGTCGATGACCTCGGCGCCAAACCATTGGTAGATCGGCCCGGCCGCGCTCGACAAACCTGCACCCTGCTTGTGGGGCGCCAGCGCAACCACCATTGGCTCGGCCAGAAATGTGGGGAGCTCGAGATCCAAGAAGCGACCGTCGAGCGTCGCGTTGTTGGTGAACGAACCCCAGTAGATCCCGGCCGTGAAGAACTCCCCAAAGTTGTTGCGGGTTCGGGCAACGGCAGCGTCCAAGCCAGCGGCGATCGCCGAGGGCGTGCAGGCGTCGGTGTCGATCGGCGCGCTGGGATCGCTAAAGTGCTGCAGCGCCAGCCCCATGCGAATGACCTCGTCGAGCTCGCCGTACGCGTGGGTCGCCAGCCATGAGAAATTCGACCACCGCGCAAAGTTGCCGGGCTTGAAGGTGAGCGCTTGCATGCAGGCATCGGCCGGCGCCAGCGCAACCCCAAGCTGCTTGGCGTGGGCCCGCAGCGCGCCCCCAAACTCGGTCGGCAACGGGCGAAGGGCAAGCCCCTCACAAGGCACCACCACGTGCCCAAGCCCGCGCGCCTGAAGGTAGCAAGTAACAAGGTACTCGCGGATCGCCCCGCTTGGGTACATGTGCCCGGAGCTGTGCAAGACATCGCTGGCGTCGGCCCAATTGGCGGCGAGCTGGGTCCGGCCCACGCCCTTGATGTACTTGCCTTCGTGAAACACCGCGCGCCCCGAGCCAAGCCGCCGCGCGACCGGATAGCGAGCGGGCAGCTGAAAGTCGGCGAACCCCACGGTCAGGTCCCCATCGTCGAATCCGGCCACACCAAACGGCTGCACCGCCCCTAGATCCGTACGCAGGCACCAGGGTTGGTGCGCCGCGTGGAGCGGCTCGAAGTCGGCGGCGGCCAGGGGAACGGGGGTCGCCCACGGACTGGCCGGGCGCCACTGCAGCGTGCTTGGGTCGTCGATGTTCATGACTGCGATCACTTGAGGAAGAACATGTCGAGCGGCTCGTGCTCGGACCGCTTGGCGCCCACGTAGGCGGGGAGCTGCTTGGCGGCCCAGGCGACCACGGCGTGGTCCTGGCTGTGGGCCAGCGCGCTGACGGCCGCGATCGCGTCCCGATCGCCGATCGGATAGCGACGACTTCGCAGCAGCTGCTCGCGCCACTGCGCACGCGAGGTCTCGAGCACGCCGCGGCGCTCGATCTCGACGTCGAGGTCCTCGAACCCGGCCAAGTTCGTGAAGCGAAAGTCGATCGGACCGCGCTGCGGCGCCCGCCAGGCCCGCTCGGGGTCCCAGTGCGCGGCGGGTGTGCATGCGTCCCCTTGCTTGACCTTTGCCCACAGCCGGGCGCCGAGTTCCTTTATGACGGCCTCACCCCAATCTGGGATCTCGATCGGGGCATCGAGCGCGCCAAGCTGATCAGGTTGGATACCCGCGAGGTGATTCAACCATTGCCTGGAATAGCGCCGCTGCGAGCCGCCATACAAGAGCTCATGACGAAGCCAGCCCAGCGTGACCGGGCTGCGCCGCAGCGCCTCACCGTCAAAACCCGGAAACGCCCCGGTACAATAAAACCGCGCGATCAACCCAAAGAAGTCTGGGGTCTGCGCGGTGAAGTCTTCGCAATAGCGCCGGTACTCAGGCTCGAGCGAGGTCTGGTACGACACCGTCAGGCGCGCAAACGCCGAGCCAATGTCCAGCTCGCGGCCAAGGTTGCGGCAGCAAAGATCCCAATAATCGAGGCCAACCGTCGCGACGGCCTCGGTCACGACCAGCACGAACGCGTGCTCCTCGAGCCGGGCCGGGTCCAGCTCGCCGTGGCCAAATTCTAGCTCGGGCCGCAGCTCCGCGATCGTGCGCGCCCCAAATACATGCAGGTAGTCGTGCAACAAGAACGCGAATTCCGGCAAGAATAGGTCATTCTCGTTGAGCACCCGCAGATCGATCGCCGGGTCGTCGAGCCACTGCCCAACCACAGAGTTGTCGGCAATATAGATCTCGCCCCGAAACGGGTTCCACCCGGCCGAAGTCTTGGAATTGCGCGCTTCGTACAGCCAATTCGCGTCAATTGCACGCCGCACGATCCGCGTGTGGGGATCCTCGAGAATGTGGCGCGTGGCGCTGAGCGACAAGAGCTGCTCGCCTGCTGACTGCGCCCCTTCTTCGGGGGAGCGCGCGCTTCGCAAGTCTCGAACTTCCAGCAGATCGTTCACTCGAGTCGTCCTCTATAATCGTGAGAAAAAGGACGGGGCCGACGAGATCGCCGGCCCCCATCCACTACTTGCTGAGAGCGGCCTGGCTGGCCTGCTTGCCGATCTCGCTGCTCTTGCAGGAGCCGTCCTCACAGTTGCGAGTGTACTCCTCGCGACCGCCGCCAAGCTCGGCGGCGCCACGGACTTGCTGGAGATCGGAGATGCGGAGTTCTTTGATGGTCTTCATGATGTTTTCTCTTTCGTGCCCAACGTTGGTGTCGAGCACTCACCCCCTTGTGAATCGGCCGACGAAATCTGACGAATAATTTTTCGTCAGATTTCACCCCTGACTGCGCAATGGGGCAGCGTGGAAATGAGGCCCGAAGCGCTGGCCGAGCTCAGCAAGGAAGGTTGGGCTCGGGGCACACCCAATCGCCGAGAGCGCGCGTGGTTCTCGGGTCCCGTCATGAGCCTGGGTCTACTGCTGTTCGCCGCGGCGCTCTCGCTCGTGATCCCCAGCCCCGAGCGTGTCTCGGGCCGCGCGGTCGTGCGTGTGCCTGGCAGCATCCATATCCGCAGCGAGGCCGCGGGCGGCATTCGCGTTGTCGAGATTTCGCCGGGCGACTCGGTCGTCGCTGGCCAAGCGTTGGTTCAGCTCCACAACCCCGAGATCGACGGTGAGCTGCGCCGCGCGCGGCATCGCTACGACGAGGCGCTCGCGGCGATGCTGCGCAGCCCGATCAACGCGGCCCTGCGCGCCGAAGTTGGCAGCGCACGGGTAGCGGTCTCGGATCTCCGCGACCGCGCTGCAGCGCTGACCCTGCGCAGCCCGATCGATGGCAAGGTGATCTCGGTCCGCGCCCGCGAAGGCGGCCTGGTGGACGCGTCGGACATCGTCGCCACGATCGCCAGCAACGCGAAGCCAGCCACGTCGCGCCCTCGCCTAATTGCGACGTTTCCAGACTCGACGCTTGGGGTGATCCAACCCGGCACGCAGCTCGAGCTGATCGTCGAGCGCGCGGGGGAGCATCGCCACATCTTCGTGGTCCGCACCGTCTCGAGCGAGGCCATCTCGCTCGAAGACCCGCTGCAACGTCACGAGCTGGCCCTGGCCCAGTCCTCGGACTCGGTGCTGGTCGTCGAGGCCGAGCTCGCGCAGGCCACCGAGTCGGATCAGGCCATCTTGTTTGACGGCATGGTCGGCGAGGTTCGGGCCCTGGTCCGCAAGCGCTCGCTGCTTCAACGGGTCACCGAGGCGATGGGCTGGAGGACGCGACCATGACCACAGCGAGCTCCGAAGCGTTCGCCGAGCGGGTCGCTGGCCGGCTGTTTCCCCCGCGGCGCGGCGGTCGACTTCGCCTGGTCCGCCAGCTCGCGGCGGCGGAGTGTGGCGTGGCCTCGCTGTGCATGGCGATCGGCTACCACGGCCTGCACCTGCCGCTCGCCAAGGTTCGCCGGCTGGTCGGCGACATCTACGACGGCGTGAGCATGGCCCACCTCGCGCGCGCGGCCTCGGATCTGGGGTTCATCGCGTGCGGCTATCGCCTGGAGGTCGAGGACCTATCCGAGTTCGAGCCCGGGACAATCCTGCACTGGGAGATGAACCATTTTGTGGTCTTGGGTCGGGTCGCGCGTGGGCGCTACGAGATCTACGACCCCGCGCGGGGGGTTCGCTGGTGCGAGGCGAAAGAAGTCAGCCGCGCGTTCACTGGCGTCGCGCTCACGCTCACACCGGGCGAGAGCTTTGCGCCCCGGATCGAGCATGAGCGCCCCTTGGTTCGCCACATGCGCTGGGTATTGTCGCAAAAGCGGCGACTCGCGACCGCGGTGGTCAGCTCGCTGTTCATTCAGGCGCTCGCGTTTTGTGTGCCGATCGCAATGGCGATCGCGGTTGAAGACTTGATCCCGTGGCGGGACATGAGCGGGCTGACGATCACGGCGATCGCTCTGGCGATCGCCTCGTTCGCCCGGTTTTGGGCGGTGCTGATCCGCGGGCGCACGCTCAAGGTCATTGATGTGTCGCTGGAGTCTTCGATGCGGGCCAGCTTTCTGCATCACCTGCTGCACCTGCCTTATCGCGTGTTCTTGACCCGGTCCCAGGGTGACCTGCTGCAGCGGATCAACGCGCATCGCGAGATTCGTGACGCGCTGTCATCGGTCGCGCTGGCGACGGTGCTCGACGCCTCGACCGCGGCTGCGTTCTTGCTCGCGCTGTTCATGCTGCACCCGACCTTGGCCCTGGCCGCGCTCGGGCTGGCGTGCATCCAAGCCCTGGTCACGGCGTGGAGCTGGAGTCGCCGCGAGCGCCTGACCGAGACCTACCTCGAGGCCGACGCGGTCTGCCAGACCCGCCAGGTCGAGGCGCTTGCGACCGCGTACAGCACCAAGGCCATGGGTCGCGAGCAGGCGATGCTGCAGCGCTGGTCCAACGCGTTCGTCACCCAGCTGCAGGCCGACCGCGAGCGCGGCAATTTCGAGGCCTTGCTCGAGGCGATCCGGCCGAGCATTGGGATGCTGACCCCCGCGTGCATTGTTGGGTTCGCGGGCGCCAGCGTGGCTCAGGGCGGGATGAGCCTCGGGGCCTTGTTCGCGGCCAGCGTGTTGATGCCAAGCTTCATGGCGCCGGTTGGTCAGCTGGTCGGCGCCGTGCAGTCGCTGGCCGACGCACGCAGCGTCGCCGCGCGAGTCAACGACGTGCTCGAAGAGACATCCGAGCTGCCCTCGGAATTCTCGGAAGCGGCCAACGTGCCCTCGAAGCGGATCGAGGGCGGGATCCGCTTCGAGCAGGTGAGCTTTGGATTTCGCGCCGAAGAGCCGATCGTCGACGCCTTTGATCTGGAGATTCTGCCGGGCCAGACGATCGCGCTGGTTGGCAGCACCGGCTCGGGCAAGAGCACGATCATCAACCTGCTGCTGGGCCTGCTGCGGCCCAGCAAGGGCAAGATCTTGCTCGATGGTCAGGACCTTGCCAGCTTTCATCCGCAGCAGCTTCGCCGCCAGTTTGGTGTGGTCCCGCAGCGCGTGCAGCTGATCCAGGGCACGTTTCGCAGCAATATCTTGTTTGGCGCCGAAGAGGCCGGCGACCGGGTCGAGTGGGCGGCCAAGCTCGCGTGTCTGCACGATCGGATCGCGCGTGAACCAGCTGGGTTCGAGACCGCGATCGCAGAAGGGGGGAGCTCGCTGTCGGGCGGCGAGGCCCAGCGGCTGGCGATCGCGCGGGCCGTTGTCACGCTGCCGCGGATCCTGGTCATGGACGAGGCCACCAGCGCGCTGGACACCGCGACCGAGGCCACGGTCTACGAGGCGCTGCGTCAGCTCGAGTGCACGCAGGTGGTCGTTGCCCATCGGCTGTCCACGATCCGCCGGGCGGACCTGATCGTGGTGATGGAGCAGGGCCGCTGCGTCGAACGGGGCACCCACGCGGAGCTGGTCGCAAAGGGCGGCAGCTATGCACGCCTGGTCGCCGCCCAGCTCGCCGAGGACAACGCAGCATGAAGCGCTTCACTGTCTGTCGATGTGTCTCGTTCTTGGTCTGCGTGAGCGCGCTGGCCTGCGATGCGCCGAACATTTTCGAGCGGGCGCCTCGCCCAGCACCCGCTGAAGACGTGAGCGCAGCTACCAGCCCCACGATCGAGCGCGTCCCCGCGTTCGACGAGATCGATCCATGCACGGAGCTCGGCGTGATCATCCCGCGCCAGAGCATCGAGCTGGCGGCCCCGCGCGCTGGGATCGTCCGCGGTGGCGGACCTCAGCTGATCGCCACGGGAGCGCTGCTGTACGAGATCGAAGCGGGCGACGACGTCGCGGTGCTCGAGGTCCAGCGCGCCGAGCTCGACGAGGCCAAGGCGACCCGCGAGCGCTACGCGGCCGAGCAGCACGCCCGCGCCCGAGAGCTGCGCGGCGCCGAGCAGCTTGGCGCGTATCTACCCGACACCGAGCGCGACACGGCACGCGAAGCACACACGATCGCGGCCCGCGAAGTGCACCGCGCCGACGCGCTGCGCCGGGCCGCATCCGCCCGGCTCGAGGCCCAGCGCGCGCGGATCGAGGCCGGACAACTCGAGGCCCCATTCGCGGGTCGCCTGATCCGCGAGTGGGCGGTCCCGGGGGCGTGGGTCGAGGCTGGCCAGCCGCTCGCGCGCTTCGCCTCGACCGAGGATCTAGTGATCCGGGTCGCGCTGCCGGCCGAGCATGGTTCGGGCGCGCCGATCGAGGCGCGCTGGCGCTGGCCCGACGGCGTCGACGAGCCGCTCACCGTCCACCTGCACCCGACCGGCGCCGATGTTGACGAGCTGTCGGGGCTGCGCATCTACGAGGCCCCAGTCAACGCCGCCGACCTGCGTGATCACGCGCTCGGTGGCCGGGTCAACGTTGAACTTCCAACCTGCCACGGACACGCAATTCCCCAACCTCCTCGAGGAACCGAACATGAACCCTAGGCCCACCCGCGCCCACTCGATCGGCGACCGCCTGATCCACGTTTACGATGATCTGCTCAGCAACGAGCAGATCGCCAACTTTGCGAATGTCGTGATGCAGCTCGACTATACCCGCCGGCCCTCGTTTGATCGGGAGCTCAGCGCGGCGGTCGACAGCGAGATGTTCCGGGCCGCGCCCTTCTTGTTTCCGTTCACCGAAGCCGTGTTTACCAGCATGCGCGAGACCTTTGCCCTGAGCGATCCCAGCGTCGCGCTCAGCCATGTCTATGCGGCGGCGATCTCCTCGGACGCGTGTGGCACCGTGCACACCGACACCACCCATTCCCAGGCGCTCACCTTCTTGTACTACGCCAACGCCAACTGGCGGGCCGGCTGGGGCGGCGAGACGGTCTTCTACGACGAAGATGGCGACGCGATGATGGTCGTGGCACCGCGGCCCGGACGCTTGGTGGCGTTTCACTCGAACATCTTGCATCGGGCCGGGATCCCGCACCCCGACGCGCCAACCCATCGCTATACCGTGTCGATCTTCTACTATGCCGAGTGTGAACGGACCCGGATGGCGGCTGCCTGACCCCCCACGACCCCTGCGGTGGATCGCGTGCGCGCTCGCGTGCTCGCTCGCGCTCGTGGGTCCAGCCTGCTCGGAGGACGCACCGCAAGTGCAGCCCTCGCCAACGGCTTCGCCACGCGAGACCATTCCCGCGCCCCCGCCGATGCAACCCAGCGCCGCAACCACGCCCACGCAGGTCTGGCTCCCCGAGCTGGTGCCGGGGCCGCACACGATCGGGTATCGCCAGCAGTGGTTCGAGGATCCAACCCGATCGCTGCTCGACCCGAACACCGGCGAGCAGACCAAGCGCCCGATCCTGATCTCGGTCTGGTACCCAAGCCAAGCCGGCGGCCCGCCCAGCGGCGACGCCATGTTGGTCGACGACTATCTGCGCGTCGATGTTGCCGACGCGGGCCCGTGGCGACAGCGGCTCGAGCAGCACGTTCAGCGCGTGCGTGACGAAGAGGTGTTCGACGGCGCGCCCACGTCCGAGCTGGCCGCGCTCGCAACCATGGCCCGACGCGACGCGATCTGGGCCAACGGCAGCTTCCCGATCATCTTGGCGCACCCCGGGCTCGGGGCCAGCTTCGCCGACAACTTCGTGCTCTGGGAGTACCTGGCCTCGCATGGCTTCGTCGTTGTCTCCGGCGCGTTCTTGGACGCGAGCGGGCTGGGCAGCGGGATCGAGTGGGACCCCAGCACGTCGATCGCCGATCTGGATCGCATGTTCGAAGCGGCGGCTGCCTGGCCCGGTGTCGATGCCACGCGGGCCGTCGTCATCGGCCACAGCTACGGCGCGCAGGCGGCCCTCGCCTACGCCATGGCCGGGCGTGATCTGGTTGCGGTGATCAGCCTCGACTCGACCTTGGAGTACGCGAACCCAGACGAGCCTTGGTACGAGCGCCCCGAGCCAGCGCGCTACTTGGGCCAGCGCGACAAGCTACGGATCCCAGCGTTGATCATCCACGCTGGCGGCAACACCGGGTACGTCGAGGGCCTGACCCATGCAGCGCGCACGCTGATCAGCCGACCCGGCCTGCGCCACAACGACTTCATCGCGCACGGTGGGATCTTGCGGGCCGCTCACACCAAGCACGCGGATCCAAGCGTCCGCGAAGGCTTCGTCGAGGTGGCCGACGCGGTCCGTGAATTTTTGTCGCGGGTCACCGCAACGAGCAAGGACGGCCCTGCCCTGCCAACGCCCCCTGGTTGGACGCTGCTCGCCGCCACGCCGCCGCCCGCCGACCTCGCGCTGGTGCTGGGGTGGATCCGCGAGCTCGGTCCAGCCGCCGCTTATGATCGCTGCGCCGCCCAGGACGGCTGTGAGGCCGAGCCGCTGCTCAATGACGCCGGCTACGTGCTCGCGCGCGCTGGCTCGACGGCGCTGGCCGAGCAAGTGTTCGCAACGATCGTGGAGCGAGTCCCCGAGTCTTGGAACGCCTGGGATTCGTGGGCCGAGTTCGCCGAGCAGCAGGGCATGACGGCAGCGGCGATCCAGCGCTACCGCAAGGCGCTCGAGTTGGTCCGCGTCGTCGAGCAAGTAGAAAGCGACCCCAAGGGCGTGAGCCACAGCGCCAGGATCGAAGCCCGCCTGTCCGATCTGGAAGCGGCCGCAAACCGGTGAATCGCGCGGGTCTTGGTGCATGCAGGCTCGTGGGTGTGCGTGTTTGGCAACCCGACCAAGCGGTGAGCTGATCACCCGCCATGCGTTGACGCAGATCGCGAAGCCAGCGACATATCGCGCAACCGTGCGCTGCTCGTCGCAAGCACCCGCCACGGCAAATTCGACCTTTATTGCGCGCGACTCACTCAGACGAGACGACGCAATTCGAGACACTCGAAGCGGCGTGGGGACGGACTATCCTGTGTCACGCGGACCAACGAGCGACCCGAGAGGGCCGGCGTTGGCGCGCGGTGAGGACACATGGAAGCTCTCGAACCTCAACAGGTTACACGGGCGCTGGACGGCGATCGCGCGGCGATGCAATCGCTCGTGCTGCGGATGCTGCCAGTGCTGCAGACAGAGGTTGGCTACGCGCTGATTCGCAACGCGCGAACCGAGGGCCGAGATCCCCGACAGGAGGTCCGCGACTTCGTCCAGGACGTGTGCATCTCGCTGTTGGCGGATCGCGGCAAGATCCTGCGTAGCTGGGATCCCAGCCGCGGTCGCTCGTTCGAGAGCTTCGTGCGCCTGGTCGCGCGTCGCCACGTCGGCGCGACCTTGCGATCGCTGCGACGGAGTCCGTGGACAGACACGTCCGTGCCCGGCGACGAGCTCGAGCGCCAGGTCACCAACGACGTCCCGCTGGCGCGGCGCTTCGAGGCGAGCGATTCGCTAGCGCGGGTGCTCGAGCGCCTCGACAGCCGCCTGGACGCTCGCGGCATGCTGTTGTTCTCTATGCTCTACATTGAGGAGCGCAGCGTTGAAGAGGTCATGGACGCGACCGACATGACCCGTGACGCGATCTATGCGTGGCGCCTGCGGTTTCGCAAGCTCGCGGGCTCGCTCGCCGTGCGATCGCGCGATTGAGCTCAGCGCGCCACCAGCTCGAGGATGCCAGCTTCATCTGGCCTGAATTCGCCAACAACCGCCGGATTCGCGGGCGCAACGTGGGCGCCATGGGTGTCGGCTTCGAGGGTCAAGATCCCTTCGCGCTGGGACCCCACCCGAAGCCAGATCGACTCGCGTGGACCGAGCACTGGCCCGGGCGCGGCCTCGAGATCTTGGCTGTCCCGCAGCCGCCACCCGCGGGTGAGCAGCAGCAGACGACTGTCGCCTTCGGTGGCCCGAATGTGCAGGTGTTGAGTCCATTGTTTCGGTGATTGATCGGCGCTCACTTCCTCGAATTGGACAAAGCGCGGCCCCCCCATGGAATGCGTGTACTTGGGATCGCCGACCTCGACCGTGACACACGCGGTTGGCTCGGCCTCAGGGTCAACGATCGCGCAGGTCTCGAACCGCTCGGGGTCGATCCACGGCGCGTCGTCGCGGGACCAGGCCGCGCTCAGCTTCCAGTCGAGCTCGACGCAGCGCCAGCGCTCGAACGCGCGGAGCTCGGCGCACCTCGGACCTGCCAACGCGAGGATCTGGATCGTGCTCGCGTGCGCGGTTGGGCCGACGGCGGCGGGCCCAAAGCTGCGGGCGGCGTTGACCAGCTCCTGCCCATTGGGCGCGCGGATCCACGGACCGAGCTGCGTCAGCGAGACGCCGGCTTGGTCGCGCAGGGCCGCGTCGATCGTCACGACGTCTGCGTAGGTCCAGCCACGGTCTTCGCTCAGGCGCGCGCCGAGCTGCCAGGCGGCCAATAGCCCGGCGAGCACGCTCGCAGCGAGGCCGGCGCGAGGATCCACGCGCTCGGGCAACGTGACGGCGAGAACAACCAGGGCCGGAATCGCGGCGCCGACGTAGCGGGCCTCGAGGGGCTGATCGCCGAGCAAGGAACCCAGCCCGATCGCAGCGAAGATCGCTCCGCCAAACCAGGCCAGCGCGACCACGCCACGCCAGCGCTCGGGCAGCCGCAACCAGCGGGGACGCAGCGCAGCGCCAACCGCTACGCCCGTGACGATGGTGAGGATCAGCGCCGCGCCAACCCCAATGCCAAGCGGAGATCCAGACAGCGTCTTCAGATTGGCGATGAACACCTTGGCATCGAACGCGAGCAGCCCGAGCGAAGGCCCCGCGACGACGACCCAGCGAGCTCGCGGGTCTTGCGTGACCGCTCCAGCGAGCACACACGCGACGGGCCACGCGACGAGGTGAACAATGTGTCCGTGGTAGGCACCCACGATCCCAAGCGCGATCCCAGCGGCCCACCCGGGGTGCTCCGTCCGGGCGAGCTGCACGCAGCTGACGGTGAGCAGCGCGAGCGGGGCGGTGGCAAGGGTTGGGTTCCACAGCAACGGGTGATCGGCGGCGAGCGGCAGGGCCCAGGCCGCGAGCCCAGCGACAGCGAGGCCGGCGCGGGCGCCCGCGAGCGCGCGCGCGAGCTCGGCCAGCATGACCACGCCCGCGACCGTAAGCGCAATGAACACGAGGTGGTGGCCCTGCGGCGAGAGGCCCAGGCGTAGCAACCCAGCGAGCATCACCAGCAGCAGCCGCCCTTGTTGCAGGCCCTGGATCGAGGTCCCGTGCGCGAGGCAGCCCTGGCCCTCGGCGCACAGCCGCACAAACGAGTAGTCGTGAATCGAGTCGGCCTGGAGCGGTGGGGCGGGCCCGCTCAGCCACACATACGCGAAGGTCAGGCAGGCGAGGATCCCGACCCGCAGCAGCGCGTGCTTCGACCATGTGTCGGCGACACGCATCCGCACATCCTACTGCAACACCAGCGCCCGCAGCTCGAGATCCTCGGGGAGCTCGAGCACGGGCGGCCACCGACCCCACCACGGATCGTCGCCATCGAGCAGGTGCCCAACCGTGACCGAGGCCGCGACGCCCGGCTCGACGCGCAGCTCGACGCGCCGCGCCGGCAGCTCCGTCGCGGTCGAGGCCCCACCCTCGAGCTCGATGATCCGCCACGGACCCGGCTCGACCTGCGCGCTGATCCACAGCGTTGTCTGGCGCGGGGTCGAGACTGGGTGCAGTGGGATCTCGTAGTAGTAGGCAACGAGTTGCTGATCTGGGCCTGGCTTGCGCCCCGGATCGTGGTGCGGCAGGACCAGACCGCCACGCAGATCGAGCGGCAGCGGCTCGGCCGTCACACACTCCGCTTCAGCGCCAGCGACTTGCACACAGTGGCGCATGGCCGCGAGGTCTAGCACCGGGTCGTAGGGCGCCATCACGATCGTGTGCCCGGTTCCCGAGGCGAGGATCGTCGCGGGCCCAGTCAGCTCGGGCAGCTCGTCATTGCGTAGCTTTGCGACAAACCAAGTTGATGGTGGCCGGCCCCGGGCGCGCGGGTCGAGGTCGATCTTGCCGTACAAGCGCAGGCCACCGACGAGCAGCTCGTCGAGGTGCTGGCCCCGATCCCCGTAGCGCTCGCGCCCACACAGGCCGCCGCGGATCGCGAGGTGCAGCTCGCCACCGCCGACGCCACGCTCGCGCAACACCGCCGCGATCGCCCGGACGTCTGCGTAGTTCCAGCGATCCCGATCCACGGCCATCCGCCCCATGTATGCAGACAGCGAGCTCAGCACGAGCACGCCGCCCACCAACGCCACCACGCCTGCAGCGGCGCGCGGGGCCTCGAAGCGGTGCGTCACGAAGTGCACCAGCAACCACGCACCCCCAACGGCGATCGCCGGGAACGCTGGCGCGTAGTAGCGAACCGGGTGGGCCTCGACGAAGCCCGAGGTGAACAGGATCACGATCAGGGTCGCAAGCGGCAGGGCCAGGGCCAGGGCCGCGGGACTCGGGCGCCAGCCGGACGCGTCGCTCGCCGTGCTCCAGCGCCGGAGCCCAACGGCGAGGATGATGCAGTTCAGCGCACCCACGCCGAGCCCCACCCAGCCAAGCTCGGCGAGGATCACCCGCCCGTTCACGATCGACGACGCTGGCGACACGATCATGGGGACCGCGAGCGCACCTGCGAGGACCGGCAGCCACAGCGCGCGCAGGCCGAGCTCGGCCGCAGTCGACCGCCCCGCTCGTGGGCCGCCAGCGGTCACCGCCGTGACGATCATCAGGCCGGGCCACAGCGCCAGGCTCGCGACGTGAGCCTCGTAGGCCAGGCCCGCGCACACGCCCGCGAGCAAGAACGGGCCCGGTCGACCTGTCGCCGCGCCTCGCAGTACCGCCGCCACGGTTAGCGCGGCCGGCAGGGCGACGCTCGCGGGGTTCCACAGCACCTCACCCGAGGCGCTCAGCTCCGCGAGCAACAGGCTCAGTTCGCCAGCGGCCGCGAGCGCGCCAACTAAGATTCCAAGACGTCGACCCGCGTCGAAAGTCACAGCGACCGCCAGGCCAAACAAGACCGTGAGCAACACCTGAATCCCGCCAACGTCGAGGCCCATGTTGATGCACAGCCCGAGCAAGCGAGGGAATCCAGTGCCGTGGTGGACGCCGCCAAACGAGGCCGTCGCTCCACCCGGGCACAGTCCGCTGGCGCAGCTCATCCCCGAGCCGAGGTCGCGCAGCGCGTCGTCATCGAGAGGTGTCGGCGCGGCGAAGATCAACCGCAGGCCGATCGCCCCCGCCGCGACTAACAGCGCGACACCCAACTTCCTCCAGGACCCTCGCTCGGGCTCGGGCGGCTCGGGATTCGCGTGGCTGCGCGAGCGCCAGGCTCCGAGCAGCGCGATCAACCCCGCAACTGCCCACAGCCCGAACAGCCCCTGACCGATCGCGCGGATCAACGGCGCGCGCACGGCTGGTGAGTCGAGGTCCCCGTGGCCTGGCTCCCCTGGATCCTCGCCCGCGGCGTGAGACGGCGTGCTCGGGCCTCCCTCGCTTCGTCGCAGCCAGCCCGTGATCGCATCCAACAGCTCGGGATCCGCGGCGACACCGGGCTCGGGTGAGACCGCGACCTCGTCGGTTCCATATCGGTTCGAGTCACCCGGTTGGCGGGGCCTGAGATCGACGAAGGTGGCCGAAGCGCCTGGCGCCTCGAACCGGTAGCGAACCCGCCCCGGCTTGCGCTCGACCACGCGCCCCATCCACCGGCCGACCTTGAGGTAGTGGGGCGTCCGCTCTTTCGAGTCGAGCGTCGGCTTGGCGTTGCTCACTGGCGCGGTCTCTACGACAGGGTCGACTTGCGCGGGCGCGGCCTCGGGCGGCGCAGACGGAGGGCCCCAGCCGGACGCGCAGACGAGCACCAACACGAGCAGCAGCAGCCGGTGGGGTTGGCCCTTGGACATGTCTACGAGGCGAGCAGCGCACGGCTCACGTCGGGCTTGGATTCGCTGGACGTGTTCGTGATGCAGCACGGTGGTCGAGGTCCGTGCGCAGAGTATCGGAGACTGCGACCGCGGTTTTGCGTCCCCTCCAACTTCAACCACGTTTCCGCCAACCGCCCGCTAGCCCCCGGATCAACCCAGTCCGTAGGGCGCAACGTGTGGCTCTCGTCGGCGCTGCTCCGGGCGGAAATTGATCGTATGAGGAAATCAGCGATCTCGAGCGTCGCCGCAGCCCCGTCACTGGACGCTGCACGCGCGCGTTTTCCCGATCGGGTCAGTTTCGCGCTTGTACCAAAGGCCAGGGGTCCCAGAGAGTCGCTGATATCGTCCGCACGATGCTGGACCATCAGAAGCTGCTCGACGGGGACCCTTCGGCGACGTCCCAGTTTGTCATGGTCGCCCGCCAATGGGCGCGCAGGTTCTTCCGCAAGCGAAGCCAACTCGACGGGGTCATTCAGTCGGCGATGATCGAGATGCTCGCCAAGCTGCGCGCGGGCAACATACCCGAGCCTGAGCGCATGTTCTTCTGGGTGCTCTCCTGCACCAACAACGCCGTGCGTCGCGAGTTGACGCGCGTCCGCAACAACAGGGTCGTTGGCTGCGAGTCGGCGCGGCATTGCCTGAGCGCCGCGGGCCCGAGCGAGCGGGTTCGTGCCCGTGACGAGCTGCAGCGTGTCGACGCATTGCTCGAGGTCTGTGACGCAAGCGCGCGCCGCATCATCGAGGCGCGAGCGTATGGGTACACCTATCGAGAGATCGCTGACGAATTGAATCTCGGGCCCGCGGCCGTGCGCGCTTCGGTCTCCCGTCTCCGCAAGAAGCTCGTCGCGCAGCTCGAGTCCCAACGACACCGAGAAGACCTGCGCCGACAGGCCGTCCAAGCGATGCTCAAGCGTCATCGTCAATTACCACCTCGTTCGGACTCCTCGAGTTCGAACTCCTCAGGTACCGCGAGGCGATAGCAGCTGCCCGATCTCCGCCCCTTCACGCGCGCAAGCGTCGCCCCCCGAGCACGGTCAATCGCCCAGTTCGCCGGGACTGGAGCGCCGACGCCAACGCAGGCTCACGCTTCGTCATGATGATCACCCTCTGGTCCGAGGCGGTCGAGCGCCGCGATCAGCCTGCGACGGCGCGACGGGGACAACAGCGCGAAGCGTTCCGCGAGCATCCATCCCTGGGGTGCGTGAGTGATGAAATAGTCGAGGATCGGCAAGTACGTGGATAGACGCACGTCCTGGCCCCGCTCGAGTCGAACGATCGCGCTTGTCGCCACTCCTGTCCATTCCGACAGCTCTGCCCGCGTCAGCTCGCTCTGTTCCCGGAGTTCGCGCAAACGCTGCCCCACGATCGGCTGTCGGCCGATGATTGACCTGGGTCGCGCCACTTCGATCCGCGATGTCAGGTCCACCACACATATGTGATGATCTTTTTTGACTTTTGGCTGCTTGGGAGTCGGCACGGTTGGTGAGTTCTCTCGAGACGATACATTTGCGGGGCTGCTACCATCGCCGAAGCATGGTTGATGCACCGACGCACTCATTCGACGATCTTCCCCGGCTCTCGGAGGATCGATTTTTCGTGATCGCCGGAATCGGCTCCGGCGGCCACGCGACGGTGATGCAGGCATGGGACCGCCAGCTCCAGCGGCGGGTCGCATGTAAGGTGTCGCTTGACTTGTCGGCGCTCCACACGATGACTCCCGAGATGCTGGAGACTTTGGGGATTACTGATAGCGCGCGAGCAGATCTATGCGAGGCCGCAGCGGCGGGCCGCAGGTACACGCCACTGCGTGAGGCCCGGTTGCTCGCCCTGGTCGAGCACCCCAACGTCATCTCTGTGATCGACGTGGGGCTGTTCCAACTTCACTTCATCGCGCTCGTGATGCCCTACATGCCGGGCGGCACGCTGGAAGAGCGTGAATTTTTGGGGCCGTGGAAGGACACCTTGGAGGTGGCGCTGCAGATCGGTCGCGGGCTGGCGGCGATCCATGACGCGGGGATCCTGCATCGTGACCTCAAACCCAACAACATCCTGTTCGATGCCGACGGACGGCCGTTTGTCGCCGACCTCGGGCTCGCCTGTTTGGTCAACGACTCCCTGGACATGGGCGATCGCGTGGGCACCAAGGAGTACATGGCGCCCGCGGTGGTCGAACGCGGGTTTCTGGATGTGCGCGACGACCTGTATGCGTACTGCATGATCGTCTACGAGATGTTTCACGGGCACTCGCCGTTCGCCAGCATGGCGGACCGCGAGCGCGGGCGGGTGTCGAAGCCAAGCCGTGCGGACAGGGTGCCGCGCTCGATCGACAAGATCCTCGCGCGGGGGCTGGCGCCCGACGCTGGCAAGCGCTGGCCAAACATGGCGGCGCTGTTGGGTGCGTTAGAGGCTGTGCATCAGCCGGCGAAGCCGGGCTGGCCGTGGACAGCGGCCGTCTGTGGGGTGGCGATCGCTGCGTCGGTGGCGGTTGGGCTCTTGGTGTCGGCGCAGCCGGCCCACGCTGACGCGTGCGAAGACATCAGTGGCGAGCTCGCGTCGATCTGGGACGATGAGATCCAGTCGGAGCTGCGCGGCGCGTTTGGAAACCGTCAGGCCGGCGACGGGCTCGATCGCTGGGCCGGTCGGTGGGTGGACGTTCGCGCGGCGGAGTGCAGCGCGGCCAAGGCCAGCGGGGCCAGCACGAAGCCGTCGCCGTGCAGCGCGAGCCTGCGCGACCGGTTTCAGGCGACCGTTCAGGCGTTTCGGACGCCGCACCTGCGCGAGGGGTTGAGCTACGCGACCGTGATCGCGGAGCTACCTGATCCAGATCATTGTATCGATCATCCGCACGACGCCGAGTGGGGCTATGGCGGGCTGCTCGAACTGCGCAACATCGACGTTGAAGTGCAGGCGTTGGTCGGGATGGGGGATCTCGAGGTCGCCCGCGATCGTCAGCAAAGCTACATGAACCTCTCGCTGGAGCTGCGATCAGACTACGGCGTCGCGCGGGCGATGTTCTGGCGCGGGGAGATCCGTCGGCTCGACGGAGAACTCGACGGCGCGGTGCAGGACTTCGAGCGGGCCTACGAAGAGGCATGGGCAATGGGGCTGGGGGTGTTTGGGGCGGAGGTGCAGATGAAGCTGGCCGCGGTCGCGGGTGCGCGCGGGGAGTTCGGGAGCGTGGACGCGTATGCGCTCGGGGCCCGAGGGGTGTTCGTCGAGTATCGACCGGACCGTGTGGCGGAGCTGCTGCAGGTGCACGGGCTTGGGTTGCTGGCCGGGCCCGAGAACGTGCGCGAGCGCGGGGTGGCGTTGCTGCTCCACGCCGTGGAGCTGAGGGAGGCGGAGCTGCAAAACCACGGGGGGACGCGCGAGCGACTCAGCGCGGCGCACGAGAGCTATGCGCGCGGGTTGCTGGCGGTGCACCGGGCGGGCGAGGCGTTGGAGTACTTGGAGCTGGCGCTACGGGTGCACCAGGAAGAATTTGGGCATGGGAGCTGGCGGACGCGCGCGCTCCTGATGCTGAAGTTCTTTGCCTTTGTCGAACTGGGACGGCTCGCAAATGCGGAGACGGTCGAGCGAGGTCTGCTGAAGCTGGATGCGGACAACGAAGCTTGGGGTAGGTACACAGAAGACGCGTTCACGTTGGCCAACCGCTACAGCGCTACCGGGGAATTTCGTCGAGCGGCTGAAGTGCTGCAGGCTGGTCGACACATGGCCAGCCAACACGGATCACAAGAGGAAGTTTGGCGGTTTGACATCGCCATTGAAGAGCTGGTTGGAGGGTAGGGCCCAGCGGTGGGACGAGGCAGGTCTCCTCCCACCGCTTCAACCGCTAGTCGAAGCAGGTGACGGTGCCGTCCTGGTTCGTGACGCCGTCGTTACACCAGTAGATGTCCTGGAGTTCGCAGTCGTTTGAGCCGTGATAAGTGTTCCAACAAATCCCTCCGTGGCAGCACATATAGTTCGCCTGCGGTTGGGGCTGGAACCCCTGCTTGCAGGGAAATACCTCGCAGAATTCGGGCACCTCGAAGTAGCAGCTCACCTCACCGCTGGCCCGCAGTTCCCCGAACTCGCAGTAGAACGGCTCACCCGTGGCGCACGAACCCTCCCGAGCCGGTGAGCAGCTGCGACCCTCACAGCAAACTGTGTCGTCGAAGCTCGGCGCACCGTCGCGGTGAGGCTCGCAGAGGATCGGCTTGCCCGTGTCCGTGTAAACGAGGTCGCACAGATCAGGCGGGCCCCCGCTGGTGGTAGTGAGCGTTGCGAAGAACGTGAGTAGTACCTGTAGCTTGATGAACATGATGCTTTCCTTCCGCCAGTTGTTGGCTGGCAAGGAAAGCGTCGCACCGCCGACGCGCGCGGCTCGACCGCTGGGTTTTCTGCCACCCGGCTGGTCGGCACGATGAGCAATGCTGCCCGTACAACGCCGTTGCCACCCGTCACCCAGCCGTCCGGTGCTGATCGAAGGCATGTCTGCGCGCCCGGGTTGCGAGCGCGTCGCTGCCGCGAGACGAGCGCGGCGGCAGCATGAGTGACCTCGACTACTACGCGATCCTCGGGATCGGCCCGAAGGCGGAGCGCGACGAGATCCACGACGCCTACCAGCGAGAGTTCCTCCGCGTCGAACCTGGTCGAGCGCGAGTGCTCGTTGAGGCCCATGCGGTGCTGCTCGATCCCGCCGCCCGGGCGGACTACGACGCTCGCATTGTCGGGTCGGCGTTGATCGAAGAGACCGTGACCGCGATCCTGGATGCCCATCTACCCCGGGCGGAGGCGCGCCGTCTCCTTCGGGGGCAGCGGAAGTCGATCGCCCCGACGACCCGGCCGGACATCCGAACGCCTTCGAGCTAAGGCGGCGTGAGTCGGGGCAGCGTTCGCACGTCCCCCGACCCGGGGACGGCAGGCATTCCATTTTGGGCCACGTGGTACGAAGTCGCCCGTGGTGAAGCCTCGTACGTCTTGGCGCTAGCGTCGATTTCGTCGGGGTGGCGCCGGACCAGTGTGAGGATGAACTGTGCGAGGACAAGTAGTTGGTTCTCGAGCATGATCATTTTTGAGGAAGCCCCGGCGACAACACTCTTCCAATGCCGTAGTGGTGGGATTGACCAGTTTTCTTTGACCGAACGAGAACACATGGAGAATTAGCCCGGTTTAGGCATCTGACCACGCATCGAGGTAGAATCGGGGAACGCAGTGTCGACGCTCTGTCTTAGCCATCCTGGGTCTCGATGTGGGTGCCTTTTGTTTGATGGACAATTCGTGCGTCAGTCAGTTGGATTTTTTCCTCGAGTTCGAGGCGAGCAAGGGCCTCGCGCAGTTCGGCATACCTCAAGCCGCCAGCCGCAATGGAGTCCAACTTGGTGTGCAGTTCGAGCAGAGTGAGGCCATCGTCGTTCTCAGGCAAGACTGAGAGGATCTTCTGTTCCAGGCTGCGGTCGATGACCAAAAAGCCGGCCAATAGACGTACATGGCCGAGCCCTTCCGCCGAGAACGCAATGACTCCCCCGCCCGACATGGCGCCAGCGCCTCCGCCCATCACGTCCTCCCCGATGCCGGCATTCTTCAGCGCAGCGATCATGCGGAACAGTAAGGTCCGAGGGACCTGAGTCGGTTCCATGTGCGGCACAATCTCACCGCTAGCAACTTGGACTTGGACGTGGAAGTTTAGCTGCCCCCCAATTCCCATGACTCGCACCTCAACATAGCCGACCTCGGATTGAGCGGCGAATTGACGGACAAGTTCTGATAACGTCTTGGCGCTGGCAACCATGTCGTCGGTCGCCGTCTCCAAGAATCGGCCAACAGCGCGATACAACTCGTCAGCCGGACGATCGTTGCCGAAGTAGATGCCAAAGGTCTTCGCCATTGACAACCGAGCATAGCGCCCAGGCGCTCGCTCCATCGCGCGAAACTTCATCAATAGAGTCTCGGAAACCTCGGGGTCCTTCAGGCGCTCTTCATACCAAGCCGCGTCGTCTTCCGTGCCTGCACGGTCAGACGAGT
Source organism: Enhygromyxa salina (assembly GCF_000737335.2). Lineage (GTDB taxonomy): Bacteria > Myxococcota_A > Polyangia > Nannocystales > Nannocystaceae > Plesiocystis > Plesiocystis salina_C. The sequence continues at coordinate 34,254 of NZ_JMCC02000002.1, read as the reverse complement.
GCTGAGCAAACTCCCGCATGAGCAGTTCGAAGTCGCTCATGCGCGTTTGCTGATGGTAGTCGCTAAGGTCGCGTTGGAACCCGCGGTAGACTGTAGCGAGTGCCTCACCCAACACAGGCACCTTGGAGAGGCTGGCCCCGACGAGTTCGTTCTTGTTATCCCACTCTGACATACTGGCACTAGTACTGGTTCTGGGACAAGGATACAACAGGCTCTCGTGGAGGTTGGAGCCTACAGTCGATCGCAGATCTTCGCGACGCGAGGCCGCTTCATGTAGGGCCGGATCCGATCGCAAGCCAAACCCAGCGCCGCCGCGGGCATGGGCCAGAGCATCACGCTGCCGTCCGAGCCCGCGCTGGCCAGGTACGAACCATCCGGCGAGAACGCGACCTGCTCGACGTCCCCGGTGTGCCCGGTGAGCTTGGCCAGCTGCTGCCCCGTGCTCAGCTGCCACACCCGCACGCTGTCGTCGACGCTCGCGGTCGCGAGCCGGGTGCCATCGGGGGAGATGTCGAGCGCGACGACGTCGTCGGTGTGCCCCGTGAACGCCTGCAAGACCCGGCCGAGATCGACGTCCCACAGCCGCGCGCTGTGGTCGGCGCTCGCGGTGACGAGCTGCGCCCCGTCCGGGGTGAACGCCAGCGCGACCACGCGATCCCCATGGCCCTCGAGCGCGTGCAGCTGCGCGCCGGAGCTCGCGTCCCACAGCCGCGCGCTGCGATCCCACCCGGCCGACGCGATCGTGGCGCCGTCGGGCGCAAACGCGACCGCGCCCACGTAGCCGCGGTGGCCTTCGAGCAGCGCGAGCTGATCCCCAAAGTTCACGTCCCACACCCGCACGCTCGCGTCGTAGCTGGCCGTCGCCAAGCGCGAGCCATCGGGCGAGAACGCCAGCGCGGCCACGTAGCTGGTGTGGCCCTGAAACACGGCGAGCTGCTCGAGCGACTGCGTGCCCCACGAGCGGACCGTCGTGTCGTAGCTGGCGCTGGCCAGCTGCAGGCCGTCGGGCGAGAACGCCAGCGCGACCACGTAGCTGGTGTGGCCCTGAAACACGGCGAGCGAGCGGCCCGATCGCAGATCCCACAGCCGCACGCTCGAGTCGTAGCCGGCGCTGGCCAGGCGCGCGCCATCGGGCGAGAACGCCAGCGCGGCCACGGAGTTCTCGTGGCCCTCGAGCGCGAACACTTGCTTGCGCGCGCCTGGATCCCACACCCGCACGCTGCCGTCGTCGCCGGCGCTGGCCAAGCGGGTGCCGTCGCTGGCGTAGCGCAGCGCGGCGACCTTGCCCGTGTGGCCTTCGAGCCGGCTGCGCGGCGCCGTGGTGCTCAGCGCCCAGATCCGCGCGGTCGCGTCGGCGCTGGCGGTCGCAAAGCGGGATCCGTGGGCCGCGGCGGCGACGGCCAAGACATCGTCGGTGTGCCCGGCCAAGCTCGCCAGCTCGCTACCGGAGTCGAGGTCCCAGACCCGCGCGGTCGCGTCGGCGCTGCCGGTGATCAGCCGGGTGCCGTCGCCCAAGAACGCCAGCGCGACCACGTCGTCGGTGTGCCCCGTGAATTGCGTGAGGAGCTCGCCGGTGCTTGGATCCCACAGCCGCGCGGTGTCGTCGAAGCTGGCCGTCGCCACGCGCGAGCCGTCCGGCGAGAACACGGCCGCGACCACGCTGCTCGCGTGGCCCTCGAGCTGCGCGAGCGGATCCCCGGTGGCGGCGTCCCAGACCCGCGCGATGCCCTCGTAGCCACACGTGACAACCCGCGCGCCGTCGGGCGAGAAGGTCACGTCGAGCATCCGGCTGTTGTGGCCGGCCAGGGTCAGCAGCAGCGCGCCCGAGCTCGCGTCCCACACCCGCGCGGTCGCGTCGTGGCTGGCCGTGGCCACCCGCGCGCCGTCGGGCGAGAACGCGATCGCGCTCACGTTGCCCTGATGCCCGTCGAGCACCGCGATGACCTTCCCCGTGTCGGCGGCCCAGACCCGCGCGCTGTCGTCGGAGCTGGCCGTGGCCACCCGCGCGCCATCGGGCGAGAACACGACCTCGACCACGTCGTCGCTATGTCCTTCGAGCTGGGCTAGCTGGGTCCCCGCGCTGACGTCCCAGACCCGCGCGCTGCGATCCCAGCTCGCCGTTGCGAGTCGCGATCCATCGGGCGAGAACGCGACCGAGGTCACGCTGCGGGTGTGCCCCTCCAACACCGCCAGCAGCTGACCCGAGCTCGCGTCCCACAGCCGCGCGCTGCCGTCACGGCTGCCGGTCGCGAGCTGCAGACCATCGGGCGCGTACGCGACCGCGACCACGCTGCGGGTGTGGGCCTCCAGCGCGGCGATCGGGCCCACGACGCCGCGCATCGCGAGCGCGTCGAGGGTGCCCTGATACACGTCGGCGGCGGGCGGGCGATCAAAGGGCGGGCCATAGGCGCCGAGCGCCTCGATCGCCAACGCCAGCGGCTCGAGATCCAGCCGGCCCTGGGCGAGCATCGACGCGCGCAGCCCCTTTTGCGCGTTGATCCCGTCGTCGGCCCGCTCGCGCGCGGACCTCTCGGACGCGGCCAGGGCCTGATTGTCGGTGGCCTGACGCTGGTTCTCGAGGGCCAGACCCAGCATGAAGCCCGAGAACGCGATCAACCCGAAGAACGCCCCCACGACCGCCCACCGGACCAGCCGCTCGCGCTTGCGCACCCGCTGGGCGCTGCGATCGAGGAACTGGCGCTCGTCCTCGACGAGCTCGACGGTGCTCTGCCCGAGCACGCGGATCGCTTCTTCGACCCGGCCCTTGCCCCACAGGTACTCGGGATCCATGTGGGCCGCGTACTTGTCTGCGCCCTGCGCCAGCTCGTGGCGCAGGTGCAGCGCGTCACGATCGACGTCGATCCACTCGACCAGCTTGGCCCACTCGCGCAGCAGCGCCTCGTGGGCGATCTCGATCACCTCGACGCCGCCGACCTCCGACGCGACGAGCACCCGGGCCTCGCTGACGAACGCGGTCAGGACCCGTGCGGTCCGCGGATCCCCGCCAAGCTCGTCACGGGTCGCGCGGCGGCGAGTGTCGCCGCGCGCGACCTCGCCGGGGTGAACCAGCCGCGTCATCACCCGCCGGACCGCGTCGTCGGCCGGCTCGCCCAGCTCGCGGCGAAGTTGGTCCAAGGCAGCATCGGCCGCGACGGCGATCGCCCCTTCGAGCCCGCCCGTGTCCTCGTAGGCGTCGTACCGCAGCTGTCGGGTGTCCCGATCGCGGCGCAGCCACAGCTCGCGCAGCACGTGCTGCAGCAGCGGCAGCCGGCCAGGGTTCTCGGCTGCGGCGTTGACCAGCTCGGCGACGAGGGTGGGGTCGACCTCGTAGCCCACCCGCCGGGCCGGCTGCTCGATCGCCACCCGGATCTGGTGCTTGGCCATGGGCGGGAGCACCAAGTGCGTGCCGCCATGCAGCACCCGCGCGAGCGACCTGACCTCCAGACAGCGATGGACGAAGTCGGCCCGCAGCGTCGACACCACCAGCAGCCCCGTCTTGCGCCACGTGGCCTTGAGTAAATTTTCGAGGAACGCTGCGACCTCCGGCGAAGGAGGTCCAGATCTGAGCCCCGCCTCTGTGAACAGCTCCTCGAGCTGATCGACGATGAGCAACACCCGGAGCCTTGGCCCAGCCGGCTCGGCCCGCGCTGCAACCAACCCGGCAATGATCGACGCGGCGGTCGAGGTGTCGTCGAGCATCGCCTGGCGCAGCTGGTCCACGCTGGGCGCCGTCTCGCCCGCGCCCGAACCCGGACCGGCTCGAAGCCCGATCAGCGCGCGGGCGAGCGACTCGCACGGTCGCGCGCCCGGCCGCAGCACGGCGATCTGCCAGACGAGGTCCGCCCCCAGCACGCCGCAGCGCAGGGCCGGACACAGGCCCGCCATCACCAGCGACGACTTGCCCGAGCCCGACGCACCGACCACGCTCAAGAATCCGCTGGTGCTCGACCGGACCCGCTCGACCAGCTCGGCGGTCTCTTGCTCGCGCCCGAACATCCATCGGGCGTCGCGCTCGCGAAACGCCTCGAGCCCGCGGTAGGGGCTGAGCTGCTCGGCCGTGACCCCAGCGCGCTGGGCCTCATCGGCCAGCCAGCTGCTGCGATCGGTCTGGGCCCCGATCAGATCAGCGAGCCGCGACAGCTCGGACCAGCCATCCTGATCAGGATCGACGCGCCCAACCGTGACCAACGCCGGCCAGTCGGCGGGCGCTGGATCATTGGATGCATTCGACGGCTCGAGGCACCACACCGAGCTCGGCGCCGCCAAGATCCGGGCCCGCAGCACCGGCGCGAGCGCGGCGTTGGCTGGCCAGCCGCCGGGACCGTGGACCACCAGCACAGCCGGGGCCTGCTCGAGCATCTGCGCCGCCTTGGACGCGGCGTCGTCCTCCCAGACGTCGAGCCAGGTACGCACGCCCAGCGCGAGCAGGTCCTCACACACGCGCAGGACCTCCAGCGTGTCCGCGCCATGGTGGGCCACGAACACGTACGCGGGCAGCGACCGGGCCCGCTCGCCAACCGTGAGCGCGTCGAGCAGCGCGCGCATCGACTCGAACCGGTGCGCGGCCTCGCAGCACAGCCCGCGCGCCACGATCGCGCGGACCCACGCCGGGACCTTGGTGTCGCGGGGCGGAGCCGGCAGCTCGCCGCGCTCGACCACGTCGCGCAGCTCGAGCAGCGTGGGCGCAACGAAGGGCCGCACGCCATACAGAACCTCGTGCAGCGCGACACAAAACGCGAATTGATCGCTGGCCGCGTTGGCCCAGCCGCCACGCAGCTGCTCGGGTGCCATGTACGCGGGCGTGCCCACCAGCGCGCCGGTCTGCGTCATACCCGTCTGGCTTCGCTCGGACCCGGGCGCGTGCGCACCCGCCCGCAGCCCGGCCGCCCCCAGCGACGCGACGCCAAAGTCCATGACCCGAACCTGTCCGTCATCGCCGACCATCACGTTGTCGGGCTTGAAGTCGCGATGCACGATGCCCTTGGCGTGGGCGGCCGCGAGCCCCTCCCCTGCGGCCATGAACACCTCGAGGATCTCGTCCACGCTGCGCGGCGCCTGGTCCAACCAAGCTCGCAGCCCGACCCCCTCGACGCAGGCCATGACGATGAAGGTCGTGTCCTCGAACTCGCCGATCTCGTAGACCGGCACCACGTTTGGGTGGGCCAGCTTGGCCATGACCACGGCCTCGTGGACCAGCCGCTGGCGCAGCTCGGGATCCTGATCGGCGACGAGCGTCTTGATCGCAACCTTGCGGTCCAGCCGGCGATCGTGAGCCGCATGCACGACCCCCATCGATCCGCGGCCAAGCTCGTGAAGCAGCTCGTAGTGCTTGAGCAGCGGGGCCTCGCCCTGGGTCCCGAACACGGCGGTCAGCAGGCGCTGCTGCTGCCGCCGCAGCTCGACCGCATCCATCTCGAGGCGCGGAAACGGCTGCTCGAGATCCTCGTCCACCCGCTCGTTTTTACCTCACCCCCGTCGCGTCCCGACCACGCGGTTGCCGCGCAGGCTCCCGCGAGAAATCGAGGTTTTTCTGAAACCACCGGGAGCCCGCTGCAACCGCCTTCGCGGAGGCCAAGCGATGAACTTCGAACACTACCTGGACCACAACCGACCCAACCCCCAGCGCGCCGCAATGTTGACCTTTGCCGCAGCGGTGGCGATCACCGGGACCACGATGATGATCGCGGCCGGGTGGGTCGCCGGCAAGATGTCGATCGCGCGGGTCGACCCGCCCTCGACCGAGTACATCCTGCTGGCCCTGACCGCCGAGCAGCCGCCGCCGCCTCCACCTCCGCCCCCGCCCCCGCTCGGCAGCAAGGTCGAAGAAGACAAGCCCGACACCCACGACGAGGTCCCCGAGGAGCCCGAGCCGCTCGAGGAGGTCCAGCCGGAGAAGGTGCCCACGAAGATCCCCGAGCACAAGTCCGCTGGTGTGCCACAGGGCATCCCCAACGGCGTGCTAGGTGGCCAAGTCGGCGGCGTCGTGGGTGGGATCCCCATTGGTACGGTTGGCATTGGGCACCCGCCGATCTCGACCAAACCCCCGACCACCACCACCACCACCACCGTCAAGCCGCTCGCGGCGGTCATGGCCCGCGCGGTGTACTCGCCCGACCCTGACAAGGCGCTGCTGCAACAGACAAAAGCAGCCCGGTTCGACAAGCGCGACGGCAAGAGCACGGTCTCGTTTTGCATCGACAGCACCGGGAAGGTCGTCAAGGTCAAGACCAAGGTCCCATTCCCCAACGATCCTCAGGTCGACGACATCCTGCGTCGCACCCTGAAGACCTGGCGCTTCAAGCCGCTCGAGGTTGGATCGAAGAAGCTCGAGACCTGCACCGAGCGGACCTTCTCGCTCAAGTTTCGGTAGTCTGCGCCTCGGGCAAGTACACGCGAAAGTCGGTCCCAACGCCGAACTCGGAGCTGACCACAACGGTCCCGCGATGGGCCCGAACGACCCCCAGCATCGGCGCGAGACCGAGCCCGTGCCCGCTTGGCTTGGTCGAGAAGAAGGGATCGAACATGCGCTCGAGCGTGGACTTGGCCATGCCGCAGCCGTCGTCGCGCACGCCCAGGCATATGTAGCTGCCGGGCGCCAGGGCACCGGTCACGCCAACGATCGGCTGAGCGTTGGTGACGCTGACCGTGCGGAGCACCACCTCGATCCGGCCGCGGGCCTGGCCGATCGCGTCGGCGGCGTTGGTGATGAGGTTCATCAGCAGCTGGCGGATCTGGATCGGATCTCCGTCGATCCAGCTGTGCTTGGACTCGCGGCGTACGACGATCTCGATGGTCCGCGAGATCGATGCCGCGAGCAGCCGTCTGAGTTCATCGAGCTCGGCAACGAGGTCGAAGCGCGTCACCTCGACCTCAGCGCGCCCGGCGTAGGTCAGCATCTGCCGGCACAGCTGCATCGCGCTGCGAGCCGCGTCGCGAATGTCGACGAGGTACTCGCGCATGGCGGCCCCCGACCCCGACCCCGCCCCCGACCCAAGATGGTCGAGCAACGCGAGCTCGACGTTGCCAAGCATGCCCACCAACAAATTGTTGAAGTCGTGGGCGACGCCCCCCGCGAGCAGGCCCAGACTCTCGGTCCGCTGCAGCTCGAGCAACCGACGCTCGGTCGCCCGCCGCTCGGCCTCGAGCATCGCGCGACGCAGATCGAAGGTGACCTGCTGCTTGAACGCGCGAACCACCGGCTGGTCGCCGATCCGCCGGTTGAGCGGACGATCGTGCATGAGCCCGAGGTGACCGATCAGCTGGCCGTCGGCGCCGGTCAGGCCCGAGACCAAGTACGAGCTCGCACCGAACTGGCCCAGCGCCTCCGCGCCCGGCCAAGCCAACGCCAACGCGTCGCGGATCAACACCTCGCCAGCGAGCTCGACCTCGGCCAGCGGCGCGTACTCGATCGCATCGCGCAGCTGACCATCCACGACCAGCGCCGCGGTGCGCAGTCGCTGCCGGGACCCGTCGACGAAGCGCGACACGAACGCCCCACGGACCTGCATCGCCAGCGCGAACGACCCCATGAGCTGCCCCAGCGGATCGCCGTGCTCGGGAGCGGCGATCCTGCCGCTGAGCAACGCCCAGTCTCGCCGCGCCCGCCGGTTGATCAGCACCGTCTCGATCCGGGGTCGAAACGCGAGGATCAGGCCCAGCGTCTCGCGCATGCGCGGCTCGTCCAACGCGAGCGTGTCGAGCAGCGCCACCAGCCCGAGCGGCCGCCCGCCGGGATCGAACAAGGGCACGCCCACGTAGCTCTCGACGCCCATGTGGACCAACATGTCGTCCTTCGCAAACAGCTGCGCGACGCCAGCGGGATAGATGCACGCGTTGCGGCCGACGACGTTGTAGCAAGGGGTGTTGGCGAGGTCGTAGGTGACATTGGGCTCACGCCCATTGGGCGAGCGCATCTCGAGGGTCCGCACCCGATCCCAGTCTTCGCCCTGGAGCTCGCCGATCATCGCGAAGGGCACCTTCCCCATGAGCTGCAGCTGCTCGACGATCCACTCGAGGTATTCGTCGTCGCTGCCGATCAGCAGACCTCGCAGCATCTGCGCGGGCGCCTCGGCAAAGTGCAAGCGCAACACAGCCTCGATATCCGAGACCGGCGCTGGATAGAGCACCCCGATGTCGCCGACGATCGCGTGGTCGCGCTCGGCGTCGCTGTCGAGGTGCGAGAGGATCATCTACACACATGTACCCGTTTCGCGGCTATCACGCACCCCATTCTCGCGGGCTCTCCACAACCCGGTCTCAGCCGCGCAGACGCGACTTGCGAGACCGCTGCGGACTTGAATCGCCAGGACCGCCGCCGGCCCTGCGACATTGGGTCGCAGCGTCCATGCGATCCACGGCACGCCCCGAGCCCGCGCTTTTTCAATTCCTGATCGCGTCGGCGACGACGACGACGAGAACAGCACAGCGACATCTCGCGCGGCCTCGCGCATGGGTCGAAGGTCTCGCTACCGCCGAGCTTGGGCATCACCACCAAGTCCGTTGTCAGTTCGAGCAGCGCAGCTCGCCGCTCGAGCTCATCGGTGTTCGGCGCGTGGGCATGATACCGCTCGCCAGGCGCGTTGACCCAGGAACGACCCCACAGCTATTTACGCTCGTTGGTGTTCCGGCGTAGGCTGGCGCGGTGACTTATTTGGAGGCCGTCGTGCGATGGCGGGCCCGCAGGTGGAGGCGGTCCGAATTAATGCTGGCGATCAGCTGGGTCGCCTGCTTGACCGTCAGCGCGTGCTCGAGCATCGACGCCGCTAGCGACCAGCAGGTGGGCAGCACCGCGCTCGACACTGCGGCAGACAGCGCTAGCAACGGCAACGACAGCAACGACAGCGAGGATGGGGCCGAGGCGGACAGCGCCGACCCGGGACCCACCCTCGATCTCGCCGGCAACGAGTTCGTTTGCGACGTGTGGCTGCAAGACTGCCCGGCCAACCAAAAGTGCAGCTGGGAGATCGTCGACGCCGTCGCGCATCCAAGCTGCGTACCGTTGGCGGCCAACCCCAAGCCGCCCGGCGAAGCGTGCACGACCTCGGGTGATCCCGGATCGGGCCACGACGACTGCGAGCTCGGGGCGATGTGCACCTGGCTAGACCAGCAAAACGCCGGCGTGTGCTTGGCGCTGTGCAGCGGCTCACCCGGCGCGCCAAGCTGCGACGGCGCCGTCCCGGCGATCTGTCAGCCATGCAGCGGCTGTCCTTCGCTGTGCGTCCCAACCTGCGATCCGCTGGCAAACAACTGCGGGCCGGGCTACGCGTGCGCCCCGAACGGCGGCAATTTCACGTGCACCCCAAGCACCAACCTGGGCGCGGGCGTGCTCGGTGATCCTTGTGAGTACGCGGTCCAGTGCGCGGAGGGCTTCGCGTGCATCGAGGGCGCCGCCGTGGCGGGCTGCGAGCAAGCGGGCTGCTGCTCGCCGTTTTGCAAGCTGTCGCTGCCCGAGTGCCCCAACTTCATGACCTGCGAGCCGTGGTTTGAAGCCGGGGAGCCGCCGCCCGTGCCCGATGTCGGGGTCTGCAAGTCGGCGTAGATCGAGTATAGACCGGCTGTGGACTACGTCGGCCGCATCTACCGCCCGCCGAGCGAGGCGCAGAGCCTGTTGTTGCAAGTCACGCTTGGCTGTAGCCACAACCGCTGCGTGTACTGCGACATGTACCGCGACAAGCAGTTTCGGCCCAAAGCGTGGGCGCAGATCGAGGCGGATCTGATCGAGCTTGGGACCAAGGCCGCGAGCCATGGTCGCCGCGCGCTGCTGCCCAAGCGGGTGTTCTTGTGTGACGGCGACGCGCTGATCCTCAGCACCCGCAAGCTCCTGCAGATCCTCGCTGGGATCCGCGAGCACTGGCCGTGGGTCGAGCGCGTGGGCACCTACGGCGACACCCGCAGCGTCGGGCGCAAGTCCGTCGCAGAGCTCGAGGAGCTGCGCGAGGCCGGGCTTGGCATCGTCTATCACGGCATGGAGACCGGCGACGAGCAGGTCCTCGAGCTGATCGACAAGGGCGGCACGCGGCCAGAATTGATCGAGACCGCGGCCAAGCTGCGCGCCGCTGGGATCACCCATTCGGTCATCGTGCTGCTGGGGATCGGCGGGGTCGCGCTCAGTGAGCAGCACGCCATTAACACCGCGAAGACCCTGACCGAGATGGACCCGCCCTACGTCGGCGCCCTGACCACCACGATCGTTCCGGGCACGCCGTTGCACGACATGGCCGCGCGCGGGGACTTCGAGCTACCCAGTAAATTTCGCATGATCGAAGAATTGCGCACGATCGTCGACGCGTCGCGGTTTAGCGCGTGCCGGTTCTCGAGCAATCACGCGAGCAACTACTTGCCGCTGCGCGGGACCCTGCCGGCGGATCGCCCGGCGATGCTGGGGATCCTCGACGAGGTCATTGCCCGCGGTGACGAGCGTCTGCTCAAGCCCGAGCGACTGCGCGGGCTGTGATCACTCGAGCAGCGTCCAGCTGCGTTGCACGGTCTGGATCTGCGCGCTCTCTAGGTTCACGTACAAGATGCAGTAAACGACGCCGTCCCGGACGACGAGGTCAGCGGCCAGCGTTGTGCCGCCCTGGTCCCAGCTCAGGTGACGCGTGGTGTGACCGCCGAGCTTGCCCTCGCCACGTTCGGGCTGGCCAAGCGGATGGGTCGTGCCCACGCGATCACGCAGGAGCTGCTCGAAGAAGCTGGTGGTCCACGCCTCGTCATCGATGTTGGCGCCCACGATGACCATCGAGACCAGCTCCTGGCTGCCCTTGGTCCAGGCCGCGACATGACCCAGCCCAAGGTCCTGGAGTTTGGGCTGCCCCATGCCCGCCAGGGTCTTGAACGAGAACCCGCGGATCACGTCGGTGTACACCCCGCCAGCGACGGTGGTTTGTTCGATGTCTCGCTCGTAGTCGAGCCCGGCCAGCGCAGCGGTCATCGCCTCTCGATGCGCCGGTGTCTCGTCTGCCGTCCACGCCGACATCGCAATCATGAAGTCACCGCGGTCCGCGATCGCAAATTCGTAGCTCATTGGCGGACTCTGCGTCGAGTCGATCGAGCGCGCGCGCTGGACCGTGAGCCCGTCGACGACGACGGTGTCACGCGAGAGCACCTTGTCGTCACCAACGAGCTCGGTGAGGATGTTGGCTGGGGTCGCGTCGGACTCGAACACCTCGAGCGCAGCGTAGACGCCGAGGTCGAGCTCACTCACCTTCAACACGGTCCCGTCCGTGTGTCCGAGGGCGCGTTCAAAGGTATCGACCTGCCAGAATCCCTCGGGCATGGTCCAGGCCACGCGGTGCTCGTAGTCGAGCAGTTCGCCCGCGCGGAAGGCCCGACCCACCGTGAACCGGCGCTGGCCAGACCGGCTGCCAAGCAGCTCCTGACGCAGCTGCTCGCGCTCGCTCGCGGGGATCTGCTCGAGCCCGGCGAGCGCTTGCTCGAGCGAGTCGACCATGCTGTCTGCGAGGCCGAGTGGATACCAAGCGTGCACCTGGGTCACCGACGCATCTCCCGGGTACACCCCGTGAACGAACTCGAGCGGGCCCTCGTGGTAGCTGCGAAACTCGACCTCGCGACCGGCGATCTTGCGGGTCGAGGTTGCGATGGCCGGCGCCTCGCGGTCATCATTGAACAAGCGACGGTTGAGCTCGACGAGGGCCGGGACCCGGTCCTTCGAGACCCGCTCCACGGTCAGCGCGATGTAGGCGTTGGTCGTCTCGCTGACCATGACGATCTCTGCGTCCGAGCCAAGCTGCTCGAGCTCAGCGCCGATCACAAACCGCCAGCCCTCGGCCGGGCGCGCCCGCAGCTCACTCAGCGCGCTCTCGTAGCGCCCGTCGCGGATCCGCCAGCCCACGCCGTTGGCCGTCATGATCGGGGGCCGGGTCGAGTTCCTGCCTGTGATCTCGCCGTCGAGCAGCTCGAACGCGGCGTGGAAGGGCAGCAGCTCCGCGGCCATCTCGGCGTTTGCCGACCAGGACAGTAGCTGATGCAGGTAGCCCTGGCGCGTGAAGATTGTGGACACGAAGTGAAACGGGCGCCCTTCAACCGTGGCCGCGAACGTGCGCCGCTTGGCGGGAAGACCTTGAAACTCGAGATCGACCTCAGCCTCGATGACCAAGTCTGGCAGGGTGTCATCCCACACCAGCGCCTTCGCTTGGTCGAGGGTGGTGCCCGGCAGCCGCTCGATGATCACCACGCCGTACGCACCACCTCCGCCGGTCATCACCGCGGCCGCGATCGCGTCGGGTTGGAGCTTCGACGCGTCGCCCTCACGCAGCAACTTCCAGCCTGGGCCCGGGAGACCGAGGCGGAAGCGATAGTCCTCGTCGACGATCGGCTCGCTCGCGTCTTCGGTCGAGTCGCTCGTGACCCGCTTCGCGTTCGCCTCGCGCTCGGCTTTGTTCTGGGCCTCGGCGTCGGGTTTGCAGCCGCTGACGGCAAAGCTCGCGAGGAAAATGGGGGTGAGCAGCGCGCGGCGGAGTCTGAACATTCGCCATGCTACCAGACCCGCCCGCCAGGGCGACCCCGGCCTACCCCAGCTTGGGCAGCGCCCCGCAAAAGCCATCAAAGAACGCGTGCCCGCCCCGTCGCAGGTTTCGCAGCGCGTATCCGCCCTCTTGCACGAACAAGGTCGGACGCCCCAGTCCCGCGAGCGCGGCCCCGATCCCCCGCATGCCTTCGGGCGTCACGCGAAACCCACCGGTTGGGTCGCCCTGCATGATGTCGAACCCGAGCGAGACCACCAAGTAGGCCGGGTCGAACTTTCGAATGGCCTTGAGACCGCGCTCGAGCGCCCGCAGGTACTTTGCGTCATCCGTGTCCTCGCGCAGCGGAATGTTGAGGTTGAAGCCCTCGCCGGCCCCCACGCCGTGCTCGTCCTCGAACCCGCAAAAGTACGGATAGCTGGTCCGCGGGTGCCCGTGCAGCGACACGAACATCACGTCGCTGCGATCATAGAAGATGTCCTGCGATCCGTTGCCGTGGTGATAGTCGATATCCAAGAGCGCCACGCGGCCGCGGCTTGCCAGGGCGTCGGCCGCCAGCGCGGCGTTGTTGAAGTAGCAGAACCCACCAAACACCCGGCGCTCGGCGTGGTGGCCGGGTGGGCGGCACAGCGCATAGACCGGGCCGTGGCCAGCGGCGAGCAGCTCGGCCCCCGTCAGCGCGCAGTCGACCGCGCCGCGGGCCGCCGCCAGCGCTGACTGTGACAGCGGCGTGAAGGTGTCGATGCAATAGTAGCCAGCGCGAACCCAGTGATCCTTGGGCTTGCGCTCGGGTCGGCGGATCGGGAACACATAAGGATAGAGGGTCTCGGTCGGCGCCAGCTTGCGACACATCCGATCGAGGTAGCGGACAAAGTCGCGGTCGTGCACGGTGCAGACCGCCTCCAGCGCGCGGTGCTTGGCCGCGTGGGTGGTCGTGGTCAGTGGCCGCATGCCATCGAGGATCGCGGAGACCCGGGCTGGCCGCTCGACGTAGCCACGCTCGCGCACGTGGTGAATCTCGTGGTGCTCGCTGACGACCAGGTGCAGGACCGGCGCGCTTGGACTGGCCGGAGCTGTTCGCTTGCCCGCCGCTGGCTTGGCGGGGTAGCGAGGCGCCCGCAGCTGGACCGGATCATCTTTGAACGACGCGACAATCCGCCGCGTGTAGGGATCCGACTTCTTCCATCCGTACTTGCGCGACAAGATCGCGGCGACGACCTTGCGGGTGTGTGCCATGTCGAGCGGCGCGTCGCTGTCGAGCGGGTCGTAGACCAAGAACGGGGGATCGTAGGTCTGCCCGAGCGGCGGCGGATCATCGTAGGCGGTGCCGATGATCGGGCGCGCCCCGTAGCGCTCGTAGAACCGCAGCCGGGCCCGGTTCGAGCGTAGCCGACCGTGGTCCGAGACCATCGAGGGCTCGTCGGGCGGCACGTCCATGAAGATGCCGGTCGCGCCGAGCCCCTTCATCGTCTCACGCAGCGCTTCATACAGTGCCCCGCCGCGCCCGCCCCCGGCCCGGGTGCTGGTCGACCCAACGAGGTAGTCGAGGTACCCGAACGCCAAGTCGGCGTGGTAGTGGGCGAGCGCAAACCCCCGAACCCGGCCGCGGGCGGTCTCGAAGGTGGTCAGCACCATCTGGTAGCGCTTGCGATGCCGGCGGTTGAGCTGCTCGGGCAGCGTGTCGGCGAACTCGGCCACGTCCGGGAACGCCTCCCGAAACAAGGTCTGGACTTGCGCGAGCCGGGCCTGGTCGGCGGGCGTCCCCAGGTCGTTCAATCGTCGGATGCTAAACATGAGATTGCTGCTTTCAGCTCGGGCGGGGGCTGCTCGCCCGCTTGCGGCCACCCTCGTGGACTGGATCACGCAGGGCAGCGAAGTGTCCGCCGGAACACGAAGATCGCTCGCCACGCAGCTTCGGCCGTGACCGGCCCGCTTTCGAAGTCACCGAAACACGCGACCGGAACCAGCTCGCCCCCGGCCAAGCGGCTCGCGGCCCGGACCTCGTCGAGTGTCCAATCGCGCATGACAATTGTCGTATTGACAACGCGGGTCTCCCCCCGCTGAACCAGCGTGAGCTGGACGCTCGCATGAAAAAGCTGCGCCACCGGGTCGTAGGGATCGTCGGCCAGACCCCAGCGAGTGGTGAGCGTCACCCCGTCCCGCTCGACCTGCCACGGCTGGCTGACGCCGGTGGTTCGGCCGCCGCGACCCAGAAAGTCGCGGGGATGCTCGAGCTCGACCACGTAAATTCCGCCCGGAACGATCGCCCCTTGCACCGACGCGAAATGCGCGACCAGGTCGTCCAAGGTGTGCACATGGGCGAGCGAATTGATCAGCGTAAACGCCAGCTCGACCGGCTCGGGCAGCTGAAAATCGATCATGTTGGCGCACACCACCTCGACCGAAACCCCCGCTTCAGCGGCGGTCTGCTGGGCGTAGCGGCACATTGCGGCCGACAGATCCAGCGCGGTCGCCCTCGCGCCCCGACCGGCAAACTCCCGAGCGTGGTCGGCCGGACCGGCCGCGAGCTCGAGCGCTGAATTAGGTTCGCCCAGGCCAAACTCGCGGGCCCACCCGGCCAGGCGTGAGACCTCTTCGCGCACGTCTCGGTAGCTGAACGCCAGCCCATAGAGGTGCGCCTCGTCATCATAGAACCCAGCGTCGGCACTGACCACGGCCGGGATACTGTACCGACCCGGTCCGGTTGACCAGATCACCCGAGCTGAAGTTTACGAAGGGACCCCTCGACAGCGCCGCGCCCCGCAGTAAAGTGCAGCCACGCAGACGCTCCGTCGCGGCACATGACTGCTCAGCCCCCCGCTCCCGGGTCTCACCGAGTCGCTGTCGTCCACAACCTCGACTTTGTCGAGGCCGACGACGACATTCCCAGTACTGACGACTTCGACGCGCGCGCCAACGCTGACGTCGCCGAAGTCGCCACCCACGTCACGCAGGCGCTGCGCAGCGCAGGGCACACCCCCCTGCGCTTTGGCGTGCAGGACTCGATCGAGGCGTTGATCCCCGAGCTGCGTGCGCGCGAGATCGACGTGGTGTTCAACCTCGTCGAGTCGCTGGGCGGGGATCCGCGGCGTGAGCCAGAAGTGCCACGAGCCCTCGCCAAAGCCGGGTTTGCCTGCACGGGCAACCCGGCCCGGGCGCTGACCAACGCGCTCCACAAGGACGTGGTTCGGCAGGTGCTCGGGACCCACCGGATCCCGATCGCGCGGGGCTGCGCCGTCGTTGATCCGGCCAAGCTCGGCGCCGTCAAGCGAGCCCGGCTTCGCTATCCCCTGTTCGTCAAGCCGGCCGCCGCCGACGGGTCAATCGGCATCTCGCAGGAGTCGGTTGTGATCAATGACACCCAGCTGCGCGAGCGCGTCGAATTCCTGCTTGGCAAGATACCCGGTCCCTACTTGGTGGAAGAGTACTTGCCGGGGCCCGAGATCAATGTGGCGATCTTCCCCGCTGGTCCCGGCCCCGGCCACGCCCGGCTGGTGCCCACGACCATCGACTTCTCCGGCAATCCGCGTGACTGCCTGCCAATCGTGACGTACGCCTGCAAGTGGGACGAGGCGTCGCCCGAGTATCAGGCCCGCACCGTGCCGCTGGGTGACCTGATCTCGCCGGCGGCGCGCCGCGATCTGCTGCGCACCGCAGAGGCTGCGTTCTACGTGCTTGGCGGCACCAGCTATGGTCGGGTCGATCTACGGCTCGACGCGAGCGGCCGCGCTTGCGTCATCGACGTCAACCCCAATCCTGATCTGCACCCCGAGGCCGGCTACTGCATCGCGCTACGGGACGTCCAAGTGCCCTATGTCCAGCTCGTCGACACCATCGTCCAACAAGCGGTCCGCCGCGCGCGGCCCGTTGCTTCGTCCCTTGTTCGCCCGCGATCGGGAACCGCTCGTTGCGCTTTTGCGGTCGGTTGACAACTTTGGCGAGCCCGAGCTCGAGGTCGCGCTCGAGCTGATCGACGAGGTCCTCGCCCGGGGGGAGCACACGAGCTATCGAGTGCTGGTTGCCGCTGGCGCCGGCGAGGACGAGCCGATCTTGGGCTATGTCTGCTTTGGCGCGACCCCCATGACCGAGACGACCTTTGACCTTTATTGGATCGTCGTCGCGCCGCTGGCCCGGGGCCGCGGGGTTGGGCGGGCGCTGTGTGACGCGCTGGATCTGCACGTTCGGGACGTCGGCGGCAAAAACATCCGGGTCGAGACCTCCAGCCAGACCGAGTACGAGGCGGCGACGCGCTTGTATCAGCGCCAAGGGTTTCGAGAGTGCGGGCGAATTGCGGACTTCTACCGCGAGGGCGACGACCTGATCACCTTCGTCAAGCGGGTGTGAACGCTCGCCAGATCGAAGCCGGCACCTCCACGTACACATCGGCCGCGAGCCCGCGACGGACCACAGTGATGTCGCCCACTGTCAGATTGTCGCGGCCATCGATGAGCGAGCGGCGGTAGGCGATGCCGTGTAATTTGCAGGCGTCGCTGACCAGGCGACGGACGAGCTGGTCGGCTTGTTTGGCGTCTGGGGCCGTGATGGTGCGCAGCACCTGGCCATCGACCAGCTCGGTCTTGCCATCCGGCGCACCGAGCAGGAGCACGTGCGCGAGGGTGACCTTGGGGGACGCGGCTGGCTTGGCGCTCTGCACAGGTGGGGCCGCGAGCGCCCGTGGCTGGGTCAGTGGATTGCGGAGGCCTTCCGCCTCGAGCCAACCCCTCGCGCGCTCGAGCAGTCGCTCGCTGCGCATGACATTCCAGCGGGCCCGGAGATCTGGGTGGCCCTCGAGGACATCTCGAAACCGTCGGAACGGCCCCCGCCCTTCGAGCGCCACGCCTAGCTGCTTGGCGATGTCCGGCGCGTCGTCGAGTGACGCCGCGAACTCGCTCATCCATTGATACTGGACCCGACTCTCGATCTGCTCGACCACGCGGTATCGGTCTGGATTGGCGTCGATGCTCTCGGCCAGCTCGTTCCAGAAATCGCCGTCTCGGTCTATGGGTAGGGTTCACCTCGCCGGTCTCGAGATCCAGCATGACCTGGAAGGAATCGTCCATGGTCATGCCGTCGCAGAGGTCGTCGGCGTTGATGGTTGCGAGCGGGGTCTCGTCCTTGGGGTCGTCTCGGCGGGGGGGCCATTTGGTGGGAGCATAGCGAAGTCAGGTGAATGGTGGCGCGTCTGGATCCCCGCCGAGTTGACGGATCAGCTGCACGATTTGCTGGGTTTCGCGCAGCTGGAGGCGCCGGGCGTCCCGCAGCGCGAGCGCGAGTAGCTCGTGGATCTCGGGGCAGTCCGCTTGTTGCTGGCGTTTCGACAAGGTGAGGGCGAGGTTGGCTCGGGTAACGAGGAGTGCGCGGACGTCCCCGAGCCGCTCGTAGACAGGCAGCAGTTCGTGTCGCAGGATGCGGAGCGCCTCGTCTAGCTCGCCCCTCGCATACAGGATGGCCGCTACCCTACCCATCGTCACCGCCCGCGAGCGCACGTCCCCGAGCCGTTCGAAGACAGGCAGTAGTTCGTCTCGCAGGATGCGGAGCGCCTTGTCTAGCTCGCCCCTCGTTCGCAGGATGTCCGCTACCTTACCCATCGTCAGCGCCCGCGAGCGCGCATCCCCGAGCCGTTCGTAGACAGGCAGTTGTTCGTCTCGCCGGATGCGGAGCGCCTCGTCTAGCTCGCCCCTCGCTTCCAGGATGTCCGCCAGTCGCCCCCAAGCATTGGCGAGCGCCCAGGCGTCCCCGGCCTCACGCAACGCCACAATAGCGGACTCGATCAGGCCGGCGGCTTCGTCCAGTTCGCCCCGCGCGATCAGGAGATCGCTTCGCACCAGCTGTGTCGCCGTCCGGCCGCTCGGGTCTCCGAGCGAGTCATCGATCTCGCCAGCTTCATCGAGGAGCCGCTCCGCTTCGTCGAGTTCGCCAGTGCGCCGCTTTGCACCGACGAGTCGGAGCAAGAGCACGCGCAACATACGAAGCACAGCAGGCACCCCGCCCTCGGCTTGCGTGCGCGCCCGCTCGACCTCGCCCGCGAGCGCCTGGATGTCCTCCACGCGCCCGAAGCCGTCGTCGTAGGCATTCAGCAACACCGTCCCGGAGACCGCATCGTCCAGATCGTCGACTTCGACGGCGACGCTGCGGATCGACCGTAGGTCCGGCGCAAACCGAGCAAAATCAGTCTCGAGCGTGGGCGGAAGCAGCAGCGTGAGCGGCCCGCCGAGCTCGCGGGCGATCAAATTGCGACGCTCGTTGAGCCGCATGAACAGCGTGAGCCAAGCCTCTGCGTCGGCCTCTCGGGCCCGCGCGGCGTCGATGAAGGTCAGTCGCCCTCCCACCTCAGCCGGTGCCACGAGTCGCGGCAACACCAGCTCCACGAGCTCTCCAGCCTCGAGCGACGCGGGCCCAGCCGCGATCGGGTCCAGGGGATACGGCGACAGCCGCTCGACCGGAACCTCCGATCCACGATCTAGACTCGCCACTTCGGCCAGCCACAGCTGCAGCGCCGTGCTCGCCCGCGACGAGTTGCAGACCACCACCTGAAACACGAAGCCGTCCGAGAGGTCCAACGCAAGCCGGAGCTTGCGAGCCCCCGGCTGCTGGGCGATGTGATCGATCGTCGGCTGCAGCCGCTCGCGCAACCCACCGATCTCGAGCGACACGACCCCGATCCTCATGGGCGAATCAAGCGCTGGATCTCCGCGGCCACTCCGGGGATCTGCCGAACTGACGGGTGTAGATCAAACCAGTCCTGGTCGTTGAGATAACGCAGCACCACGTTGTGGGCGAGCATGGCATCGGCCGTCTGCCGCTGTGCCTCCGTATCCACGGTCAGGTAGCGCTCGGTGGCCACCCGGGCGAGCCACGGAAAGGCGTCGGCGGGGATCAGCTTGCGGTACTGATCCCCGACCTCGTTGAGCAGGCGACGAAAGTCGCTGTCACTCAGCGGGATCGTCTCGCTCAACAATGAATCGTGGAGCAGGCGAACCAGCTCGCGCGGGTATCCGCCCGACCACTCGATCAGCTGCTCGACCCGCGCTTCGGTGTTGGCCCCAAACAGCTCGGCCAGATCACGCTCGGGCACCCGCTGCAGCAGCAACTGCATGGCGGCGTCGTATCCGTCTTGGAAGCGCCCGCCGCCGTCGTGCGGATGCTGGTGCAGCTTGATCATTGGAATGAAGTCGACCTGGGCGAAGCGCTTGCGAGACACCAGCGCAGTTGGAATCGTGTACAGCGTGTGGACCGGCAGCTGCAGATGCGGCGCGCCGTCCGAGAACACCCGCTCTGCGCTGGCGAGCACTTGATCCCTCGTGGGTCTGGTTCCGCGGAGCTTCTCGAGCGAGTCGACGATCACGACCAGCCCGGCATGCCCAAGCGCCACCGCGCGACCTTGCATGACCTCGAGCTCGTCACGAACCTCGGCGAGAAACCGGTTGAGGTGGACGCCGATCGTCTCGCGGAAACGCTGCCGCAGGTTGGGGCGAGTCTTGAGTTCGGCGGTCAGCCTGCCAACCTTCTCAACCGAGAATTCCGCCCGGGTGAAGGTGACGTCGGTTCGCGTCAGCCACGCCCACAGTCGCGCAAAGTAGCCGATCTCCATCGCGGTCTCGGGGTCCTTGCCCTCGGCCTCGAGCAGGGTGCGCTCGCAGGCGGACACCACGGCGAGCACGATGTCGGGCACATCGATCGGCCCGAGCAGGTCGAGCACCTCTTCCGCAGACACGACCACAGCCAACAGGTTGGCCCCATCGCGGAGCTCGAGGCGCTCGGCGAGGCGCAGCAGCTCCGTCGACTTCCCCGACCCAGGCAACCCCGTGAACAGCTGGCAGGTCGGCGCGTCCGACAGCTCGATCCGCGAGGCCAGCCGCGCCACCCAATCGACGCCCCGGACCCGGCGCGCGTCGAGGTCGATGTAGCGATCGTCACTCGGGCGCAGCGCGACGTCGGGTTTGCATCGGTTGAACAAGTAGCGGCGGCGGTCTTTTTCCATGGAGAATCCCGGCTGACAGCCCGTGTAGCACGATGACACTGCCAGCTCGAAGAACAACACGGCGTGGCCCCCTCCGCCAGCGCTGAGTCCGCGACCCCAGAGCGGTCACCCCCGCGAAACAGGCATCGCCTGCGAGTGGGCCGGGTCCACGCCGTCCTCCGCCGTCCACCGCAGCACCTCGATCTCCCCCCCGAGCGCCGGCAGGTCGACACCGTCAGCGACTCGACCTCCACCCCCAGCTCCGCGAGCGCCTGACTCACACCGGGCGCATCCCGAACCGCGGCCAAGAAGGTCACCTGCCCCGCCCCCGCGCTGCCTTGCAGCTTGGCCGCGAGGTTCACCGCGTTGCCAAAGCAATCGATCTCGGTGTTGAACCGCACCGCAATACACGACCCGCGATTCAGCGACACCCGCACGCGAATGTCGAGGTCCTCACGTGGATCTTCTCGCCCAGCCACCCGCGCGGGATCCAGCCAAAGTAGACAAGCAGCACAGAGCTCGAGTCGTGGACCTCGACGACCTCGTAGATCGCCCGAACCAGCGCCCAAAGCCCTCGCTGTAGTCGCGCACGGCCTCCATGTGGCGCCCGTGGATCCACTGCCAGGGCACCTCGACCCAGGTCTGGCGAAACCCGCCGTTGACCACCGTCACATGCAGCTGGCCGCCGCGCTCCTCGTAGTCCATCCCGGTCAGGCCCAGCGCCCGGTTGAAGCGCGAGGTGTCGATCAGCATCGGCCACATGCGGGCGAGCGGCGCGTCAACCTCGAAGCGCCACAGGAACTCGAGCGGCGCGCGCTGGCCTGCCAGCATGTGCGGCGGCCACGGGTGCCGGTCCAGGAACGCGCTCAGCTGCTCGGGCTCGACGCTGGGCGCCGCCATGCCGCAGACCATCCCAGCCGCCGTCGTGGCGGGTAATAGAACTCCGAGCCAATCCCGTATAGATTGCGGCAACTCATGGCCGCAGACGCAACCGCATCGCCGCAAGAGCAGCTCGACGCCGCGCTGCTCGCCTTCGAGTCCGCGCTCCCGCAGGTCAGCAGCGAGACTCAGCTCTACGATCTTCAGGTTCAGTTCCTCGGCAAGAACGGCGCCGTCACCAAGCTCCGCTCGCTGATGGGCAAGGTCCCGCCCGCGCAGCGCAAGGAGCTGGGCCAGGCGTTCAACCGGGTCAAGCAGGCGATCGACGAGGGCCTCGCCGGTCGCAAGCTCGCGCTCGCCCAAGCGGCCCGCGAGCTCGACCTGAGCCGCCACGTGGATCTGACCTTCGTGCCCGATCCCCCCCGGCCCGGCACCCTGCACCCGATCACCCAGACCCGCCGCGAGCTCGAGCAGGTGTTTCGGCGGCTGGGCTTCGACGTCGTCGACGGGCCCCACGTCGAGGCCGAGCTCTACAGCTTTGACAAGCTCAACATCCAGCCTGACCACCCTGCGCGGGACATGCAGGACACCTTCTTCATTGCCCGCCCGGAGCACGACCCACGCGAGGGTGCGCCGTCGCTGGTCCTGCGCCCGCACACCTCGCCGGTCCAAGCCCGGACCATGCTCCGCTACGGCGCGCCGGTCCGCATCATCGCGCCAGGCACCACCTTCCGGCGCGACGACGATCCCACCCACAGCCCCATGTTCCACCAGATCGAGGGCCTGTATGTGGATCGCAACGTGACAATGGCGGACCTCAAAGCCACGCTCTATCGCTTTGTTGGGGCGTTCTTCGGCGAGGGCCTCGCGGTCCGGTTTCGGCCCTCGTACTTCCCCTTCGTCGAGCCCGGCGCCGAGTTCGACATGCAGTGCGCGTTTTGCTTTGACGGCCAAGTCAGCCATGGCTGCGGGCTGTGCAAGCAGTCCGGGTGGATCGAGCTGGGCGGCTCCGGCATGGTCCACCCCGCCGTGCTCGAGCAGTGCGGGATCGACCCAACTGTGTACACCGGGTGGGCGTTTGGGTTTGGCATCGATCGCATGGCCATGCTGCGCCATGGGATCTCGCACCTGCGTCACAACTTCGAGGGCGACCTGCGGGTCCTCGAGCAATTCACCTCACCTTGATCCGCTGATCTCGTTCAGCGTTCATCACAATCATCGGAATTACAGATGCTGCTCTCATGCACCTGGCTCAGCGAGCTGCTCGGGCGTCCGCTCGACGTGTCCCCCCCGTTTCGCGCCGACGACCCATTTAGCGCCGTCAACATCGCCGCGCGCCTGACCAACCTCGGGCTCGAGGTCGAGGGGATCGAATACTTCGAGCTACCCAAGATCATCGTCGGTCGCGTTGACGAGGTCACACCGCACCCCGACGCCAGCAAGCTCAACATCGTCCAGCTGTTCGACGGCGCGCGCACGATCCAGGTCGTGTGTGGCGCGTCCAACCTGCCGCCGGTTGGAGGCAAGGTCGCGTTCGCCCCGGTCGGCGCGGTGCTGCCCGACGGCCTCGAGCTGAGCGAGCGAGAGCTGCGTGGCGTGGTCTCGAACGGGATGATCTGCTCGGAGACCGAGCTGCGGATCGGCAGCGACGGCGAGGGCATCTTGGTCTTGCCCCGCGAGTGGGAGCCCGGCGCGCTGCTGCAGGATCTGGTGCCCGGGATTCGTGACGCGGTCATCGAGATCTCGGTCACCCCCAACCGGCCCGACGCGCTCGGGCACCTCGGGGTCGCCCGCGACCTCGCGCTCGCGCTTGGCTGCGAGCTCACCCTGCCAGCTGTGCCCGTGCCCGTGCCCGACACGGCGAAGGCCATGCCCGAGCTCGTCACCCTCGAGGCCGGGGATCGCTGCCCGCGCTACCTGGGCTATGCGCTAGAGGACTGCAGCGTGGGCGCGTCGCCGCTGTGGCTGCGCGTGCGGCTGCATCGCGTGGGCCTGCGCGCGCGCAACAACGTCGTCGACGTCACCAACTTGGTGCTGTTCGAGACGGGCCAGCCCATGCACGCCTTCGATCGCCAGCGGCTAGACGGCGAGCGCGTGGTCGTGCGCACCGCGACCGCGGGCGAGCCGATCACCACCCTCGACGGCATCAAGCTCGAGCTGAGCGACGACGACCTGGTCATCGCCGACGCAAAGGCCCCCCAGGCGCTCGCCGGGGTCATGGGCGGCGAAGGCTCGATGGTCGGCGAAGGGACCACGCGGCTCTTGCTGGAGGTCGCGTTCTTCGAGCCGCGGGCGATCCGTCGCAGCGCCCGCCGCTACGCGCTGCGGACCGACTCCAGCCACCGCTTCGAGCGACAGGTCGACTTCGCCGGGCAGCTCGAGCTGGCCGCGGCGCGGGCGGTCTCGCTGCTCCACCAGATCAGCGGAGCCCGCTGCGTCGCCTACTGTGACGCGCAGGCCAAGCTGCCTGTGCCGGCGCCGATCACCCTCGATCCCGACCACGTCGGCCGCCTGCTCGGCATGGACATCGCGGCCGACGAGATCGCACGGATCCTACAAGGGCTGGGCGTCACGCTCGATCAGAGCAACGCCCAGGCGTGGCGCTGCGAGCCACCCAGCTTCCGGCCGGACCTGGGCCGCAACGTGGATCTCATCGAAGAGGTCATGCGCCACCACGGCCTCGACGAGCTCCCGGCGCGGCACTCGAGCTCGCCCGAGGAGCTCATGGTGCTGCCCGAGGATCCCGTCCGGCGGCTCGCCGATGCTCTGACAGACGGGCTGCGCGCCAACGATCTCCACGAGCATGTGTCGCTGGCGTTCACCGCCGAAGATCAGGCCATGCTGTTCGCCTCTGAGGCAGAGCCCCCTCGCTCGCCAGACGACTTTCAGCCGACCCAGCTGGTCCGCCCGGTCAACCCGATGCGGCTCCAGCAGGGCTGCATGCGCCCGCACCTGTTGCCCGGCTTGTTGGACGCCGTCGCGTACAACCTTGGCCGCCACACTCGCGCGCTCGGATTGTTCGAGGTTGGCCGCGTGTATCTGTGGCCGCTCACCAGCGACCAGGCGGCCGAGCCCACCGGTCCAACCGCCGAGATCGATCGCTGCTTGCCAACCGAGCCCTATCGCGCCGCGGCGATTCGGGCCCAGCGTGCGAGTGGCTCGGCGCCAGCCGGCGAGCTCGCCCGCGCGGTAACTCGTGATCTGTCGGCTGCGCTCGCCCGCGTGGGCCTGCACGCGCAGCTCCGCGCCCCGGCGCAGCCCCGGACGTGGCTGCACCCGGGCGTGCAAGTGGGGCTGTGGATCGGGGATCGACAGGTCGGCGTTGCTGGGGAGCTGCACCCCGACTTGCTGGCCGCGCGCGACCTCAGCGAGCACGAGCTTGGCTATGGCGAGCTGTGGCTCGAGGCCCTGCCGCCCCTGCCAACCGTGCAGTTTGCAGACGTCGCCCGGTTCCCCGGAACGACCCGCGACCTGTCGCTGGATCTCGACCAGCGCATTTCTAGCGCAGCGGTCTTGGCCGCCCTCACGAGCGCCGCCGCCGACTCCGGTTCGAGCACCGACGATCCACCCCGATTGGCCAACGCCGACGAGCCCCGGCGCCCGATCGAGCTGATCGAGGACTACCGCGGCGCGGGCGTCGAAGCTGGCCGCCACGCCCTGCTGCTGCGGCTCAACTATCGTGCAGGCCAGCGCTCCGTCACCGATGCAGAAGTTCAGGCCCTGCACGACAAGGTCGTCGCTGGTGCGCTCGAGCAGCTCACCCGCGTCGATCCGGCCGCCCGCGTCCGCTGACCAAATGTTTCAGAGCGAGCGCCGCTGCCCGGCGCTCGCTCAGCTATGCTTTCGGCCACGGGTGAAGCCATGACCGAAGAGCAACAGAGCAGCGAAACCAGCGAAGCCAGCGAGACCGACGCCAGCGAGGCCGCCGAGAACCCCACCGACAGCGAGGGCGACGAGGGCCGCGACGACGACGACGACGACGACGACGACGACGACGACAAAGACTCCAAGTCCGAGAAGCGCAAGAAGCCCAAGAAGGTGTCGATCGGCTACGAGGCCGCGATGCCGCGAACCGAGGCTCTGTCCTACTTCGAGTCGATCATCGGCGGGTTCCGATCCGGTCGACTCGAGTTCAAGCAAGACGGCCAGTCGCTGGTGCTCAGCCCGCCCGATCAACTGCAGGTCGAGGTCAAGGCCCAGCGCAAGGGTGACAAGGCCAAGATCGTGTTCGAGATCGAGTGGAGCGACGACAACCGCCCGCTCGAGATCCTCAACTGAGGGCGCCACGGCCGTGGCGAAGCACTCCAAGCTCTCGACCGAGGTCACGATCGCGCGAACGGCCGCGGTCGAGCGCACGCTCGTCCGCCAGGGTGGGCCGCCTGCCCCCCCAGCCATCGCATCGAGCTACGCACGATCGTCGATGCCCGCTCGATCGTCGCCGAAGGCGGCATGGCGGTGGTCTACCGGGCCTACGACCATCGCCTCGACCGCGACGTGGGGATGAAGGTGCTCAACCCGGGGTCATCGGGGTAGTCTCCCAAGACCTGCTAGTCTATCGCCGTGAGCTACCCCCTCGCAGAGCACGGCGTACACATGCGCCGCCCAGAACCCCGGGACATCCCCGCGATCCTACGCTTCAAGAACGACCCCGAGGTCGCCGCCGCCCTCGGGGGCTTCAGCACCGGGTATTCCCAAGCCGACGGCGAAGACTGGCTCGCGCGTCGGCAGAGCCGCAGCGACGAACTGGTCCACGCAATCGCCACGATCCAAGACGACACCTGCCTTGGCCACGTGGGCCTGTATCAGATCGACCACCGCATCCGCAGCGCCGAGTTTGCGATCATGCTGGGCGAGAAGTCAGCGTGGGGCAAGGGGATCGGCGGCGCAGTAACCCGGTGGATGGTAGATTTCGGGTTCGCGCAGCTCAACCTCAATCGGGTGTTCCTCTCGGTGCTCGCCTCCAATCAACGGGCCCACCGGTTATACACACGCATCGGCTTTGTCCAAGAAGGCGTGCTGCGCGAAGCGCAATTCAAGAACGGCCAATACCACGATGTCGTGTGTATGTCCGTACTCCGCAAGGAGTGGCCCTAAGCTTCAGACGTGAGCCACGCTGAGCGCCGGCAGCATGCCTGCCCCCACGGCCGTCTGGCTCGTTTGCGTAGCCCGGCCCGGGCAGTCGCCCGCCTCACCGTCGTCAAAGTCCGGCAACATCGCCCGCAGCGCCACGCGGATCGCCGCCGCCTCCCCACGCTCGGCCACCGCGATCAACTCCGCCAGATCGCCCTCGAGCCGCTCAGCGCGAAGCCACGTCGCCTCGCGCTCGCACAAGATCGAGGCGTGCGACGTTGGCTCGAGCCCAGCGACACCACATAGCTCCTCGCGCAGCTTCTCGCCCGGCCGCAGCCCGGTGAACTCGATCGGAATATCCTCACCCGGAACCAGACCACACAGGCGGATCAGGTCATTCGCAAGATCCAGAATCCGCACCGGCTCCCCCATGTCGAGGATGAAGATCTCGCCGCCGCTGCCCATGCTGGCAGCCTGCAGCACCAGCTGCGACGCCTCGGGGATCGTCATGAAGTAGCGCTCCATGTCCGGGTGGGTGACGGTCACCGGCGCCATGTTGGCGATCTGCGCCTTGAAGATCGGAACCACGCTACCGTTCGATCCAAGCACGTTACCAAACCGCACAATCGTGTACTTGGTGCGCCGCTGCAAGCGGGCCAAGCGCTGGATCAACAGCTCGGCGCAGCGCTTGCTCGCGCCCATGATCGAGCGTGGGCGCACGGCCTTGTCGGTTGAGATCATCACAAACGACGCCGCCTCGTAGTCACCGGCCAGCTCCGCGATCGTACGGGTGCCCACCACATTATTGAGGATCCCAGCGCCAGGGTTGTACTCGAGCATGGGCACGTGCTTGTGCGCGGCGGCGTGAATGACCACCGCCGGTCGCCAGGTTGCGAACACCCGGCGCAATTGCTCGCGCTCTGTGATGTCGACGAGCGCGGGTGTCAGCTCGATACCCGGGAACTTGGACCGAAGCTCACGGTGGATCTCGAACAGGGCGTTCTCGGATCGCTCAACCAGGATCATGCGACGCGGCCCATAGCGGCAGACCTGGCGGCACAGCTCCGATCCAATGCTGCCGCCCGCGCCGCTGACCAGCACGGTGCGATCGGCGAGGTCACGGGCGATCGCGGCGTCGTCGAGCTGGACAGGGTCGCGGCGGAGCAGATCCTCGAGGGCGACCTTGCGAATCCGCTGCACGGCGACGCTGCCATCAACGAACTCTGCCACGTTGGGGATCATCTTGACCGGCAACCCAAGCTGCTCGACGTCGCGGGTGACCCGGCGGACCAGCCCGCCGTTGGCCCTGGCCACGCAGATCAACACCTCGTCGATCTGATAGTGGGAACACACGCTGGCGAGCTCACTGACCTGACCGCGGACCGGCACGCCGTGGATGCGCGTGCCCTGCTTGCTGGGATCGTCGTCAACGAACGCGACCGCATCCAGATCCGCGCGGCTCCCCAGGGCCCGCGCGACGGCGATCCCGGCATCACCCGCGCCCACGAGGATCAAGCGGGTTGGCGCGCCCGTGCTCGGGCGCTTGCGGCCGCGCTCGCTGGTTCCGCGGCGGATCGCCCGGAGCGCGGCCAGGCCAACGAAGGCAAGGACCACGTCGGCCGCGGCGGCGCCTATTGGAACCAGCACGTGGGTCGCGGAAGGTACGACCGCGGCGATGCTTGGCGCGGTGAACCGGGCAACCAACAACAGCACGCCAGATAGCGCGATCGCGGCGCCCAAGCGGCCAAGCTCGGCGAAGCCAAAGTGCTGCCAAGAGCAGCGCGGTACATTGAAGATCACCAACGCGAGATACTGACAGAGCAGCACCCACGGCATCACCAGCAGCATCCGCCGCATCCACGGAATCGGGATGTTCCAGTCAAAGCGCAGCGCAAACGCCAGCCACAGCGCCACGGCCAGCACGCCTAGATCGAGCAAGATCCGCGCGAGCCGACGCAGCGCCAACTTGGTGCTGGCGCTCGCTCGCAGGCGCTGGATCACGCGCACGCCTCACTTGGCACGAACACCATGGGGTTGGCGGCCCGGTGGCACGCGCGTATGACCGCAATCACGCGCTCTTGATCTTCGCGGCGAAGCGTGGAGCCGCTCGGCAGGCACAGACCGCGCTCGAACAGTTGCTCGGTGAACGGGCCGCCAATGCAGCGATTGCGGGCGAACAGCGGCTGCAGGTGAAGCGGCTTCCACAGCGGCCGCGACTCGATGCCTGCGCGCTCGAGCGCGAGACGAAGCTGCTCGGGGCCCACCCCAAAGCGATCGTGATCAACGAGCACTACCGTGAGCCAGCGGGTTGCGCGATGGCCCGGCGGCTCGGGCATGAAGGTGATCCCCGGAAGGTCCCCCAGCGCGGCCGCGTAGTGAGCAAAGTTGGCTCGCCGACGATCCACGAGCTCCTCGAGCCGCGCAGCCTGGGCCACGCCAATACCCGCGAGCACGTTGCTGAGCCGATAGTTGTAGCCGCACAGCTCATGTTGATAGTGGGCAGCGTCCTCGCGCGCCTGCGAGGCCAGCCATCGCGCACGCGCGATCAATTGTGGATCGTCGCCAACCAACATCCCACCACCGCCGCATGTGGCGATCTTGTTGCCGTTGAACGACACCAGCGCGAGCTTGCCAAAGCTGCCTGCCGGGCGGCCGTTGTAGCTGGCGCCCAGGCTCTCTGCGGCGTCCTCGACCAGGGCAACCCCGTGGCGCTGGCAAGCCGCCACAATCGGATCGTAGTCGGCACATTGACCATAAATATCCACCACGATCACCGCCTTGGGCAGCCGCCCAAGCGTGGCGGCGCAGTCCAGCGCGTGGGCGAGCAGCTCGGGGTCCAGATTCCAGGTCCGCGCTTCGCTATCCATGAAGACCGGCTCGGCCCCAAGCCAGGTCACCGGAGTCGCCGTGGCGATGAAGGTGAGCGTGGACAGCCAGACCTCGTCGCCCGGGCCAACGCCGAGCAGGCGCAGGGCCAGATGCAGCGCCGCGGTCCCGCTGTTGGTGGCGGCCGCGTCGCTGCGACCCACACGCAAGGCGATCGCGCGCTCGAAGGCGTCGACCTGGGGTCCAAGCGGCGCGATCCAACCAGAGTCGAAGGCCGAGAGCAGCGCCTCGCGTTCTGCGGGGCCCACATCGGGCGGCGACAGGTAGATGCGCTCGGACGTTGCACGGCGAGCACTGACCACGGCTCCTGCATGATCGCTGGGCTGCGATCCTTCACTGGATTCGCGTCGAATTGATGCGCGAAGGATACATGCCCAAGGGTGCATGCATTGGCGTCGCCATGATGAGTCTTCGCGCCGACCAGGGTCTGTCGTATGTGCTCGCAGCCGGGCTCACCGTGCTTGGCTGCAGCGATGACGTCACCGTGACCCCGATCGGGACAGAGACCGGTGGAGACGGCGACGGCGACGGCGACGGCGACGGCGACGGCGACGGTGACGGCGACGGCGACGGCGACGGCGACTGCCCCGAGGGCGCCAGCGGCTGCCCCTGCGGGCCCAGTGACAACTGCGACGACGGCTTGGTCTGCGTTGAGGGCACCTGCGATCCGCCCGCGGACCCCGAGTGTGGCAACGGCATGATCGAGGGCGGCGAGCAGTGCGACGACGGGGCGCAAAACAGCAATACCGGCGCCTGCAAGCTCGACTGCACGGCCCAAGCCTGCGGCGATGGCTTCGTGGGTCCGGGCGAATCGTGTGACGACGGCAACGAGATCGACGACGACCAGTGCACCAACGCCTGCGGCCAACCTGGCTGCGGCGACGGCATCTTGCAGGCCGGCGAGGACTGCGACGACGGCAACGCCAGCAACGACGACGCGTGCTTGTCGAGCTGCCTACAGGCCAGCTGCGGTGATCTGTTCGTCCACGTTGGCGTAGAAGAGTGCGACGACGGCAACGAGATCGACACCGACGCGTGCCTGCCCGGCTGTGTGGCCGCCAGCTGCGGTGACGCCGTGATCTGGGAGGAAGTCGAAGCCTGCGACGACGGCAACCAAGTCGATCTAGACGGCTGCAACGCCAACTGCCAGGCGACCGGCAGCATCATCTGGGAGCACACCCACGACGCCGGGCCGGACTCTTGCGACTACTTCTATGGCGTCGACGTGAGCGCGGCCGGCAAGATCGCGGCGGTCGGCGTGGTCGGCAAGGCGCCGGATCCCCTCGCGGATTGCCAGATCATCGTGCAGGTGTTCGAGGCCGACGGAAGCTTGGACTGGAGCTCGATCCCCCAGACAACCGGGCCCAACTGCGATGAGGCGTGGGCCGTGGACTTCGACGCCCAGGGCAACGTGTGGGTTGCTGGGCACGTGTACGAGCCCGGCCGCGAGCGCGAGCAGTGGGTCCGCAAGTATGATCCCGTTGGCAACGCGCTGTGGTCGCGTCGCTTCGGCAGCACGGGCAACGACTATGGCTACGGCCTGGCGGTCGACAGCTTGGGCCGCGGGATCTTGGTTGGGGCGATTCACTCGCCCGATAGCGGCTACGACCTCTCGGTCCAGGCGATCTCGGGCAACGGCGCAGCGGTCTGGTCCAAGTTGATCGACGTGGGCAACGCCGACTTCGCCCTCGATGTGATCGCGTCGGGCCAGAACATCTGGGTCGCGGGCTTCTTGGATGTCGCGGG
Organism: Enhygromyxa salina; assembly: GCF_000737335.2. Taxonomy (GTDB): domain Bacteria; phylum Myxococcota_A; class Polyangia; order Nannocystales; family Nannocystaceae; genus Plesiocystis; species Plesiocystis salina_C. The sequence continues at coordinate 3,231 of NZ_JMCC02000002.1, read as the reverse complement.
GCAAAACCAAAACGCATGGGCAGCCCGCCTGGACCTGGCCGGCAACACCCAGTGGAGTCACGAGCACAACGGCATGTTCTCGGGCATGGATCGCGCTGGCGGGATCGCCCGCGCAGCGGATGGCAGCCTGGCGCTGACCGGGTTTGAGACCGGCGCGACCAACCACGACATCTGGGTGCGAAGGCTCGACGAAGGCGGCACCGAGCTGTGGACGCAGACCTTCGACGATGAATTCTTGCTGTGGGCGGACCGCGGCCAAGAGGTGGCGATCGACAGCCAGGGCAACCTCGTGGCGGTTGGGCAGCACTGGACGCCCGGCGATCAGCTCAACAGCTTTGACGCGTGGATCCGCAAGTACGACGCGCAAGGCAACGAGCTGTGGACCGAGTCCGCGAGCGGTGGGGCCGACGCCGAAGATGTGTGGTTCGCCGTCGACGTCGCCGGCAACGATGAGCTCATCGTGGCGGGGGCCATGACCACGCAGGTCGGCGCGTGCACCAACGCGGTCTTGCGCCGCTACAACCCGTGAGCGCCTCGCAGGTCATGTTGGCGCCCAAGTACAGCTCGCGTCCGGTCCCTGCGGTCTCGCCGGGGTCGAACGCTGCGGGGCGCGAGGGTCTGGCTGGGCTCGCGCTCGCGGTGTTTCTGGTCTCGGGCAGCTGGAGCCTGGCGCGGGTCGCCGGGGTCGAGCCCATGGCGATCTGGCAGCCGCGGGTGTGGGCGGTGCTGGTGCTGGTGGCGCTGGCGTTCATGCCGAGCCGCGTCCGCCGGGTGGGAGGGCGCACGGCGTTGGGCGCCGAGCTGGCCTGGCTGGGGTTCTCGCTGGTGTCGATCACCTGGGCGCCCGAGCTGGCGCTCGCCGAAGATCAGGCGATTGAGCTTGGCTTGCTGATCGCGGTAGCGATCGCGCTTCATCGGCTCGCCCGAACCAGCCGGGTCGAGCGGATCGCTACCGCGCTGCGCCATGGCTTGCTGGTGCTGTTGCTCGGGCTCGCCGCGGTGGCCTTGCTTGGCGGCGTGGGTGGCATGGGTGGGCGCGCGGCGGTGCTCGGCGGGGGCCCGAACGTATTCGGTCGCAACATGGGGGTGCTGGCCCTGCTCGCGCTCGAGCGCGCACTTGGGTTTGGCAGCGCAACGACCACCCGCCCGCGTCCGTTCGCGCTGCCCGTGTGGTCATGGGTCGCGTGCGTCGCCGCGGGCTTGGTCGCGCTGTCGGGCTCGCGCGGGGCGATGATCTCGACCTTCATCGCTGCCGGTCTGTTGCTCGTGCTTGGTCGCGCGCGCCTGAGTCGGCGGCTCGCGGTCGCGCTTGGCGGGCTGGGCTTGTTCGCAGCGCTGCTGGTGTTGACGCCGCTCGGCGAGCGGGTGATCGCGTCGTTCGCCTCGCGGGTGCTGGATCTGCTGGTCGCAGATCGCTACGTGAGCGGCCGCGACCAGATCTATGTGATCGCGCTCGAGGGTGGCGCGCGCCAGCCGATCATCGGCCACGGGCTTGCGAGCTTCGCCGCGGCCACGCCTTGGCCATATGCCCACAACCTCGCCCTCGACGCGTGGTTCGAGACCGGCGCGATCGGGGTCGCGTTGCTCGGGCTGTACCTGGGCCGCGGCGCTCAGCTGCTCGGGCGCCTCGGCGCTGGCGGGCGCGAGCTGTGGGTTGCCCTCGCGCTGCTGATCTTCGTTGGCGCGCAGTTCAGCGGCGGCCGCTACGACGCCCGCGCGCTGCTGGTGTGCGTCGCCCTGGCCCTCGCGCTGCCGCGGCCGCAGCCCAGCCGGAGGTCGCCGTGAAGATCGCCTACCTGCATCAGTACTTCCTCGAGCCCAGCGACGGCGGCGGCACCCGATCGTGGGAGCTTGGGCGGCGCCTGGCAATGGCCGGGCACGAGGTCACGGTGATCACCAGCGACCTGCGGGTCAACCGGCGCGGCTGGCAAGTCGAGCGCAAGGCCGGCATGGAGATCCACCGGGTCGGGGTGCGCTACGACAACGGCCTCAGCTACCGCCAGCGCATCGCCGCGTTCCTGCGCTTCGCCGCTTCAGCTGGGCCACGCGCCCGCGCGACCGGTGCCGACGTGGTGTTCGCAACCAGCACGCCGCTCACGATCGCGCTGCCAGCCATGTTCGCGGCCCGGGCCCTCGGCGTCCCGTTCGTGTTCGAGGTTCGGGATCTGTGGCCAGCGGTGCCGATCGCCATGGGCGCCCTGCGCAACCCGGCGATGATCACCGCGGCCAAGTCACTCGAGCGTCTCGCCTACCGCGAGGCCGCGCAGGTGGTCGCGCTGTCGCCAGGCATGCGCGCCGGGGTGATCGCCGCGGGGGCCAAGCCGGGCCAAGTCACGATGATCCCCAACGCCTGCGACTTCGAGCTGTTCGACGTTGGGCCGCAGCCGGGCGCGCGCTGGCGGGCCGAGCAAGCGTGGCTGGGTGATCGACCGCTGCTGGTCTACGCGGGGACCTTGGGCAAGGCCAACGGCGCGGGGTGGCTGGCAAGGCTGGCGCACGCGCTCGCGCGGCGGGGGTCTTCGATCTGCATCGCGGTGGTGGGTGATGGCTGGGAGCGCGAGCAGATCCAGCGCCAGGCGGCCCGTCTTGGCGTGCTGAACCAAAATTTTTTCATGCTGGGTTCGCAGCCCAAGTCCAGCATCCCGGCGCTGTTGTCCGGCGCAAGCGGGGCGCTCAGCACCTTCTTGCAGCTGCCGGCGCTGCACGACAATTCAGCGAACAAATTCTTCGACGGACTCGCGGCTGGCAAGCCGGTGTTTCTCAACCACGAGGGCTGGCTGGCGGATCTCGTGCGCGAGCGCGACTGCGGCTTGGTCATGCCACGCGACGTCGAGCAGGCCGCGGCGCTGCTGACCACGAAGCTGAGCGACCCAAGCTGGCTGCGCCGCGCGGGCGCTGCCGCGACCCAGCTCGGGCGCGAGCGCTTCGATCGCAACGACCACGCCCGCGCGCTCGAGGGTGTATTGACCCGCGCGATCGCGAGGGCCGCGTGAGCTCCAGCGGCGCCGGCAGCTACGGTCGCAATGTCCTGATCTCGGTCGCGGCCGTGGGGCTCATGAGCGTGATGGCGCTGGCCAACAACGTGGTGATCGCCCGCGCCGCGGGGCCCGAGGGTCGCGGCGTGTATGGCCTGGCGGTGGCGATTGGCGCGCTGGCGCTGCCGCTGGCTTCGGCAGGCTTGGGCGCGGCGGCGACCTGGCAGCTCGGGCGCGGCGAACCACTGGGCCAGCT
>NZ_JMCC02000199.1 GCF_000737335.2 Enhygromyxa salina | reverse complement strand
TGAGCATCGGCGCGGGCTCGGGCGGCGCGGGGGTCGGGCGGACATCGGGGACTGGCGCTTGGCTGGCAGCGGCGAGTTCGGGACGCTCGGCGCGAATCTGTCGGATCATCTTGGTGAGGACGTCGCCTGGACCACACTCGATGAACTCGCTCACGCCCTGCTCGATCATGTGGGCGACGGACTCGACCCAGCGCACGGGGCCGGCGATCTGCTGGCCAAGCAGCTCGGCGATGTTGTCAGCGCCGTAGGGGCGCGCGCTGAAGTTGGCGATCACGGGGGTCGTCAGCGGGCCCAGCTCGAAGCCGGCGAGGAACGACGTGAACTCGCGCTGGGCCGGGAGCATGGCCCGCGAGTGGAAGGCGGCGCTGACGTTGAGGATCGCGTAGGCGCGGATCGGCTGGGCCTCGAAGATCGGCTTGAGCCGCATGATCTCGGCCTGAGGTCCAGAGATCACGATCTGCGTGGGCCCGTTGAGGTTGGCGATGTCAACGGCCTGCGCGTCGCTGGCTTGCAAGACCCGCGCGACGGCTTCGGCCGGGATCCCGAGGACCGCCGCCATGCCGCCATCGGCGGCGCGATCCATCAGCTCGGCGCGGCGCTGGACCAGGCGCAGGCCGGTCTCGAAGTCGAACGCGCCCGCGGCCCACAGGGCGTTGTATTCGCCCAGGCTGTGACCGGCGAACATCGCGGGTGAGCACCCGCGCGCGCGGGCGTCGAGCCAGTGCATGGCGTTGACGACAAACATCGCCGGTTGGGTGTAGAGCGTGCGGTTGAGCTGCCGCTCGGGATCCTCGATGCACAGGCGCTGGACCGAGTAGCCAAGCAGCTCGTCCGCGGTGGCGACGAGCTCGGGGTAGCGGGCGAAGTGCTCGCTGCCAACCCCGCGCCGCTGGGCGCCCTGACCTGGAAACACGACGGCGCGCATCAGTCCGACGCTCCCCTTCGCAGCGCGTCCGGGAGCACGTGGCGGTAGTAGACAAAGTCGCGCAAGACATCTTCGCCACCTTCGACCACGGACACGTAGCGCATGTCTCGGACGAGCTTGCCGATCAGCGAGTCCTCGGTGTAGCCAAGCCCGCCAAACATCTCGGAGCCGACCCCGGCGATCCGCCAGCCAAGCTGACCGCAGACGACCTTGGCGGCGACCGTTGACTCGAGGGAGCCGCGGGCCGTGAGCTGCGAGGCGGCGTCGGGGCCCTCGCGCAGGGCGTCGAATTCTCGCGCGGCGGTCATGCACACGCTGCGCATGGTGTGGATGTCGATCTGCATCTGCCCGAGCTTGGCGGCGAACACCGCGTTGGCGCTGAGCGGCTCACCCTTGATGTGTTTGTTGGCGGCGTAGTCCATGCAGGTGTCGCGGATCCGTCGCGCGATGCCGATCCCCGTGGCGGCGATCAGCGTGCGGCTGGGGTTGAGGCCGATCTCGAGCAGGCGCACGCCGTTGCCGTCGAGCACGGCGTCGAGTGGGATTCGGCAGCCCCGCAGGCGGATCTGGTAGGTCGCCGATCCACGCACGCCGATCATCGGCCAACGTCGCTGGATCTCGACGCCAGCCGCGATCGTGGGCTTGGCGACGAGAAACGCCCGGAACTCCTGGGTCTCGGCGTCCTTGGCGATGACCATCCAGTGGTCGGCGAACCCGGCGTTGGTCGAGAAGGACTTGTCGCCATCGAGCACCCACTCGTCGCCCTCGCGGCGGGCCGTGGTTGCGAGGTTGAGCAGCTCGCTGCCGGCGATCAGCTCGCTGCCGAGGGTCGCGGCGGTCGCCCCTTGGCCGGCCATGGCGCCCAAGAACCGCTGCTTGTGGGCCTCGCTCCCAAACAGGTCGATGACCGTCGAGCCGATCACCCCGATGAACAGCGACAGGGCCAGGCCCGCGTCGCCGTACGCGAGCGCTTCTACGATCGGCACGCTCGCGGCCAGCGAGAGCCCGCGGCCGCCGTAGCGCTTGGGAATCCACCAATTGTCGAAGCCGCGCTCACCAAACTCGGTGTAGAGCTGGGGCGGGGCCTTGGGCAGCGAGTCGAGCAGGGTCTCGTTGCCCAGCACCCGGTCGCGTACAAACGCGGCGATCTTGTCTGCGAGAGGTTCAGCCATTGGAGGGAGCCCGATCGAAGGAGGTCGAGGGCGAGGTCGAGGTCGAGAGCGAAGCAGCGATGAGGTCGAGGATCTGGGTCTGGTGGCTGGCGAGGAACAGGTGGCCAGCGGACAGCGTGCGCATGGTGAACGGGCCGCTGGTGTGCTCGCGCCAGCCGAGCGCTTCGAGCTTCGACACCATCGGGTCGGCGTCGGCACGCAGCATCGTCAGGGGGCAGCGCAGCGGCGGGCCGGACGGGCACAGGTAGGTCTCTGCGACCGCTAGATCGGCCCGCAGGATCGGCATGAAGATGCGGACGAACTCGGGGTCGCGCAGGACCGACTCGGGGGTCCCGCCCATCCGCCGCAGGGCCGCGATCAGCTCGGGCTCGGGCAGCTCGTGCAGCGGCGCGGGATCACGAATGTGGGGGGCCCGACGGGCCGAGGCGAACATGTGCTCGGGCTCGCGACCGTAGAGGCGGCGGAGCTGCCGAGCGAGCTCGAAGCCGACGCAGGCGCCAAGGCTGTGCCCGAAGATCGCGAAGGGTCGATCGAGGCTGGGGCCAACGGCGTCGACCAAGGCCCGCGCGAGCGGTTGCATTGCCTGGTACAGCGGCTCTCGCAGCCTTCGCTCGCGGCCGGGCAGCTGCACGGCGCAGACCTCGATGTCCGCAGGCAAGGCGTCGCCCCAGGTCCGGAACACCGAGGCCGCGCCGCCAGCGAAGGGGATACAAAACAGGCGCACGCGCGCGCGCGGGCGCGGATGATGGGTGACGAGCCAAGGGCTCGAGCTCGTGGGTGGGCGCGGGGTAGTCATGGGATCATGGGATCATGGGCTTCGAGAGGCGCTCGAGCTCGACGCGGATCCGCTCGTGGTGCGCAGGGCGAAGCAACTCGAAGTGGGTAGCGGGCAGATCGACGACCCGGATCGGACGATCGACGAAGCGCTGCCAGGTCTCGATCGCGGTGTTGGCCTTGGCGCTCGAGCGGGGGGCACCGTCGGCCCCAAGGCCGGCGCGGAAGTAGAGCAGATCGACGCCTTCGATCGCGGCCGGGGTCCACCGACGCAGGGCCTCACCGTGGTGGATGCAGACCGAGAAGGCCCCCCGCAGGTAGCGGTAGACCTCGCGCGGGGGGACGATGGTTCGCCCGGTCTCGACGAGCAGCCGGGCGAGGTGGCTGTCGTGAAGGTCGACGGGGACGCCGTCGAGGGCGTCGGCTGGCAGGGTGGCGTCGACCAGGAACATGTCGGCGATCAGCCGCCGCCAGGTGGGGCCGTCGAGGTCCAGCTCGAGTCCTTCGGCGTCGGCGGTCAGGGTGTCGAACATGACGACGCCGGTGATCACCTCACCGCGCGCCCGCAGCCGTCGCGCGAGCTCGAGCGCGAGCACGCCGCCGAGCGAGTAGCCGCCGAGCAAGTAGGGGCCATGGGGGCGCACGCGGGTGAGCAGCTCGAGGTAGTGCGAGATCTGGTGGTCGAGGTCGGTGAAGGGCGGCGCGATGCCGTCGACGCCGCGGGCCTCGAACGCGTACACGGGGCCCCGGTCGCCGAGCAGGTCGGGCAGATCGCGAAACACGAAGGCGAAGCCGGGCGCGCCGTGGATCCAGAAGCTGGCCACGTCGGCGTGGTCGGCGTGGTCGGTGTTGTCGGCGCGCAGCTGGATCAGACCTTGGGGCAAGTCCTCGGACTCCGCGTCCGGCGACGAGCCGGCGAGCGTGGCCTCGACCCGGCTGATCAACTCGCTGACGCTCGCGGCCTCGCGCAGCGCCGCGACGGGCAGGCGCGCGCCAAGCCGCTGGCGGATACCTGCGAGCAAGAACGAGCCGAGCATGGAGCTGACGCCGTAGTCCGCCAGCGAGCGGTCGAGCTCGACGCTGTGGGGATCGAGCTCGAGCAGCTCGGCGAGCAGGTTCGTCACGACCGCGCGCGGCGTGAGCCCGGCGCTGTGCGGCTCGGGCGGGGCCGCCAACCAGCACACGGTGGGCGCGAAGGGATAGGCCGGGAGCTCGAGCAGCTGCGCGGGCGCTGGCGCAGCGGCGGGCTCGCTCACCTCGCTCACCTCGACGCCGCGGACCCACAAGTGCGCGAGCTCGACGTGGCGGTGGTTGTGGCTCAGGGCGCGCAAGAAGTCGTCCGCCTCGGGGCCCGCGAGCGCGGGATCCCGGGGGCCAACGCGGCCGCGCACGGCCCCGGGACAGCTCGCTTGCTCGCCGTGTTCGGGGGCGTGGTCGCGCTCCGCGATCAGCCAGGCGCGCAGCACTTCGACGAGGGTTGGGCAGTCATCGGCGATGACCGCCAGGCGCTCGGGGAGCCGCTCTCGCGCGACGCGAAGGGTGTGGGCGAGATCGTGCGGGCGCGGGCGCTCGGCTTCGATGAACTCGATGACGGCCGTTACCCACGCACACAGGCGATCGGTCGTGAGCGCCGAGAACCAAAACGAGTGCGGGCCCGCGACCGCAAGATCGACGGCCGGGTCCGCGCCCTCGTCCGGCGCCGCCTCGAGCACGACAAAGGCGTTGGACCCACCCGCGCCAAAGCCTTGGACCCCTGCGCGCAGCGGGGCAGCGTTCGCGCGGGCGGTCCACGGCGCGGGCGCGTCGATCAGGGCGAAGCGCGGATCCACGGGGGTCGACTCGGCGCCGCGGGCCAGCGAAGGCACCAGCACGCGCTGGCGCAGCTGCATGACAACCTTGATGACCTGGGCGAGACCCGAGGCCGCCTCGAGGTGACCGATGTTGGCTTTGCTCGAGCCAACCGGGAGCGGCGCGCGGCCGGGCGCAAACACCCGGGCCAGGGCGCGCTGTTCGATGGCGTCGGCGATCGACGAGCCGTTGGCGGCGAGCTCGAGATAGTCGAGCTGCTCGGGAGCCAAGCCCGCGCGATCGAGGGCGAGCTGGGCCGCGTCCGCGAGGCCGGCGACGTCGGGGATCGAGAAGCCCGCCGTGTGCCCGCCGTGGCTGCCCGCGCTGCCGCGAACCAGGGCGAGCACGCGGTCGCCGTCGAGCTGGGCCTGGCCGAGCGGCTTGAGCAACAAGCTGGCGACGCCCTCTCCCGGGACGAATCCGTCTCCGCCACCAAACAAGCGCGGGCGCGCGCCCTTGCTGGTCAAGCCCATGAGATCGAGGGCGGCGTACTTGTGCGGGCTGAGGCTCAAGTTGGCGGCGCCAACCAGCGCCATGCCGCAGTCTCGCCGGGCCAGCGCCTGGCAGGCCAGATCGATCGCGGTGAGCCCAGCGGCGCAGGCGTTGTCCAGCGCGAGGCTGGGGCCGCGCAGATCAAAGCACCACGAGACGCGGTTGGCCATCGACCAGTGCGAGCCCGACGACAGCAGCCCGCGCGTGCGCGCGTCGGTGGCGAGGTCGGCGTACTGGCGGTACATGCAGCCGGCGAACACGGCGATGCCCTGGCCGCGACCCCGCTGCGCTGCGACCCGACGCCCGCGTGGATAGCCGGCGTGCTCGAAGGTCTCCCAGGCCAGCTCGAGGAACAGTCGCTCGCTCGGATCCATGGCCTGGGCCTCGGCCAGCGACAGGCCAAACAGCGCGTGGTCAAAGTGATCGACGTGGGCGAGGAAGCCCCCGTAGCGGCTGCCGCCATCGTCGACGTGGGTTCGCCAGTCCCAGCGCGCGGCCGGGACCTGCGTGATGCCCGAGTCGCCCGCGCGCAGCAGCTCCCAAAACGCCGGGAGCGTGGGGGCGCCGGGGAACCGTCCCGCCATGCCGATGATCGCCACGGGTTCGCTGCTGCCTGGCGAGGCGAAGGCTGGCGGCGCCGAGCGGGCGACGGGCGCCGAGGCGGCGGCGTAGGCTGGGCGCTGCGGGCTTGGGGCTGGCGGCGTCGCGGGAGCCGGGAACGCTTCGGCGTAGTGGTGCGCCAGGTACTCGGCGAGCTCGTGGACGCTGGGATACTCGAGGAACAGCGTGTTGGGGACCACCCCGAGCTCGCGCGAGAGCACCCGCGACATCTCCACTGCGGAGATCGAGTCGACGCCGTACACGTCGAAGCGCGCGTTGGGATCGACACGCTGCGCGGGGACCTCGAGCACTTCGTCGAGCGCGGCGAGCACGAGCGCGCGGGCAGCCGCGAGGCCACCCGAAGCCGGTCGGCAAGCGCTCGCAGCGACGCGACACCACCGACTTCAAGTTCACCACGCTC
>NZ_JMCC02000198.1 GCF_000737335.2 Enhygromyxa salina | reverse complement strand
GGCGTGGCGCAGACGCGCGACTCGGCGCGCGTCCCGGCGCGCGTCGTCGAGGCCGAACGGCAGCGTGGGCTCGTCGACCCCGCCGAGCATCGCGCGGAACTCGGCTTCGATGGCGACGCTCCGCTGCTGGTGGAGCGTGTGGGCGACGAAGTCGCGGTAGCGCCCGGGCGCCGCCAACAGCTCGCTGCGCCCACTCATGTGGACCGCGAGCTCGGCGAGGGTCATGCGCAGCGAGGTCGCGTCCTCGATGAGATGGTGGGCGTTGACAATCACGTGGCGCTGGGCCTCGCCCGCTTGCTCGACGATGAACAGGCGCAGCAGCGGCGCACGGGCGATGTCGAAGGCCCCGGGCGCCGCGAGGATCGCCTCGGCCCGCGCGCGTGCGTCCCCACCCGGCCCCACGCGCACTCGCTCGACCGCGACCGAGGCGCTGCGATGCACGACCTGAACCGGCTCGCGCACGCCCTTGGTCACGACCGCCGTGCGCAGCGCGTCGTGGCGATCGACGAGGGCCTGGACCGCGGCGACGAAGCGCGCACAGGCGGGCTCGTCGTCGACCCGAAACAGGGTCGAGACCAGGTAAGGGTCGTGGTCTGGATCCATCAGGTGATGGAACAAGATCCCCTCTTGGGTCGCGACGAGGGGATAGATGTCCTGGACCTGCGCCGCGCCGCCCGGGATCGCCGCGACGATCGCGTCGAGCTCCTCGTGGCGCAGGTCGACGAGCGGGACCATGCTCGGGGTCAGCCGCTCGCAGCCGGGTGTGATCGCGTTGGCCGGGGCGACGTAGACGGGTGCCCCGCCACGGTCGAGACGCTTGGCGAGCTCCGCGAGCGTCGGCGCACTAAACACCGCGCGCACGCTGACCGTCAGGCCCCGCTCGCGCAGCTTGGCCACGAGCACGGGGATCAGCAGCGAGTGACCACCAAGCGAGAAGAACGAGTCCTCGGCGCCGACGACCCCGGGCTCGAGCTCGAGCACCTCGGCCCACACCTGCGCGAGCGCCCGCTCGAGCTCGGTCCGTGGGGCGACGTAGCTGCGCGCGACGAAGGCCTCGCGGCCCGGCACCGGCAGGGCCTTGCGATCGAGCTTGCCGTTGGCCGTGACCGGCAGCTCGACGAGGGCCACGAACGCGCGGGGGACCATGTACTCGGGCAGGCTCCCGCCGAGTTCGAGCTCGAGCTTGGCCCGGCAGTCGGCCAGGGTCAGCCCGGGATCCAGGACCACGTAGGCCACGAGCTGCTGGTTGCCCGGCTGATCTTCGCGCAGCACCACCGCGCACGCGTGGACCTCCGGCTGCTCGCCGAGCCGACACTCGATCTCGCCGAGCTCGATGCGGAAGCCGCGGAGCTTGATCTGGTCGTCGATGCGCCCGAGGTAGTGAAGCGCCCCGTCGGGCGCGAGCCGGGCGAGGTCCCCGGTCCGATACATCCGCGCGCCGGGCTCGCTCGCCAAGGGGTTGGGGACGAAGCGCTCGCGGCTCTGCTCGGGCGCGTGGAGGTAGCCCCGGGCCAGGCCGTGACCGGCGATGTAGAGCTCACCGACGCACCCGATCGGCACGACCGCGCGGTCCTCGTCGAGCACGTAGAGCTCGATGTTCTGGATCGGTCGCCCGATCGGCACGGCCGCGAGCGCCGGATCGTTGGGCACGGGCCAGTGGCTGACGTCGACGGCGGCCTCGGTCGGCCCGTAGAGGTTGTGGAGCGCGGCCGTCGGCAGGCGCTGGTAGTGGCGAACACACAGCTCGGGGCTCAGGGCCTCGCCGCTGCAAAACACCTGACGGACGCTGCGACAGCGCGCCCAGCCGGGCTCGTCGAGCATGGCCCGGAACATCGAGGGCACGAAGTGCAGCGTCGTGACCCCGTGGCGCTCGATCACCTCGGTGAGGTAGGCCGGATCCTTGTGGCCCTCGGCCTCCGCGACGACGAGCCGAGCGCCGTGGAGCAGCGGCCAAAAGAACTCCCAGACCGACACGTCGAAGCCGAAGGGCGTCTTTTGGAGGACGACATCATCCTCGCCGAGGCGGTACTCGTGCTGCATCCAGTCGATGCGGTTGTGGGCCGCGCGATGCTCGATCATCACGCCCTTGGGCCGGCCCGTCGAACCCGAGGTGTGGATGACATAGGCGAGCTTGCGCGCGTCGAGGCCTATCTCGGCGGCGGGGATGTTGGCCTCGCTGATCGGCGCGAGCCCGACTCCGGCCGCGTCCGCGATCCGACCGTCGTCGAGCAAGGTCAGGCAGGTCGCGGCCCCGGCCAGGGGCGCGACGTCGAGCTGCGGCCGGGTCAGGACCACGGCGACCCGCGAGCGCTCGACGATCTCGGCCACGCGGCCCGCCGGGTACCCGGGATCGATCGGCATGTAGGCTCCGCCGGCCTTGAGCGTGGCGTAGATCGCCGCGACCATCACCGGTGAGCGCTCGGCGTAGAGGCCGACCGGCTGATCGGGCCCGACGCCCGCGGCCCGGAGTTGATGGGCGATGCGGTTGGCCCAGGTGTTGAGCTCGGCGTAGGTCCAGCTCCCGCTGTCCGAGACCAGCGCGACGCGATCGCCGTGACGACGGACCTGGTCCTCGAACAATTCGTGGAGGCAGCGCGGCTCCGGGTAGGGCCTGCGCGCGCCGGTCTGGAGCTCGACGAGCCGGCGGCCCTCGGCCGCGCCGATCATTGGCAGCCCCCACGCTGGCGCCCGCGCGAGCGTGTCGGCCTCGGCCTCGGCCAGCGCCGCGAGCAGCTGGCTGTAGTGGCCGATGAAGCCCTCGATCGTCGCTTGCTCGTAGAGGTCGCGGTTGTACTCGACGAAGCCCGCGAGCCCCGTCGGCGTCTCGTAGACCTCGATCCCGAGGTCGAACTTGGTGACCTTCGGGTCGAGCTCGATCGGGCTGACCTCGAGCCCGCCGACCTGCGCGCTGGCCCCATCTTGGGCCTCTTGCAGCACGAACATGGTCTGGAATACGGGCGAGAGGTTGAGCGCGCGCTCGACCTGTAGGGCCTCGACGATCGCCTCGAAGGGCAGCTCCTGGTGGGCGTAAGCCGCCAGCGCCGTGTGTTTCACCCGCGCGAGCAGCTCGGCGAAGCTCGGGCCACCGGACAGGTCGATGCGCATGACCAAGGTGTTGGCGAAGTAGCCGATCAGGCCCTCGAGCTCCGCCCGCGGCCGGTTGGCCACGACGGTCCCGACGGCGAGGTCCGTCGCGCGGGTGTAGCGATGGAGCACGAGGCCGTAGGCCGCGAGCAGGACCATGTACAGCGTGACCTCGCGATCCTGGGCGAGCGCGCGGATGCCATCGAGGACCGCCAGCGGCACCTCGACCTGGACCCGGGCGCCGGCGTAGGTCTTGGCCGCCGGGCGCTCGCGATCCGTTGGCAGCGTCAGGCGCGGATCGACGCCAGCGAGCTGCGCGGTCCAGTACTCGAGCTGGGCTGCCTGCGCGCCCCTGTCGAGCCACGCGCGCTGCCAATTGGCATAGTCGGCGTAGCGCACGGGCAAGGGCGCGAGCCGTGGCGGGCGACCGGCGCGGTGGGCCTCGTAGAGCGCGACGAGCTCGCGGACGAACACCCCGATCGACCAGCCATCGGACACGCCGTGGTGCATGGTCACGACCAGCGCGTGGTCGTCGACGCCAAGCTCGATCAGCAGGGCCCGAAACAACGGCTCGCCTTCGAGCTCGAAGGGCGCGGTGATCTCGGCCTCGCAAACGGCGTCGAGCGCCGCGAGATCGGCCAGCGACCGCTCGCGGACGACGAGCTCGCCCGGCGCGTGGAACTCTTGGTAGGGCACGCCGTCGCGCTCGACGACGCGCGTGCGCAGGGCCTCGTGACGCGCGACGATGTCGTCGAGCGCGCGCAGCAACGCCGGGCGATCCAGGGGCCCGCGCAGGCGCACGGCGAGGGGGATGTTGTAGGCCGCGCTCGGCCCGTCCAGCTGCGCGAGGAACCACAGGCGCTGCTGGGCAAACGACAGGCGCACGGGCGCTTCGTCGTTCGCCGCGAGCATCGGCACGCCGTCGAGGACCGAGAGGTCGACCCCGCGCTGGTCGAGCACGGCGAGCAGCGCCCGCCGTTGCTTGGGCGACAGGCGCTCGAGCTTGCGCACGAGCTCCTCGACCCGGCCGGAGCTGGCGACGAGCTTGGTCATGAGCGCCGCCCCCCCTGCTCGAGCGCCTCGAGCTGCTCGTCGCTCGCGCCTTCGATCAGCTCGAGGCTCTCGATGATCATGTCGAGCTGCGAGCGCCCATCTGGTGCGAGGCCATGGTGCTCGAGAATCGCGGCCATCTCGGCCAGACGCGGCGCGTTGAACACGGCCTCGATCGGCAGCTTGGTTCCAAACCGCTGCTCGAGCAGGTTGGTCAGGCGAACCGCGAGCAGCGAGCCGCCGCCGAGGTCGAAGAAGCTGCTGCGTGCGCCGAGCTCCTCGGCCTCGACCTGGAGGACCTCGGCCCAGGCCGCGGCCATGGCTTGCTCGCTGCTGGTCAGCCGACGCCCGACCCGACGGGAGCCGGTGGCCAGGCCCGAGCCGGCCTGCTCGGCGGGGAGCTGGGCGCTCGCTTCGGCGTCCAGCGTGGGCGCTTCGCCCAGCCAGCAGCGCCGCTCCTCGAACGCGGTCAGTGGCAGCGAGACCAGCCGTCGCCGGCGCGGATGGAGCCTCGCCCACGCCAGCTCGACGCCGCAGACCCACAGCTCGGCGAGGCGCTCGAGCTCCCCATCGGCGATCAGTCCCGACAAGAATTCCTCGGCCCGGCTCCCGCGCAGCAAGCCCGCGAGCTGGCCGCGTTCGTCGTCGATGCTGCCGACGTGAACCATGGCGACGTCCATGGCGACCCCGGACTCCGACGCGGCGAGATAGGCGGCGAGGGCCTCGCGCAGCTCGACGACCGAGCCGGCGACGACCGCGAGGCGCTCGCGCAGCGCCTCGCGACCGAGCTGGGTCGTGTAGGCGAGGTCCGCGAGCTCGTGGTCCACGCTCGTCGCCACGTAGTCGTGGAGGCGCTGCGCGGCCAGGCGCAGGCCGCTCGGGCGCTTGGCCGAGAGGACCACGAGCTGCGGCCGCGCGGCGGCGGGGCTCGCGACTTGGACCGGAGCTGCCGGCGGCTCCTCGATGACGAGGCTGACGTGGCTGCCGCCCGCGGCGACAGAGTTGATCAGCGCCCGGCGCGGGCCCTGCCCCGAGCCCCGCGGCCGCCACGGACGCAGCTGCGTGCACAACTCGAGCCCCGAGCCGTCGAGCCCGAGCTGCGGGTTCGGGCTCCCAACCTCGACGAGCGGCGCGAGCTCCTCGTGGGCGAGCTGAAGCACGACCTTGGTCAGCTGGGCGATGCCCGAGGCCGCCTCGGGGTGACCGAGGTTGGACTTGACCGTGCCCACGACGACGGGCTCATCGACGCCGCGGAACAGCTCGCGCAGCGCCGAGATCCCGACCTCGTCGGTCAGGGTCGAGCCATCGGCGGCGTCCTCGACGTAGCTGATGTCCGCGGGCTCGATCTGGGCCTGGGCCAGCGCGCGACGCATGGTCGCGACGCGCACGCGGTAGCTCGGGGTCATGAAGCCCTTGGCCCGGCCGCTGTGGCAGGAGGCGGTCCCACGGATCACCGCGAGCAGCTCGTCCCCGTCGCGCACAGCCGCGTCGAGGGGCTTGAGCAAGACCGCGCCCACGCCCTCGGCCGGCAGGTAGCCATCGCCCGCGCGGTAGCTTCGACTGCCGCGCTCACTGCCGAGCAGGCCCATCTGCGCGAGCGCGACGTACTTGTCCGGGTGAATCGCCAAGTTGACGCCGCCCGCGATCGCGAGCTCGGCCTCGCCGCGGAGCAGATCGTTGCAGGCGAGGTGGATGGCCATCGCCGCCGAAGTGCACATGCTGTCGACCGCCAGGCTCGGCCCCTCGAGACCAAAAAAGTGCGACACGCGGTTGGCGATCAGGTTGTAGGAGGCCGTGCCCGTCAGCGCCGTGCTCGCGGCGTCGAGCGCCTCTGAACGGTAGAGCTGGCTCGACGCGCCCACGTAGACGCCCACCCGACGTCCATAGCGCTCGTCGAGCGCGGCCTGGGTCACGCCGCTGCGCTCGAGCAAGTGCCACGTCGTGGTCAAGAACAGGCGCTGCTGGGGATCCATCAGCGACGCTTCGCGCGGCGAGATCCCGAAGAACAGTGGATCGAAGCGGTCGACGCCATCGAGAAAGCCCCCCCACCACTGGCGGCCATCTGCTGACCCGGACCAGCGCTCGGCGGGAACCTCGGTGACGCAGTCCTTGCCCTCGCGGAGGTTGGCCCAAAACTCGTCGA
>NZ_JMCC02000197.1 GCF_000737335.2 Enhygromyxa salina | reverse complement strand
CAACGCCCCCCCAACCAATCCACCCCACGCCCCCCAGATCGGAGGCGCCCCTCGTCAAACGAAGAGCGCACAAAGGCCGCAGAGGGTCGCAACCCGGCGTATCTACGCACGTGGAGATTAGCGAAGAGAAGGATGGTCGGGCCAATGAGCAGACACCAGAGGAAGCGGGGCCACGAGACTGGAGTAGACCTAGCCGGGTTGCGACCCTCTGCAGCCCGTGCGCGCCCCCGCCCGGCACCCCAACCCCCCGAAAAACAACCACACACCCCCGAAAAACAACCACACACCCCCGAAAAACAACCACACACCCCCAAAAAACAACCACACACCCCCAAAAACCACACACCCCCAAAGTGAACCAAAAAAGAAAGAGCCCCAGCCATCCAGCCAGAGCCCCCTCAAAAAATTCGAGTGTTTTCGTTTTACCAGTTGTCGCCGTAGCCACCGCCACGACCACCACCGCCGCCGCCGCCGCCCCCGCGACCACCACGCCCCCCACCACGGCCACCCCGGCCACCACCACCTCCGCCGCCCCCCGGACGACCTCCCCCACCACCGCTGCCGCGGCCACCACCGCCGCCGCCGCCGTAGCCACCACCGCCACCACCACCGTAGCCACCACCACCACCGCCACCACCACCGGGGCGCCGCTCGCGCTCTTTGGCTTCGTTGACGTTGAGGGTGCGACCATCGAGGACGGCGCCGTTCATCTCTTCCATTGCCTTCGTGGCGTCTGCATCACTGCCGAACGTCACGAAGCCAAAGCCTCGGCTGCGACCGGTGTCCCGATCGTTGATGACCTTGGCGTCCTCGACCGGCCCAAACTGCTCAAATGCAGCTCGCAGCGCGGCGTCATCGGTGTCCCAGCTGAGGCTGCCCACAAAAAGCTTCTTCGACATGTGTTTCTCTCGCGACGCCAGTCGGAACGGATCACTTCGCGCATCCGAACGTGACTGGCGGAGCGCACGGAAGCGGGTGTGAGTTCTTGGCACCCCCACGCTGGCGTGTCAACGACGAAAACCGGCATCGGCGCGACCGAGCTGCGGGTTTCCCAAGGCGATCGCGTGATGACCAAAACCGCCGGAGTGAGGGTGGGAACCCCCTGACGATACGATGGCGCGAGTAGCACTCGTTCCCGACCGGTGCCAGGCCGCTCAGACCGTCGCATGACTCACATGATTGTCCGCCAGGACCACGCCCGTCCACGCTGGTGCGTCGGGGTGTTGGCACGTCACCACGCCAGCGACGACAGCCCGGCGACGACACCAAGTTCCACCATGCCGAGCGCCGCGTGGTGGTTGGGCGCGTCACCCAGGCGTGCCCGGTAGCTCGGGGCCCGCGGCGAGGCCTCGAAGCGCGAGAGCAAGCTGCGATAGCCGGCCTGCGGATCGCCGCCAGCGAGCACCGCCTGAAGTACCTCCTGTGCGGCCGCGGCCTCGGCCGGATCGACGCCGGGGCCCGCGACGACGAAGGGCACGACCGAGACGTGGGCGAGCCAGGTGGAGCGCTCGCGCGCGGACCCGACACGGCTGAGCCACAGATCCACGGTCGACCACGGGGCGACGGCCTGAAACAACGCGGTGATCGCCGTTGACGAGGGCCGGCTGGTCTGCGGCAAGCCAGCGAGCAGGGCCTGCAGCTCGGCCTCGCTTGGGGGCGCTTGCCAGTGATCCAGGACCACGTGCATGACCAGCGCGACCTCGCCCGCGATCAGGGAGTGGGCGAGCGTGGGCGGCAGGCCTGCCAAGGCGGCCGCGGATGGACCGGTGCCCTCGAGCCGGGCGAGCGCGGCGGGGATCGACTGAACCTCACCCAGCGCGACGCTGAGGTGATCGCCGTGGGCCCACACCCGCGCCCGCGGATCCACACCGAGCGCGGCCGCCCACGCCTGGGCAGGATCGCCGCTCATGCTCACGCCGATCGAGGGGACGCGCCCGCCGTCGAGCTCGATCGAGGCCCGATCGAAGTCGAGGCGCAAGCCCGGCAGCTCTTCGGGCTCGACCGTGGCCGCGGGCAGCATGCCAGCCAGCGACGAGACCCCCTCCGCGGCCGCGCTCGCGCTGTGGATCCCGGCCTGCGCGATCATGCCGTTGGGGTGATCCACCGCGCCAAACCACAGCTCACCGGTCAGCAGCTCCGGTCCGAGCGCGCCCATGTCCGCGGCACCCAGCGCGGTCGGGTCGACGCGGGTCCACATGAACGAGGTGCCAGGCACCAACGCCCGCAGCGCGGGGGCCGGGCCTGCGCGGAGCAAGCGGGCCTGGGAGGCGTCGGCGTCGGGGACGGGCACCGTCAGCTCCCACAGCCCGGGATCGGTCCGCAGGACCGCGTCGATCGGGGTCTGGTCCGACACCAGTGACACCGCGACGTTGATCGGCTCGAGCGCGGTCCCGCCCACGCGATCCGCGAGTCGAGCCGCGAGCGCCTGCCCTTGCTTGGCTGGGGTGTAGCGGTCGAGTTGGTCGGCCCCGCCCAAGCTGCACACGACCCAACCCGGCACGTCGCCCACGCTCGCGCAGCTTCGGGCGAGGTCGAAGCTGGCGCCCGCCAGGCTGGCCAGCGCCGCGAGCCGCTGCAGATCCTCGGTTGCGAACGCGACGACCGGTTGCTCCTGACCGAAGCTCACGACCATGCCCTGGTCGAGCGCGAGACCGGATCCCTCGAGCCCCGCGAGGATCAGCGCGAGCAGATCGCGAGCGCGCTCGAGCTGCGCGAGGCGTGCTTGGCCGGTCCCCCCCCCGAGCTCGGCCAGCGCCGGGATCGCGCGCGCCAGTGGCCCAGCCATGACCTGCTCGATTCGCCGCGCTTGGGTGATCAGCGGCCGCAGATCACGGATCACCACGTAGCCGTCCGCGTCGGCCCCGACCAGATCCAGCTGCTCGACCAGCGTACGCGCGTAGCGAGTTGTCTCGAGCGGCGCGATGTCGGCGTCGGTTCCGGCCGTGACGCGCTCGCGCTCGACGGGCGCGGCCGCCTCGGCGCGATGTGACTGGGGGATCTTCTCGTCGGGGTCGCGCTGACAGCCCGATGACGCCAGCAGCGTCGCGCCCGCGGCGAGTGTCAGGAGCAGGCTGGTCGTGCGGAGCACGAGCGGACCATAGCGCAGCGCGAGGCGCCCAACACGCCGCCCTGCACGACCCGCCCCTGCACTGCCCCGCGCCTGCACGACCCCGCCCCCTGCACTATCCGCCCCGTCCCGCCCCTTCCGCGCCGCTTCTGCGCGCGCCGTCGCGCCGCCGTCGGTTCGATCGTGCCCCGCGTTCGTGTAGGCTGCCGCGGACACGCTGGGGGTGGCGCTCGCTCGCGCAGCGAGCCGCCTGAGACAGTCCCCTAGAACCTGATCCGGTTCGTACCGGCGGAGGAAAGCGTATGCCTGACACACCAAACACACCCAACACCCCCAATACCCGCCTTCAGATCGCCAGCGACGAGGTCACCCCGCTTCGCCCGAGCCGCCCGCTGGATCAGAGCTTCCCAAGCTCGGCCAAGATCACCGTCAGCGATCTCGCGGTCCCGATGCGGCGGATCGACCTCGAAGGCGGCAACGAGCCGCTCACCGTCTACGACACGACCGGGCCGCAGGGGCTGGACCCGCGCCAAGGTCTGCCCAAGCGCCGCGCCGCGTGGATTGAGGCGCGCCGCGAGCAGGCCGAGCAGGCCGGCAACTGGTCGCAGATGCACTTCGCCCGCCAGGGCATCATCACCGAAGAGATGCGGTTTTGCGCGATCCGGGAGAACGTCGAGCCCGAGTTCGTGCGCAGCGAGGTCGCCCGGGGCCGGGCGATCATCCCGGCCAACATCAACCACACCGAGCTCGAGCCGATGATCATCGGCCGCAAGTTCCTGGTCAAGATCAACGCCAACATCGGCAACTCGGCGGTGTCCTCTTCGATCGAAGAAGAGGTCGAGAAGCTGCAGTGGTCGACGCGCTGGGGCGCCGACACGGTCATGGATCTCTCAACCGGCAAGCAGATCCACGAGACCCGCGAGTGGATCGTGCGCAACGCCCCCGTGCCGATCGGGACCGTGCCGATCTATCAAGCGCTCGAGAAGGTCAAGGGCAAGGCCGAGGATCTGAACATTGACGTGTTCATGGAGACCCTGGAAGAGCAGGCCAAGCAGGGCGTCGACTACTTCACGATCCACGCCGGCGTGCTGCTGCGCTATGTGCCCATGACCGCCAAGCGGGTGACCGGCATCGTCTCGCGCGGGGGCTCGATCATGGCCAAGTGGTGCCTGGCCCACCACAAAGAGAACTTCCTCTACACCCACTTCGAGCGCATCTGCGAGCTGATGAAGCGCTACGACGTCAGCTTCTCGCTGGGTGATGGCCTGCGCCCCGGCTGTATCGCCGACGCCAACGACGAGGCCCAATTCGCCGAGCTGCACACGCTGGGCGAGCTGACCAAGATCGCGTGGAAGCACGACGTGCAGGTCATGATCGAGGGCCCAGGTCACGTGCCGATCGACAAGATCGAAGCGAACATGACCGAGCAGCTGCACCACTGCCACGAGGCGCCGTTCTACACGCTGGGGCCGCTGACGACCGACATCGCGCCGGGCTACGATCACATCACCTCGGCGATCGGCGCCGCGATCATCGGCACCCACGGCTGCGCGATGCTCTGCTACGTGACGCCCAAAGAGCACCTTGGGCTGCCCGATCGAGACGACGTCAAAGCTGGGGTGATCGCCTACAAGATCGCCGCCCACGCGGCGGATCTGGCCAAGGGGCACCCCGGCGCCCAGGCCCGCGACGACGCGCTCAGCAAGGCGCGGTTCGAGTTTCGCTGGAGCGATCAGTTCAACCTCTCGCTCGACCCCGAGACCGCCAGGGACTTCCACGACCAGACCCTGCCCGCCGAGCCGGCCAAGACCGCGCACTTTTGTTCGATGTGCGGGCCGCACTTTTGCTCGATGAAGCTGACCCAGGACGTGCGCGAGATGGACGCGTCTGGGGAGCTCGATCAGATCGTGCAAGGCATGCAGGACAAGGCCGCGGAATTCCGCGAGGGCGGCAGCGAACTCTACCGCGAGCCGGGCGCGGCCGAGTAGGCGCAGCCAGGCTCGGGCTCAGCGGCCGCCAGCGGCGAGCGCCAGCATCATGTTGCGAAGCAGGCGGATGTCCGCCTGCAGACCGGCGAAGCGATCATCCTCTGGTGGATCTTCGCTCTCGCCGGCGTCTTCGCCCGTATCCGCCTCGTCGTCTGCAGCCGCAAGCTCGAGCCCCTCGACCTGCGCTGGCGTCGGCGCGCCGATCGTCATCACCAACCCGGGGTAGCGCAAGTAGGGCGCCAGCGAGGGCATCGAGAGCTGCTCGTCGAGCACCAGCTCGTGCCCGTCGGCGGCCACGACCCGGGTCGCGCGCTCGACCACGAGCGTGTCGTAGTGACCCGACAGCGCGACCGCGGGCAGCGGCTCCACGCTTGGGCGATCGAGACCCAGCAGCGCGATCGTGCGGGCCCCGAAGTTGGCCGACCACGCCGCATGCACCGACTGCCCCGCGGTCAGGCCCGCGTCGACGGTCAACACCAGCACCATCGAGTAGGGCGGCGGCGTGCTGCGCCGGCTCCACTCGGCCAGCTGAAAGAACGCGCCAAGGGTCGCCAGCAGCCGGCGAGTGTGGAGCTCGCGCAGCTCCGGCGCTGGGGTGTCCCAGTGACAGGTCAGGACCACCGCCTCGTCGGGGCGGTCGCGGCCGGTCACGCGGCCGAGCACGTTGTTGGCCTCGAACTCGTAGCTGCGCGTCGCGAGATCCAGATCCAGCACCCAGCTGGTGTCCGGGTCGGCGAGCGCGGCCTGGATCGGCTTGCGCGCGTCCGCGACCAGCAACCCTTCGATCAGCATGGCCTGCTCGGCCCCGCCGGCGCGCCGGACCTGGCGCTGCCAGCTCGCGCTGAACCGCTCGATCTGCTCGCCGTCGTCCCCCGTCAGCACCAGACAACCGAGCGCGCCGGCCTCACGGACCGCGGCCATGATCGCGTCGATCTGCGCGGGCGCGTCGATGCTGGCGAGATCGAGATCCTTCGGCGCCCGGACCACCGCGACGCGCCCCGCGAGACGCTCGGCCGGCATCGGGGCCTTGTAGTCGATCACCGCCCCGAGCAGCAGGCCCACGTAGGCCTTCGCGTCGCCGCGCTGGCGGAACGCGCCAAGCGAGGTGAGCTCGATCGCCTGGCTGGGCGCCGGCTCAGCGGGCTCGGTGGGCGGTGGCGGACCCAGGGGCGGGGCCGGGGCGTCTGGATGCGTCGGCTCGACCGGGGTCTCCGGGCTCGTCGAAGCGTCGGGCTCGGGCGGCGGCGGCTGGATCTCACTGCCCCCCGCGAGCTCGGTCGCCGCCACACC
>NZ_JMCC02000196.1 GCF_000737335.2 Enhygromyxa salina | reverse complement strand
CGAGTTTCATCCCCGGACGCTAGCACCCGCACACCGCGCCCGCTCCGCCATGACCAGCCAGAGTGTATGTGGAGTCAAGGAAGCCACTGGGTCAGGGCGACTCGTTGAGTCCCTGGCTCGAGCGACAGCGTGAAATTCTGCCGTCCAGTCGCGGTCTTGACCGTGAGCTTGGCCCGGACCGGCGACTCGCTGTTGGACTCGGGCCGGGTGACCTCGATGTACACCGTGCCGTTGACCTGGCGCAGGGTCATGGTCTCGACTCGCTCGGCGCCGTCTTGCTCTTCGCGGATCCGCACGGACTCTGGGCGCAGGACCGAGAGCCGGCGGCCGCGACGATCGATGAACGCGAGGTCCAGGTTCTCGGGGGCTGTCCAGCGCAGCTCGGCGCGAAGATCCGCGTTGCCGTGCAGCCGGCTCGTGGGATCAGCCACGACCCGGGCTTCGATCGCGCGCTCGGCCTGGCTCAGCAGCTGCTTGCCGCTGCTCGAGCTGACCGTCGCGCGCGCCCGACCGAGGGCCACGCGGGCATCGGAGCTGCGCCCCGAAGCTGCGAGACACTCGATGTGTGCCGCCGCGAATTCGCCGTTGCTTGGATCGATGCTGACCAGCGCGCGACGGTGTGAACACGCCCGCTCGAACTCGCCGGCCAGCGTCAGCGCGTCGGCCATGCGCCCGTGCAGCTTGGTCGAGAACGGCTCGACCTCGATCGCGCTGGCGTAGGCGCGCAGCGCCAGGGGATCGCCCGCGGCCGCGATCTCGTCGGCCAGGGTCAGCAGCGCTGGCGCGTGGTCTGGGTCGGCCGCCGCCCAAGCCGAGGCGAACGCGAGCGCCTGCGGGTGTCGGTCGCGGATCGCCCGGCGCACGAGCTCGCGGTGGGCCTTGCGGCTGCTGGGCTCGGCGTCTCGGGCTTGTTGCAGCTGGGCGATCGCGTCGAGATCAGCGCGGCTTGGGCCACCGGCCGCGCGCAGCAGCATCTGCGGGGGACGCCAGCGCTGCTGCGAGTCCCACTGCTGGCTGTTGGGCTGGGGATCCGGCAGCTCGCCCCACGAGCTGTTGCTGGGCTTCTTGGCCGGGCTCTTGGACTTGGACTTTTTCTCCTTGTCCTTGGGGGGCGGAGCCGGGGCGAACCCGCCGCCACTCCTGCCCGAGCCCGAGCCCGAGCCCGAGCCCGAGCCTGAGCTCGATGAATTCGAGCTGCCGCCGATCGCATCATCCATGTCCATGCTGCCCTCGGCCTCTGCTTCCTCGAATTCCTCGAATTCCTCGAAGTCGAAGTCGCGCTCGGCGGGGCTGCTCGAGCCGCCCGGCGTTGGACCGAAGTTGCGGTCGTCGAACCCGTCGCTACCCGAGAAGTCCGGCGCTGGAGCGGGCTGCGGACTGGGCTTGGGCGAGGGCGCGGGGGCTGGCATCCCGCCGGGCTTGGCGTCGCCCTTGGACCTGGCAGCCTCGGCGTCTTTGGAGTCGGCCGGCTTCGCCTCGCTGGCTGCCTGGGCCGCCTCGGTCGGCACGACCGCCTCGGGCTCTGGCTCGGCCTCATCGCTCACTGCTTCACCGCCGGCCGCTGGATCGTCGGTCCAGCTGTCTTTGTCGCCAGCCTTTCGCGCGACGTTGAACTCTTTGAACATGCGGTCGTTCTCGAGCACGAGCAGGGCGGTGAAGCGCGACAGCACGTTGTACTCGCGCGAGAGCTCGACGATGCGATCGGCTGCGGCCGCGCCTTGGGTCTGCGTGAGGTGGGTGATCTCGTGTTGGGCCCACGTGCGGGGCAGGTGCGCGTGCACGACCTGGCCGCCAGAGCCACCCTGCGAATTTTCGGGCCCCGAGTACTCGGCGTCGAGCATGACCTGAAAGCGCTCGTCGATCGCGGTGGCGCCGTCGCGTCCGCGCGTGGTGTGCAAGCGAACGTCGCCGCGCAGCATCGTCGCGTCGCCGTCGGCGAGCTTGCCGACCAAGGTCAGCGAGTCGCCGGGGCGCAGCGCAGGGATCGACTTGGGGTACACGTTGGTCAGGCCTGGCGGCAGCTCGAGCGCCAGATCCCGCGCGACGGGGACCTGCGCACGCAGTCGCAGCTCGCGGGCGATCTTTTGCAGGTCGTCGCGCGCGTCGGTCTGGATCAGATCACCGCCGCTCTGGCGCACGAGGTTGTCGAGCACCAACAGATCCGAGCGGGCACCCAAGGCGACCGCCTGCACGCGCAGGTGGCCGAGCTGCTCGCGGGCGAGCGCCCCAAGCTCGTCGGGCGTGAGCGCCCCCGACGTGGGCACGCCGTCGCCCATGTACACCACGACCTGCTCGATCAGCTCCGCTTGCGAACCCTGCTCAGCCTGACCGAGCGACGCGCCCGCGCGCTCGAGCATGTTGCCGATGTCGCTGGCGCCCGCGAGCCGCTGGCGGTTCAAGAAGCGATCGACCTGGGCCAGCGAGTCTTGCGGGTCCGCGCCCTGGGTCGACCGCAGCCCGCCCTCGAGCTGATCGCAGGCGGTGTCACACGCGAGGATCGTGAACCGGTCATCGGGCTCGAGGGTCGCGAGCATGGCCTTGGTCATGCCTTGCGCGGCCGTCCAGAGCTCGGGGGTGGTCCCGTGGCTGCGGTCGAGCACGAACGCGTAGTGGACAGGCCGTTTTTGCGCCGCCCCAAGCTCGAGATCAGGCCGCAGGGTGAGCATGAAGTAGCCCTGCCCGTCGCGGTCGCGGTGGGTCGCGGCCATGACCCGGCGCTGGTCCTTGGTTGGCAGCGGCACATCCACGCCGAGCTCGTGGGTGGGTTGGTAGTCGCGCTCGCGCATCGAGAGCGCGAGCTGGCCCTCGCTCTGCTCGCGCGCGAGCTCGGCCATCGGCGTGGTGACCTTGGCCAGCGCCGCCGCGTTAAACCCGGCGTCATCGATCTTCACGTTGAACGCGAAGTCGCCGATCTCCGTCGCGGTCGCCCCCGATCCGCCCATTGGATAGCGATAGCGCAGCGAGTCGCCGACCGCGGGCAGGACCTGCGTGTACGCGATCTTGATCCGCCGCTCGCCCTTGCCGGGGATCGGGAAGATGTTGAGCTTGAACACGCTGCCCTGCTCCCACTGCAGCAGCGCGGGATCGCGGGGCACGGTGGCGTCGACGATCTGCCGGAAGATCTGCCGGGCGCGCTGCTTCTCGAGCATCTCGCCGCGCATCCAGGTGTCGCCGACCAACAATTGAAGATCCGAGATCGACGCGTCGGTCGGCATCGGAAATTGATAGATGCCCTCGAGGGTCTGGCCCGAGTCGTTGTGGAACGCCTGCTCGATCTCGGTCCGCGCGATCCGACCGGAGATCGTGACGTTGACCGTCTGCTCGGTCAGGCGCAGCGACTGCCGCTCGACCGAAGAGCCGGCCCGGCGCGCGACCAGGCTGCCAACGCCCTCGGGGATGTCGTCGGCGATCTGGGCGCTGCGCTCGAACGCCGCCGTCCAAGCCGTCTCGTGCAGCGGGGTCAGGCTCAAGGTTGGGATCAACGCGGCCGCGAGCAGGGTCTCGTCGGGGGGCGTGTTCGGTCGGGTGGTTGGGGCCGCGGGCGTCGAGATGCTGGCGCCCGGCCCAAGCGGGACCTCGCGCCCTGCCGTGTGTAGCTGCGCCCGACCCTGGACGACCCCAAAGTGGCGGGTGTCACCGGCGTGGTGCAGCTCGACCTCGCCGCGCTCGACGACCAGCCGATCATCGGCGGCGAGGATCTCGAGCGGGGCCGCGTCAGCGAGCACGACCAGGCGCCCGCGCGTGAGCTCGACCTGATCGACCTGCTGCGCTGGGTCGCCGCCAGACCCGAGCGGGAGTCGCAGGCGGCTGTCTTCATCGAGGCGCAGGCGCTGGCCGCCGCTCAACTCGATCTCGACCCGGGTCCCCCGCGGAAGCTCGAGCCACTGTCCGGCGTGGACCGCTGCGCCCTCGCCCAGGAACGCGCCGTCTGGAAGATCCGGTGAGCCCACCCCTCGGCTTCCGCGGATCTTGGTGATCTTGCCGGCGACGACGGCACCGTGGTCGCTGGTCTCTGGATCAGTCTGTTCGACGCCCGCGTCGGGGCCTGGGGAGCTCTGGCAGCCAAGAAAAACCCCGCCAATGACTCCACCAAGGAGCAAGGGCAGGGCATTGGGGATCACGCGGCGGGGTTCAGACATGGGCTTGGTTGGACCTTTGGCCAGGGTCGCCGCCAAACGCCGACATTGTGGGATGGCTTTCAGCGCGAGAGCAGGGCGCGGAGCGGCAGGAACAATAGCCCAAGCGCGACCACGGCGAGGGCCAGCAGCGAGACCGGGGGCAGCTCTGCCAGCGCGCCACGGATTGAGCCGGCGATCGCCAAGCCGCCAAGCACCCCCGCGCCCAGCGTGAGCGCGATGTGGCTGGCGCTGCTGGCCCGGCCGGTGGGCGCTGCCGTGGGCGCGGGCTCGGGTTGGGGCGTTGGCGCGGCGGGGGCGAGCATGGGGGAGGCTTGCGCGACCGGCCGGGTGACGGGCCTGGACATGGGAATGGGCATCGCCTCACCAAAGCCGCTCTGCCCGGCGCCCAGCGTGGGCGAGAACGCGTCGAGCACGGTCTCGATGTCGTCGGTCAAGGCCCGGACCGAGGGGTAGCGATCATCAGGATCGGTCGCCATCGCCCGATTGACCACGTGGATCAGCGCGTCGGGCACGCTTGGGCCGGTCTCGGTCAGCGGTTGAATGTCGCCCTCGGACACCTGCGCCAGCAGGCGGGTGAACTCGGTCGCGGAGTAGGGCGAGCGCAGGCACAAGAGCTCGTAGAGGATCACCCCAAGGGAGTAGATGTCGGAGCGCTGATCCAGCGGCTGCGCGCGGACTTGCTCCGGCGACATGTAGCGCGGCGTGCCGGTTGGGCGGTTTGGCCTGGCCGGCCTGCGATCCATGAACGGGTCGGGAAGCAGCTCGCGCAGGTTCTCGCCGGCTGGGCCAGGCAGCGGAAACGCAAGGCCCCAATCCATGATCAGCACCTCGCCGTATTGGCCGATCATGACATTCGCCGGCTTGAGATCGCGGTGCAGGACCCCGCGCTCGTGGGCGTAGGCGATCGCTTGACACAGATCGATGAACAAGCGCACGCGCCGGAGCGCGGTCAGGTGCTCGGCGGTGATGACCTCGTCGACGTGGGTTGGCCCGGTGCCCTCGGCGTTGGCTTGCTCGACCCGCGCGAGCGCCCCAAGCAGCTCGTCGAGCGAGGTCCCGTGCACGAATTTCATCGTGAAGTACAGGTCGCCCTGATCATCGAGGCTCAGGTCGTGGACCGGCACGATGTTGGGGTGATCGAGGTGCGCGGTGACTCGCGCCTCCCACAAAAATTGCCGCAGCGCCGGGCTGCTGTTGGCTCGATCGGGGTGCAGCCGCTTGACCGCGAGCTTGCGCATCAGGTCGTGGTCCCAGACTTGATCGACCTGCCCCATGCCGCCGCGACCGAGCAAACGCAAGTGCTCGTAGCGGCGGGAGGACTCGCTGAGCGAGACCGCCGAAGGCTCCGCGTCGTCTGTCGTGATCCGGGTGAGCGACAAAGAACGCGTGCCCAGATTCGCGTGAGCACGACCCAGCGTGATCAATGTTGACGACACATCGACAACAGTGCCGTCGAGCATGGTCCCGTCTGCGTCTGACATTTCTGCGACGCGCTCACCGTCACTTCGCGGAGCAGACTCCATCCTCACAACCCCTTGGGCACCCGGTACTCTGCCACAGCGGCCGCTTCACGTCGCATCGCTTCGCGCGTGCGCGAGTTTGAGCGAACGGGTGATTGTTAGACCCCTGGCATATCCTGCACGCTGTCCCGCTGGCGGCGCGCAGAATGGTGTTCAGGCCACGATCAAGGCGCCGTTCGGTGGGCGGTACGCCAATCGTCGATGCCGGCGGCCTGCTCGGTCAGACCCAGGCGCATGTAGATCGCGTGGGCATCGTGGGCGAGGGTCTCGACGGGTGTCGCCCAGCCATCGAGTGCGTTGAGGGTCCGCGCCAGTTCTGCGCGCAACAGGGCCGCTTGCGCGGTGCCAGCCATTGCGGCCGGCCAATCGGCGAGGCAGCGCTGCAGGGGTTGGCGGGCTTCCGCTGGACGCCCGAGGTTGAGCAGCGCGCTGCCAACCCCTAGCCGCGCGCTGACGACCGCCGGACTGTCCATCGGGTGTACGCGCTCCGCCAAGCGCAGCGACTCTTGATAGTTGGCCAGCGCCTGCTGCCAGCGAGCGGCGCGTTGATGATCTGCGCCAAGCTCGAGCAGGATCAGGGCGCGATTGGAGAAGTCGTGCTCGGGGATCAACGCCAGCGCCTCGCGGTAGCCCTGGGCCGCGCTGGCTCGCTCGCCAAGCTTGCTCTGCACTGTCGCTAGATCGATGAGCAGCTCGGCGAGCCGGCGCTGCGTGGCGGGGGACGGCCGTGCGTCGAGCTGCTGGCGGCGCAGCTCGACCGCGCGGCTCGAGCTGGCGCGCGC
>NZ_JMCC02000195.1 GCF_000737335.2 Enhygromyxa salina | reverse complement strand
TGCTGCGGCTCAGGTACCTGGCAAGGGCCCCGGCGTTGGCCCGCAGCGAGTACTCACTCTTGGCCGAGAGGACCAACAGCTGCGGCGCGGCGAGGGCCGCTTGCTCCCGCTCCTGCGCGGGCCCGCAGTACTCCTCCACGACCAGGCACGCGTTGGCCCCCCCGCCTCCGAACGAGCTGACGATCGCCCGCCGCGGCGAGCTGTGCGGGGCGCCCTCCGGCCCGCTCAGCTCGAGCTTGGGCCACGGCTCCAGCCGCTGTTGGATCGCGAAGGACGTCGCGTCGAGGCCGAGCTTGGGATTGAGCGCGGCGGCGTGGAGCGAGGGCGCGAGCTGGGCGTGGCGCAGCTGCAGCAGGACCTTGGTCAGGCCGACGATGCCCGCGGCCGACTCGAGGTGACCGACGTTGGACTTGACCGAGCCCACGGCCACGTGCCCGCCCGCGACCCGGGATGGGCCGAGCGCGGCGACGAGGCCGGCGATCTCGATCGGGTCGCCGAGCGGCGTGCCGGTCCCGTGGGCCTCGACGTAGTTGATGGTCTCGGCCCCGACCTCGGCCCGGGCGAGCGCCGCCCGGATGACCTCGGCCTGCGCCGACGAGCTCGGGACCGTGTAGCCGCCGGTCTTGCCGCCAGCGTTGATCGCCGTCCCGCGGATCACGGCGAGGATGCGATCGCCGTCGGCGACGGCCGCCGCCAGCGGCTTGAGCAGCACGGCGCCCACGCCCTCGCCGTCGACGAAGCCGTCAGCCCCAGCGCCGAACGCCTGCAGCTTGGGCCCACGCGAGATCATCCCGCGCCGCGCGAGGGTGCGCATGTGCATCGGGTGGAGGATCAAGTTGACCCCACCGGCGATCGCGGCGACGCACTCGTTGCGACGAATGCTCTCGCAGGCCAGGTGAATGGCCGTCGAGGCCGCCGAGCAGGCCGTGTCCACGGCCATGCTCGGGCCCCTGAAGTCGAACACGTAGGACACGCGGTTGGCCAGCGACCAATAGTTGGAGTGGGCCTCGGTCTCGACCCCGCGGGCGTCGGCCTCGCCGCCCATCCACTCGTAGTTGCTGTTCATCGCGCCGACGAACACGCCCACGGGCCCGGCCGCGGCGAGCTTGGCCGCCGGGCAGCCGGCGTCATCGAGGACCGCCGCGGCGGTCTCGAGAAACAGGCGCTCTTGCGGATCCATGGCCGCGGCGTCGGCCGGTGAGATCTGCCAGAACATCGGGTCAAATTTGTCGACGTCGTCGATGAACCCGCCCCACTTGCTGTAGCAGCCCTGGCGTCCGCTCGCGTCGTGAAAGGCGTCGGCGTCCCAGCGCTCGGCCGGGACCTCACGGATGCAGTCGCGCCCGCTGGCGAGGTTGGCCCACAGCTCGCCGACGTCGTCCGCGAGCGGGTAGCGGCCGGCGACACCGATGATCGCAACGCCCGCGTCGGCCGGGGCCTTGGTCGGCGCCACGAGTTGGGCAAGGAGGCTCAGCAACTGTTTGCGTTTGTGGTCCACGGTGTTCTCTCGTGTTGCATCCCGAAGCGCGCGCTCCAGCGCGGCCACAGGCTTGCGGATGGGGACTCGGTCCGCGCTCAGTCGAGGTCGGAGCGGCGCGCGGCGACTCGCTGGGCCCGACGTGAGACCCGCTCACTCCCGGGCGAGGTCTCGGCTGCGGTGAGGCCGAGCTGCACGCTCAGGTTGTCGACGAAGCTGGTGATCGTGGGGAACTCGACGAAGGAGCTGGCTGGGACCTCCAGGCGCAGCTCGGTCGCGAGCTTGGCGGCGATGCCGATCAGCACCAGCGAGTCGAGGCCGAGATCGAACAGGTTGGCGTCGAGGCGCACGCGCTCGCGCCCGCCGACCGCCTTGGCGACCTCGTCGACGACGCAGGTCGTCAACGCCTCGTGGATCGCCAGGGGATCGCCAGCGTCGAACACCGCGCGGAGCCGACTGCTCGCGACCGGGGGCTGCTCGCGGCCGCGGCCCGGCTCGAACCAGCAGCGGCGCCGCTCGAAGGCCGGGGTCGGCAGCGGCACGCGCCCGATGGTCTCGCCGTGCATGGCCGCGTGATCGATGTCGAGCCCCGCGACCCACAGCGCCCCGACGAGGTCGAGGACGTGGGCCAGACCCCCGGCGCGGCCGGGTGGCGGCGAGACCTCCACCGGGCGATGATCCGGGCCGAGCGCGTCGAGGCTCGAGAACCCGCCGCCGCCCATCCAGCTGTCCGCGCGGCCGGCCTCGACCTCGCTCATCCACCGCCCCCGGCTCAGGTTCATGATGGGCAGGCGCGCGGGCTCGATCTGGCGCGGGGCCTGGCCTTGAAGCAAGCCCGCGGCCTCGGCCAGGGTCACGACCTCGGTCACGGCCGCGGCCACGGCCAGGCCAGGACCCGCAGCCGCGAGCCCAGCCGGCGCGACGCCCCAGGACATCAGCGCGCGGACGAGGGCGTACTCGTGGATGAAGCCCGGGTCCACGGTGGTGGTCCCGAGCGCGCGAACGCAGTCCTCGTGGGCCGCGCGGTAGGCCGGCAGCGCGTCGCACAGCTCGCGGATCTCGGCCGGGTCGACGCTGGCGCCAGTCAGCACCAGCACGGGGGTCCTCCGCTCGCGCCCGACCTCGGCCCGGCGCACGCGCGCGTCGTCGCCGAGCGCGAGGACCATGGCCGCGTCGCGGACGCTGTCGACGACCACCGCGAGGCGGTGGGCGTGGCTCCGGCGCCCACAGGCCAGGGTCCGAGCGACGGCCCCGAGATCGAGCCCACGCCGACGCTTGAGATCGCGCGCGAGCTTCATGCTCAGGCGATCGAGGCTGGGCTCGGACCGCGCCGACACCAGCACCAGCTCGTGGCTGCGGCCCGACGTCGCGGCCGGACGCGCCGGCGGCTGCTCGAGGATGACGTGGGCGTTGGTCCCACCGATCCCAAACGAGCTCACGCCCGCGCGGCGTGGGCCCTCCGCGACCCAGTCCCGGGTCTCGGTGTTGACGTAAAAGGGGCTCGCGTCGAAGTTGATCTCGGGGTTTGGCTGCTCGAAGTGGAGGCTCGGGACCAGCTGCTGGTGCTCGAGCATCAACACGGTCTTGATCAGCCCAGCCATCCCCGCGGCGGTGTCGAGGTGGCCGATGTTGGTCTTGACCGATCCGAGGGCGCAGCTGCCCGCGCGGCCGGTCCCCTCGCTAAACGCCTGCGTGAGCGCGGCGACCTCGATCGGGTCGCCGAGCGGCGTGCCAGTGCCGTGGGCCTCGACGTAGCTGATCGAGTCGGGCGAGAGGCCGGCGATCGCGAGCGCGTCGGCGATGACCTCGGTCTGGCCACCGACGCTCGGGGCCGTGTAGCCCGCCTTGTCGGCGCCGTCGTTGTTGATCGCCGAGCCACGGATGACCGCGTGGACCCAGTCGCCGTCGGCCACCGCGTCTTCGAGACGCTTGAGCACGACGACCCCCACCCCGCTGCCGATGACCGTGCCGCGGGCCTGAGCGTCGAACGCCCGACAGTGGCCGTCGGGCGAGAAGATCATGCCCTCTTGATAGCTGTAGCCCTTGTCGAAGCCGAGGTGCACGGCGCCGACGAGGGCCATGTCGCACTCGCCACCGACCAGGGCCATGCACGCGCTGTGGATCGCGACCAGCGAGGTCGAGCACGCCGTGTTGATGCTGAGGCTCGGCCCGCGCAAGTTGAGCTTGTAGGACACGCGCGTGGCCAGGAAGTCCTTGTCGTTGGCCAGCATCAGGCGATAGCGCTCGATCGCCGAGCCGCTCGTGTAGCGGCCGCCGAGCTTGTCGAGCAGGTAGGTGTTCATGCCCGCGCCAGCGTAGACGCCGACGTGACCCGGGCACGCCGTGGGGTCGTAGCCTCCGCGCTCGAGCGCCTCGTGGGCACACTCGAGGAACACCCGGTGCTGGGGATCGAGGATCTCGGCCTCGTCGGCGGTGAAGCCAAACAACTCGGCGTCGAAGTCCTCGAGCTCGTCGATGGTCTGCGCCGCCTTGACGAAGGTGGGGTCGGCGAGACGCTCGGGCTCGACCCCGGCCGCGAGCAGCTCCTCGTCGGTGTAGCGCCGCAGGCCCTCACGCCCGCCCTTCAGCAGGTCCCAAAACTCCTCGACGGACGCCGCACCCGGAAACCGGCAGGCCATCGAGATAATCGCAATATCGTGTTGTCCAGTCGTCATCGTGAGTCTCCAGGTGTCAAGTATCGAGGCGGATGCCGAGCTCCGAGGCCACGGAGCGCATGTCGAGGAAGCTGCGGGCGACGAAGCGCGCGGCGTCCTCCGACGCATCCATCCGCTGAAACAAAGCGACGAGCTCGGCCTCGTGATCGGCTCGCTGGCCCTCGCCCTTGGCGATCGCCATCACGACCTCGCCGAGCCGCGCATCGACCTCGCCGAGGTCGAGGCTGCGCGGGAACTTGATGCTGAAGGTGTTGCGGTCGTAGTCGGCGTTGCGCTTGACCGAGCGCACGTGACTCGACGCGTTGAGCTTGTAGAACATGCAGCCCCAGTTCTTGTACGAGTAGTAGTTGAGCAGGGGGAACAGCGTGCAGTGGGTCTCGAGCGGCGAGGACTCGTACAGACCCTTGGCGCGAAGGACCTCGACGATGCGATCGGGGTCGTAGTCGTGGCGCATCGCGATGAACGGGAACACGATCTTGGGCAGGTTCTCGTCCTCGTCGAACAGCAGGTCCTCGAGCTGCTCGCCGAACAAGGTCCCCGTGAGCTGCTCACCGAAGGTCTTGTAGAAGCCACGCACGACCTCGCGCACGTTCGACTCCATGGTCAGGATCTGCTGGGGGTCGGCGCACAGCGCGATGTAGGGGATCTTCTCGCGGTAGGCCCACAAGATCGCCTTGAGCACGAAGAAGGTCCGGCACGAGACGCACGGCAACTTCTCGTCGAGGTAGCGGCCGGGCTTGGGCGCCGGGCGGTTGAAGACCTCGCGCATCATCAGCTTGATGTTGTCGTCGTCGGCGTCGACGACGAAGGTCGCGTCGATCTTCTCGCGCGCGAGCGCGATGTTCTGCGCGGCGTGGACGCTCTCGAACGGGACGTCGAAGGTGTAGGCCAGGACTTGCTTGCCGTACTCGTTGACGAACAAGTCGAGCATGTAGGTGCTGTCCTTGCCCCCGCTGTACATGAACAGGCAGTCGTAGTCGCCGGCCGCTGGGGCGGCGGCCTGGAACTCGGCGAACACCTCGCTGGTGTAGCGGTAGTTGTCGAGCAGCTCCTCGACCTGGCTGAGGCTGCACAGGTTGCAGATCTGCTGGTCGTCGATCGTGATCCCGGGATGATCGGACCTGAGCGCACAGATCCTGCACGCGGTCGTCGATTCGCTGGCTTGGTGAGGGTCGGGTTGTTGCATGGTGATCTGTGCTCGCAAGCTGAGGTTCAAGCGCCGCGCGGGATCCGTCGGCTGCGACCGCGACGTTGGGCCAGGGCCCCGAGATCGCGGGTCCGTCGCGGGCGTCCGGCCGCCGGCGCCTCGCCGACCAGGTGCCTGGCCATGGCCCGCACCGTCGGGTGGGCAAACATGCTGAGCCGCGAGACCGGTCGCCCGAGCTGCTCGGCCAGTCGCGCGGTGACGGCTGTCAGCTTGAGCGAGTCACCGCCGAGGTCGAAGAAATTGTCGTTGGGCTCGACCCAGTCGAGACCGAGGACCTCGGACCAGACCCCGGCGATCTGCTCCTCCGTCTCGCCGCGCAGCACCTCGCCGCTCCGAGCTCGGCGCAGGACCGGCGCAGGCAGTGCCTCGCGGTCGATCTTGCCGTTGAGCGTGAGCGGTAGCGTATGCAGGGTGACGATCGCGGCCGGAACCATGTAGTCCGGCAAGCTCGCACCGAGGCCCGCGCGCAAGGCCGCGGGCTCGAGCGGCGCGCTCGCAGCCGCCGGGACGACATAGGCCACGAGTCGCCGCTCGCCGGGCTGGTCCTCGCGCAGCACCGCGACGGCCTCGGCCACGCCCGCGCTGCGCCGGAGCGCGGTCTCGATCTCGCCGAGCTCGATGCGGTAGCCGTTGAGCTTGATCTGCCCGTCGATGCGCTCGAGGTACTCGAGCCGACCATCGGGCAGCGCGCGCACGAGGTCGCCGGTTCGGTAGGCCCGGTCTCCGTCGGCGAGCACCACGAACCGGGCCGCGCTCAGCTCCTCGCGACCGAGGTAGCCGCGGGCGAGGCCGTCGCCGCTGAGGTAGAGCTCGCCGGGGACCCCCGGCGGCACGCTCTCGCGGCGCTCGTCGAGGACGTGGCAGCGCGTGTTGCCGATCGGCCGGCCGATCGTCACCGGCTCGCCCGCGCGGACCCGATCGACGAGCGACCAGATCGTGGTCTCGGTCGGGCCATACATGTTGTAGAGCTCGGCGACGCGCCCGACCAGACGCTCGGCGAGCTCGGCGGGCAGGGCCTCGCCGCCGCACAGCGCCCGCAGCCGGG
>NZ_JMCC02000194.1 GCF_000737335.2 Enhygromyxa salina | reverse complement strand
AAGTCGCCGACGTCGCCCGCTGGACATACGAGGGACTCGCCCGCATGTGCAAGCGCGTTGCGTGGGGGAGATCGACCAGCAGCAGCGACAGGCCGACCAGCGAGCATCCCACGACCACGGCGAGCCAAGTCCGCGCCTTCGTCACGCCGTGTCCCTCGCGTCGAAATCGAATCTCATGGCTAATGGCTAATGGCTAATGGCTCATGGCTCATGGCTCATGGCTAATGGCTTCACCCGATCAGCGGGACCGGACCGAGATCCTCGAGCGTCTCGTCGTCGCCGATCGGCGCGTTGCCGTCACCGTAGCCGAGCGCCGCGGCCGGATGGCCCCAGCACTTCACGTCCCCCGTCTGCAGCACCGCGCAGCTGTGAAACTCACCGGCGTGGATGGACACCGCCGGGGCCCCGAGCGGCAGCGGATCGAGCACCGCCGGCGACTCGTCGTCGCCGATCGTCTCGGTGGTGCCGTACCCGAGCGCCACGAGGGTGCCGACGCCCCAGCACTTCACGCCACCATCGTCGAGCAGCGCGCACGTGTGGTAGTTGCCGAGCGCGACGCCTTCAACGGGCCCACCGACATCGACGTGACCGACCGAAGCGGGGGTCTCGGTGTCGCCGATCGCAAATTCGTTCGCGACGGCGCTGCCGTACCCGAGCGCAGCGGACACGAGCCCCCAGCACGACAGGGCGCCATTGGCATGGACGGCGCAGGCGTTCGTGGGTCCGGTGGACAGCTGCACGACCGGCTCTCCGGCGAGCTCGATCGGCGGATACGAGCTGGGAACCTCGTCGTCCCCGATCGACTCGGAGTCGGCGAGTTGGTGGCCGAGGATCCCGGCCGCGTTGCGCCCCCAGCAGCGAACGGTCCCATCCACGAGCCGCGCGCAGGAAAACCCGGTCTCGCCCATGGCCAGCTGCGCGACCGGCCCCCCCACGTCGACGCTCGGCAGTGCGTCGACCGTCTCGCCGATCTCGTCGCACAGCGTGTCGGTGTGGCCGTAGCCCAGTTGGCCGTAGGCGTTGGCGCCGAAACACTTGACCGAGCCGCCCTCGAGCAGGATGCAGGTGTGCGCGCGACCCGAGATGTCGATGCTCTCGATCGCCGAGGAGACGCTGATGAGTTCGCCAGCGAGGATCGGCTCGTCGTCACCGAGGATCCCGGTAAACGGGTACCCCCAAGCGCCCGCAACTGGGGCGAGGCCGCCCCAGCAACGGAAGCTCCGGCGCCCCTCGAGCACCGCGCAGACCGACATGTACGACGTCGAGATCGACTCGACGCTCGCGTCGAGGGCGAGGAATGGAATCTCGGCGGCGCTCTCGTCGTCACCCAGCGCCTCCGTCGTTTGCTGACCGTGCTGCGCCCACGTTCCCCTGCCCCAGCACTTCGCCCGACCGTCGTCGAGCACGGCGCACGACACGTTGCCGCGGACCGACAGGTCGACGCCGATCGTCGCCGGCAGGTCCGCGGGGACCGAGTCGTTGGACGAGCCCGACTCGTCCGCTGTTCGGCCGCCGCAGGAGCAGGAGCCGAGGATCACCAGCGAGATGGCGAGGCCCATGCGCGGACCGTAGCAGTGGATCGTTGTGCGCCGCATCAGGTTGGGTTCTCCAGCGCGTAGATGATGTCACGCGCGTAGTGCTCGGCGAGCTGTTGCAGCTGAGCCCATTCCGACGTGCGGTAGGCACCGCCCGAGTCTGCGCAGACGAAGGTCGTCGCCGACGCGGACAGGCCCGACGTCGAGCCCAGGATGGTCTGGTGCCCGTAGCTCGCCTCGCCGGTCCCGCACGACTCGCCGCCGGCTTGAACCCAGAGGTCGTCGACTCCGTCACTGTTGGTGTCGCCCGCCACGAGCACCGAACCGAGGCGATCGCCGGCTTCGTAGCGGTCACCAAGGTTGACGCCCTGAGTGAAGCTCTGAGCGCCCGTGGTCGACAAGCCCGAGTCACCACCGTACATAACGTATAGATAGCCCGCGTCGGTCTCGGTCCCCAGGTCCTCTCCCGGCGAGGAGATCGCTAGGTCATCGCAGTCGAGCCCACTCGACGCAGACTCGTCGTCGTTGAAGTTGCCCGCGGCCAGTGCTCCGCCAAAGTTGTCTCCGGCCTCGTCGTTTTCGGGCACCCCAGACACGCCCTGGTACCAGTTGTCTGCGACGGTCGACAACCCGCTGGACGATCCGTAGATCACGTTGACGGCACCAGACTTTCGGATCGAACCGACGTCCTCCTGCGGCGCACCGACGGCCACGTCGTGGTAGCCGTCGCAATTGAAGTCGCCGACCGTCATCGTCTCGCTCGCTAAGTCCCAGCGCTCGGCGACCCCGGAGACCCCCGGAGAGTCTTGATGCAGGAGCTGATCAGCGCTCGCGGTCAGGCCGGAGCTCGAGCCGTAGAGCACCGAGATGCTGCCGGCGTGGGCGCTCGTCCCGATGTCGTCGCCGGGGACCCCGAACGCGACGTCGTCGTAGCCGTCTGCGTCGAAGTCGCCGACGACGGCCATCGCACCGAAGTAGTCGGCGCAGACCGAGTCGCCAAGCACACCGGAGACGCCGCGGTCCCAGACCGTCTGCACGTCGTCGATGATCTCGAGCGCCCGCCCCTTGCCGCAGTCGTAGTTGGGTTGGAGGATCAGCTCATCGAGGGTCGAGTCGCCGTCGAAATCGCCGGTCAACACCCGGTCGAGGTAGGCCGCCTCGAACCCGTTGTTCATCGTCTGTCCGAGAAAGCCCGGTACGGCCTGAGACTCACCGATGTCGTAGAAGACGGCGGCGAGCGTCGCCTCGGCCGGCGGCGTTCCGTACGTCCCCGCGTTCGCGAGCGTCAGCACGTCGCCGTACGCGTCGGCCAGGACGTCCTTGTCGACCCACAGTCCGCCGAGTTCCTCGGGCGGTAGCACGTCGGTGATCTTGCCCGCTAGCTCGTTCCAGCCGCCGACGCCCCCCGTCTCGAAGTCGTCCCTGCAGTCCTCGGCCCAGGTGCTGTCCATCGAGTCGATGTTCTTGGGGTACTCCTCGGTGCAGTTGCCGATCCAGTGCCAGCCGTCCGCATCGCTGTCGTGGCAAGGCGTCTGATCGCCCGCCAGCAGCTCGACCCAGTTGAGCCGGGTCGGAATGGCCTCGGAGTAGACACGCCCCGCGTGACGGCCGAAGTGCAGCGACACCAGCCGCCAGGTTCCGTCGGGTGCCTTGTAGAACTCTGGCGAGCCGGAGTCGCCAGAGGCGAGCCCCGATCCCGAGATCGCACCTTCGCTGTTCTCCTGATCGTTGGTTTCCAGCGTCGTGCTGGAGTACTCATTGGAGTACTGGTTGCCGGTCCCGTCGAACTGCCGACCGAGCATGATGGGCAAGGCCCGCTTCGGGCCAGTGCCGGCCGCACCTCCCGAGTCCCCAGTTCCGACGGTCGTGATGTCGGGCCCCTGATCTCGGTACAAGGTTCCGATCCCCTTGGACGCCCAGTGAGGCGAGTTGTGTACGTAGTACATCTCCCAGCGCAGATGGTCACGCAGCACGCTCTCGGGGGACATGATGGGGACGGTGGGCACGTCGGGCCACTCCTGGATCGGATCGATCTCGCACACCACCATGTCGACCCCCCTTTCAAAGGACGGAGCGTTGGGGTAGGAATTGCTGACCCCGGCCGCCGGGTTGAAGGTGCAAGAAAGTAGTTCGATGGCCGTCCCGCCGCCGTTCTCCCCAAACCTGATGTTCATGGCGAGGGCGCCGGTTTGGAAACTGTCGTAGTCCACGCAGTGTGCATTCGTCAGGATGAACTGCTGGCCCATGGCATTTTTGGCGAGCACGACACCGGTACAATGCCCACCCGCGCTGATGTTGACGACATTCGGCCACTCGCAGACACCCACCTGAGGGGCCGAATTCTGATCGATCGCTCTCGCGGGTTCGGGAAAGAGAATGAGCACACTCGCAAGCGAGATTGCGGCTACTGATCGTAGAGGAAACTGGCCCGAGTATTTCGAGGTCATTTGAGTCCCTTTTATCAGATATCTCAGATCGGTGTCAAACACGACCGCGGGCACTCGAACGCCCACCAGGTGACCGGGCTCCATACCGTCAGGATGCGCCCAAGGGTACTATGGAAACAGTTACATTCGCCCCTTTGACTGGCCACTTTAGCACACGGACGGCGTCGTAAATCCGGAGACGATGGACAAGGAGCGCCTGCAGTCCCGTTGTTCGCGTGTCGCCTTCCCCGATTGTATTTGTTGCAATTAGCCCGATGGTTCCATGTGCACCAACCAAAGACGAGGCTCGTCGGAAAAAATATGCAGAGAGATCCGAATTTCCATGACTGGGCAGATAGGCTGAGGTTAGCCACGCCAAGTACTTTGGGCCACTTGTAGTGGTAATGCCATTCTTCCCTGCAAACGGCGGATTCCCGACCACCGCATCCATCCAAACCTTCCCAACCCCATCCTCCGCCAGCGGGTCCACCCGCGCATCCGAGAACACCTCCGGAAACTCCAGCGCCCAGTGCATCGGCCGAATGCACGCCCGCACTGTTGTGGATCGGGCAAAGTGACCAAGCCTGGATCGGATGCATCTGACCCACCCTGGATCGGATGCATCTGACCCACCCTGGATCGCCAGACTTGCCCACTGGCCACTGAACAACCCTCCAGATGGTCTCCCCCGTCGGACGCCGCCACTCGGCGCCCGCGCGTCGGACAGGTACGTCCGCCGATGGAGACCCCCATGCAAGCCATCGACATGCACCTGCTCCAAGAACTCGTCCGTCTACACCGCCTTGGTCTGAGCAGCCGCGTCATCGCCAAGCGCCTCGGCATCAGCCGCAACACCGAGCGCAAGTACCGAGGACCGCTCACCGACGCGCGCATGCTCGAGGGTGATCCGGCGGCGCTGCCCGAGCTCGCCGAGATCAAGGCGGTGATCGCCGCGAGCCACGGCGACGACACCCCTGCCACGCGACCCTCCAGCATCGAGGACTGGGCCGAGGCGATCGAGGCAATGCTCGACGCTGGCGCTGGCCCAACCGCGATCTACGATCGACTCCGCCTCGACGAGCGCTTCGAGGGCAGCCTCGGCGCGGTCAAGCGGCTCTGCGCGCGGGTCCGCAAGGTCAAGGGCATCGCCCCCGAGGACGTGGCGATCCGTGTCGAGACGCCCGCCGGAGAGGTCGCTCAAGTCGACTTCGGCTACGTGGGTAAGCTCTACGACGCCGACGAAGGCCGGCTGCGCAAGGCGTGGGCCTTCGTCATGGTGCTGGCTTTCTCGCGCCTGATGGTCGTGCGCATCGTCTTCGATCAGAAGGTCGAGACCTGGCTCCGCTGCCATGCCGAAGCCTTCGCCGAGCTCGGCGGAGTGCCCAAGGTGATCGTGCCCGACAACCTCAAAGCCGCGGTGATCCGGGCAGGCTTTGGCGTCGATGACAAGACCACCCTCAATCGCAGCTACCGGGAATTCGCCCGCTTCTTCGGCTTCCAAGTCGATCCCACGCCGGTCCGTGCGCCCGAGAAGAAGGGCAAGGTCGAGTCGGGGGTGAAGTACGTGAAGAACAATTTCTTCGCCGCTCGCAAGGATCTACTCGATGTCGGCGAGCTTCGCGTCGAGCTCCGACGCTGGCTCGACAACATCGCCAACAGCCGAACGCACGGGACCACGCAACGTCGACCGGCCGAGCTCTTCGCGGTCGAGCGCGAGCACTTGCTGGCGCTGCCGAGTCAGCGCTGGGAGCCGGTCGTGTGGCGCGAGGCCAAGGTCCACACCGACACCCACGTCCAGGTCGATCGTGCGATGTACTCGGTCCCGTGGCGTCTCGTCGGTAAGCCGGTGCTGATCCGGCTGACCAAGCACAGCGTCGAGATCTACTGGGATGACGTCCGCGTCGCGACCCACGCCCGGCAGCAACCCGGCAAGCGCTCGACGATCGACGCACACCTGCCCGAGATCCGCCGCGACTTCCGTCACCGCAGCCGCGACTTCTGGGAGCAGCGCGCCGACGCGCTCGGTGAAGACGTCGGGGCGTACATCCGCGAGGTCTTCGACGCCGACGATGTCCTCTCGCAGCTGCGTACGGTCCAGTCGATCGTCACGCACCTCGAGACCTTCCCCGTCGAGCGTGCACGAGCGACCTGTCGACGGGCCAGCTTCTACGGCCTGCACAGCTACGGCGGAATCAAGAACATCCTGCGCAAAGGTCTCGACCTCGAGCCCTTGCCGATCGTGGTCCAGCGACAAGGCGGGGTGCTGGAGCCGCGACGTTTCACCCGCGATATCGGGGAGCTCTTGCAGCTGCCCTTGGAGAAGACCGATGCACCCAACTGACGAACTGACACCCATACTCAAGAAGCTGCGCCTGTCCGGCGTCCTGCAAACCCTCGACCTTCGCACGCGGCAGGCCGTCGAAGACGACCTCACGCACAGCGAGTTTCTCTACCGGCTGCTCAACGACGAGGTCGAGCGGCGCGACGCGAAGCAGCTGGATCTGCGACTGCGACGAGCGAGCTTCGAGCATCACAAGACCCTCGAGGACTTCGACTTCACCTTCAACCCGAAGATCCCCAAAGCCAAGGTCCTCGACCTCGCAACCGCCGGCTTCGTCGGTCGCAACGAGAACGTGCTGCTGGTCGGCCAGACCGGCGTGGGCAAGAGCCACATCGCGCAGGCGCTTGGGCAGCGGGCCTGCCTTCGTGGCTATGGCGTGCTG
>NZ_JMCC02000193.1 GCF_000737335.2 Enhygromyxa salina | reverse complement strand
AGGCAGAAGAGCCCCCTGCTAGGGGGCCACACATGCGACAGCGAACAGCCTGCCCGTTGGGAGCGAGCGAAGCGAGTGACCGCGAAGTGCGAAAGCCTCTGTGGGGGTCATAGAAGGCCTGCGAAGTGCGAAGTCGCCTGTGGGGGTCATAATGGCGGCGTAGCAACCCGGGTGTGGAGATTGAAGCGACCACCAGCATTCAGGATGTGCAGCCGAATCCCCGTCATGCAGATCGTGTCGCCATCGGAGGCCGACCCCATCGAGGAGTGCTCGAGCTTGCTAGCATCGACAACGGTGATCGCCCCGCTGCCAAACACCTCGAGCGTGTCCTCGCCGTCAATGAAGGCCGCGGTGTCCTCGTCGAGCCCAATGC
Organism: Enhygromyxa salina; assembly: GCF_000737335.2. Lineage (GTDB taxonomy): Bacteria > Myxococcota_A > Polyangia > Nannocystales > Nannocystaceae > Plesiocystis > Plesiocystis salina_C. Next base: position 6,354 of record NZ_JMCC02000193.1, on the reverse strand, counting down.
CCACGGCGAAGGGGTTGTAGGCGAGGGCGGCCAGCAACCGGCCGATCCGATCACGCTGGCGGAAGTGCTGATCGATGACGATGCGGTTGGTCAGCCCGAACCCGGGGGCCAGCGAGACCATGCCCGCGCGGGGGGTCGCGCCGGACTTGCCGAACGCGATCATGTGCTCGGACAAGATCGCCGCGCCGGCCGAGGTGCCCCCGACCGAGACCCCGCTGGCGTTGACGCTGCGGATCGCCCGGGCGACGTCGGTGCCGCCGAGGATCGTCGAGATCCGCAGTTGGTTGCCGCCGGTCAAGAACACGCCCGAGGCCCCGTGCAGGTACTCGAGCCACTCGGGGTTGTCGGCGTCCTCGCGGCGCTTGTAGTCGAGCGCGAGCGCGTCGGCGGCCCCGAGTTCCTTGAAGATTCGCTCGTAGCGGCGCCCGGTGTCATCGAGGCGCGAGGCCGTCGGGATCACGGCGATGCGAGCGTGCTCGTCACCCGAGATCTCGACGAAGCGCCGGAGGATGACCGGATCGCTGTCTTTGTCTTCCGCACCGCCGACCGGCACGATGTAGCCACGGCTTTGGTTGTCTTGGACCTTGGCAGGCACGTTTGACTCTTCGCCGCGGGCGTTGGCACCCATGCGCGACCAGGCGATGTGTCGCCCATGTGGGGCCGTCAAACAAGTGTCCGCGGCGGCCATTGCCGCGATCTGCGTGGGCCAGGGACCTGGCCCACGCGGCAAACACGGGGGTCAAGCCGTGCGGGTGATGAGGTGGTAGCCGAAGTCGGTCTCGACCACACCGCTGACGCCACCGACCTCCATCGAGAACGTGGCCTGCTCGAACGCCGGCACCATCTGGCCGCGGCCAAACTGACCGAGATCTCCCCCCTTGGCGCTGGACGGGCAGTCCGAGTGCTCGCGGGCGAGCCCCGCAAAGTCGGAGCCAGCGTCGAGCTTGGCCTTGAGCGCGTTGATCTGCTGCTCGGCCTCGGCCTTGCTGCGGGTCGCCGAGGATCGGGACGAGCCCTTGTACATGAGCAGGATGTGGGAAGCGCGGACGCTAGACATGGGCTGTTGGTACCAAGCTCCCGCAGGTGTGGCCAGTGATCGATCGGCCGCAGCGGGTCGATCCACGCCAGCCCCGATCATGCCGGGCTCTCGCCGAGCTCAGGACAGCCCAGCTTCGAACGGACCCACGACCTGGGGCGAACCCTCGCGCACCAACCACACACCGCGTCCGATGACCCCGTCGAGCTGCAGCGGCTGATCATCACGATCGACGAGGATCAGCAGATCGGCGTCGGCGCCGACGACGAGCTCGCCCTTGCCGCGCAGCCTTAGCAGCCGCGCGACGTTGGTTGTGAACAGCGGCAACAGCTCGGCTAGCTCTAGGCCGTGATCCCGGCGGGCGGCGCGAACCGTGTCGAGCAAGGTCGCGCACTGGCCAACGCCATACCCGTGGAGCTGGCCTTGGTGATCGAAGTGAGGCATGCAGCCGCCGCCGTCCGACGAGCAAGTCAGGCGCTCGAGCGGCAGGCCCGCGCGCTTCCACGCCGCGATCGCATCAGCGGCGCTGAGTCCGTCGCCGACGTCGTCGGCCGGGAACGCGGTGAGATCCATGGACGGCGCGTTGGCCCCACGCTCCCGGACCAGCGCCTGGGCCTCGGCGAACAGCGCGAGGTTGCGGTTGAGGTGGGTTGGGTGAAACACCCGCGCCGGCAGCTCGCTGTGATCGAGCGCCCGCCGGATCAGCTCGAGCCCCCGCTCGCCGTCGCCAAGGTGCAAGTGCAGCACGCCCGCCTTGCCGCTGATCATTCCGGCCACGTGGACATCGGCGGCGACTCGCAAGAACTCGTCAAAGCTTGGCTGCGAGGATCGGTGATCGCTGATCGCCAGCTCGCCGACACCAATGATCGGATCCACGAACACGATGTCGTCGCGGACCGACCGGGTCAGGGTCTTGACCGGCACCTCGTAGTTGCCGGTCCAACACCACGCGCTCACGCCCTCCTCGCGCAGGGCGTAGGTCCGCGCGACCAGCTCTCGCATGGTCCGCGTGGTCGCGTCGGTCCCGAGCAACCCCACGACGCTGGTGACCCCCGAAAGGCTCAGCTGCGTCAGCGACAGCGGCGGCACCCGGCTGGTGTAGCCGCCCTCCCCGCCCCCACCGGTCACGTGCACGTGGGCGTCGACGAGACCCGGGACCACGTGGGCGCCAGCGCAGTCGTGAACGGTGACGCCCAGGCTCGCCGGCAGTGGATCGAGGGCCGCGTCGCGCTGGGAGATCGCCACCAGCTTCCCGCCAGCGAGCAACAAGTCGCGGCGACCGAGCGGCGCGGGAGCGTGGAGGTTCGCGTTGCGAAGCAGCGTCAGGCTGCTGGGGGGCGAGCTGGGGGTCATGGCCGCCAGTCAGAGCCCGTGTTCAGACCGCAGCCGCGCCAGCAAGCCCCGGCAGGCGGCCTCGACCATGTCGAACATGCGCGCGAACTCCTCGAGCCCGCCGTAGTAGGGATCCGGCACCTCGGAGTCTGCTGGCGCGAGCGGATCGTAGCTGCGCAACAGCGAGAACTTGGCGGTGCTGGTGGTCTTGGCCGCGAGCGCCTCGAGCTCGCGCAGGTTGGCGTGGTCCATGCCGATCAGCAGATCGTGGGTCGTGAAGTCGGCGCTGGTGATCTGCCTGGCGACGCTCTGTAGATCGTAGCCGCGCCGCTGGGCCTCGGTCCGCGCTCGCTTGTCGGCGCGCTCGCCCTTGTGCCACGCCCCGGTGCCGACACTGTCGACACGAATCCGACCGCGCAGCCCCGCGTCAGCGACGAGCTTGGTGAGCACGCCCTCGGCGGTGGGCGAGCGACAGATGTTGCCGAGACACACGAAGCAAACGCTGAGCTTGAACGGCCCAACCAGGCCGGGCACGGGGTGGTTGGCAGGAGTGGGCATGAGAACCGCGGGGACTCAGCTGAGCCGATCGAGCAGCGCCTGCTGCTTGGCCAGATTGTCGCGAAGCTCAGTCTGACGCAACTGTTCCTTGGCGACGACCTCGGCTGGGGCGCGCTGCAAGAACCCCTGGTTCGACAGCTTCTTGTCGATGCCCTGCAGCTCCTTTTGCTTCTTGGCGATCTCTTTGCCGAGCCGCGCGCGCTCCTCGTCGAGATCGACGAGGCCAGCGAGCGGCAACCCCACCTCGACCCCACCCGTGACGGCGACCGAGCACTGCTTGGGCAGCTGAACATCAGGCCCAAGCACCGTCAGCGAGCGCATCCGGCCGACGAATTGGGCCGACTCGCGGATCCGCTCGAGCGAGGCCACGGTCTCGGGGTCGTCGCTGCGAACTTGGACCTCGACCGGCTGGGCCGGTGAGATCTTGGACTCGGCCTTGAGCATGCGGTGGCTGGTGACCACCGCGATCAGTCGCTCGATGTCCCGCTCGGCCTCGGTGACTCGTGGGTCAGCGAGGATCGACCCGACCGCGGACACGGGCCCAGCCATCGTCCGCGCGCTGCCCTCACCCGAGATCATTGGCCAGCTCGCGTTCATCAGGCTGGGGGCGTCCTCGACCCGCGGGAGCCGCTGCCACAGCTCCTCCGAGATGAACGGCACCATGGGATGCAGGATCCGCAAGACCAGGTCGAACACCGTGGCCAGGGTGCCTTGCGTCGCGTGTCGCTCGCTCGGATCGGCGTCGTCGGCCAGCCGCCGCTTGGCCAGCTCGAGGTACCAGTCGCACAGCTCGTGCCAGACAAACTGGTACGCAGCGTGCGCGGCCCGATCCAGCCGCCAGCCATCGAGGTGGGCGGCGACGCGCTCGGCCAGCTCGAGCGCCCGACCCAGGATCCAGCGATCCGCGATCGACAGCCGCGCGAGCCCGTCGGGAGCGTCCAACACCTCGGCGCGCCAGGTCGGGAGGTCGAGCCCTTCGAGCCGCATGCTCGCGAACCGAGCCGCGTTCCACAGCTTGTTGCAGAAGTTCCGATAGCCCTCGACGCGGGCCCGCGAGAACACGATCCCAGACTCCTGCCCGGCCATCGTGCACAGGTAAAAGCGCAGCGCGTCGGCCCCGTACGCGTCGACCAGCTCGACGGGATCGACGACGTTGCCCTTGGTCTTCGACATCTTCTGCCCGTCTTCGCCGAGCACCATCGAGTGCAGGTAGACGGTCCGAAACGGGACCTGCCCGGTGAAGTGCAGGCCGAACATCATCATCCGCGCGACCCAAAAGAACAGGATGTCCCAGCCCGTCTCCATCAGCGAGGTCGGGTAGAAGCGATCGAGCTCGCTGTCTTCCGCGGGCCACCCCAGCGTTGTCAGCGGCCACAGGCCCGACGAGAACCAGGTGTCGAGCACGTCCTCGTCTTGCGAGATGTCGGCGCTGCCACACTTGGCGCACGCGCTCGGATCCTCGCGCGCGACCGTGATGTGACCGCAGCCGCAGTGCCACGCGGGGATCCGGTGGCCCCACCACAGCTGGCGAGAGATGCACCAGTCGCGGATGTTCTCCATCCACCGGAAGTAGTCCGCGCGGCGAAACTCCGGGTAGATGACCGTCTCACCCGTGCGCACGGCCTCGATCGCAGGCCCGGCCAGCGGGCCAACGTTGACGAACCACTGGAACGAGGGGAGCGGCTCGACGACCACGCCCGATCGCTGGCTCCGACCGATGCTCAGCACGTGCGGCTTGGTCTCGACCAGCAGACCCTCGGCCTCGAGATCCGCGAGCACGGCCGTCCGCGCCTGCTTGACCGTCAACCCAACATATTTCTCGGGCGCGGGCGCCTGAATCTTGCCGTCGAGATCGATGATCTGGATCAGCTCGAGGTCGTGGCGCTTGCCGGTCTCGAAGTCGTTGGGGTCGTGGGCCGGGGTGACCTTCACGGCCCCGGTCCCAAACCCGATCTTGACCAAGATTGGATCGGCGATGATCGGGATCTCGCGCCCGGTCAACGGCAGCCGCACGCGCTGTCCGATCAGCGCTTGGTAGCGCTCGTCGTCGGGGTGCACCGCGACCGCGGTGTCGCCGAGCATGGTCTCGGGTCGCGTCGTCGCGACGATCAAGCGCGCGTCGCTGCCGACGATCGGGTACGCGATGTGCCACAGGCTCGACTGGATCTCTTCGTGCTCGACCTCGAGATCGCTGAGCGCCGTGTGCGAGCCCCAGTCCCAATTGATCAGCCGGTAGTCGCGGTAGATCAGGCCCTGCTCGTGCAGGCGCACGAACGCCTCGCGGACCGCCCGCGACGAGACCTCGTCCATGGTGAAGCGATAGCGCGACCAGTCGAGCGAGGCGCCGAGCGCTTCGTGCTGGCGATCGATGATCCCGCCGTGGTCGTCCTTCCAGACCCAGACCCGCTCGAGGAAGGCCTCGCGACCGATCTCGTGCCGGCTCTTTTGCTCGCGCTTTTGCAGGTCCCGCTCGACCATCACCTGCGTGGCAATCCCAGCGTGATCCGTACCTGGCAACCACAGCGCTCGCTCGCCACGCATGCGATGCCAGCGGACCAAGGTGTCCTCGATCGTGGCCGTCAGCGCGTGACCCATGTGCAGCCGCCCCGTGACGTTGGGCGGCGGCAACACGCAGGTGAAGTGCGGACCGTCGTGCTCGGCCGGCGAAAACAACCCGTCGTCGCGCCAGCGGGCGTACCAATGTGCTTCGACCTTCGCCGGCTCGTAGACCTTGGCGAACTCCTGCTCGGACATCGCGTGAACCTGCCACACGAAGCCGCGCCCGCGTAAGTCTAGAGCGGCGATCAGTTTGGAGTCGCGTCGTCAGGTGCGTCTGGGGCCGCTCCGGACCAGGAGCCCGGCCGAAGCTCGCATCGGGCGTACCGTGAGCGCCGCGCGACAGCGGCGGGAGTGGCCCCAGATGGGCCTAGTGGCGTGAATTCAAGCTGATCGCCGCTCTCGAGAGCGGCGTCGTCAGGATCTGGTTGTCGGGGACATCGGGTGCAGATGCCCCAAACGAAGCGAGCCCGTGCGAATCCTCGCACGGGCCCGGTAGCTGACGCGGGGTCGCGCCTACTGAACTTTTTGCTTGATGATCTCTTCGGCGAGATCGGGGACGACTTCCCAGACCACCTGCTCGACGATCTCTTGGCTGAGCTGCAAGAGCGCACGGACGGCCGCCGGATCCAGGCCCGCCGCCGCGCTGCTGTTGCCAGCGGCGGCCTTGATCCGCTCGATCATGCTCGAGGTTGGTGCGCTGGCCGACGTGAAGGGGATCGGAATCGCGATTGGGATCGCGCCACCCGAGGCCGGGGCCGCCGAAGCGGGGGCCGAGCGGGGTGCGGACCGCGGCGCCGACGAAGGTGCCGAACCAGGCGAGGAGCTCGGGGCCGGGACCCGGACGGGCTGCTCGGCGTCGGGATCCTGAT
>NZ_JMCC02000192.1 GCF_000737335.2 Enhygromyxa salina | reverse complement strand
CCACGTGTCCGTCGTCGCGGTGCGCGGCTCGAACCAGACAATGTCCGCCGTGTCCGTCCGGCTGCGAAAGTGACCCACGATCGGGATCCGATAGTCACGCTGATTCACATCCACATCCAACACCTCGTGCCCCCCGCTCGCGTCGAACCCCCACAGGTGATCGCTCGCCAGCCCCGGCCGGTACCACAGCAGCTGGTCCCGCCCGCCACCTTCACTGACGAAGTTCCCGACCACCGGGATCGCCCGATCGGGCGCGGGCGCCTCGATCGACTCGAACCCAAGCGCCTCGTCGCTCCCCTCGTTCGCCCGATTGCGCAGCAACAGATCCGCCGCCGCCTGATCCGGGCTGTACATGAACACGTCGAGCGCGTCGGACCAGCCCGTGAACTGGCCCATGATCGGCCGCCAGTGCCCGTTGGAATCATGCACGGCACACGGCGGCGCGCCGTCCATGCAGCGCTCGATCACGTCGTACGCGAGCGGCCCAGGCTGCTGCGCGTCGAAGCGCCACTCGATCAAGCGATCGGGAAACGGCGCGTACCAAAGCAACCCCGGTCGCAAGTCGCCTGCCCACAGTCGCCGCTCCTGCCCGCCACCTTGCGGGGCCATGTCGCGGACCCGGCGGTCTGCCCAATTGAACGCATAATAGGCGCCCATCATGTCGTGCGGGCTGATCCCGGTGGACTTCTCGGACCCTACGCACTCGTCGTAACCCATCACCGACCACGGATCCTCGGGGGTCAGCTGGCGCTCGGGTGCGACCGGCTCGAAGGGGTGGTTGTCGCGGCAGCTGTTGAACGGGTTGCCGCCTTGGTCCCAGCGTACGTGCTCGTGCGCGAGGCCAACGATGTGCCCGGCCTCGTGCCCGGCGCGGTAGGGGATCTGCTTCTTGGCGGCATCGAGGAACTGGTGCGAGATACAGAGCAGCCGATCATAGCCGCCAGGATTCTGCGGCGAGCCGACCGCGGGGTCGAACTCGTTCTCGCCCCCGGCGTTCGTCTGGCCCTGCCACGTAGTGTCGCATGCCGGCGTCTGGGCCCGAAACCACACCTCCTCCAGCGCCGTGTCGCACGCGCCCCCGCTGGGCTTGCGCCGATCATCGAGCGGAACGAGGTGCACGAAGTTCATCCGACTGTGCCGCTCCCAGATCCGGGTGGCCCGCTCGAGCTCCTTGCGAAACAGCGTGTAGCGCTCGAGGTTGAGCGCGTCCTCCTCCTCGTCGATCACCCCGAAGAGTCCCTGCGGGTTGGGTGCGATGTTCCCCAGACACCACGACACGGCCAGGCTGCGCCCGGTCGACAGCGCGGCGGCCTCGGAGATCAACGTTGCCCGCAGCTGCTCGTCTTCGCTGGAAGCCGCGGCGGCGGCACCTTTGATCGCCGCCGCAGCGTGCCACCGCCCCCACTGGGCCGAAGCTTCCGGCAGCGACGGCATCGCCTGCGCCACGCCGTCGCCGTCTTGGGCGCCCGCCCACCAACCCTCCCACGGCTCGTCACAACCGGGCCCGTCTGGCCCAGGATCCGCCCCAGCATCGGCGCCGCCTCCCTCCTCGGCCCCGGTCTCGGCGGTGCCCATGCCCGACCCATCGTTGGCCCCGCTGTCCCCACAGCCCAGACAGCTACACAGCAAGACCATCCAGCCTCCGCGACGCATGGCGCCAACCTAGCAACGCTGACCCGCTCACCACGCGAAAAGAGTGCACCACGCGCATTCCAACAACCGCGGGCGCCAGGAACGAGGGAGCCTCCCCGCGCGAGCACAGCAGCCGTTGCCATCGATCACAGTCGACCACGCACGCGAACGCGAACGCGACCACGGGTGAGCGCATCGGCGGACACTGCTGTGATGGCAGTGGGTCCGCGTCAATCAGCGTTGTTGTTCGGCGAAGTAGGCGGCGAGCTCGGCGTGGGCGAGCTCGATCGCGCCGATGTCTCGGACGATCTCGTCCGGCGTCGCGGACAGCAAGTGGTAGAGCGGCTTGGCGCCGATCGTGCCGCAGCTGCCCTTGAGCTTGTGCGCGCCGCGTTCGATCGCATGGATGTCGCCGGCCTCGACGGCGGCCCGGATCGCCGGAACGAGGACCTCGGCTTGGTCGACGAACAGCTTGATCAGCGCCCTGACCATCGCATCGTCAGCCGAGTAGGTCCGCCGCAGCCAGTCGAGGTCGCAGGGCTGCCGCTCATCTGGCGGGGTCGAGTCGAGGGCCGAGTCGGTCGTCGGGTCCTGGTCCGGCTTGGCGCGGATGTGCTCGCGCAGCTGGGCGAGCAGCTCACGCTTGCGGATCGGCTTGGAGATGTAGTCGTCCATCCCGGCGTCGAGGCAGCGACGCCGATCGCTGGCCAGGGCGTGGGCCGTCATCGCGATGATCGGCAGGTGTCGGTCAGCTTCGGCCTCGCGGCGGCGCAGCTCGGCCGTCGCCGCGATCCCATCCATGATCGGCATCTGCACGTCCATGAACACGAGGTCGTAGGGGACGACCTCGGCCAGCTCCAGCGCCTCTTGGCCATTGGCCGCGACGTCGACCCGACAGCCAAGATCGGACAGCATGTGCTGCGCGACTTTCTGGTTGACGGCGTTGTCTTCGACGACCAGCACGCGGGCGTGCAGACGCCGTGACTGCAGCTTGGGCGGCGCCCCGAAGCCCCGCACCCTGGTGATCAATGGGCGCTGTTCGCCGCGCTGGTTCCACGCCGTGGCGATCGTGGTCAGCAGGTCGTACTGATGGACCGGCTTGACCAAGTAGGCCGTGCAGCCGGCCGCGAGCAGGTCCGAAGCGCTCGCGCGGTGGGTCATGCTGCTGAGCATGACCAACACCGGCGCCGACAGCTGTGGGTCGGTCTTGATCGTCCTGGCCAGGTCGAGGCCGTTCATGTTGGGCATGTGAAAGTCCAGCAGCGCGAGCTGATACGGCTGACCTGCGTCAGCTGCCTCGTGCAGGAGCTCGAGCGCTGTCGGGCCGCTGTCACACTCTGTGGAGGCCACCCCCCAGCTGGCGAGGACCTCGCGCAGGACCATGCGGTTGATGGGGTGATCATCGATGACCAGGACCCGCAGCCCGCCCAGCTCTGGGGGCGACGCGCTGGCGCTGTGCTGGGATCGGCTGTCCGGGTTGGGCTCGAGCTCGAGCTGCAGCTCGAACCAAAACGTCGATCCCCGCGCGGCGTTTCGCCGCACGCCAACCTCGCCGCCCATCAGCTGGACCAGCTCGCTGACGATCGCGAGGCCAAGCCCCGTGCCCGGGTGGTTCCGCGTCGTCGACATGTCGACCTGGCGGAACTGCTCGAAGATCGATCCGACCTGGCTCTTGGGGATGCCGATCCCAGTGTCCTCGATCTCGCAGCGGATCGTGCGCGGACCCCCGGGCTTGCCGCTGACGTGGACGCTGACCAGCACGTGGCCCGCGTCCGTGAACTTGACCGCGTTGCCGACCAGGTTGAGCAGGATCTGACGGATCCGCCCATGGTCGCCGCGCACGCTGCTGGGGGTGTCTGGCGGGTAGCGGGCGATCAGCTCCACGTCTTTTTCGTCGGCCAGGACCGCGAGCTGATCGAGGACGTCCTCGATCAATTCGCGCAGGTCGAAGGCGACGATCTCGAGGGCCATCTGGCCCGCTTCGATCTTGGAGAAGTCCAGGATGTCGTTGAGCAGATCGAGCAGCGAGACCGCCGACGCGTGGGCGGTCTCGGCGTAGTCGCGCTGGTCGTCGTCGAGGCGCGTGTCGAGCAGCAACCCCAACATCCCCAGCACGCCGTTCATGGGGGTTCGCAGCTCGTGGCTCATGTTGGCGAGGAACCAGCTCTTGGCCTCGGTCGCGGCTGCGGCCGCGTCGCGTGCGGCCTCGAGCTCGTCGATGTTGCGCAGGCGAAGCAGCTCGAGGACGTGGATCGCCGCGTTGAGGCCAACCGTGGTGAGGGTCAGGCCCACCGCCCACGCTTGCGCGTCGGGGAACGTGTTGGGAGCGACGCTGAGGCCGACCAAGCTGAGCGCACACATGCCGCACCACAGCCACCCGTGCCACGCGCCCGCGATCAGCGTGACGATCGTCGGCGCGACCACGAGCCCCAGGGTGTAGGCGCCGATCGGGTCGGGTGCCCACACCAACTCGACGCTCGCGGGGCCGACGATCACCACAGCCATGGCGTGGGCGATCATCCACGTGGGCGCGCCGAATCGGAGCAGCGCGAGGGTGGCCATCGCCCCCAGCCACTGGCCAAGACTCGACGCGGTGTGCAGGGTGTTTCGCTCGAGCACGTGCGAGATCAACTGCAGCGGAACCAGCAGCGCCAACGAGAGCGCGAACACCAGGGCCGCGAGGTGGCGGCGGAGCTCGTCGCCGCCGCACGCCACGACCGAAGGGGTGAGCAGCTTGCGCGACGACGCGAGCAGGCGCTTGGCCACACGGCGGAGCAGGCCGGGCTCGCGGGGCTGACTGATCGAGGACATGCGGCGCTGGCACTCGGAAGGGGAGGACGCGAGGGTGACTTGCCCCCGCGACCCGCGCACGGTACCAAGCCGTCCATGCTGCGTCGCCCTCGCTTTTTGGCTGTGCTCGTCGCCTCGTCTTGGTTTGCGCTTCCGGCTTGCAAGCCCGGCGACGACTCACTCTCGACCGCGGCGATCGAGCTGATCCCCGCCGAGATCCAGGGCATCTATGGTCGCGCGCCAACCGATGCGCCGGGGATGGTGGTCACGGCCTCGGGGTTGGAGCTGCCGCAGATGAAGCTGACGATCCACGCCGGCAAGATGGAAGGCAGCACCGTCCGCGTGGAGCGGGCGACCCTCAAGTGGGACAAGCTGGACGCCAAGACCTGCAACGGCACGATCTCGCGCCAGGGTGACCGGCTGTTGATGACCCTCTACGACAGCGAGAACGCCGAGGCCAAGTGCGAGTCGACCCTCGACGCCGCGTGGTCGCGGTGGGAGTCGCTCGACGAGCTCCCCAGCATGATCCAGGGCCGCTATGGGGCGCTGTTGATCGAGGCCAAGGGGATGCGCCTCGACCTCGACTGGGCCCACGCGCAGTTCCAAGCCACGACGATCCGCGAGCTCCCCGGCAGCAACGACGAGCGCGCCGAGCTGCTGATCGCCGACGCCAAGATCATCGACGAGGACGCTGACGGGGTCACGCACGAGTTCGAGTGCTCGGGCACGATGACGCTCGCCGACGGGCGGCTCACGACGGACTTTTGGGTACCGGCGCGGCTCGTGCCCCAGCCCGGCAGCGAGCGCGCTCAGGATCCCGAAGTGCAGGCCCAACACAGCGCGAACGAGCAGGCCTGCGACAATTGGGACGGCAGCGCGGCCAAGTGGGTGACCAGCCTCGAGCGACTACCCAAACAAACGATCGCCTCCGGGCCGCTGTCGCTCTCGATCAGCGCCGAGCAGGTCGTGCTCGATTCGCCGGACCTTCGCTGCGAGCAAGCGCTGTGGCGAACCGAGTCGGTTGACGCGAGCGGCGGTTGGAGTGGCCACGGCCGGGCTGGCGGCGAGCGGATGACCCTGGCCAAGGCCGCGCCCACTCGGGTGTCCGACGACTGCAAGCTCAAGCTGCGGATCTGGTGTGAGGCCCAAGAGGGCGGCGACCGAGCGGCGATCGACGCCGAGTCGGAGCCGGACGAGCACGTCGCCGCGTGCATGGACTTCACGGAGCACGGGCTGTGCCCTGCGGCGATCACCGTGCGGGCGATCAGCGATGTTCGCTACAAGGTCAACGTGGATCCGCCCACCTTCAACGCGATCGCCTGCGTCGATCCGACCGGCGAGTTCTCGCTGGGCGATAAGAACTAGAACTAGAACCGGTCCGCGCTGGCCCGGTCCCACAGCTCGTTCCAGTCTTTGCTCAGCCCGCTGCGATCCCCCAGCAGCGCGCCCGGCTCGAGGTAGCTGAACAGCTCCCCGTAGTGCATGGATTGGCGATAGTCGAGGCGCCGGTGAATGTGCCAGGGACGCAGCTGGGTTGGATCGGAGAACCCAGCCGCCCCAAGCAGCTCCAAGAACGCGTGCATCGTGTTGTGGTGGTAGCGATGGACCCGGTCGGCCTTGTCGTCGATGTCGAGCCCGCGGACCAGGTTGGGCTTTTGCGTGGCGACCCCGGTGGGGCAGTCGTTGTGGTTGCAGCGACGGGCCTGGATGCAGCCCAGCGCGAACATCATGGCGCGGGCGCTGTAGCAGCCGTCGGCACCAATCGCGAGCAGCCGCGCGATGTCGAACGCACCCAGGACCTTCCCAGCGCACAACAAGGTGATGTCGTCGCGCTGCCCGCTGCCGCGCAGGGCGTTGTGGACGAATACCAGGCCCTCGGTCAGCGGCATGCCCATGCTGTTGGAGAACTCGAGCGGGGCCGCCCCGGTCCCGCCCTCGGCCCCGTCAACGGTGATGAAGTCGGGCTGAATGCCGGTCGCGATCATGGCCTTGCAGATGCCAAGGAACTCGTCGCGGCGACCGACACACAGCTTGAACCCGACCGGCTTGCCGCCCGACAGCTCACGCAGGCGAGCGACGAACTCCAGCAGCCCCGTGGGTGAGTCGAACGCCCGGTGGCAGGGGGGCGAGAGCACGTCTTGGCCCATGGGGACGCCGCGAATCTCGGCGATCTCGCGGGTCAACTTGGCGGCCGGCAAGATCCCGCCGTGGCCAGGCTTGGCGCCCTGGCTCAGCTTGATCTCGATCATCTTGACCTGCTCGTGGGCTGCCCGCTCGGTGAACCGGTCCGGATCGAAGCCGCCGTCAGCGGCCCGGCAGCCAAAGTAGCCCGTGCCGATCTGCCAGATCAGATCGCCGCCGCCCGCGAGGTGGTACGAGCTGATGCCGCCCTCGCCGGTGTTGTGGGCGAACTGGCCGCGGGCGGCCCCACGGTTGAGGGCCTCGACCGCGTTGCTCGACAGCGAACCAAAGCTCATCGCCGAGATGTTGAGCAGCGACGACGAGTAGGGCTTGCCCGCGTGCTTGTTGCCGATCGTCAGGCGGGCGTCGTCGGCGGTCGGGCTTGCCGCGCGCAGCGAGTGATCGAGCCACTCGTAGCCGGGCAGGTAGACGTCGAGCTGGGTCCCGAACGGGGTCGTGTCGTTGACGTTCTTGGCCCGCTGGTACACGACGGATCGCTGTTCGCGATCAAAGGGCATACCGTCGGTGTTGGACTCGATGAAGTACTGATTGATCTCGGGCCGGATCGCCTCGAACAGATAGCGACCGTGGCCGATGACCGGGAAATTGCGCAGGATCGCGTGCTTGTCCTGAAACAGGTCGTAGACGCCGACCAAGAACAGCGGGCCAAATATCAGGTACGAGATCAGCATCGGCGGCCACCACAGCCCAATGGCGGCGATGGTGCTCAAGGTGACCAGCGAGATGAACCCGAACCAAGCTCGCGCGGACATGTGGCACCGAGTCTCCCGACTTTGACCTGGGCGCGCAAGCCGGGCCGCGGACGATCGGGCTTGGCGGCTATGGGTTGTTCAAGCTGGCGTGGGCCTTGGCGACGCGGGTTGCGAGCTCGCTGGCAGGCGCGAGCTGGGCGTGCGCGCGCTCGAGCGGCTCGCGGGCCTCGTCGGCGCGGCCGAGCGCGAGCACGGTGAGTCCAAGCGCGGCGCTGAAGATCGCCGTGGGAGGGTGTTCGCTGGGGCGCGCGAGCTGCCTCGACCGATTGATCAGCGCAAGCGCGGCCGCCGGGTCGTCGGCCTCGAGCAGCGCGAGGGCCCCGAGCGCGAGGGGGGCAGCGAGGTCACGGTCCGAGAAGCCCTGCAGCCGCTCGCGGATCTCGACGGCCTCGTGGGCCAGCGCGAGCGCTTCGGGGTGGGTCAGCACGCACGCTCGGGCCTGGGCTTCGAGCGCGGCCGCGAGGCTGAGCGAGGCCGGGGCCGTCGCGCGGGCCTGCTCGACCGCGCTCGAAGCAGATC
>NZ_JMCC02000191.1 GCF_000737335.2 Enhygromyxa salina | reverse complement strand
GCGAGGGCGACGGTTCATGGGGCTGCAAAAGCTCGCCAAGCAGCGCTGGAATAGTACGCCACATGCTGTTGCGGAGCGGTTTACGGTTGCGCCCAAGCACGCGGGAGACAGCAAGAGGGCGGTTCTGGCGGAGATCGAGCGGGACCGTGAGTGGGAGCGGCAGTACGCGGCTGCCCGGGCGTTGTTGCTCGCGGGCGAGCCGGCGGTGTTTCCTGCGGGCACGTATTGGCTGCGGCGGTTTGCGGGCGTCGAAGTGGCTGCGCGGGCGCCTTAGCGGATGGTCGATAGAGTGACGGCGGGGTCGCGCGAGCCATCCCGTCGATGTGTATTGGTTCGGCGGGGCTGAGCGCGAGGTTGAAGGGCGACTCGACTCAATTTTTAGGCTTCGCAAGGCCGAATTGGGAGCGAAGTTGCGACTCGGGCGGGGTGGCGGAGCCGGACTCGGGTCTCGGCCTGCTGACGGTTAGAGAAGACTCCGAGTCCGGATCTTCAGGGAAGACTCCGAGTCCGGATCTTCAGGGAAGACTCCGAGTCCGGATCTTCCTTTTGGTCAGTCTTTTTCGGATCTTCCCGTTTTCAGTGCACCCGCCCAAACACCACCTCCGTACGATAAAACCCCGAGCTATCCGACCCATGCCACCCATACCCAATCGGCCGCCCATCATCATCCGTCACAAACAACAAAGTCCCCCTCCCAAACCCAGTCTCCCCCTCCCCCCGCGTATCATCCTGATGCCGATACCGAGTAGAGTCGATCACCCGAACCACCCACGCATTCTCAATATGCGCAACCGCAGCCGGCTTGGCGATCACCACCCCAATATGCCCAGTATTCCCCCCTTTGGGCCAGTCCGCCGGCCGCTTCCAAGCGAACAGATCCCCAGGCTCGACATCCTCGATATCATCGATTTGCTGCCACCCCCCGCGCCCCCGATGCGTCGGCGCCTTCTTAATGATCCGCACATACGTAGCAGCCACAGGCCGCTCGCGGTCCAGAGTCTCGAGCGCAGCCTTCCCAGCCTTCCCAACCCTCCCCAGCATCCAGTTGATCATCCCGGAGCAGTCAAAGTGATACACCCCCTGCTTGCTCCGAACCCTCGTGCTGTGGCTGTAGACCGTGTCGGTGCGGGTGTCGTCGATATGCGAAACGAGGTCGAAGATCTTCTGCGTCGCCCGGGTCGCAGGAGTGCCCGCGACCCACTGCACGGGCGCCTTGCGCACACCATCGACCAACACAAACGGCTCGGGCCCGGGCCGGACCTTCGCAGGCGTCTTCGCAAGCGTCTTCGCAGGCGTCGCAGCCTGCGGGACCGCGCGATAAGCAGCGGCGACGTCAACGTCCAGGTGACCGGCAGCAACCAGAGAGTGGGTCAACAAGACGAGCTCGAGCAGCGGCATCGTGGTCCCAGACGAACGAGCAGCCCAAATGTTCTGTCCCGTCTACTCTAGCTTTGCACGGAGCAGGCCTACTTGCACGGATCAGCTCTAGTTGCACGCAGCAGGCGCAGCCATCGGTTTCGGGGTCCCATCGCTGGCGGTCACCCCGATGTTCCCGATCGTCGACTCGCACCCCCACTTCACGGTCGCTCCCGCACACTTCGCGCAGTCCACGTTCACGAGCGTGGCATCGGCCGTATCGCGCAGCTCGACCCCGGCATCGTTGCTGGTCCCGCGCAAGTGCACGTGCTCAAACCGGGTCTTCACCGCATGCGCGCCAAGCACCACCCCGCCCCAAGACTCCGGCGCGGGATCAGGCGCGCCCGCCTCGGCTTGCGACGCAACGAGTGGGCTAGGCTGCAACAAGATCGGAGCCTCCTCGCTGCCGCGCATGTCGAGCGTGCCCGCCTCGTAGTAGCCCACGCCCAAGATCACGCCAGGATCAAAGCCCAACCGCGACCCCGGAGCGACCGTGAGCGTCGCGCCCTTGTCAACGAACACGTCGCCATGAATGACGATCGGCGCGGTCTGGGCGGCCCAGGTCGCGTCGGCTTCGACCTTGCCGCGCTCAACATGGATCTGCGCGCTCGCGTCGTAGCGATTGTCTGCCCCAAGCGCACCAAGCAGCGCTGGCGTCGTGCGGAACGCGACGGGAACATCGATGAAGGCGTTGTTCGCCATGCTCTCGATCGTCACGCCCACGCCGCGCAGCTCGACGCCGACTAAGTCGCTGCGAAACGTGCACCCATCCAGGCTCAAGCTAGCGCTGCCTTCCGCCAAGATCACGCCCTCGTCGCGCGCCCCCCCATGGGCCAGCTCGACGTTACGAAGCAGCAGCTGGCCCTGATCCTGGACGTGCAACCCACCCCATCCGCCGGCTTGCTGTTGCTCGGCCGCGCGCATGCTGATGGTCTGATCGACCCCCTCGGGGACCCCAGTCGCGTCGGGGCTGCCGGCGCTGGCGCTGAACGTGCCCGGCCCAAACCCGCCGATCACAAACCGGGCGTCGGGTGTGAATTGCAGCGTGGTGCCCGGCGCGATGCTGAGCTGCGCGGGCCGCTGGGCCTCACCTTCAACGCGGATCAAGCCTTCGATCCGGTACGGGTTTGGCGGCCACTCGAGTGTTGTGTGCACGGCACCGGCCGAGATCGCAACGAGCGCTTTGGGCTCGAGGGTGAGGTTGTGCAGCCCGGCCGCGGCGGCTGGGGTCGCCCGCGCGACCACGCCCACACCAGACAGCGCAGCGCCAAGCACCTCGACGCCCCGCTCGCCCGCGAGCTCGAGCGCCAGCGAAGCCGAGCTGCGCACCGTCAAGCCCTCGACCTGGACCTGCTTGGCCACGATCCACAGCGCGGCCTGGTCAGCCGTACCGGCGCTGGCGATCTCCACGTGGCTGAGCGACGAACCATCGGCCTGGGCATACAGCCGGACGCCCTGCCACCCACCGCTGTCGCTGACCGAGTCGGCGACCAGCCGCACCGGCAGCTCGGGGGTGCCCATGATCTTCAAGGTCCCAGGCTTGTCGCGCCCGACCTCCAGCACGGCGCCGGGCTCGAAGCGCAGCTGCACGCCGGCCTCGATCTCGAGGGTTCCGCCGTCGATCCGGTACAGCCCGCGCACGTGCACGGGCGGACAGGCGGCGGCGATCGTTCGCGCCTGGGTCTCGACGCCGGTCAGCAGCTCTGGGCAGTCGGTGGCCTCGCCCTCGGGGCTGGGCTGCTCTGCGACGGGTGGAGCGTCGTCCTGCGTGGTCCCAGCTTGGGCGGACTCGTCACCGCCGCCCTTGGACGACTTGCGGGCCTTGGGCTCGTCGCTGAACAGGTAGCAGCTGCACACCAAGCTGATCAGAGCGGGGGCGACTATCTTGGCGCCGAGCGGTCGACCCATGCCGCGCTGGTACCACGGCGCGAGCGCTCGCAGCAACCGAGCCGCGCAGGCCACCGTCCAATGGGGGGGTCCGTGAACCAGCCGGACGATTCACGTGGGCGGTGGCAGCAGCGTGGGCATGAGCAGACCGTTGGGTAGGCGCCCGCGATCTCGCGCGTGGGTGATCGCCTGCATCGCCCGCTCGTCGACCACGCAGCGCGATAGATCCAAGCTCGCGAGGGTCGCCAGCCGGGGGATGCTCGCAAGCACGTCGGCGAGCGCGAACGGGATCGGGTTGTTTGGCAGACGCAAGGTCACCTCCGTGACCCCGTCGAGCTCGGGCAGCGCGAGCAGATCCGCGAACGCAGCCGGCGAGACCCGGTCGGCGTTGGCGAACTCCAAGGCCAAGGTCCGCAGCCGCGGCAGGCGACCCGGGACGAAGCGCCGCGACGAGCTTTCGCGCAGCCCGTTCATGTGCAGCTCGAGGTGCTCGAGGGTGGGCGAGTGCAGCTCGTGCAGCGGGGGCTGATCGCTGTGCAAGATCAATTTTTCAAGCTTGCGCAGGTGCGACCACAGCCGGGTCAGGCTTGGGTGTTCGCGCGCGGAGCCGAGCTGCCTGCGAGAGGGTGCGGGCTCTGGGCGGGCAGGCAACGCAAAACCAGCATCCGCGACGTGGTCGCCAAGCTCGAGCTCGCGCAGGCACGCGACGACCTCGGAGCTGCACAGCACCGGCTCGAGCTGCGCCCGGCTCAGCAGCGCGCTCGTCACACCCAGCGAGGTCATGCGCGCCGCGATCGGGAGCCGCAGCAGATCACTCAAAGCCTGCAGCGGAGCCAGGATCGCGCGGCCGCGGCCAACGCCAATGAACGCCGCGTCGATGAAGCCCAGCGACCACCGCACGACGACGGCCTGCGCGACCGAGCGCAGCGGGCCAAACAGGTGGCTGGCGTGGCGCGCCAGCAGGTCGCGCTCGCGCGCCTCGAGCTGGGTCAGCTTCGTGCCGCAGGCCAAGCTGCGCGCGTGCTGCAGGGCGATCAGCTGGCCGCGGGCGTCGCCGCGGGTCTGCAGCAGGTCGCCGTAGATCAGGTGCGCGGCGACGTCGTCGGGGTTGTTGCGAAGCGCGGTCTCGAGGGCGAGGTCGCGCTCGCTGAGCGCCTCGACGATCTGGATCTCGCTGTCGGCCAGCTGGAGTCCGCGGGCGCGCCAGCGATCGAGCTCGACGAGGAGCCGGCGCTCGGTCAGGCGCTTGTCGGCGAACAGCTGCGGCTCACCCTCGACCAGCGCGCCGAGCTGTCCCTCGTCGATCACCAGCTCCCCGGCGCCAGCGCGCAGACGCTGGATGACCTGATCCGCGCGGGCAGGATCGCGTGGATCGTAGGCGTAGACGCGACGCCAGATCGGCTCGACCTCGACCTCGGCACCGATCGCGGCGAAGCGCTCGGTCACCCGCCGGGCCTCGGCGGCGCTGACGTTGTCGAGGATCACCCCGCGGGTCCCAACCAGCTCCCTGGCTTCGCGCAAGCCAACACCCATGAAGTTGCACACCAGCTCGAGCGCGGGCGCTGGGTTGTCGCCGCTGACGTAGCGGATCCGGTAGGTCTCCATGGGCGCGAGGCGAAGCGGGAGCATAGCGCCTCTGGTCGGTGGTTTGGCGGTTTGCGACACTGCCAACGATGGCCGCCGTCGTGACCGCGCTGGTACTGCTCTCGTTCCTCGTGGCCTATCGAGTCTACGCCCGCTACCTCGGCCGGACGATCTACCAGGACGACGACCCCACCTTCATCACCGCCGCCCACGAACTCGAGGACGGCAGCGACTTCGTCCCGACCAAGCGCCCAGTCCTGTTCGGCCACCACTTCACGTCGATCGCCGGGGCGGCGCCGATCATTGGACCCTGCGTGGCCGCTTACTGGGGCTGGCTGCCGGCGCTGCTGTGGGTGGTGCTTGGCACGATCTTCATGGGGGCGGTCCACGACTACGGCGCGCTGGTCGTCAGCGTGCGCGAGAAGGGCCGGTCGATCGCCGACGTCGCGGCCAAGGTCGTCAGCGATCGGGTTCGCCTGATGTTCCTGTGCTTCATCATGGTGTTGAGCTGGCTGGTGCTGGCGGTGTTCGCCATGGCGATCGCGGGGCTGTTCATGGCGGTCCCGACCTCGGTGTTGCCGGTCAACATTGCGATCGTGGTCGCGCTGGTGATCGGCTGGCTGCTCTACAAGCGCCAGGTGCCGCCGCTGGTGCCTTCGCTGATCGCGTTGGTGGTGCTCTACGTGTTCGTGTGGGTCGGCACCAAGGTCCCGATCGATCTGACCAAGGCCGGGCTCGACCTACAGCAGGCCAACCTGGCCTGGCTGCTGGGGCTGTTCGTGTACTCGGCCATCGCGAGCTTGCTGCCGGTGTGGTTGCTGCTGCAGCCGCGCGACTATGTGAACAGCCACCAGCTCGTGGTTGGGCTGGGTCTGCTGTTCCTCGGGATCTTCGTCGCCCACCCCAACTTCGACGCGCCAGCCGTGCGGATGTCGGGCGACGACGCGCCCTCGATGTTTCCGTTCTTGTTCGTGACGATCGCCTGCGGGGCGATCTCCGGCTTTCACGGGCTGGTGTCCTCGGGCACGACCTCCAAGCAGCTCGACAAGCTCAGCGACGCGCGGCTGATCGGCTACGGCAGCATGCTTGGCGAGGGGGCGCTGGCGCTGGCCTCTACGATGGCCGCGGTCGCGGGGATCGGCCTGGTTGGGTTCTGTGCGCTGCCCGGGCAAGGCGTCGTAGAAGATCTCAGCTGGGCGGTCTATTACGACAGCTGGGCCCACGCGTCGGGCAACAAGGCGGCGGCGTTCGTGATCGGCGGCGCGGCGTTCTTGCAAGAGCTGGGGATCTCGACGCTGCTGGCCCAGACCTTGATGGCCGTGCTGGTGATCTCGTTCGCTTCGACGACCCTCGACACGGCGACCCGGATCGAGCGCTTCATCATCGCGGAGGTCGGCGACGCCGTGAAGGTCAAGGCGCTGGCCAACCCCTACGTGGCCACACTCATCGCGGTGGTGCCGGCGATCTTGCTTGCGACCTTGCGGGTGTCCGATGGCAGCGGGGCCGTGCGCGAGGCCGCCTGGGCGCTGTGGCCGGTGTTCGGGGCCAGCAACCAAATGATCGCCTCGCTGACCTTGCTGGTGCTGGCGCTCTACTACTGGCAGCGCCGCCGGCCGGTCCTGCCCTTGGTGATCCCGATGCTGTTCGTGATGGGCGTGACGTGGTTCTCGCTGGTCCTGCACCTGCTGGGGTTCTGGGCCGAGCAAGACTGGCTGCTGTTTGGGCTGACGGTGGTGCTGAGCGGCTTGATCCTGTGGATGAGCGTCGAGTCACTCGCGCTCTTCGTTCGGCTGCTCCGCGAGCGCCGAGCGAACCCCGATGCGCCCGCTGGGGACTGAGCTGCCGGCGGTCGGCCCGCGCCGACACAAACCTGGAACCATCCGTTCTTGGGCTCCTGAACAGTTCGGGGGGCTCGCGGGCAACCCGTGAGACGGGGCTTGCGCAGCATGGCGCCAGTTGGGATGCTCGCCGCTCACAGCGGAGGCCGTCCAGTGACGACCCACTACGTTCTCAAGATCCAATACGTCAACAAGCCCCCCGAGACCCGCAACATTGGTGCCCGAGTGACAAGCATCGGCCGCGAGGCTGGCGACATCGTCCTCGGTGATCCCCAGTCTTCTGGTCGCCACGCCGAGATTCACTTCGAGAACGGTGGTGTGCGCGTCAAGGACCTCGGAAGTACCAACGGCACCTTCTTTGGTGGCCAGCGGAGCCCCGAATTCGCCATGGAGCCCGGCCAGGGCTTCTCGATCGGTCAAACGGTGATGACGCTGATGTCCATCCAAGGGGCACAGCGTGCAGGCGCCGGCAAGACCATGATCGCCGTTGGCGGGATGCCAGCTGGCGGGATGCCACCGCGTCCACCCGGCGCGCCGCCTGGTCCGCCCGGCTTCGGTCCCCCGCCCGGCGCACCTCCCGGTCCGCCCGGAGCCCCGCCCGGCGCACCGCCGCAGG
>NZ_JMCC02000019.1 GCF_000737335.2 Enhygromyxa salina | reverse complement strand
CGTAGGTGCCCAGACAAGAGCCCCCTCCCAGGGGGCCACACATGCGACCGAGAACAACCAGCCCGTCGGGAGCGAGCGAAGCGAGTGACCTGCGAAGTGCGAAAGCGTCTGTGGGGGTAACGCTAAAACATGCTGCGAACGCGCTCGACGAAGCGGCCGAGGCCCGAGCGCCCCGGGTCCCCATGCCGAACCGGCGCCGAGTCGAAGTGCATCTCGACCGGCTCGTTGCGCGCCCCGTACAGCACCAACCCAACCCCGGTCGCAAACTTCGGATCTTGGATCACGCTGGCAAACCCGCCCTCGGTCAGCCCGATCTCGCGGCCGTTCCCATCGGCGTAGACCGGGGTCCCCCGCCGCACGGGCATCTGAAAGATGTCCTCGGCGATCTCGGTCATCCCAACCATCTGCGCCGCGCCGCCGGTCAACACCACCCCCGAGGCCGCCAGCTCCATGAACCCGGAGGTCAGCAGCTCTTGGCGCGCGAGCTCGAGGATCTCCTCGACCCGCGGCTCGATGATCTCGGACAGGAACCGGCGATGAAACTCGCGAGGTGGCCGCGGCCCCACGCCCGGCACCTGGATGATCTCGTCTTGCGCGAGCAGTGACACCAGCGCGCAGCCGTGCTGCCGCTTGATGTGCTCGGACTCGTTGACGGAGGTCCGCAGTCCGTGCGCGATGTCCTGGGTGACGCGGTGCCCACCCATGACGATCACCGACGTATAGACGTTGGAGCCCTCCGAGTAGATCGCCAGATCGGTGGTCCCGCCGCCCATGTCGACCAGGACCACGCCAAGGTCGCGCTCGTCGTCGTGGAGCACCGCGTTGGCCGAAGCGACCGGCTCGAGCACGACCTCGACCACGTCGAGGCCCGCGCGGTTGCAGCACTTCACGATGTTCTGAACCGAGGTCACCGCGGCCGTGATGATGTGGGCGCGGACCTCCATGCGGACCCCGCTCATGCCGATCGGATCGCGGATCTGGCCCTGGCCGTCGATCATGTACTCGAGCGGCAGGGTGTGAATGATCTGGCGATCGAGCGGGATGTTGACCGCCTTGGCCTGATCGATCACCCGCGCGACGTCGGCCTCGGTGACCTCGCGGTTGCGCATGCTGACCTGGCCAAGGCTGGTGAACCCGCGGATGTGGCCGCCGGCGATCCCCACGTAGACCGACTGCACGTCCACGGCGGCCATCTGCTCGGCCTCTTGGATCGCGGCCGCGATGCTGTTGGTGGTGGCCTCGATGTTGACGACGACACCCTGGCGCAGACCCTCGGAAGGGCTGGTCCCAACGCCGATGACGTCGATCCCAGATGAGGTCACCTCACCGATCACGGCGGCGACCTTGGTGGTCCCGATGTCGAGTCCGACGATCACTTCTCCGACTTGCGCCATTACTCTGGTCCTCTCGCGCTTCTCGCTACTCGTAGCTGGGGATGCGGTTGCGTCGCTGGGCGCGACGCTCGGCCGGGGTGGTGTCCGCGGCCGGTTTCGCTGTGGGTGCTTGGGTCTCGTCGTCCGACTCGAGCGCGCTCGCGGCTTGGGCCAGGAGCACGGCTTCGTCGTGCTCGTTGGCGAAGCGCGCGACCACGCGATCGCGTCGATCCGGCTTGGTCTCGTTGTCGAGGTGGACGACCGCCAGATGATCCGCGCGCTCGCCAAGCGCGGCCCGCAGCGCGTCCCAGCGCGCGAGCCGTACCTCGAAGTCGGTCCGCCCCAGGCGCAGCTGGGTGCCGACCTCGGCGGTGTAGAGCGTCAGCGATCCATCGTCGCCAAGGTGCAGCTCGCCGAGCCGCGGTCGCTGCTTGGTCTGATACATGCGCACGACGTCGAGCGCCGCGACCAGCTCGGGGATCGGCTGGCCGTCTGCCTGCTTGAGCGCGCTGCGTTCGATGCCAGTAATGATCGGCAGCTCCGCTCGCTCGCCGCGCTCGACCACCTTGAAGGGCACGCCTTCGGCGTTGACCAGGTAAAACCGCCCGGCCAGCACGATCGCCGAGGGCTCGTGCTCGACGACCTCGATCCCAAGCGTGTCCGGCAGGTTGCGGGTCACGGTCGCCATCGCCACCCACGGGTGGGCCGCGACGCGCTCGCTCAGCTCGGCGAGGTCACACGCGAGGATGTTGGTGCCTGGCTCGATCGCCAGCAGCTCGCGCAGCTCGTCGTCGTCGACGTGCGCCGAGCGATCATAAATGATGTGCTGGACCTCGAAGCGGGTCGACGTGGTCGCGTACTCGTAGACCTCGCGGCCCGCGATCAGCAGCCCCCACGCCACCGCCACGGTCGCGCCGAGCTTGAGCGCGACCAGGCCCACGCGCCGCGGCCACTCCCGCGGCTCCCGATGCTTGACCTCGGCACGCGGTGAATTCGAGGCCTGGAGCTTGCGCTGACGCCGGGCGAACAGCTTGGTCAGCGCCGGACGAACGGCCCCGAGCCGAGCCCGAAGCCGCTCGCTCGCAGATCGCTTCACAGCC
The DNA here is from genome assembly GCF_000737335.2 of Enhygromyxa salina. GTDB lineage: Bacteria > Myxococcota_A > Polyangia > Nannocystales > Nannocystaceae > Plesiocystis > Plesiocystis salina_C. The sequence goes on along the minus strand of NZ_JMCC02000019.1, from coordinate 9,288 downwards.
GCAGGTGCCTCGCTACGCTCGTTTCGCGGCTGTTTACGCTTGTTGTTACGCGCCCGCATCTGGCCTCGCGCCTGTGCTCGGGGCACCGGCCGACGTGCTGCGGCGGGCTGCTTGCTGCGCTGGCGGGCTCGGGTTGGGGTCGTCACGGGATCTCTCTGCGCGCCCTGGGCTCCTCTTCGAGGAGGCCAGATCGGCCGCTCATCTGCGATAGCCGTGTCTCGGGGATTTCCCAAAAAACCGGCGCGCGGGCCCTCTGGTGGCCCAGGGCGCCTGTTTGCGTGCGCAGTGACGACCGCCGTCACTCGGCCTCACCACCCCTTCCCCAGTGCCCGAGATCTGCCGAATTCCGAGAATTGCCTCCCGGGGGTGCTCAAAAACCTTCAAATTTGTCCGAATTTGGGCAATTTTCGTGTTGTCAGCGGATCCATCTCCCATACAATGTCCGCGTTCTCGCTCACAAACCTGCGAGATCGGGCACCTACAGCCCACTTTCCGAATCCCGTTCCCAACGAAAACCTCCAGGAGACAGAACAATGGCAGCCAAAAAGAAGACCGCAAAAACCAAGAAGGCCCGCGAGATCGTCGTCGTCGGAAGCAAGGTCAAGGACGTCGTCCGTGCCGCCGGCTACCGCAGCGACGGTGAGCTCGTCCAGGCCGTGTCCGAGAAGGTGCACGAGATGCTCGAGGCCGCGATCAAGCGAGCCGAGAGCAACAAGCGCGGCACCGTCCGCCCCTACGACCTGTAGGCGCCCCCACGCGCAAGCGTGACCAAACGACCCTCTGCAAAACCAGAGGGTCGTTTTCAATTTCATTACCCCCACAGGCGCCTTCGCACTACGCAGGTCACTCGCTTCGCTCGCTCCCAACGGGCAGGCTGTTCGCTACCGCATGTGTGGCCCCCTACAAGGGGGCTCTTGTCTGACCATCTACAACCACAGAGCGGCGCTCCATCTTCTCATCTGGTTTGCGGGCCAGCGAACCAGGATCGACACGTTGTTGGAGCGCCATCCGGTGGCTACAGATGGTCAGACGAGAGCCCCCTTGTAGGGGGCCACACATGCGGTGGCGAACAGCCTGCCCGTTGGGAGCGAGCGAAGCGAGTGACCTGCGAAGTGCGAAGGCGCCTGTGGGGGTAATGAAAAGCGGGAGCGGACCATCATTGGCCCGCTCCCTTCCGACCGTTCCCTGAGAGCTCGCAGTGCCCTGCGAGGAGTAACTCTTGCTCGATGTGACGCCAGTCGGCCGACCAAGGACGCCACTTCGTGTGTTCCGGGCCCCTGCTAGGGGGCCACACATGCGCCCGCGCACAACCAGCCCCGAGGAGCGAAGTGACAAGACGCGTCAGTAAAAGAACTACCGGACGTAGCCGCCGCCGTCGGTCTCGCTGCGTCGGCGCAAGAACGCTGGGACTTCGCGTGGATCGGCAGCGGCTGTGTCGCCGCGGCTCCACCCGCCGCTGACGCCCGGGTTGCGCTGGTAGGGGCCCGACTCCTGCGCCTGCACCGGGGGTGCTGGCGGGGGAACGCGGGGCTGTGACTGGTTCGCGTTCGCGTACATGGGGTTGACGCTTGGCGCGGGCATGGGCTCGCGGCGGGGCTGGACGGCCGGGGGCTTGGCCGACGACGGCTTGGCCTTGCGCTGCAAGGTTCCGCTGAACACCTGCGGGGGCTGCTGGGGCATGCCGCCCATGCCAACGACCGGACCCATGCCGGGCATGGGAATCTGTTGCGACTGCCGACGCACGCGATGCACGTGGGCCGCGATCGCGTTGCCGAGCACCTCTTCTTCGGGCTCGTGCTGATCGAAGCCGGTGGCGATCACGGTGATCCGCAGGGTCTCGCCCATGTTGGGATCGACGACCGCACCAAAGATGATGTTGCAGTCCTCGTGGGCCGCTTCCATGATCAGCGACGCGGCCTCTTCGACCTCGTGCAGGCGCAGGTTGGGACCCGAGGTGATGTTCATCAGGATGCCCTTGGCGCCCTGAATCGTGACGTCCTCGAGCAGCGGGCTGTTGATCGCCTGCTGCGCCGCGGCCACGGCCCGGCCTTCGTCACCAGCGACGCCCATGCCCATCAGCGCGCGGCCCTGGCTGGCCATGATCGTGCGCACGTCGGCAAAGTCGACGTTGATGATGCCGGGCACCGTGATCAGATCGGACACGCCCTGGGTCGCGTGCTGCAGGACCTCGTCCGCGAGCGCGAACGCGTCCATCAAGCTGGTGTTGGCCGAGGTGACGTGCAGCAAGCGATCGTTCGGGATCGTGATCAGCGTGTCGACGGCCTGCTCGAGCCGCTCGATGCCGATCTCGGCGAACTTCATGCGCCGCTTGCCTTCGAACGAGAACGGCTTGGTCACGACGCCCACGGTCAGGGCCCCGCACTCGCGGGCGACCTGCGCGATGATCGGCGCTGCGCCCGTTCCGGTCCCGCCGCCCATGCCCGCGGTCACGAACACCATGTCCGCGCCCTCGAGCATCTCGCCGATCTCGTTGACGCTCTCGAGCGCCGCCTCGCGGCCACGCTCTGGGCTTGCGCCGGCACCAAGCCCGCGCGTGACGCGACGGCCGAGCTGCATGGTCAACGGCGCGAGGTTGCGCTCGAGTGCCTGCACATCGGTGTTCGCCGCAATGAATTCGACGCCTGGGACCTTCGCGGCGATCATGGTGTTGACGGCGTTTCCACCGGCCCCACCGACGCCGATCACTTTGATCTTGGCTTGGTCGTTGAAGGCATCCTCGAGTTCGAAGTGAGCCATTTTGATAATTCCTGTGGTGGGATCGCGGTCCCGGGTTGGCCCGCTGCTCGCGGGGGAGTGGTCGGTGACATCGCTCTACCGAGGGCGCGGATCGCTGGCAAAAAAACCGAGATTTTGATCAGTGTGATCATGCGTGTCCTACATTGTCCTACCCCAGTCGGGCTCAAACCACACGTGATTTGTGCCCAACCTCTCTCTGTCTACCCCTCTAGACCGGCCAGGCGCCGTCGCGGAGGGCCTGGGCGCGCTCTGGCGTGAGCGGCACGTAGGTCTGGGCCGCGCTGTCACGCAGCAGCAGCGGGTCGCTGACGCGCTCGAGATCCCAGGCTTCGTCGCGCAGCTCGACCTTGGTGTGCTTGAAGGTGCCGGTCGTGCTCAGGCGCTCGACCACGCGCAAGAACCGGGGCGCGGCGTAGGCTGGCAGCTCGGCGGCCACGTGCGCAAACAGTCGCTCGGGCGAGAACGCGGGGGTGACCACGATCGCGGCCATGCCCGCGCGGCCCTCGTTGTGGGGGACCTCGACGCCATAGACGTTGGCCTCGAGCACGCCTTCGCACATGTCGAGGATCTGCCCGACCTCTTGGGTCGAGACGTTCTCGCCCTTCCAGCGAAAGGTGTCGCCAAGCCGATCAACGAAGTGCAGATGCCACATGCGATCGCGCGAGAGCAGGTCGCCCGTGTCGAACCACGCGTCGCCAGGCTCGAACAGATCGGTCAAGACCTTGCGCTGGGTGGCGGCCTCGTCGGTGTAGCCGGCGTAGGGGTTGCGCGCGTCGATCTTGCCAAGCAACACGCCCGGCTCGCCGGCCCCAACCTTGACCCCAAACCCGTCAGCGCCGCGCCAGATCTGACCGCGCTCGCCGTCCCAGCGGGCCAGCGCCATCTTCCAGGGCAGCATCGGGCCAACGGTGCCGCTGCGGTTGAGGATGTTGGCGGTCTCGGCGTTGCCTTCGGTCGCGGCGTAGAACTCGCTGACGCGCTCGATCCCAAAACGCTCGCAGAACCCGTCCCAGATGTCCGGGCGCAGGCCGTTGCCGACGAAGCAGCGGACCGCGTGGGCCCGGTCATCGGGGCCGGGCGGCGTGTTGCACAAGTACCGACACAGCTCGCCAATATAGATGCAGACCGTGGCCTGTGCTTCGCGGCACTCGGACCAGAACCGACTGGCCGAGAACTTGCGCGCGAGCGTGAGCCGGGCGCGAGCGGAGATCGCCATGGGCACCGCGATCGCGGTCCCGCTCGCGTGGCACAGCGGCAGGCAGCAATACACGCAGTCGCTGGAGGTCATCTGCGCGATGCCGCCGAACACGTCGCCCCCGCGGCGCAGGCGGTGGTGCTTGACGACCGCGGGCTTGGGCAGGCCGGTGGTCCCGCTCGTATAGATGTATGCGACCACGCCGTGCAGCTGCTGCAGCTCGGCCTGCGCGAGCGCGAGCGGGACGACCCCAGACACCCGCGGGTTCCAGGCCGAGAACGGCGCGTGCTCGAGATCGGGGACGTCGGCCTCTACGTCAACGAACACCCGCGCGGGGGCGACCGGCAGCGCGGAGAGACCAAGCTCGCGCACCGCAGCTAGCTCCGTGTCACCCACCAAGATCGCGGCCGGCTCGCACACGGCCAACGCGTGACGCAGCGCGGGGCCCGAGAGCGAGGGGTTGATCAGCGAGACAACGACCCCGAGCTTGGCCAGCGCGTAGAAGTGAAACAAGAACGCCGGCCGGTTCTCGAGCACCAACGCGACGACCTGCCCGGGGCGCAGATCCAGCGATCGCCACGCCCGCGCGTGGCGGTTCACCTCGGCGTCGAATGCAGCGATCGTCCACTCCCGACCCTCGAAGCTCAAGAAGCGATCGTGCGGGCGCTCGGCCGCCCACCGCTGCAGCTCGAGGGGGATGTTCTGGTGCGAGTCCGGGTCCCAGAAGAAGTTGGTGCGGGCGGCCTTGATGATCGCCCGCGTACGCGTGACGGCCTGGCCCAGCAGCGCGCTCAGATCTCGCTTCGTGTCACTCATCGATTCACCAGCCCCGGCATCCGCACCGCCGTCGTGATCCCGCCGATCACCGCGATCACCAACCCGACCCGCAGCACCCAACCACTGCTCCCAAACCCCAGCATCGTCAGCACCATACCAACGCCCAGGATGCACAGGCGCGGGGGTCGACTGCGCTCGACCGGGCACGGGCGCTTCACTCACGCGCGGAGTCTATCAGCCCTTCGCGGCGGGCCCGAGCGAAGCTGGGTCCCTCGGGCCGCACGGAGGAGCGAAGCTCCGAGCTCATCCGTCATGGGTCGAGCGGCGGCCAGTCGGGCCGCGCCTTGCGGTACAGATCATCACCCCACATCAGCCGCGCCAGCGCCATCTCGACCTGCTCCTCCGCGTAGTCGGGGTGCCGGCTGCGGATCCCCGCCCGCATCATGTGGCGGGTGAATTTACACAGCCGCGCCCCCTCTTCGATCCGCTGCGACGGCGTCATCCGACGCAGACGCTCGCGCAGGATCTCCGCCGCTTCTGGCGAGGTGTCCGAGTGAGACAGCATGGGTGCAGCATACACGAGCGGATCGAGCTTTTTTTGCGAAGCGTTGGCTGGACCACTGCGATGCCCAGACGCGACATGCGAGGCTGGGGCCCATGCCTTCCAGCTCTCGTTCGTTGCGCCTGTCTCTCGTGCTTCCCATGGCCCTCCTCGCGCCGCTCGCCTGCGGTGACGACGGCGGCGGCGACGATGCGCTCAACGACGCCGGGGAGACCGGCGACGGCGACGGCGACCCAGCCGGCGACGGCGACGGCGACGGCGACGGCGACCCAACCGGCGACGGGGACGGCGACCCAACCGGCGACGGCGACGGCGATCCGGCGACTGGCCTGCGCGTCGATCTGCTGCTCAACAGCAACGTGATCCGCGAGGCCAACAACGGCGGCGAGCTCACGGCTGCGTGCATGCTGTTCGAGGACGGGCTCCCGGCCGCGGTCCAGCCTGCGTTCGAGTACGACGTGACCCCCGTCGAGGGCGTGATCGACAGCGGCAACAGCTGGGCGTTCGAGAGCTTCGGGACCTGGACGATCGGGTGCAGCACGCAGGTCGACAACCAGGATCTCACCAGCGAGCGCGAGTTCGCGGTGCTCGACGACGCGATCGACTCGCGCCTGGCCGACGTGGGCGCGGCCCTGGGTACCAGCAGCTCCAGCCTCGCAGCGGTGCTCGCCGCCGACGGTGGCGCCGACCAACTCTTGATCGACGCGATCACGACCCTCGCCACGGTCGAGCCCGCGCTCATGGACCCGGCGCTCGACCTCGCCGGCCTCGACGACGTGCTGGTCCCGCTGCCCGGCGGCTACCCAAGCGACGCCGCCCTCGACAACGCGGGGATCATGGCCAACGCCGACGACGCCGCCCTCGCCAGCGCGCTGGACCAGGTCAACGCCGCTCTCGATCAACTGGTGGCCACCTACGCGAGCTTCGATCCCCAGGCCGATCCAACCGAAGCGGACCTCGAAGCGCTCGAGGCCGCAGGCGCAACCCTCGATGCCGCGCTCGAGGCCGCGATGGCGCTTCAGCCCACGGCCCACGGCCTGCTCGCCAACCGCCAGAGCTTGGCCGCGTCGATCCGTGACCACCTGTCCCCTGCCCTGCTCGCTATCAATGACTATGTGATCGCCCGCGCCCAAGCCGAGGCCGACGGCCTGTTTGGGTTCGCGCCGCCGGATCCCTTCATTACGTCGCAGTTCGGCCTGATCGGGCTCACGCTTGGCATGTTCAACCAAAGCTACATTCGCGTGCGGCTGATCAACGACTGGTACGGCGACACGATCAAGCAGCTCGACAAGAGCATCAACAATTTGATCTTGTCGGAGCTGATCGACTACGTGCTGCCGCCCAACCCCAACGGCCCCGTCATCGAGCTGTTCAGCGCCAGCGCCAGCGTTGGGTTTGCGGTCCCGGGCTACGACACCTGGGCCTACGGCTCAAACTTCAACAGTGATCCCAACTTCAACCTGTTCATCATCCTGGGTGATCAGTGGCAGGGCGTCGTCGATCAGATCTTCGGCGGCTGCGGTGTGTCAGAGGACAACTCGGTGCCCGAGAACATCGAGGCGGTGACCGACTGCATTGACCAGATCGAGATGGCCGTCGACTCGGCGATCAACTACTCGATCGACGTGATCGAGCCCGGCCTGCTCGGCGATCAAGACGTCCACCTCGGGCCATTCCCCGCCGTGTGCGAGGGCTTCTTGCCCGTTGCGACCCTGGTGATCCCGGTCAACCTCGCGGTTGGGCGCGGCGAGACCTGGCAGACCAACTGCTTGCCATGATCGCTCCGGCGCCGGCTAAGGCCCGCTGGGGTCCATGTCGTGACAGCCGTCTTCGTCCTGGAAGCCATCAAAGTCTTCTGGGTCGTTGGGGCACATGTCGTCGACGTCGCGGACCCCGTCGCCGTCGTTGTCTGGATCGTTGCAGTTGTCCTCGTCCATGAAGCCGTCGAGGTCCTCCGGCCCGGTCGTGCACGGGCCCGTGTTGGGCGTGTTGGCCGTGTTGGCCAGCCCGGGGTCTGAGTCGCCCTCGATGTACAGCCACGGCTCGGAAGCTGGCGGTGGCTCGGACTCCGAGCTGCCCGCGGGCGGCTCGGAGCTCGCGCGCGGCCGACAAGCGGCGAGCCACATGAGGCCAACGAGCGACATCAACCACCAGCGCGTCATCCAGGCATGATGCCATGGCCAGGACCGTGATAGCGTGCCGCCCATGGAAGCCCCCAGCTTCGACCTCGTGATCCGTGGTGGCACCGTCGTCGACGGCACCGGTGCCGCTCGACGCCGCGCCGACGTCGGCATTCGTGACGCCAAGATCGTTGCGATCGATCCCGATCTCCCGCCCGGCCGCGAAGAGATCGACGCGACCGGCAAGCTGGTCACGCCTGGCTTCGTCGACGTGCACACCCACTACGATGCCCAGGTCACCTGGGATCCCCACGTCACGCCCTCGAGCTGGCACGGGGTCACCACCGTCGTCATGGGCAACTGCGGGGTCGGCTTCGCTCCGGCGGCGCCGGATCAACGCAAGTGGCTGATCAGCCTAATGGAGGGCGTGGAGGACATTCCGGGCGCGGCCATGACCGAGGGCATGATCTGGGCATGGGAGAGCTTCCCCGAGTACCTCGACGCGATCGATAAACACCCACGCGCGATCGACATCTGCGCCCAAGTGCCCCACGGCGCGCTGCGGGCCTACGTCATGGGTCGGCGCGGAGCCAAGCACGAGGCCGCCACCAACGAGGATCTGGCAGCGATGGCCCGGATCGTCCGCGAGGGCACCGAAGCGGGCGCGCTGGGGTTTTCAACCTCGCGCACACCGATCCACAAGGGCATGGACGGCGAGTACGTGCCCGGCACCTTCGCCGACGAGCGCGAGCTGTTCGCCATGGGCCGGGCGGTCGCCGAGGGCGGCGGCGTGATGTTCCAGATGACGGGCAACCACGTCGACATGATCGAGGAGTTCCCGTGGATGCGGCGGCTCGCGCAAGAGGCCGGCTGCTCGGTCAGCTTCAACTTGCTGCAGACCGATCAAAAGCCTGATCTGTGGAAGCACATGCTGGGCCTGCTCGACGAGGCCGAGAAAGACGACCTGCCGATCTGGGCCCAGGTCGCCGGCCGCCCCAACGGGATCTTGATGACCTGGGCGGGCACGGCCGTGCCGTTCATGCCCTACCCCACGTACATGCCGCTGCACGGCCTGCCCTTCGCCGAGCGGCTGCCGCGGCTCCGCGACGCCGCGCTGCGCCACAAGGTCGTGCACGAGAAGCCGTTCTCGTTCGGCGAGTTCGAGGACTACATCATCTCGAGCTTCCACAAGATGTACCGGCTGGGCGAGGTGCCCAACTACGAGCCCGAGCCCGAGCACGCGGCAACCGAGGTCGCCAAGCGCAACGGCGACGTCGCGCCCGGCGTGGTCTGGGACTGGATGATGGAGAACGACGGCCGCGGGGTCGTGTATTTTCCGATCTTCAACTACGCAGAGAACAACCTCGACGCCCTGCGGACCTTGCTGCAACACCCGCGCACCCGGCTTGGCCTTGGCGACGGCGGGGCCCACTGCGGCGCGATCTGTGACGCGAGCATTCAGACCTTCATGCTCACGCACTGGGTCCGCGACCGGACCCGCGGCGACAAGCTGCCGCTCGAGTTCATCGTCAAGACGCTGTCATCGGACACCGCGAGCTTCTATGGGCTCGATGATCGGGGGCGAATCGCGATCGGCTACAAGGCCGACCTCAACGTGATCGACTTTGACGCGATGAAGCTCCACGCGCCCGAGATGATCTACGACCTGCCGGCCGACGGCCGCCGCTTCGTGCAGCGGGCCGAAGGCATCACGCACACGATCGTGTCGGGGCAGATCATTCGCCAAGCGAACGCGCCAACCGGCAAGCTGCCGGGTCGGCTGGTTCGCGGGCCGAAGAGCGCGCCGGCCTGAGCGGCGGGATGTTTTCAGCTCGGGCGAGGGCTTCTCGCCCGCTTGCCGACGCCTTCGTAGACTG
>NZ_JMCC02000189.1 GCF_000737335.2 Enhygromyxa salina | reverse complement strand
CTCATCGGCCTTGGCCTCGGCGGCCGCCCGCTCGCCAGCCGCAGGACCAGCCGCGGGACCAGCCGCGGGAGCCGCAGCCGCGCCAGCGAGCGCCGCTTGGGGATCCTCGCCCTGCTTACCAAACACCGCGATCGGAGCCCCGAGCGGCAGCGCCTCGCCCTCTTCGGCGACCAGCGCGAGCACGTAGCCCGAGTCGAACGACTCGAACTCCATGGTGGCCTTGTCGGTCTCGATCTCGGCGATGATCTGGCCGCGCTTGACCTTGTCACCAACGGCGACGCGCCACTTGGCGACGACGCCCTCTTCCATGGTGTCACTGAGACGGGGGAGTTCGACGATGGTGGCCATGACTCTAATCGCAGGGGTCTGGGGCGGTGCTCAATCGCTCAGTCGCGGTAGGCGACTTGGCGCAGCGCGGCGTGGATGTCTTCGGGCTGCGGGATGCTCAGGTGCTCGAGGTTCTCTGCGTACGAGAACGGGATGTCGTCGTAGCAGACCCGCGTGACGGGGGCATCGAGCCAGTCGAAGGCCAAGCGCTGGATGCGGTCGACGAGCTCCGCACCGACGCCGCCGAAGGGCCAGCTGTGCTCGGCGATCACGACCCGGTTGGTCTTCTTGACGCTGGCGATCACCGCCTCGGTGTCGAGCGGACGCAGCGTGCGGAGATCGATGACCTCGGCCGAGAGCCCGCTGTGCTCTTGGGCGAGCTCGGCGGCCGCGAGCGCGGTCGGGACCGACTGGCCCCAGCACAGCAGCGTGACGTCATCGCCGGGACGCTTGATGTCGGCCTCGCCGATCGGGATCAGGTACTCCTCTTCGGGCACCTCGCCGCGGACCGAGTACATCATCTCCGACTCGAAGAAGATCACCGGGTTCGGATCGCGGATCGCCGACTTGAGCAGGCCCTTGGCGTCGTAGGGGGTCGCCACGGACACGACCTTGAGGCCGGGGATGTGGGCGTAGATCGCGTCAAACGCCTGGCTGTGGGTCGACCCGAGCATGTGCGCGGCCGCGTTGGGACCACGAAACACGATCGGGACCGAGAACTGGCCGCCGGTCATGTGGTGGATCTTGGCCGCGTTGTTGATGATCTGATCGAACGCGACCGCCGAGAAGTTGAAGGTCATGAACTCGATGATCGGCCGCAGCCCGCACATGGCGGCCCCGATCCCGACGCCCGCGAACCCGGTCTCGGTGATCGGCGTGTCGACCACGCGCTTCTCGCCAAACTGCTCGAGCAGCCCCTGCGAGCACTTGTACGCGCCCTGGTAGTGGCCGACCTCCTCGCCCATCAAGAACACGCGGTCGTCCCTGAGCATCTCTTCGCGCATCGCGTCGCGGATCGCCTCGCGGATCTGTAGCGTTGGCATGGCTCAGCCCTCTCCTTCGATCATGATGTTCTTGAACCGGTGGTCGGGGTCGGGCTGCGGTGAGGTGTCGGCGAAGTCTGCAGCGGCGTCCATCTCGGCGATGACCTCTTCGTCGAGGGCCTCGAGCTCGTCCTCGGTCATGCCGTGGAGCTCGCGCAGCGCCCGGTTGACCCGCTCGAAGGGGTCGCTGGCGCGGAACGCCTCGAGCTCGCCCTTGCCCCGGTACTTGGCCGGGTCCGACATGCTGTGCCCACGAAACCGATAGGTGAGGATCTCGATCAAGGTTGGCTGCGACTCCTCGCGGGCCCGCTTGATCGCCGCCCCGAGCCGGTCGCGGACCTGAAACGGATCTTCTACGCTGAAGCGATCGCCGACCATGCCGTAGCCCGGCGCGCGCGAGGTGATGTCGGCCGCTGGCAGGGTCCGCTCGAGCGGCGTGCCCATGGAGTAGCGGTTGTTCTCGACCACGAACACGACCGGCAGATCCCACAGCCCGGCGAGCGTCATGCCCTCGTGGGTGGGCCCGATCCCGACCGCGCCATCGCCCAGAAAACAGATCGTGACCGCGTCATCGCCCAGGTACTTGGCAGCGAAGGCGTGTCCGGCCGCGATCGGGATGTGGTTGCCGACGATCGCGTAGCCGCCCCACATGCCCTTGTCGCGCTCGAAGAAGTGCATGGACCCGCCGATCCCTCCGACGAGCCCGGTCTTCTTGCCGTACATCTCGGCCATGCAGGCGTTCGGGTCGCAGCCCTGCGCGAGCGCGAAGCCGTGGTCGCGGTAGGTCGACACGATCCGATCGTTTTGTTGCATCGCCAGCCGGGTGCCGACCGCGATCGCCTCTTGACCGATGTAGAGGTGCAAGAACCCGCTGATCTTGCCGCGGGTGTAGGCGCGAGCCGCCGTCTCCTCGAACCGGCGGATCCGAAGCATCTCGCGATACGCGTGAAGGGTCTCAGCTTTGCCCGCCGAACTCAGGGTCTCGGGCAGCGGCGCGTCCTTGTCGGGCAGATCCATGGCAGGTCTTTGGCTGGTCTCGCGAGTCGGCCACACCAGCCGAACGCACCGCAACCTAACATTCGCGCCCCGCAGCTCCTAGTGCGAATACCCCTGCGCAAGCGCCACAGTCGCGCTGCGTGCTCCCAGGATGCCTGTGGGGGTCCAAAAGGAAACAGGCTATACATCGCGGCGATGACCGAGCCACGCAGCCCCGCAGCCGTCGCCGATGAGATCCTCGCCGGTAACCCAGCCGCGCTCGACCAAGCCACGCTCGCCGCGTGGCTCGGTGGCGAAGCCGAGGTCTGGGAGCTCATGGCCGCCGCCGATCGGGTCCGCCGCGATCGCTTTGGCAACGAAGTCCACCTGTGCTCGATCGTCAACGCCAAGCAGGGCGGCTGCACGGAGGACTGCGGGTTCTGTTCGCAGTCCAAGCACTTCGAGACCCACATCACCCCGCAGAAATTCTTGACCAACGCGCAGATGGTCGCCGCCAGCGAGAAGGCCCTGTCCCAGCGCGCCACCGCCCTGGGCTTGGTCACCGCCACCCGCGGCATGGACGACGGCGACAAGACCCTCGACTACATGGTCGAGGCCGTCCGCGCGGTCCGAGACGCCGGGCACACCGAGGCGCACGCCAGCCTCGGGTTCGTCGACGAGCCCGGCCTGCGCCGGCTGCAGGACGCAGGCCTGACCGAGCTCAACCACAACCTCGAGACTGGCCGCAGCTACTTCGAGAAGATCGTCACCACCCACACCTACGACGAGCGGATCGAGACGATCCGCACCGCCAAGCGCCTGGGCCTGCGGACCTGCTGCGGCGGCATCTTTGGCATGGGCGAGGCCCCCGAGGACCGCGCCGAGCTAGCGATCACCCTGCGCGAGCTCGACGTCGACGAGGTCCCGCTCAACTTCCTGGTCTCGATCGAAGGCACCGCCCTGGCCAAGGTCGAGCCGCTCGAGCCCATGCAGATGCTCCGCATCATCGCCTGCTTCCGGCTCGCCCTCCCCCGCCAGAACATCTTCATCGCCGCCGGCCGCATGCACCTCGGCCAGCTGCTCCCCATGATGTTCAGCGCCGGCGCCAGCGGCATGATGGTTGGTGACTTCCTGACGACCCCCAACCGCAGCGTCGAAGACGATCTGCGCATGATCGAAGAGCTGGGCCTGACCACCCAAGTCTGCGGCCAGCCGCGACCCGAGCTCCAGCCCATGCCCCGCAGGCTCCCCGTCCTGGCTTCTTAGACCCCCACATCCACCTTCGCACTTCGCGGTCACTCGCTTCGCTCGCTCCCAAGGGGGCGCTTGTTCGCTATCGCATGTGTGGCCCCCTCGAAGGGGGCTCTCGTCTGGCCACCTGCTATTTAGACCCCCACATCCACCTTCGCACTTCGCGGTCACTCGCTTCGCTCGCTCCCAAGGGGGCGCTTGTTCGCTATCGCATGTGTGGCCCCCTCGAAGGGGGCTCTCGTCCTCCCCGTGAAGCCTCGAGGAGAGGCCGCCCATACGGATGCGAAGCGCGAAGCCCCCGTGAAGTCCCCGTGAAGTCATAGCCGAACACGTAGTTGGAGAGGCACCCGGTGGCCGCAGGTGGCCAGACGAGAGCCCCCTTCCAGGGGGCCACACATGCGATAGCGAACAAACGGCCCCGAGGAGCGAAGCGACCAGACGCGCTAGCGGCTGCAGTCGGCGAAGTCCTAGGTGTATGTGGGGGTCTAGAAGGAAGACCAGACGCGCCAGCGGCTGCAGTCGGCGAAAACCAAGGTGAATGTGGGGGTCTATTGTGGATGGGGTCTTCTAAAGGTGGGAGATGACTAGGCCGACGGTGTTGCCGTACTGGTTGGCCCACGCGATGTCCAGCTGCCCGTCGAGGTTCAGATCCCCAAGCTGGACAGACACGGGCCGCAGGCCGGTCGTCCACCAGCGCGTCAGCTCGAACACCCCACCCGCCCCCTGCACCCACACCTGCACGGTGTCGCTCTCCATGCAGCCGACCACGATGTCGTTGGCCCCGTCGTTGTTCATGTCACCGATCGCCACGGACTGCGGCCCGTCGCAGACATCGATCGTCGTCCGCGGCGAGAACCCACCAAGCGAGTTTCCGAGCAGCATCGAGACCTGGTTGGTGCCGTACTCGGCGACGGCGAGATCGAGATCGCCGTCCAGGTTGAGATCGCCAGACACGACCCACCATGGTTCCCCACCGAGGGCGTGCTCGACAAACTCGACGAAGCTGCCGTCGCCAGCGCCATGGAAGATCATCAAGCGGTGGTTGGAGTTGATCGTGTCGCTGACCGCGGCGACCAGATCCAGGTGCCCGTCGGCGTCGAGGTCGACCAGCTCGGCGTGCATCGATCGCCCACCACCAAGCTCGAGCGTGTCGAACAGGCTCGCCCCGCCCGGTCCGCCGCGCAGCAGCGCGATCCCGTCGGAGGTGTTGACGAGGAGATCGTCGATGCCGTCCTCGTTGAAGTCACCGGCCGCGATCGAGCTGGCCACCGAGCTGACGGGCACGTCGTCCGGGGCGGCGAAGCCCATGTTGGCGCCACCGATGTTTCGCAGCACGAACGCCGCTTGGGCGTCGTTGTTGGCCGTTGCGATGTCCGTGAGCCCGTCACCGTCGAAGTCGCCAGCCGCGAGACCCACCGGCAGCTCGGCGCCCGCGTCGTAGGGCTGGGTCGGGGCGAAGTTACCGTTGCCATAGCCGCGCAGGACGTTGGCCACGTGCGTGCCGCCCGGGTACAGCCAGAAGTTCGAGTTTGGCACCGCGAGGTCCGGGCGGCCGTCCGCGTCGAAGTCTGCGATCGTGAGCGAGCATGGATCCACGCCAGCGTCGAGATCGTCGGGCACCTGGACCTGGCAGAGCTCACCGGGCTGGAGCACGCCGTCGTAGCAGCTCTCGCTGGTCGTTCCGCCGCTGCCGGGCTCCTCTGACGAGGCGTCGCCGCCTTGGTCGTTGGTGTCTTGATCGGATCCATCGCTGCCAAACGGCTCGCGGTCTTCCATGTCGCCGAGCCGACCGCAGCCCGTGAGCAGCACCGCGCTGCACAGGGTGCCCACGATCAGAGCCCTCGCCCGAGCTGAAGACAGTCCGGGGAGTCCGCGCAAACCGTTGAAGCCGCTCACCAAGTTTTCGTCGCGCTGTTTCATGTCAAGCTCGTCCCCACCAAGGCCAAGGGCCACATCGTCTCACTCTGGGCCCAGCCAAACCAGCAAATCCTGACGGCTTGGCCAGCGCTGCGAGCCGTGAAATCATCTCGCGCGCTGCCGTGCCCCGCTTCCTTCGCATACCACTGTCCGGGATCGCGTTCTTGCTGTTCTACTCCGGCGCGAGCGTGATCGCGTGGGGGCTGTTGCCGCTGCATCGCTGGCGAACCCGCTCGCTCCCCCCAGCCGAGCAGCGAGCGGCGTTGGACCTGTTCATGATGCGCTGCTACCGGGCGGCGATCGAGGGCATGGCCCGCCTTGGCCTCATGCAATTCTCGCTGCCTGACTTCGAGGCGGCCGAGCTCCCGCCCCCGCCGTGGGTCCTGGCCGCCAATCATCCCACCTTGATCGACGTGCTGTTCATCAAGGCCACGCTCCCGGGCGTGACGGTGCTGGTCAAGGCGGCGCTGTTCAAGGCCCCCTCGCTGCGGCGACTGTTCGAGGCCAGCGGCGACTTCAAGGGCCCCGAGCTCGAGGACCAGGGGTTTGGGACCACGGCCGTGCTCGACACCTTCGTGGATCGGCTCAGGGGCGGCCGCTCGGTGCTGGTGTTTCCCGAGGGCACGCGATCCCCAGCCTGGCGCCTGCGCCGCTTTCGTCGGGGCGCCGCCGAAGCCGCGATCCGTGCGGGCGTGCCGATCATCCCAATCTTCGTGCTCAGCGATCCGCCTGTGCTCAAGAAGGGCGACAAGTGGCACGACATGCCACGCCAGGTGCCGCGGTTTTCGGTCGAGCTGCTGCCGGCGCTCCCGACGGCTGGCACCAGCTCGCGGGAGCTGACCGCCCAGATCCGCGACCAGCTGGCCGAGCGGCTCGAAGCCGCCCGAATGGCCGCATGCGAGCGCAACCGCGCCTGACCTGGGTTCACGCTCGTCCTGCACGCCCCGGTAGTCGGCGCAGGCCCCGATCGGTTCAACTCCAGCAATGACCCCCACACAGACCTTGGCCCTTCGCCGACTGCAGCCGCTGACGCGTCTTGTCGCGTCGCTCCTTAGGGCTGGGCTCTGAACACATTTCCCGTGTCCATGGGACGCACGACGTGCGGGAAGATCCCGCAAGAGATGAGGCGCATTGTGACAGCCGCGCTCGCGGCCCTCGGGCTTGGATGCCTGCCACCCGCGAACATCAAAGGCCCGATCGAGCCCGCGCTGACGCCCGCCCCAACCACCAAGATCGATCCTGGCCAGTGCCGGGCGCTGGTCACCGAACGCGGCGCACGTGGACCGCTGACCCACGAGCTTCGCTGGGACGGGGCGCGCCTGATCTCCTCGGCCACCCACCGCGGCCTCATGGTTGGCAGCGCGGATCAGTTGTTCGCCCTCCGCGTAGAGCGGGTCAGCTTCGACCCGGTCGGCCTCTACGGTGAAGCCGGCGCCGCGCTCACCTGCGAGCAAGACGTGATCTCGACCCGACGGTTTCCCGATGGCGTGGACCGCCCCTTGATCGAGGCCACCCCCGCGTGCACAGGCGAGTTCGAGGGTCAGAAGGTCGCGCTCGAGTCGACGCTCTCGCTGCAGACCGCGATCGGTCCCCTGCTGTCCTGGCGCGCTCGAACCGAAGGCTACGACCCCGCGCGGATCGGCGTGCTGACCTACCGCACCCTCGACCTGCGCAGCAGCGAGCCCGCGCGCCCCGAGCAGTGGCTGCTCGCGCCCAGCCAGAGCATGACCCGCGACGAGCCCGAGCACGGCGCCTGCACCCGCCGCGACGCGCCCCGCACCCTCGCCGACACCCGCGGATTTGCGATCGCGTGGCACCCAGACGACGGCACCCGCCTGCGGATCGGCTACCGCTGCTGCACCTGGGAGCGCAACCACGGCATGTGCGAGTTCGAAGATCCCCTGCCCCAGCCCGACCCCGAGCTCGCCGCCATGCTGCCCGACGCCGATCTCTTGCTGCACTCCCCGTTCGGATGCGGCTCGATCGGCCTAGACGGTGGCATCCGCACCCGCGAAGGCGTCGCCATTGGCGAGCACGAAGTCGCACCAGCGGATCTGCTGGGCGTCGTGTTCCTCCCAAGCGACCACCCCTTCGAGCTCGCCTGGCTAGATGACTAACCGACCAAAAGCCAACACGTGAGTGGAGCGATACCCGGTGGCTACCCTCTGTGCCAAGAAGTTTGATACCGCCGACCTGCTGAATTTAGTGTAGAGGGC
>NZ_JMCC02000188.1 GCF_000737335.2 Enhygromyxa salina | reverse complement strand
TGGTCGTTGCGCTGGTGAACCCGTTGCCACCGGCCAGCAGCAGGCCGCCAACGGCGTAAAACCCGAGCGCGGCCACGCTGGCGGCCCCGTCGGCGTCGATCAGCGCGAAGCCCAACCACTGCGAGAAATGGTCGACGCCACCAAGCAGCATCAGCGCACCCGCGACCATCACCAGGCCGATCGACAAGGTCGCCCCCTCACCCAGACGAGCGACCGCGCGGCCGACGATGAGGCCCTGAAACACGACCATGTTCACGCCAATATAGGTCATGAACAGCCCAGTCTCGCCATAGCCCCAGCCAAACACCTGCTCGCCGAACAGGGCCATCGTCGACTCCATCCCGGAGAACGACAGGAAGAAACAAAACACGATCGCGACCAGCCAGGCCATGTGCGTCCCGCGGATGCTGCGAACAGCGCGGGACAACCCTTCGGTGCTCAGCAGCTTGGCGCGAACCTGCAGGTTCGTTTGGCTGGTCGCGGGCACGCTGGTTTCTTTCGCGTCCCGAAAGTGAGTCTCGGGCAGCCACACCGCCGCCATCACCAGGTTGATCAGCGACAGGCCGGCGGACACGAAGAACGGCAGCTCGGTGAACACCTGGCCAAGCAGGCCGCCGATCCCCGGACCAAACACGAAGCCCATGCCCATCGCCGCGCCCATCCGACCCATGTACTTGGCGCGTTGATCCGGCGGGACCAGATCCGCGACGTAGGCGTGGGCCGTTGACATGTTGGCCTTGGACGAGCCCGCGACGAGCCGCGCCAGGAACACAATCCACAGCGCGTGGGCAAACCCCAACACCAGCGCGGCCACGACCGAGCCGGCGATCGAAACCAACATGACCGGACGTCGCCCGTAGCGATCGCTGATCCCCCCGAGCACCGGGGACATCACGAACTGCGCCGCGGAGAAGGCCGTTGACAACAGCGCGACCATCGTGGCGCTCGCGTGCATCGACTCTGCGTAGAACGGCAGGATCGGCAAGATGATCCCGAACCCCATCAGGTCCAGGAACAGCGTGAACGCGACCGTCGCTAGCGCGCGCCGCTTGGCCCGTTCACTCTTGAGCGGGTGGTTGTCGGGGAGCTCGTCGAGCGTGGGCACGGTGGTTGGCTAGGCTTGGGCCCCGCTCGAAGGCGCGGGACTTCGGGAGTGTAAACGTTCGACCTCGCCGGGACACTCGGGCGGAGCCCATCGCGCTGCGAAGATCAGCGCTCATGCCGCGCGGCTCAGGGCGGTCGCACGCGACCCGCCGCACAGCGAAGCGCCCAGACGTCCGGGCCACACCCGAGGGGGTCTGTGGGAGTATAAAGACGCCGTGCTGCCGCCGTTTCTGATCGATCAGCTCAGCCGACCGAAGGGCAAGTTCGCGCCGATCACTGCGTTGTTACTCAACGGCGTCAACGCGCGAACCATTCTTGGTGGCATCTCGGCTCTGGATCTGCGCCCCGGGCACCGGGCGGTCGATGTTGGGTTTGGCGGCGGGCTCTCGATCCCGCTGTTGCTCCGCGCGGTCACCAAGCAAGGGCACGTGTTCGCGCTCGAGACCTCCGACGAGATGCTCGCTCGCGCCAAGCGGCGCTTCATCGTGCCCCGTCTGCAAGGTCGGCTGCGCGTCGAGAAGGCCTACGTGGAGTCGCTGCCGTTGGGCGACGCCAGCTACGACGCGGTCATGAGCCTCAACACGATCCCGTTCTGGACGGACGTCGACGACGGGATGCGCGAGCTGGCGCGGGTGTTGGTCCCGGGCGGGCGGTTGGTGTTGGGGATCGCGGATCCCGACGAGCTCACGCGGGCGGGCTTCGCTGCGCACGGGCATCGGATCGTCGAGCCCGAGAAGCTTGGCGAGCTGCTGCCGCGCTACGGGCTAGAGATGCTGGAGATCCGGCGGACGGCCCACGAGACCGCGCTGCTGGTTGTCGTTAAACCTCGCCGGGGCTGATCGCAGTTGATATGGTGGGGTCGATGGCGCGTCTGATCCCCTGCCCGAGTTGCGGTCGTCACGTGCGAGCCGTCGCGCGTGACTGTCCGTTTTGTGGCCACGCAGGTGTCACTGTGGGTACACCTGCTCGACTCTCGATGTTGCTGCTTGGGCTGTCCCTCGCGGCCTGTACCGGCCCCACGGCGCCCGGCGAGGTCGCGCCAAAGCCCGCCGAGCCCGCCAAGGCGGAGCCCGAGGCCAACGAGACGCAGGTCGCCGAGCCCGAGCCCGAGCCCGAGCCCGAGCCCGGCGAGACCACCAGCGCCACCGAGACCAGCGGTGATGAGACCACTGGCAGCGAGGGCGCCGACGGGGGCGCGGCGATCGAGGAGTCAGCGGACACGCCGTCGATGAAGACCAAGTACGGGGCCCCACGGCCGGACCCGCGGCCCGCGAAGAAGTACGGCGCCCCGCCGAAGCCCGGCCCCTTCTGAGCCCATGTCCCGCCCCTCGCTCCCGATCGTCGACGCGTCACGACCCAAGCCGCGCGTCCGGCTACCGCTCGCGCCCGGTGTGCGCAGCTGTGACGACGTCCGGCCCGAGTACGCCGTGTGGGAGGTGACCTTGCGCTGCGATCTTGCTTGTCGCCACTGTGGCAGCCGGGCCGGGCACGCGCGCGCCGACGAGCTCGACACCGAAGAGGCGCTGGATCTGGTCACGCAGATGGCCGCGCTCGGCGTCAAAGAGACCACGATCATCGGCGGCGAGGCCTACCTGCGCGACGACTGGCACCTGATCGCGGCGGCGCTGGTCAACGCGGGGATCCGCTGCACGATGACCACCGGTGGGCGCGGGCTCACGGCCGAGCGGGTCGAGATCGCCAAGCGTGCGGGCATCGAGAGCGTGTCGGTCTCGATCGACGGACTCGCGCAAGCGCACGATCACTTGCGCGCCCTTCATGGCAGCCACGCCGCGGCCATGCGCGCGCTGGATCACCTGCGCGCCGCCGGGATCCCGCGCTCGGTCAACACCCAGCTCAACGGCTACAACCTGCGAGAGATCGAGCCGCTGCTCGACCAGCTCACGGCGCGCGAGATCCATAGCTGGCAGGTGCAGATCACCGTGGCCATGGGCCGCGCCGCCGACCACCCCGAGCTGTTGCTACAGCCATGGCAGATGCTGGAGTTGATGCCGCTCGTCGCTCGGCTCGCGCGGCGCTGTGACGAGCTGGGGATCCGCCTGTGGCCCGGGAGCAACATTGGCTACTTTGGGCCCTACGAGCAGCTGTTGCGCTGGGATCACAGGGACGGTCACCAGACAGGGTGCGACGCTGGCACGCGCACCCTGGGGATCGAGGCCAACGGCGACATCAAGGGCTGCCCTTCCCTCCCAAGCAACGAGTACGTCGGGGGGAACGTGCGCGAGCACTCGCTGCGCGAGATCTGGGAGCGGGCGGACGCGCTGCGCTTCAACCGTGAGCGCCGTGTTGACGAGCTGTGGGGGCGCTGCGCGGGCTGTTACTACGCGGACGAGTGCAAGGCCGGGTGCACGTGGACCGGGCACGTGTTGTTTGGACGGCGCGGGAACAATCCCTATTGTCATCACCGGGCGCTCGAGCTGCTGCGCGAGGGCCGACGCGAGCGGCTGGAGCTGCACACGCCGGCGCCCGGGGAGCCGTTTGATCATGGGTTGTATCGGGTGATCGAGGAGCCGTGGCCGGCCGAGCTGATCGATCGTGCGCGTGAGGTCGCTGCGTCGGGTGTTGGCTGGATCAGCTGAGTCGGCCGATCAGGCCGATCCCTTGTCCGTCTGCCAGCGATCGAGGATCCCCCGGGCATCGTTCCGCTCGGGATCCATGACCTCGTCATGCTCGTCCTTCTTGGTGGTCAGCTCGACCACGTACCCGTTTGGATCGCGAAAGTAGATCGACCGCAACGCCTCGAGCTCGGCCGGCCCGAACGGCGCCTGCCCTGCCGCTTTGGCCTTCTCGTACATCGCCTTCATGGTCACTTCGCAGACCTCGAGCGCGATGTGCAGATCCGAGGGGTCCTGCTCCTTGAACTCGAACTCGACCTCCGGGAGCTCGAAGAAGGCAAGATACGAGCCGTCGCGCATCTGAAAAAAGATGTGCAGCAGGGGGGTCTCCACGCCGGTCTCGGTCCTGTCTCGTCGCAGCGAGCACGCCAGCGGCAGGCCCAAGAAGTCCTCGTAGAAAGCGCGGGTCTCCTCGGCGTCGCGACAACGGTTGGCGGTGTGGTGTAGGCCCAACAGGGGGATCGTCTCTTTGTGCTGTTTCACGAGTTCCTTGCTGCGCGATGGCCCGGTGACGTGTCCGATCGCGCGCTCAGAGTGCTTGTAGATTGATCTTGGCACCGCAGCATTGGCCGCAGGCGCCAACTCCCGTCTGGCCCGGAGGAATTTGTTAGGCTCGCCCTCGCCACGATTTCATGGACGGCCCCGCCACAGCAGATCGTGCCTATTTGGGAGAGATGCCCGCTGGCACGATCGCGGCGTCGATCACCGCTCGCTTGATCCAGCACGCCGTTGCGAGCGGCGCGTCACAGACCGAGCTGCTGGCGAAGGTGGGGTGGCCCTCGCCCGCGGCACCCAACCCGGACGCTCGCGTGATCCTCCAGGTCCACTGGGGCGTCTGGCAATACATTCACGAGCAGGGTGCCCCCGACGACTTTGGCCTGGCCTTTGGCGAGAGCCTCGCGCTCGACCACCTCGGCGTGCTCGGCATGCTCATGGCCCACAGCGCCACCGTCGAAGTGGCCATGATGCAGCAGACCCGGTTCCAGCGGCTGCTCCTCGATACACCCTTCAAGGTGACGAGGCTCGAGCCTGACAAGCTCGTGATCGAGCACCCACTGCTGGCTGTCGCAGCACGAATGCCGCACATGATCGTCGCGGGTCTGGCGTTTTGGATCACCTTGTTCCGCTCGTTGACGCAGGCGCCCGTGGACGCGCTTTGCGTACACTTGCCGCACCCACCGTTGGCCAGCCTCGAGCGCTACCGCGCCACGTTCGGTACCAGTCCGCGCTTCAACGCCCAGCGGATCCTGCTGGAGATCGACCGAGCCTGGTGGAGCGCCCCCGTGCGTGCCCCATCGCTTGGCGTGGAGTCCTACCTTCGCGCCCGCGCGACGTCGCTCCTGGGCCAGCTCCCCGCCCGGGGTGAGCGGCTGGACGCCGTGCGAGGCTACATCGCCGACGAGCTTCGCCACGGGCGACGCCCGACGCTCGTGGGTGCCGCCAAGCGCGTGAACACCAGCACGCGCACACTGCAACGCAACTTGAGCGGCGCCGCGATGAGCTACGACCGACTGCTGGACGAGACCCGCCAGGGGCTCTCGCTCGAGTATCTGCGTGATGATCGGCTGACGATCGGAGAGGTGGCGGTGGTGCTTGGCTACTCGGAGCCCGCGACCTTCTATCGCGCATTCAAACGCTGGACGGGTGTGCCGCCTGGCGTCTACCGCTCAACCTGGTTTTGATCGTTGGACCGGGCCCGAGATTCTCGTGGTCGAGCCTCCGAAAGAATGTTACCCAGACGACATGCTGCGCTCGAAAGTCGCCGTTGGATTCGTATGGGCCTCACTCGTGATCGCGGGCTGCGACGACAAGCCAAACTCGGAGGCGGGCGCCACGGAGAGTGGTAGCGGCGACGAGAGTGGTACCGCCGATGCCGGCGATGGCGACGGGGACACTGGTGACGGTGACGGGGACACTGGTGACGGTGACGGGGACACTGGTGACGGTGACGGGGACGGGGACGGGGATGGCGATGGCGACACCGGAGACGGAGACGGAGACGGGGACGGGGATGGCGATGGCGATGGCGACACCGGAGACGGAGACGGGGACGGGGACGGCGACGGCGACGGAGATGGCGATGGGGACGGGGACGGCGACGGGGACGGCGACGCCAACCAGTGCCCAGACAACGACGACTTCGAGCCGAACGACCTACCCGAGGCACCCACGGATCTCGCCTGGGAAAACGTCGACAACTGGAGCGCCATCGTCGATGTCAACGCGTTCTTGTGCGCCGAGGAAAACGACTACTACCTGATCGACGCCGAGCCCCTGATGCTCGAGAATTCCGATTACTTCGAGGATTACACGCTGTTCCTCGACGCGTGGGTTCAAGGCAGCAGCTGGTGCGGCGAGGGCTGCGGTGAGCCGTTCTTGCCCCACGCGGCCGAGAACACGATGACCATCGAGGTCCTCGACGCCGAGACCCTCGAGCTGCTCGGCACCAACACGGGGACCAACGGGCGCGTCAACATTGGCGGCGCCGGCGAGCAGTTCCACCAAGCGCTGCTCGTGCGTGTGTTCGGGCCGTCCGAGGCGAGCTATCCCTACTACTTGCGGTTCGAACTTCGGGCGCTGAACGCCGAAGACGAGTGCGAGTGCTGAGGGGCGTCGCTCCGCTCGCACTGACCTTGCTGCTCGCTGGCTGCCAGCGAGGTGAGCCCGGATCCAAGCCGGGATCCACGCCCACACCCGAGGCCGCGGCGAGTCCCGAGCGCGTCAATGGCGATGAGCAACCGGCTGGCGCGTCCGCGTTCACAGCTCCACCACTGCCCGAGCGTCCGGCGGCGATCGACATCCACGTTCACCTCGTGGGCGGGCACGTCGACGAGCTGCTCGCGACCCTGGATCGCCACCGGATCAGCGCGGCCGCGGTGTTGGCCTCGCCGCATCTCGACCCCGACCATCCACCGCCGCCCGGGGGGGACAAATTTGCTGGCTGGCGGGCCGCCAACGAGCGGCTGCTAGAGCAGACCCAAGCGCACCGCGACCGCTTGCTGCCCTTCGTGACCGTCGAGCCGGCCCAGGTCGAGGCGGCGGAGCTCGAGGGCTGGCTCGATCGGGGGGCGTGCGGGGTCAAGCTCTACATCGGCCATCACAGCCTCCACCCGCGACCGCTCGACGACCCGGGCTACGCGGCTACCTTTGCGCTGCTCGAGCAGCGCGCGGTGCCAGTGTTGCTTCACGTCAACACCGTGCGCTTCGAGGACGAGCTCGACGCGCTGCTGCGTGCGTACCCAAAGCTCGAGGTGGTCTGTCCGCATCTTTGCGGGAGTCGGACGGACCTCGATCGGCTCGAGCGGATCTTGGCCAAGCACCCGAGCTTGCGGGTTGACACTAGCCACGGTGAAGGTCGGCCGGGGGTTGATGGGTTTACCAACCTCGAGCGCGAGCGGGAGCGGCTGCGGGCGCTGATCGGCGCGGAGCCACAGCGGTTCTTGTATGGGTCGGATCTGGTGACGTTGATCTCGTCTGGGTCGCAGGCGGAGTTCTCGCTGGGGAGGTGGCGGGGGCAGGTGGAGGCGAACCTTGGGTTGCTTGCGGCTGAGCGGTTTGAGTTTTTGCGTGATGGGGCGGGGCCGGCGATGCTGACGACCGGGGAGTATCGCGGGCTTGCGCTGGAGGGGGAGGTGCTCGAGGGGGTGTTGGCTGGTAATGCGCGTATTTGGTTGGGGGGGTGCTTGGGGCCTTGAGGACTCGAGAGAGCCGGAAGAGAGCCGGACTGGGAGTCATTGTCGTCGGGCAGCCCGGGCAAGGCTCGATCGGGCTTCCGGCCACGTTCGAGTCACAACTTCGCACCCAATTTCGAGTACAGAAGGCCAATAATCCAGGCGATCCACCGCCCGACTCGCAGCTCAACCCCGCCGAACCAATACACGACGACGGGATGGCTCGCGCGACCCCGCCGTCACTCTCTCGCCCGCCCGCAGATAGAGAGCCGGACTGGGAGTCATTGTCGTCGGGCAGCCCGGGCAAGGCTCGATCGCGCAAGAGAGCCGGACTGGGAGTCATTGTCGTCGGGCAGCCCGGGCAAGGCTCGATCGGGCTTCCGGCCACGTTCGAGTCACAACTTCGCACCCAATTTCGAGTACAGAAGGCCAATAATCCAGGCGATCCACCGCCCGACTCGCAGCTCAACCCCGCCGAACCAATACACGACGACGGGATGGCTCGCGCGACCCCGCCGT
>NZ_JMCC02000187.1 GCF_000737335.2 Enhygromyxa salina | reverse complement strand
TTGCCGCCAGCGAGCGCTGCATCGACGGCCGCCTGCTCTTCGGGCGAAGCCGGCGGCAGGTTGATCACGAGCCGCTTGATGCCATCGGTCAGCGAGCGCATTCCCGGCGCGCTGTCTTCAAAGTTCTCACGGATCACCGCCGCAAACGCGGGCGCCGACTCCTCCAAGATCGCAATCGCCACCCGATCTTTGGGCGAGACGACGATAGCCCCGACCGCGTTCTCGAACCGGCCCATGAACCACCCGTAGGCGTTGCCGCGCCCCCGCAGGCGCTTGCGCGGCGGGAACCCGTTGTCCCAGTACTGCTCGACCAGCCCCTGCATCAGCGCGACACCGCACGCGAGCCCGTGCAGCCCTTCGGTCTCGAACCACGCCCAGGCGACATAGGCGGCCATCAAGAAGTCCTTGCTGGTCGACGTGAGCAGCTCGCCACCAACCTTGGCGACGTGCGGCCAGTCGGGCATGCCGGTGGTCGGCGACTCGATCTTCGCTACTTCGCGACGCAGCTCTTCGTGGCGCACGTCGTAGTTGGCGTTCTGGCCCGCAGGGTTGTCGCCGGGGATCGGCGCGAGCAGGGCGGCGGCACGTTGCAGGACGGTCTGTTTGTCCATGGATCTCTAGGCGTACGAGGCGGAGGAGGACGAGGAGGACGAGGAAATCAACACGAGATACAGCTGCGAAAAAGGCCCCCCACGCAATCCTGCGTAGGGAGCCCTTTGCTCATGGTGGACAGCCCAGAGCTAGTCCTTGTCGAGCTTGCCGACCAACGAGAGCTCGAACGACGCGCCCATGTACTTGAAGTGCGGGCGGATCTTCATTGAGCACTTGTACCAGCCGGGTTGTCCCTCGACGTCCTCGACCGAGATCGAGGCCTTGCGAAGCGGACGACGCGAGCGCACGCCTGGCGCCGGGTTGTCCATGTCCGCGACGTACTGGCTGATCCAGACGTTGAGCTCGCGCTCGAGATCGCCGCGCTCTTTCCACGAGCCGATCTGCTCGCGCTGCAGCACCTTCATGTAGTGCGACAGCCGGGTGACGATGAACATGTAGGGCAGCTGGGTGCCGAGCCGGTAGTTGGTCTCGGCGGCTTTGCCCTCGGCCGTGTTCGGGAACACCTTGGCCTTCTGGACCGAGTTGGCCGAGAAGAACGCGGCGTTGTTGCTGCCCTTGCGCATGGTCAGACCGATCAGGCCCTCTTCGGCCATCTCGTACTCGCGGCGCTCGGTCAGCTGGCACTCGATCGGCAGCTTGGTCTGGATCTCGCCCATCGCCTTGTACTGATGCAGCGGCAGATCCTCGACGGCGCCGCCCGAGGTCGGACCGATGATGTTTGGACACCAGCGGTACTTGGCGAAGCTGTCGGCGACGCGGGTTGCGAGCGCGCAGGAGCTGTAGCCCCACAGGTAGTTCTCGTGCTGGTCGATGACGTCCTCCTTGAAGTTGAAGGACTTGACCGGCACGTCGTCCGGGCCGTAGGGCATGCGCAGCATCATGCGGGGCGCGACGAGGCCGACGTAGCGAGCGTCTTCGCTCTCGCGGAACGCGTGCCAGCGGGCGTACTGCGGGCCCTCGAACAGGCTCTGCAGATCCTTGAGGCGCGGCAGATCTTCGTAGGACTCCAAGCCAAACAGCTTGGGCGCCGCGTTGCCGATGAAGGGCGCGTGGGCCATGGTCGCGACCGCAGCGCACTGCTGCAGGAGCTCGATGTCCTGTGGGCCGCCAGCGAATTCATACAGCGAGCACATCATCCCGTAGGGCCGGCCGCCGAAGGTGCCGTACTCGGCCGAGTAGACCGTGCGGTACAGGCCCGACTTGGTGACTTCCGGGGCGTCCTCGAAGTCCTCGAGCAGCTCGTCTTTTTGAACCGAGAGCACGTTGATGCGCACGTTCTCGCGGAAGTTGACGTTGTCGACGGTGTACTTGAGGCTGCGCCAGGCCGACTCGATCGCTTGGAACGACGAGTTGTGCAAGATCTGGTTGAGCTGCTGGCTCATGCGAGCGTCGAGCTCGGCGATCATTGCGTCGACGGCCGCCTTGTCGATCTTCTTGGACTCGCGGCCTTTCAGCATCTCGCTGATGAATGCCTGCACGCCCTGCTTGGTGACGTCGTAGGCCTCATCGCCGGGGGCGAGGTTGGTCTCGGAGAGGATGGTCTCGAGCAGGGAGCCCTCGGCTGCTGCCGCTCCCCCAGATTCGTTCTCAGTTTCGGTGCTCATGGGAACTCTCGGTGTATGTCGGTGAGAAATCAGTGAGGGGTGGGTGAGGCTCAGTCTTTGGCGCCGAGCTCGGCCAACAAGGCATCGCGCGAATCGGAGTCTTCGAGCAGGCTCTGGATCTTCTTGCGGAACGCCGGGACGTTGCCCAACGGACCCTTGAGGGCGTTGAGGGCGTTGCGGAGATCGAGCAGGCTCTTGAGCTCTGGGACTTGCTCGACCACGCCTTCGGGCGTGAAGTCCTTCATGTTCTTGAACTTCAACGAGACGCCCATCTCTGCGCCAGCTTCCCCCGAGAGGGTGTCGGGCACGTTGATGTCGACGCCGATGTTGTACTCGGACAGCACGTCGTTGAAGTTGTCCTTATCGATGTTGATTGGCTTGCGCTCCTCGACTGGGGTGTCGTCTGCCTTGCCTGTAAAGTCACCGAGCATGAGGATACGGAGCGGCAGCTCGACATCCTCGGTTGCATCGCCGGCCGGCTTGTAGACGATGTTGACGCGTTCTTTGGGGGCGACGGATGCTTCTTTTGCCATCTCGGCGCGGAGCGTATCACCTTTGCTCTGCGTTTCGCGAGGATGATCGTCGTTGATCGAAAGGTCGGGGCGGTCACGTCCAGACAGCCGCGTTGCTCGCGAACGCGGACCTGCGGCTGTTTACGCGGCGCGCCACAGCGGACAGTGCGCGATCTCTCAACAGCGCTCGCCAGACCGCGGGAGGGCCCCACGGGTGTGACCACTGATCTTATATGGACGAGCGCGTCGATTGTGGTCGGGGCATGCCGACAGGGCTCACCGTCGCCCATGCTCGCTCCTCGGATGCAACGCAGGTCGCTCTTCGTCAGCAGCAAGCTCGAGTTCGCGGACGTGGCCAGGGCCGTCGCCCAGGCGTTTCCTGATAGCCTCACGCTTGGCTGCACCACCCGCGGCGAGATCGGGGCCCGATGGCTGCACGGTCGACAGCGTGTCTGCGCTCGCGCTCGCGGGTCCGCTGCGTGTTCGCGCGGTGTTGCTCGAGCGGCCCACCGAGCTGAAGTACGAGCGCTGCGTTCAGGCGATCGACGAGCTGCGTGAGGAGATCGGTGCGGAGCGGGGCGGGGCGGGTCCGCGAGCGCCCACAGGACTTGGTGTTCCCCTCTACCCAATGGCGGCGGGTGACATCGTCGCCGCCACCACGGCTGGGCTCGCGCGTGCGCTCACGCGGGTCCCCGAGCCGCAGGGTTTGCTGCTGTTCAACTGCGGCGGCCGGCTGTGGGAAGCTCGGGCGCGCGGGCTCGTCGAGCAGCTAGGGACCGCTATGCTGCCGATCCCGGGAGCTGGGTTCACGACCTAGGGCGAACAATTTGGCGCGGTACAGATCAACCACACGCTGACAGGCTTGGTGCTCGGACCCACGCGATGACTGACGATCCCCACGATCTCCGGGCCTTGCAAGAGCAGCTGCGCGCGGCACAGGAGGTGATCAAGACGCTCTCGGCTCGCGTGGCCCGGGACGCCCAGCATCGCACCCCCGAGTCGCTCCCGGCCCACAAGGCGATCGCGTCGCTCGAGAACACCGTCGAGCTGCGGACCCGCGAGCTCGCCAAGTCCGAGGCCCACTACCGCGCGCTGTTCGACCACGGGCCCAACCTCGCGTTCATCATCGATGACATCGGCATCATCATCAGCGCCAACGCGACCGCGACCCGCCTGCTCGACAGGGACTTGCGCGAGACGCCGCTGGTCGAGCTGTTCGAAGGGGCGGCGCGCGACATGGTCGAGGAGCTCCTGACTGCAGACAGCGGTGAGGCCGACGAGATCGAGATGGTCGGCGGTCGCGTCGTCGACATCACCGTCGCCTCGGTCCCCGGCTTTGGCCACACGCAGGTGATCATTCGTGACGTCAGCGTGCGGGTCGAGCTCGACCGCGAGCTGCAGCACGCGCGGCGGCTGGCGGCGATCGGGCACCTCGCCGCTGGCGTCGCCCACGAGATCAACAACCCGCTCGCGGTCTTGCAGCTCGGCCTGACCGAGCTCGCGCAGCAAGCCTCCGATGCCGCCCGCCCGAACATTGACGAGCTGCTTGCGCACGCGCAGCGGATCGCCAGCATCGTCACCAACCTGCGGGCCTTCGCCGTGTCCGAGACGCCCGAGCGAACCCGCGTCGAAGTGATCGGCGCGATCGAAGCGGCGCGGCAGCTCGCGGGCGTTGGCGGCCAGCCAGTGCAGCTGAACTGCGTGGTCGAGCCGCCGACGCTCAGCGTCATCGCAGATCCGGCCCAGCTCGAGCTGGTGATGGTCAACTTGTTTGGCAACGCTGCGCGGGCGATCGTCGCCAGCGGTCCTGACCAAGACGCCGTCGTGGTCAGGGCGCGAGCGATCGGCGAGCGCGCGTTCATCGAGATCATCGACAGCGGACCGCCGATCCCCGAGCCGGTGCTCGAGCAGATCTTCACGCCCTTCGTCCGCGGCGGCGGAGAGCGGATTGGTACGGGGCTCGGCCTCGCTATCACCTGGGGCCTGATGCAGGACAACGACGGCAACATCCGGGCGTTCAACCGATCCGAGGGCGGCGTGTGCTTCGAGCTCGAGCTGCCGCTCGCCCCGCCGCTCGAGCCTGTCGCTGCGCCCGCGCCCGCGCCGAGCAAGGCCGCCGGCCTGCGGATCTTGTGTGTCGAGGACGAGCCCAGCTTGCTGCGCAGCCTGGTCCGCCTGCTCGGGGCCTCGGGGCACACGGCGATCGGGGTCGACACCGCCGAGCTGGGGCTCGAGCAGCTGGCCAGTGAGACCTTTGACTTGGTGATCAGCGACGTGCGGCTGCCGGGGATGAGCGGCGATGAGCTGCGACGGGTGATCCTCGAGCGCTACCCTGCCCTGCGCAGGCGCGTGTTGCTGATGAGCGGGTTCTTCCCCGAGCGCGAGGACGCGTCGCCGTTCTTGCAAAAGCCGTTCAGCTTGCGGCAGCTGACCGCGGCGATCGAGAAGATCGTCACGGGCTGAGCCGCCCGCTCAGGCGCGAGCCCGTGCACCTGCAGGGGATCGAAGGCATGATGGCGCCATGAAGGTCATCGCGGATTTTTGCCTGGTGCCGATCGGGGTTGGCGTGTCGGTCTCGAAGTACGTGGCCGAGTGCCAGCGGGTGCTCGAGGAGTCGGGGTTGGAGCACCGGATGCATGCATATGGGACCAACGTGGAGGGCGAGTGGGCGAGCGTGATGGAGGTGATCCGTACCTGCCACGAGCGCGTCCACGCGATGGGAGCGCCGCGGGTGGGGACGACGATTCGGGTGGGGACGCGGACGGATCGCGAGCAGTCGATGAACGACAAGCTGCGCAGCGTGGCGGAGCTGCTCGAGTAGCGTCCTCGCTGGTTCGCCCTATGTCGCGCATACAACGCATCAAATACCCGTCAAATACCTAAGTCTTTGATTTTACTCGCGTTTACTTGCTGATGGAGCTGTAGAGCCGCAAACCAGCAAGTAAAACCCGCGCCCAGCGCCCAGCGCCCAGCGCCCCGCGTTCCGCGTTCCGCGCCCAGCGGACTCGTCCAGCGACCGCTCACGACGCAACCACCGCCCAGAAGGGTACATACTTCATCAGCTTTTTTGCGGCGTGCTCGTCCGCCGGTGCGATCATCTTTGCTTCGAGCGCTTCTTTGATCAGTCGTTCGCTGAGCAAGCGCTCTACGTTTTCTGAGTTGCGGGTCGGGCTCATGGTCGTGCTCTGCGACCACCAAGGGCGCGGCCGACGATACGGCCAATGGGCTCGGTCATCATGAGCGACCGTCTCATGACACCGCATGAGGATGCGCTACGCAAGCACCGAACGGAGGGTGAGGTCGTCTCGCGGCGGTGCGTGAGGCCAAAAATCGAAGTGAACCGATCCGCCCCCCCCAAGACTACCCGCGCGACCCCCTTCGAGAGCTTATCCATGCAAGACCACCGCACCCCAGCCGCCCCGTTCTTCTCCAAGCCCCGCCTCGCCAGCGCCGCACTCGGCGCCTTGGGCCTGCTCGCGCTCCCTGGCCTCGGCTGTTCCAGCGAGGCCGGCGACTTCGGTGGCGAAGGCGGCAATGACGGGTCCTCGCTCGGCTCCGGCGTTGGCCAAGGCGGCGCCCAAGACTTCGGCCTGTTCCGCGAGATCCTGCTCGAGGGCGGCATCCCGGGGCCCGAGACGATCGACGATCTGGGCTTCTTCGCGGAGCACCAGATCGAGATGCCCGCGCCCAACTGCGGCGAGGACGTGTGCATCCACGGGATGCTGGGCGTGATGGGCAACATGATCTCGGGCTCGAACTGCACGGTCGTGCTGGTTGGCATGAACACGCCGATCGACGCCAACGCAGTCGAGCGCCCGCCGCTGAATCTGACGATCGCCGTGGACCTGTCGGGCTCGATGGCCGGTGAGCCGCTGTATCGAGTCCGCGAGGGGCTGCTGCGCATGCGCAACAGCCTGCAGCCCGAAGATCGCGTGAGCCTGGTCGGCTTTGGTGACGAGGCCAAGCTGATCGTCGAGCATGTCGCGGGTGACTCGGTCGAGCTCGCTACGGCGATCGCGGGGCTCGAGACCGCGGGCTCGACCAACATCTACGCGGGCCTGCGCGCGGCGTTCGAGACCGTGCAGGCCCACGCGCAAGCGGGCTATCAAAACCGCGTGGTCATGGTCTCGGACGGGATGGCGACCGTGGGCATCACCAGCTCCGAGAAGATCGAGGGCCTCGCAACGGCGTGGGGCGACCTCGGCTTGGGCCTGACCACGATCGGCCTTGGCGACGACTTTGACGTCGAGCTAATGCGCACGCTCGCCGAGGTCGGCAGCGGATCGTTCTACTACATCGAGGACTACGCCGCGGTCGAAGAGGTGTTCGAAGAGGAGGTCCAGGCGTTCGTGATCCCGCTCGCGCAGGACGTGACGATCGACGCGACCGTGTTCGAAGGCTACGACCTGCGCCGGATCTACGGGACCAAGCAGGCCGAGGTGTGGGGCAACCACGGGCACATCGACATCCCGATCCTGCAGATCGCTCACCGCATGAGCGACGACGACAACGAGAACGGTCGCCGCGGCGGCGGCGGGGCGATGATCCTCGAGCTGACCCCAACCGGTGACGATCCCGGCGAGGTCGGCCGGATCGAGTTCGAGTACCAAGTGCCCGGGAGCGACGAGATCATCGAGCAGGTCGTCGAGGTCCAGTCGCCGCTTGGCCCGTGGGAGACGCCCGAGAACGGGTGGTTTAGCGACGCCAGCGTCGAGAAGGGCTTCGTGATGCTGAACCTGTATGTAGCGTTCGAGATGGCGGCGACGCGCGCCTCGGTTGGCGACGACGCGGGCGCGCTGTCGATCCTGCGGCCGCTGGCGCTGAGCGTCGAGGAGTGGCTGGCCGCGACGCCGGATGCAGACATCGAAGATGATCTGTTCTACGTGTATCGGTTCATCGAGAACCTCGAGGCGCGCGGGAGCGTGACCAACTCGCCCAACCCCGTGCCCCCCGAACCCTGGCCCGCGGATTAGTTTAGCTCCCCCGCGGGCGCACTGCACTTTGCCGAAGGCGAACGCTTCGCGTCCGTTCGCTCGCTTCGCTCGCTCGTCGGGCCGGCTAGCTGTTCGCGGTCGTGTGAGTGGCCCCCCGGAGGGGGGCTCGCTCGTCTCCGGCGGACGTTGGTCGCTTTGCGTCGCTTCCT
>NZ_JMCC02000186.1 GCF_000737335.2 Enhygromyxa salina | reverse complement strand
GTTGGTCGGAGCGCTCGTTGTTCGCGGCTCGCTCGTCGGGCCGGCTAGCTGTTCGCGGTCGTGTGAGTGGCCCCCCGAGGGGGGCTCGCTCGTCTCCGGCGGACGTTGGTCGCTTTGCGACGCTGAGCCACGACATCGACGGCGCCGTGATCGACGAGCCGCTGTTGTAGGGGATCCTCGACATCGGGTCGGGCTTCACCCAGACTCGGGGAGTGCGCGCAACCAGGATCGTGCTTGTCATCTGCCTGACCGCGGCGTGTAGCTTCGACTCGATTGGTAGCGGTGACGCTGGCGACCCGAGCGACGCAACGACGACCACTGACACGTCCAGCGATGGCGAGCCCGGCGACACTGGTGACGGCGACGGCGACACTGGTGACGGCGACGGGGAGCCGGGCGATGGTGATCCGGGTGACGGCGACACGGGTGACGGCGACGGCGACACGGGCGACGGCGACGGCGACGGCGATACGGGCGACGGCGACGGCGACACTGGTGACGGTGACGTCGACGTCTGCGAGGGCGTCCCCGACTGCGAGCTCGTCGAAGCCATCCCGGTCCAGGGCGGCGTCATCGATCCCAGCCCCAGCGCCATGCCGGATCTGAGCCCGTGGAGCGACGTCGGCGGCACCCCGCTCGTCGGCACCCCGGACGGCGAGACGCTCAACGGCACGGCGATGAACGACAGC
Organism: Enhygromyxa salina; assembly: GCF_000737335.2. Taxonomy (GTDB): domain Bacteria; phylum Myxococcota_A; class Polyangia; order Nannocystales; family Nannocystaceae; genus Plesiocystis; species Plesiocystis salina_C. Next base: position 851 of record NZ_JMCC02000186.1, on the reverse strand, counting down.
ATCGAAGGGCTCGCGGGCGTCGATGCGATCTTCGGCTTTGGTGGCGACGACGAGATCTTCGGAGGCGAGGACAACGACACGATTCAAGCGGGCGACGGCAATGATCGGGTGCTCGGCCAGACCGGCGCCGACAACCTGTTCGGTCAAAATGACGCCGACTACCTCGACGGTGGCACCGGCGACGACACCCTCACCGGCGGTGCGGGCGACGACGTGCTCTACGGCAGCGTCGGCAACGACGACCTGCTTGGAAACGCGGGCGCGGACTGGCTGTTCGGCGACGATGATGACGACACCCTCTACGGCGGGGCCGATCCGGACCGGCTGTTCGGCGGCGGCGGCGTGGATCAATTGTTTGGCGAAGCCGGCGACGATCTCATCACTGGCGGCGAGGGTGACGACATCCTCGCTGGAGGGCCCGACGCGGACACCTACCTGTGGCGAGCGGGCGACGGCGATGACACGATCTCGAGCGACGTCAGCGGCGACGATGTGATCTGGATCGGCGGTCATGGATCCGCGGACGTGGTCCAGGCTCGGGTTGGGCAAGATCTATGGGTTGTCTGGCCGGGCACTCGCCTGACGGTGCTGGGCTACTTCTCGGGTCAAAACCTCATCGAACAGATCCAGACCGAGCTTCGCTAGTCTCGCCCGAGCCCAGGGGGCAAGGTGGGAACCCACCAGCAGCCGCGCGGGTGGTAGCGCGGCTCAACCGTCAATTTGGGCTTGCAGTTGATCCCGCAGCCCTAGTAGATCCGCGCGCAACCAGTCCACTGCGGTCTGCCACTGCGCGTAGTCTAGCTCCCTTGACACCCAATTTCGTGGGAATTTGAGTCAAGTTTGGTTCAAGC
>NZ_JMCC02000185.1 GCF_000737335.2 Enhygromyxa salina | reverse complement strand
CGTTGTGCGTGATCGAGGTGGGCGGGCAAGGCGACCCGCCTGCCGGTGTTGGTTCTCGCCCTCGAGGTTGAGGGCGGAGCCGATTTTGCCCTACGACACGGCAGGCGTTCGGCGTGTCGGAGGGTGATTTTGCAGCCGGAAGCAGCAGCCCAGTGACCTCGAAGGGAAGCCCGTCGCCCGACGGGAACAGGACCTTCGGGCAGGGTTAGAAGAAGCGGTAGGTGAGGGAGAACGCAGTGACAGTATCCAACCGCCCAACCCCAGGCAGCGGATCATTCTCAAACCGCAAAGTAAACGTCACCGCCAGCGACAACCGCTCAACAAGCTGAGTATTCAGCGCCGCCAAATAATTAACCCGCAGCCGCCTCCCCAAGACCACACTCTGCAAATACTCAATCCCCGTATCAAAGCCCACCCGCTCGGACAACTTGTTCGAGTACCCCGCAAACACCCGCACAGCATGATTCAGCTCAGTCTTCAGCACCGCCGGATCAATCTGAGTGTTCCCATTCAAGTCGAGCACGGGCTCCCCATCATCGTCGACCAAAACCAGCGCCTCATCAGTACGAAGGTCATACTGAAAGTCATATCCAGCCTCAAACCACAGCCGGTGCTTGGTCTTGTTCAGCGCATAAAAAGCAAACCCCGGATCCACGTTCATGCGCAAATCCAGCTTTTGAAACGGATCGTGGCGACCCGTGACCTGCGCGAAGGCGGTCCATCGCTCGGCAAAGAACACGTCGTAGCGGACCAGCCCCTGTACGTTGCCAACCGTCGTGTCGTAGCCCCTCGGCCGATCCTCGGCGCCCGTTGCACCATAGTTGCCAGCGACCGAAGCCCCGAATTGGTGAATGGTCCGGCGCAGCCGAAAATTGGTGAGCCCGGTCGTGGCCAGCGAGCGTGAATTGCCAGTGCTAAAGATGCCACCAAGCGAGATGTCGAACTCGGTGGCGTCCTCCGCGTGCGGATCCTTGGGCCCGTCCTCGGCGGCCGCGTCCTCGGCAGCGACCTCCTTGGTACCGACGAACTTGTCGTCCGAGCCGATCTCTGTCGAGCCCGAGCTGGCGTTGTCCTGGGTGGCGGTGCCACTTGGGACGGCGGGGTCTTCGGGCGCCCCGGCGTACGTGAGCGCCGGGAATCCCAGGCAGACAGCGAAGATGAGCGTGGAAGCTGTATGTTGCATCGTATGAATCTCGAGGCCAACCAAGTGTGGCGTAGGTAGGCGTCAACGCAATGCTCAGCCTGCCCCAACCCTACCCTGATCATACCAGATCAGGGCAGGGCAGGGCCCAGGCGACATCGACCGCCAACTCGTGTTCAGGCGTTCTGGTGCACGACGATCTGCGCGAACGGAATCTCGATCCCAGCGACCGCGAGTTCCTCATACACGGCCGTGCGGACCTGATGCAGCATGTCGGCATAGACCGCCGGATCGCAGTGCGCGAGCACCAAGAAGTCGAGCGAGCTGGCGCCCAGTCCAACAAACGCGATCACCGGCGCCGGCGTCTTCATCGCCAACTCGCAGCGCTCGGTGGCCTTCTTCAGCACCGCGATGACCTCGGGCACCTTGCTGCCGTAGGCAACGCCCACGGCGATGTGCGCCCGACGGCTGCCGCTGACGGTATAGTTGGTCATCACGCTGCCGGTCGCGGCCCCGTTGGGCACGATCACGGTCTCGTTGTCCAGGGTCAGCAGCGTGGTCGTGAACAGACCAATGGCCTTGACGTTGCCCTCTTTGCCGGCCGCGCCGATGTAGTCACCAACCTTGAACGGTCGGAACAGCAAGATCATCACGCCGCTAGCGAAGTGGGAGAGGTTGCCCTGCAGCGCCAGGCCAATCGCGATGCCAGCAGACCCAAGCAGCGCGATCAAGCTGGTCGTCTGCAGACCCACGCGCTCGAGCGCAGTAATGACCGCGGCAGCCAGCACCAGCCAGCGCGCGAGTGAGGCCAAGAAACCAACCAGCGATGGCTCGACCTGCCGCTTGCTCAGGCCGCGTGCCACCAAGCTGTGCACCCACCCCGCGACGATGATGCCGATAATGAAGATCACCAGCGCCGTCACGGCTCCGACGATCAATGGCATGTAGGGTTGAAGAAACTCGGGGACCGGCAGGTTTTCCATGGTGTGTGTCGCTCAATTGATGAAGGTCAGACTTTGTCCGCGGGACAGTGTTCTGTCGCCGCGACTGTATAGTCGGCGCTCGCACCGTTGAAAACCGCCAAACTACGTAGGCGCGTAAAAAAACAGGACCTGATCCAACGGCCACGATTGGACCCAGCCGGCCGCAAACGCAGGCTCAGGGCTCAATTTTCTCGATCGCGGTCACCTCGAACTGCCCAAGCGAGATCATCGCGAGGACATCGACGACCTCGATCTCGATGTGACCAGCGCTCACGCTGGAGGTGCCTGCGGTCGGGTCGACCTCGCGCCAGCGAGTTCCGTCGTGCCACGCCACCCACGCGTGCGCGACCATCTCGTCACCGCTGGCGGCCATGCCCTCTTGTAGCCGCGCCGGGATTCCCGCAGCGCGCAGCAGCGTCACGGTCAGCAGCGCGTACTCGGTGCAGTCGCCCTGTCCCCGATCCAGGATCGTCACGGCGTCGAGGCTGCTCGGTGTGATCTCGTAGTGGACCTTCTGATGCACCCAAGCCACGATGGCCGCGACTGTAGCCATGTCGTCGCCAGACACCCGCAGCTGATTGGCGACGTCACGGATCTTCTGGTCCTTGGCGCGGACCATGTTGTCCGAAGCCAACATGCGCTCGCGCTGCTCCGAGGTCAGGACATGCACGCTGTTGCTGGGCACCGCGCGCGAGGGCAGCACCCGCAGGCGCAGCTGATCGGGCGCGAGCACCTCGACGCTGATGCGCGGGTTGTCCTTTGGCACCGCGCTGTGAGCAAAGTGCGCGGCGTCGTCCACTGTGATCACGTACGCGAGGGCGCTGTCGGTGTCGGCCTGCGACAGCCGACGCGGCAGCTTGCTCGCGTTGCCAACCTCGGGGCTCGCCAGCCACCGGTCGATCAGGGCCAGCTGCTCCTCGGACTCGGCGAGGTTCAGCGCCACGCTGGCGCTCAGCACTCCGTCGTTGGCGTTGGCGTTGGCGTTGGCCGTCCACTCGCCGCGCAGTTGCACGTGTTGAACCAGACCGATCACCGTCGCCACCAACCGCAGGTAGTCCGCGCGGCGGTCCCCCGTGTAGCGCTCGGCGAGCGCCCGCACGACGGCGGCGGCCCGCTGCCCGTCGAGCGAGAAGGCGGCGAACCGGCGCGGCTCCTCGCTACCGGCGGGCGCGAGCGGGCTGTCCTTGGCGTCTTCAGCCAGCTCCCGGGTCGAGGCCACGATCAGCGCGGCGTCGCGCGAGACGAAGAACAAGCCCGCATGTTCGACCAGCTCCCCGGCGGCGAGCGTCGGCACGCCTTCACGCTTCATGGCGCTGCGCAGCTTCGCGTTGATCGGCATGACCAGCACCCAGTCTTGCCACAGCGCGCTGCCAACCTCGGGGTACCAGCCAAGCAGCACGGCCGGCGCGGCCTCGGCCAGCGCGAGCGGGGGCAGCTTGTCGTCGGCCGAGAGGCCACAGGCCTGCGCGCCGGTCCCCGCGGGCGCGACAGGAGTCACGGCCGGGACCGCGCCGGCGCTGCCGTGGCCCGCGCAGCGCTCGAGCTCGGCGTCCTCGAAGTACTCGCGCAGGGCGTCAGGCTCGAGCGCGACCGATGCCGCGGCCACGTGCTGGTCTGGCAGCAGCCGCTCGAGATCCCCGAACTGGCCGATCGCCTCGCGGTCGCCGGTCGCCCGCGCCGAGAACTCGAGCCCCTCGTTGTCGAGCACGACCTCGAGCGCGACCTGGGGCAGCCCAAGATCCCCGCTGAAGTCGACAGCCTGCAGCGCGACGCCATCGCGCCAGCCCGCGACGGCCTTGGCGAACTGCGGATCGGCGGCCAGCGAGCTCGCGCCGCTCGGGGGCTGGCGCAGCAGCTGCTCGGCCAAGTCCGAGCCCGAGAACACCAGCAGCCGATCCCCGATGAACATGTAGTGCTCGGAGTCGACGATCAGGCGGTTCTCGTGCAGCTCCACCGTCGCGTAGTACTCGAGCTCGTGCCCGGCGATCGTCCGGGTCAGGCGCAGGCGCTCGGCGGCGATCCGCGGGGAGTCGTCGGGCTCGAGCTCGTCTTCGGGCGCCTCGATCAGCGAGTGCAGCATGACCGGCAGCGAGCCCAGCGTGAGCGGGAGCCCAGCGAACTCGGTGGCGAGGCTGAGCGGCACGGACACGCCCGCGTCGTCGCCGAGCTCGCGCGCGGCGAGGGTCGTGAGCACGGCGTTGCGATCGGCGACCGTGGCCGAGCACGCGAAGCTCTCGCTGCCCTTGGGTGAGACACACTCGATCGGCGCGCCCAGATCCAGCCCGCCGCTGTCCCCCAACAGCGCGAACGACCCCTGCAGCAGGTTCTCGTAGATCAGCGTGCGGACCAGGTAGGCGTCGGTCGCGTTGGCCGGCGCCAGCCGCCGCAGCAGGCTCTCGAGGCTGGTCGCGAACAGTCCAGCGTTGCCGACCCGCACATACGTCCACTCGTGGCCAGGGGTCAGCTCGGCCAACGGCTTGCTGCGGACCTGCTCGAGATCCCGTGGCGCGGGCCGTACGCGACGCTCGCGGACGAAGCGAGTCGCTCGCTCGTTGTTGGTCGCCGGCGCGGACTGGGCCAGGCGCTTGCGGCCCTCGGCGTGGTCCTTGGCCATCTCTTCGAGCGCCTCGCGCGAGCGCTTGGCTCGCTTGGGCCGACCGTCGGCGGGCTCGAGCTTCACGGCCTTGGCGAGCTGCTCGAGGCGCTTGCGATCTTTGCTGTCCAGCAGCTGCGCGAGCGCCCAGGCCAAGTTGCTGGCGAGCCCACGCCCGGCGTCGTCCTCGATGCCTGCGCGGATCATCTTGTCGGTCCGCGTGCGGATCGCCGCGACGTTGTCGGCCCCGGGGACGTCCATGAGGCTGCGAACCGCGAGCATCGCGTCCTTGCTCTCGCCGTCGATCACGACCTCGCGCAGACGCTGGACCTCGGTTCGGCTGGTCGCCTGGGTTGGCCCGCCGTGACTCCCGAAGTAGTCCATGGTCGCGCTCGCGGCCAACGCCAGCGCGCGCAGCCGGCCGTCGCGGCGACCCAGCAGCTCGCGGGTGAGCGCGTGGCTCTGCTCGTCGGGCAACGAGGCGATCACCTGCAGCAGGCCAAAGCTGGGCTGGCCGCCGCCGGTCGTGAGCGCGGGATCCGAGACCGCGGGCTGCCGCTCTTGGTAGAGCATGCGGCGGGTGTCGGTCAGCACGCGCTCGTGGTGAACCGTGGTGGCCGCGCGGCCAAACGCGTGGACGCTGGCGTCGGCGTCGAGCAAGCTGAGCAGCGCGACGCGGGCCGCCTCGGGCTGATCGGGCGCGGTGCAGGCCAGCAGCGCGCGCCGCTGCCAGCCGTCGCGGGTGACCAAGAACAGATCCAACAGCAGCTCCGCGCGGCTTGGCGGATCGAGCTTGGCCAAGGTGGGATCACCCGCGATCGGACATGCAGGCGCAGCCGCGCGCGGCGCTTGGCTGGCGCGGGCCAGCAGCCGGCGCGCGACCAGGCGCGCGTGGTCGTTGGCGGGCGGGCGACCGGAGCTGCGCAGGGTCTCGGCGGCGTCGGCCGAGACTGACCAATCGAGCGGCCGAAAGCTGTCTCGCAGCAGCTTCATGTGCGGCAAGAAGGTGCCGATGTCCTCGAGGGTCGAGCCCGAGATCAGCACGAACAGGTTGCCGCCGCTCGGCACCAAGATGTTGTCGATCACCGACTCTTCGTCCGCGACCAGGAATTCGATCGCCGGACCCGAGGGCAGCTCGAGCTCGCGGGTCCACAGCAGCGCGTAGTTGCGCGAGGTCCACTCGGCGATCAGCGGCTCGGCGCAGCCAAGGCCCTCGCAGCGCGAAGCCCTGGGCTCGCGCATGACGAACTGCACGCGCGTGTGCTCGCTCTGCTGCGCGTCGTCGCCACCGCCACCGCCAACGCCAACGGACGTAGCGCCGGGGATCGGCTCGCGGGCGCCGAGGCCCTCGGGGTTGGGCGTGGTGCTGGCACCGAAGAAGGCCTCGGCGGACGCGTCGATGTTCGCGCGGCGCTGGGGCGAGAGCTGATCGAGCGCCGCGTCGTCGAAGCGCGCGAGCATGGTGTCGAAGGCATCGGGCGTGCGCAGCCAGCTGGGCAGGCGATCTTCGGCGCCGCTCAACACCGCGGGCAGGGCCTCGCTGCGCAGCCACGGGTGCAGCGGAAACATGCGCTGCGCGCTCGCAAGCAGCTTGCGAGCGGCCCCCAGATCCTCGGGGCCCGTCAGCAGCGGCAGCGCGTCGGACAGCACCAGGGGGCTGTCGGGGTGCAGCACGACCAGCTCGCGGGCCAGCGCCACCGCCTGCTCGCGCATCCCCGCGTCGGCGTAGCTCGACAGCAACACCAGCTTGGCCACGTGGCTGTTGGGATGGTCGGACGCGACGCGCTCGTAGTCGGCCAGGCCGGTGTCCTTGGCGTAGCTGTCGAGCAGATCCAGCATCGCGTCGCGCGGGATCCGGGCGTGGCCAAGGTCATCCCCAAGGTCATCCCCAAGGTCATCCCCAAGGTCGTCACGGATCAGCTCGCTGATCGACAGCGCGTACAGCCCAAAGCTGCGCAGCTCGGCGTCGCTGGTGTCGCCCTCCGGCCGGGTCGCCGCAAGCATCTGGGGGGAGTGAGCGGTGAACTCCGGGGCGGCGTCCTCCTCCTCGACGCGGGGCAACCAGGCGAGCAGGCGGTTGGCGTAGAGCTCGGCCGCGGTCAGATCCAAGCTGCGCACGGCCGAGGCGGCGGCGAGCGCGAACCGGCGGCGATCGACGCCGTCGAATTGCCCGACGATCTGCTGACGCAGCAGCGCGCCACGGTAGCGACCCTGACCAAGCTCGATCTCGTCGGGCTCGGGGGCGATCGCGTCGAGGGCCAGCTGATCCACGCGGAGCTTGGCGCCGCGCTGCTCCTCACCTTGCTTCGACAGCCACAGCGACGCGTTGAGCAGCCACACCGGATCATCGGCGAGATCCGGCAGCCGCGCGGCGGTCGCGAAGAACTCGCCGAGATCCAGCCCGTTGGCGCGAACGCGATCGGGATCATTGAGCGCGAGGTAGGCGAGATCGACGGCCAGGAACCGGCTGCCCCCGAGCTCGTTCCACAGCGGCACGCAGCGCTCGGCCGCGACCTCGAACTCGTCGCGGCCAAACATCCGCAGGCACGCGTACTGGGCCAGCGCGGGGTCTTGGATCGGCGCGTAGAGATCGCTGGTGATGCTGCGCGTCGCGGGATCATCGGCCTGCCACAGCTCCTCGCGGACGATCGCCCAGCTCAGCAGATCATCGATCGCGTGGCGCTGGCGAGCCTCGGCGAGCAGCAAGCTCGCGTGCAGGCCGGTTGGTGGCTGGCGGATTGCGTCGTAGCGAGGCCGGGCGAGGGCCAGCGCCTCGAGCTCACTGTCACGTCCGATCAGGTAGGTCAGCCACAGCTCGACGTCGCGGTATTGCACGCGGAGCTGGGGCGGCCCGGCGCCGAGCCAGGCCAGGACCTTGGCCGCGATCGGGAACGCGTCGGCGGGGGTGCGCGCGGCCTCGAGCTCGGCGAGCAGGCGCTCGAGCCCAAGCTCGGCGAGCGCGTGGATCTTGGTGCTGGGCTCGCCAATGCTCAGCAACGTCGCCGCGTCGTTGCGGGCCAGCCACAGCTTGGTCAGCAGCGGCCCATCGATCTCACCGCGCGCGCCCGCGTCGAGCAGCTCGCTCGCGCGCCAGTGGACGGTGGCGTCGGGGAACAACAAGAGCGCGTCGCGGACCCGGCCCAGCTCGCGCTCGGGGATCGCCAAGGTCCGCAGCGCGCCCTCGAACGCTGGCAGCGCGCGCGGTCGCCTGGCCAGGGCCTGCAAATACAGGCCGTGCGCGGCCGCGAGATCGAGGGCGTCCTCGGCCGCTCGGGCGCGCACGTAGGGGGCCATGAAGCCCCGCGGATCTTCGGCGTCGGCGATCGCCAGGGCCCGCGCGCGCAGCTCGGGCTGATTGGACAGCTGGGCCGCGAGCGCGAGCAGGCCTGCGACCAC
>NZ_JMCC02000184.1 GCF_000737335.2 Enhygromyxa salina | reverse complement strand
CTGGGCTCCTCAGGTGAATTTCATCTTTTTGCTGTTTTACAGCGCTTATTCAAGGACTAGGCCGCCAGACGGGCACCGAGCGCTCCGGCTAGCCGCGCGGCTTCATCAACGTGCAGCGTACCAAGCTCAGCAGGCAGCTGCGCCACCCCCCAAGCGCGGGCGGCCAGCTGCGCGAGCGCGTCGTCCCGCGCGGCCTCGACCCGCGCGGCCGCACCAGCGTCGAGCTGGCCTCGGAACCATGCGTCGAGATCCCAGGCCAGCTGCGCGTGGCGGGTCTCGTCGGCGGCGACGCGGGCGTATACCCTGCGCAAGCGCGGATCCTGGGCTCGGCGAGCGCGAACGTTGGCGATGAGCGCGGCGAAGGTCTCGTAGACACATCCCTCACTCGCGTTTTGCTCGGCGAGCGCGAACAGGGTCATCGGCGCATCGTGGAGTCGCGTTGGCGTTGGCACACAGCCTCCGTGAGCTACGGCGAGCGCCGTCAGCCATCGCGCATGATTGCCCTCGTCAGCGGCCGCCGCGTGGCAGCGTGCGACGAGCTGCGCGGGCGCCCCCCACCCCTCGAGCGCAGCGGCGAGCTGCTCGAAAGCGTCGACCGAGGCGGCTTCGAGGTAGGCCATCGCCGCGAGCCGCCGTCCGAGCGCGCTGGTGCAGCGATCGTCGCCGGCCTCGACGTGACCGAGCGGCCGCCGACCTTCCGTACACACGATCTCTACGCCCAATCCCGTGCAGCTGATGTGTCCGTCTTGATCGGAGTCCGGGGGCAGGTAGAGGTCGCAGGTGTCGATGCTGGTCGGCTCCCAGCCGCCAACGGTCCGGGCATAAGCTTCGCTGCAGGCCGCCTCACAGTCGGCGCCGTACTCCTCTACGAGCGCCTCGATCTGTGCGGGAGTGAGTGACTCGTCGATCTCGAAGTCTTCCGCAGGCAGGATGCATTCCTCGCCCGAGGAGATGTGGCAGTTGGCCAGCGGAACCGTGGAAAGGACGGCGAGCAGCGCGTGGCGAACATCCATGCGTAAAATTCTACACGAGAGAGGATGCGAAGACGTGATAAATCTGCGGACAGAACGGTCACGGGTCCTTGGGTCGAGTTTGCTGGACCCATGAACGGCGGAATGGCGGAATGGCGGGTCCGCGACGCGTCGCCTGTCAAACTCGCAGCCCGTCGCTACGAGCTGCGCTCGTCAAACCGCCGAACGCCGTCCATGTCGTGATCCCAGTCCGCGCGCGACCCACAAAAAATATGGGTCTTGATCCCCACGCCGATCGGATCGTCGAGGGTGCCCGCGGTCAGGTACACGTTGGTCTCGTCTTCTTCGGCGGGCAGCGGCGTGCCGCAGGTCTTGCAGCGCGTGATCGAGTAGGTCGGGCGCAGCTCGTACGTCACCCGGTGGTCTTCACCGCTCACCCAAAAAAACCGCTCGCGCGGAACGATGACAATGGCGTTGCCCGTGCCGCCGCTGGCCTTGCGGCAATTCGAGCAGTGGCACAGCCACACACCGTCGAGCTCACCCTCGAGCTCCCACTCGATTTCGTAGCGCAGCGCCCCGCACAGGCAGCTTCCCTTGCGACGCGACATGGAAGCTCAGTCCGTCGAGCCGCGCGCGGTGCCGTGGTAGGTGGGCGGGGTCTTGTAGCGCAGGTTCTTGCGGGCCCGGGTCCGCAGCTCTTCGACGCCGCGCTCGTGCAGCACCGCCTGCGCGGCCGCCAACCTTGCGACCGGGATCCGGTAGGGCGAGCACGAGACATAGTCGAGCCCAAGGTCGTGGCAAAAGCCAACCGACTGCGGGTCGCCGCCGTGCTCACCGCAGATCCCAATCTTCACGCCCTGCCGCGCGGTCCGGCCCTTCTCGACCGCGATGCGCATCAGCTCGCCCACGCCCTCACGATCGATCGACACAAACGGGTTGCGCGGCAAGATCCCCTGATCCACGTAGTGGCCCAGGAACTTGCCAGCGTCGTCGCGGCTAAACCCAAACGTGGTCTGGGTCAGGTCGTTGGTGCCAAAGCTGAAGAACTCTGCGTGCGCTGCGATCGCGTCGGCGGTGAGCGCTGCGCGGGGCAGCTCGATCATCGTGCCGATCTTGTAGTTGATGTGAATCCCACGCTTGCGCATGACCTCACCCGCGACCCGGTCGACGACCTCGCGCTGCAGCTTCAGCTCGCCCGCGTCACCCACGAGCGGGATCATGATCTCCGGGTCGACCGGGATCCCGGTCGCAATGCACTTGGCCGCGGCCTCGAACAGCGCCTGGGCCTGCATCTCGATGATCTCGGGGACCAAGATCGTGAGCCGACACCCACGCCAGCCAAGCATGGGGTTGATCTCGGTGAGGCTGAGCACCCGCTCGTACAGGGCCTCGAGCTCGGCGAGCTCGGCCGCGCGCTCGGCCTTGCCCTTGCGCTTGTTCTTGCTGGTGGCCTTGAGCACCTCGATCTCGACCTTGAGCTCGGTCGGGTTGGGCAAGAACTCGTGGAGCGGCGGATCCAGGGTGCGGATCGTGACGGGCAGCCCGCTCATGGCCTTGAACAGCGCCAGAAAGTCGCGGCGCTGCAGCGGCAGCAATTTCTTGAGGGCCTTGCGCCGCTCGGCCTCGGTCCGCGCGAGGATCATCTGCTGCATCTTGGGCATGCGGTCGGCGCCAAAGAACATGTGCTCGGTCCGCGCCAGCCCAATGCCCTCGGCCCCCAGCGCCAGCGCCATCTGGGCGTCGGTCCCGGTGTCGGCGTTGGCCCGCACGCGCAGCCGCCGGGTCAGATCCGCCCAGTCCAGCAGCCGCTCGAACGCGGCGAAGATCGTGCTCTTGCTGGGGTGCAGCTTGCCAGTCACGACCTGCACGACCTCCGAAGGCATGGTCGCGACCTGGGCCAAGATGACCTCGCCTGTGGTCCCGTCGATCGACAGCCAGTCGCCGCGCCCGATCGTCTGACCGTTGATGTGCAGCTGCTCGCGGGCGGTGTCGATCCGCAGGGCCTCGCAGCCAACCACGGCCGGCTTGCCCATCTGCCGGCCGACCACGGCCGCGTGGCTGGTCATGCCGCCGGTCACGGTGACCAGGCCAACGGCCGCGTGCATGCCGTGGATGTCGTCGGGGCTGGTCTCGTGGCGCACGAGCACGACCTTGTTGCCGGCCTCGGCCTCCGTCACGGCGTCCTCGGGGGTGAACACCAGCTGCCCGCACGCGGCCCCCGGCGAGGCGTTGATCCCCTGGGCCGCGACCTCGTACTTGGCCCGATCCGCAGGGTCGAACACCGGGTGCAGCAGCTGCAGCAGCTGCACGGGCTCGACCCGGATCACCGCCTCTTCACGGGTGATCAGGCCCTCGTCGACCATGTCGGTCGCAACCCGCACCGCCGCGATCCCGGTGCGCTTGCCAGCGCGGGTCTGCAGCATGAACAGCTTGCCCTCTTCAATGGTGAACTCGAAGTCCTGCATGTCGCCGTAGTGGCGCTCGAGCCGAAGCGTGATGTCTTGCAGCTCGGCGTAGGCCTCTGGGAGGATCGTCTCGAGCTCCTCGAGCAACAGCGGGGTCCGAATCCCGGCGACGACGTCCTCGCCCTGGGCGTTCTGCAGGAACTCACCATAGAACTCGCGCTCGCCGGTTGCGGGGTTGCGGGTGAAGCCAACCCCGGTCGCGCTGCGATCCCCACGGTTGCCAAACACCATCGCCTGAACGCTGCACGCGGTGCCAAGCGCGTCGGAGATGTCGTGCAGCTTGCGATAGTGCTTGGCCCGCTCGGTGTCCCACGAGCCAAACACGGCCTCGATCGCGCCGCGCAGCTGGGCGTGGGGCTCGCGGGGGAACGGCTTGCCGGTCTGGTCGCGGACGATCTTTTCGAACGACGCGATGATCTTCTCGAGCTGCTTGGCGTCGAGCTGCGAGTCGCTCTGCTTGCGGCTCTTGCGACGCGCGGCGCTGAGGACCTCCTCGAACGGGGCCCGGTCGAGGCCCAGCACCACGTTCGAGTACATCATGATGAAGCGGCGATACGCGTCGAACGCAAACCGTGGATCCCCGCTGGACTTGGCCAGCCCGCGCACCGACTTGGGGTTGAGGCCAAGGTTGAGGACCGTGTCCATCATGCCCGGCATCGAGAACTTGGCGCCCGAGCGCACCGAGACCAACAAGGGCTCGTCGGCGTCACCAAACTTGCGACCCATCCGCTGCTCGAGCAACGCGAGGTGCTCGTCGATCTGCCGCGAGACCTCGGCGGGGACCGTGCCCAGATCCCGATGCAAGATGCACGCGTGGGTGGTGATCGTGAAGCCCGGCGGGACCGGGATCCCAGCGTTGCTCATCTCGGCCAGCGCAGCACCCTTGCCGCCCAGCAGATCCTTCATGTCATCGCGACCCTCGGCCGCACCATCTCCAAACGAGTAGACATACTTGCGGGGCATCGTGGCGCCAGCTGTACGCCCGTAGCTGTCAGCGGTCAATGCCCGCGCGCTGGCCCCCCCGTGAGTTGGGTCCGCCACCCCCGCACGCCCAAGAGGCGGGAGAGACCTGTCTCCCCCGCCTTGGTCTGCGCTGGCTCGAGAGCCGGGCACGCATGTCAGCGGTCATGCTTGGCTCAGCACTTTTTCCACTGCCAATGGAAGATCTTCTTGAACTGGCCATCGATTGAGGTGTTGTTGAAGATGCCGTTGCCGGTGGGGTTGGCGATCGCGTTGAGCTGCAACGACGTATTGATGGCAAAGATGGACGAGGTGCCGCACGGTGACCACACGAGCGACTGGAACGGGACCTCGTCGGAGAAGACATAGAAGTCGTCGAACGGGCCAACGAGGTCGCTGTGGGCGCTGAATCCAACTGGTTGGCCGGCGAAGAAGTAGTTCGAGGTCTGGCGGGCCTTGATCTTCTTCTCGAGGAACGCGTAGCCGCGCGTGTTCACGGTTGCGACGGAGACCTGCCAGCCGCTGGGCACGTGGAGCTTGACGCTGGCCACGCAGTTCGTGGTCTTGATTGGCGGCGGTGGCGGGTTGGTGAGCAGCATGTCCTTGAAGATCAGGATGAAGCTCTTCTTGTCGCTGGAGATCTGGGCCACCGCCGAGCCCGGCAAGGGACAGCCCACGCCGCTCGCAACGATGTCCTCGATGTAGACGTCGTCGGGCGAGGGCGTAATCTGGGCGACCTTGTCAGGCACCAAGTTGTTCGGACCCGGGGCCTGTTCCTGCGCGCCGCTGATGCCGAGCTCCGCGAGGTAGTCGAACTCCTCGTGTGACGGGTCTTCCAAGGCCGCGAGCATGTCCAGATTGTCCTGGTCGTCGACCGACTCGCCGTCATCGACAGTGCATGCCGGGACGACGCCCAGCAAGATGGCGATGACGCCCGAGCGGACGATGAGACGCTTGTTTGGGTCCTTCATGATGACTCCTCCTACAAAGCGGTACCCCATGCACCGCATCAAAGGAAATTATGGCACCCGCAAATGCCATTGCCAGCGAATGGATTGCGGGCATTCAATTGGTTGCCAATGTCATCATTTGGCAATACGCGCGATTCACCCTGCGCGGGCTCGTGCACGCAGAGCGCCCGGCTTCAACCGCGAGCGCGCGCGGGAGCCTGGGCCTGATCCTGTCAACCATTCTCCAACCTCAACACTTCTGCCACTGGATTGTGAAGTTGTTGGTCCGAACCTTGTCCGTGCCGGATCCCTGCGGGTTCTGGATCGCGTTGAGGACCATGGCGGTGTTCATGCCGAACAGCACCGAGCCGCCGCAGGCTGACCACACGACCGACTGCGACGGGACGTTGTTCACGAATCGGAACCGAGCAGCGATCGAGCCCTCGAGGTTGTTGACGACGTTGTACCCGGGGTCTCCGGCGAAGAAGAAGTCCGAGGCATGACGGACCTTCATCCCCTGCTCGAGCGACACGGTGCCACGGGTCTCGATCGCCGCCGCGGAGAACTGCCAGCCCGTGGGCACGTGGAGCTTGGCGCTCACGACACAGTTCAGCGTGCTGATCGCTGGGCCTGGCGGGTCGACCGGGGCCGTGATCAGCATGTCCTCGAACCTGAGATCGAGGCGCTGCAGATCGGGGGAGAGCTTCACATCGACGGACCCTGGCTCATTAAATGGGCAGCCCGAGCCGTTGACGACCACGCTCTCGACATAGACCTGTTGGGGGTTGGGCGTCGCGGCCAGCGGCTCCCCTGCACCCGGGGACAACAGCTCCTCGCTGGCATCACGTGCTGCCGCATCAACGACCACGATCATGTCCCGATCGTCGATTTCTTCGCTTTCATCGAGGTTGCACGCGGGCGCCGCGGCCAGCAAGATGACGGCGACGCAGGAACGGGCGATGACTTTCTTGTTGGGGTCATTCATGCTGAAAGCTCCTATGATCGCGGCGCGCGTGCACCGTATCGACAACACCATGACACCGCGCCCGACCCTTGTCACCCGAATGGATTGCAGGTATGGCAGCCGCGAGATCAGCACTTGCGCCACTGAAACTGGAATTCCTTCTTGAAGCTGCCATCAATTGTTGTGTTGTTGAACACGCCGGCGCCGTTGGGGTTGAGCGTCGCGTTCAAGATCAAGGATGTATTGACCGCGAAGATCGCCGACATTCCGCAGGCCGACCACACGATCGACTCAAATGGAATTTCGTCCGAGAACACATAGAACTCGTCGATTGGGCCCACGAGCTTGGCGTGGGCGACGAATCCAACTGGGTCGCCCGCGAAGAAGTAGCTCGACGTCTGCCGGGCCGTCAGGCCGTTTTCCAGGAACGCGTAGCCGCGCGTGTTGATGGTCGCAACGGAGACCTGCCAGCCGCCTGGCACATGGAGGCTGACGCTGGCCACGCAGTTTGTGACCTTGACCGTGGGGCCCGGCGGGTTGCTGAGCACCATGTCCGCGAAGGTCACGATGAAGCTCTTCTTGTCGATCGATATATCGCTCACCGCCGAGTCGGGCTTGGACTTTGGACAGCCCGCTCCATGGGTGGTGATGCTCTGAATCCACACGTCGTTGGGATCGGGCAGCATCTCGACGTTGCCGCCCGCCCCCTGCGCGCGCTCGGTGTCAACATCGGCCACGCCCGCGTCAATCGCGTCAATCGCGTCAATCGATGAATCAACCTCATCCCCACCGCAGGCCGCGACGACCACCAGCAAGCTCGCCAGCCAGACGCTGGCGCGGACGAAGTTGTATCGCTGGGGTTCGTTCATGCTCGAGCTCCAACGCGGCCGCACCATCCACCGCATTGGTATTACGATGACGCCGAATGCCTCGCTGTCACACGAATGAAGTGCAGGTATTTGTTTGGTCGCGAATGTCACACTTCAGCATTGCCAGCCCCCGCGCGGGTGCCGGCGAACTCGTCGAGCGCGCGCCTGGGTGCAGATCGTTACCGGCCCACGCAGCCGCCAAACCGAAAGAAGCTGCGGCGGGACTGGCTGCTACTGGCTGCTACTAGCATGCCCAGCAAGATTGTCGGGGGCACGGCTCTCGACGATCCGACGGTGCCCGTCATGATCCATTGAACAGCTGGTGGCTGTGATGTCGGCGCCGCCGCCCGGCTCATGCCCCAGGTGTCATGGCCCATGCCTCGAGGACCAGATGCACAGCGTGGATCCGACGATCGGACGACTCGCCCGCGCGCTCGATAGCCGCGGCTTCGAGCGCTTGGTGTCCGTGCGGGTGCGCGCGCCGGCCCGCCGCAAGATCACGACGATCAAGGAGGTCCGCATCCTGACCGGCATGGGCCTGAAGCTGGCCAAGGACGCCGTCGAGCAAGGCCAGGTCATCCTCGACGCGGTCCCCCCAGGTGTCGCCGCCCACGCCTGCGAGCGGCTTGGGCGGTTTGGGGCGACCACCTCGATCGAGCACGCTCACGCGCACCTCTATGCGTTTGCCCCCCATCACGAGCGTCGCGGTGAGCAAGTCTGCGAGCGGCTCTCGGTGATCGGCGTCGAGCTGTTGTGCACCCGCGGGCAACTTGGCGCATGGGGGCATAACGTGGCGACGCGGCCCGGCGACGGGGGTCTCCACGCCCTGCTCGAGGCGATCGATCAGCACCGACGTCGCTGGGCGGCGAGTGGGCTGGTCGAGGCGGGCAGCGAGATCGAGATCCTGTCGCGGGTTGGCGCGCGCGCGCCAAAGCTGGAGCGCGAGATGGCCGAGTCGGATCAGGACAGCGGCGCGCTCGCCCGCGCGGCCGCGGTCTACGGCGACTGGCTACAAGCCCAGGGTGACCCGCGCGGCCTCGTTGGCGCCGCCGCCCTGGCGCTCGCCGACGCGCGCGACCCC
>NZ_JMCC02000183.1 GCF_000737335.2 Enhygromyxa salina | reverse complement strand
CGGCGCGAGGCGGGGCTGGCCCGCGCGCTGCCCCGGTTGATCGGCTACGACGCCGAGCCCGACGCGGTCCGGGCCGCGCTCGCGTGTGTCAGCGCGGCCGGCTTGCAGGGGGTCGTTCACATCGAGAAGCGCAGCCTGGCCGAGGTCGAGGCGCCGAGCGGGCTGACGGGGCTGGTGGTCTGCAACCCGCCGTGGGGCGAGCGGCTGGGCAACCGCCGCGAGCTCGAGTCGCTCTACGCCGCGCTGGGTCGGCAGCTGCGCGAGCACTTCGTTGGCTGGGAGGCCGCGCTGCTGTGCGGCGACACGAGCTTGGGTCGCTCGCTGGGGCTGCGCGCGCGCAAGCGCAACGTGCTGCACGACGGGCCGATCGAGTGCCAGATCCTGCGGATCGACGTGCACGAGCCCAAGCCGCGCCCGCTCGGGGCCGACGGCAAGCCCGAGCCCGCCCCGGTCCGCGAGCGCAGCGAGGGCGCGCGCTCGTTCGCCAACCGCCTGAGCAAGAACAAGAAGAAGCTGCGGGCGTGGAGCAAGCGCGAGGGCGTGAGCTGCTACCGGCTGTATGAGGCCGACATCCCCGAATACAACTTCGCGGTCGATCTCTATGAGGCCGCCGACACCGGCCTGCTGCATGCCCACGTGCAGGAGTACGCGCCGCCCGACACCGTTGACGAGGGTGACGCTCGGCGCCGCCGCGGCGAGGCGCTCGCGGTGATCCGCGAGGATCTCGGGCTCACGCGCGAGCGCGTGCACATCAAGCGACGCGAGCGGCAAAAGGGCGCCAAGCAGTACGCCAAGCTCGACGACAGCGGCAACGAGTTCGCGGTCCGCGAGGGCCCGGCGCGGCTGTGGGTCAACCTCGACGACTACTTGGACACGGGGCTGTTCTTGGACCACCGCCCGGTCCGCGCCAAGCTGCGCGAGGCCGCGGCCGGCAAGCAGGTGCTCAACCTGTTTTGCTATACGGCCAGCGTCAGCGTCCACGCGGCGCTGGGTCGGGCGAGCTCGACGACGAGCGTGGATCTGTCGCGGATCTACCTCGAGTGGGCGGCCCGCAACTTCGCGCTCAACGGGCTCGCGTGCGTGGGGCCCGAGGAAGACCAGGGCTACCGAAGGTCACGGCCGGCGCACGAGCTGATCCGCGACGACGCGCTCGAGTGGATCCGCGAGCAAGGCTCGCGGCGTTGGGATCTGATCTTCTGTGATCCGCCCAGCTTCTCGAACTCCAAGCGGATGCGCGGCACCTTGGACGTGCAGCGCGATCACGTGGAGATCATTCACCGCTGCGCTGCCCTGCTGCGGCCGCAGGGGCAGCTGTGGTTCTCGACCAACTTGCGCAAGTTCAAGCTGGACATCGAAGGGCTCGACGGGCTCGTGGTCGAGGAGCTGAGCGGCACCATCCCGCCGGACTTCGCCCGCAACAAGACGATCCATCGGTGCTGGGTGATCACGCGCAGGGGGTGACGCGCTCGAGCTAGAGCGGGTCCTCGGGGACGATCGCCAGGACCGGTTAGCGCGGCAGCTGGTCCTGGGAGCGCAGCGCGTGCGCTCGTCGGTGACACTCGGCGAGGCCGTGGCCCAGCGTCCGCAGGGTCAACAGCGACGACATGTCCGCACCCAGTCCAACCAGGGTCTGCGCGACGCTGGCCTGGATGCCGGTGAGCATGCACAGCACACCAAGTAGCCCGGCGGCCTGCGCGACCCGGACCAAGTTGTGGGCGGTGTTGGTGTCGACGGAGTCGATCCCCGTGACGTCGAGGATCACGAACCTGACGTGGCGGCGAGCGACCTCGGCGAGCAGCCGGTCCATGAGATCTTCGCTGCGGCGCGCGGAGATGGCCCCGACCAGCGGCAGCACCAGGATCTCGGCGCCAAGCTGCAAGAAGGGGGTTGAGAGCGCGACGATCTGCTGTCGTTGGGCGTCGACGAGCGCGACTCGATCCTCGAGCTGGGCCAGCGCGGCCTGCTTGTCACGGGCGTGCGCCGCCGCCTCCACCGCACGGAGCTCGGCGAGCTCTCGCTGGGCGAGCTGCTGGGCGTGCGCATCGGCGCTGGCGAACGCCATCGCGGCGAGGCCTGCGGCGCACGACAAGAAGGTCAGATCCGCCTCGTCAAACGACTCGCGCGAGCGCGGCTGGGCGACCACCAGCAGGCCGACCGCGCGCTCCTCCAAGTCGATCGGCACGCAGGCCATGCCACCGCACAGCGCCGCCGGAGCATCAGGCCAGCGCGCGAGCAGCTCGGCTTGCCCGAGCTGCGTGGCGATCTTTTCTTGCATGAGCGATGTCCACAGCGCGCGCGCCGACTCCGAGACCAGCGCGGCGCCGTCGGCGAAGCCCTCGTCCGCGGCGACGCGCGGTGAGCCGGTGTCGTCGAGCAGCAACACCAGTCGGGTCCGGCAGTCGAAGAAGCTGCTCGTCAACGCGCCCAGCGTGTCCGCGATGTCGTCTGGGCGGGTCAGGTGCAGGGCCGAGAAGGTCTTGGCCATCAGCTGGACGAAGCGCGTGCTCTCGGCCAGCCGCTGATAGCGACGCGCGAGCGCCAGCTGTGGATCCGTGCTCAGGACAGCCCCCGGGCGCGCGCGAACTCGTCGCGCAGGCGAGCGAAGTTGCGAGGATGGCCCATCACGAAGATGCACTGATCGTCGCCCCTGGCCCGGCACGTCAGCTCCTCGGCCTCGAGGTCGACGCCGAAGCTGACCTGGCACCACCCGGTGCTGTACCCGGCGTTCATGTGGCAGACCGGGTGAGCGCTGACGATGCTGTTCTCGATGTACGAGGCAGCCTCGAACGAGTAGGGGTGATCGTAGACCAAGAAGAAGTCCTCGTTGGGTTGCGGCGCGCTCTCGTCGAAGATGTGGACGTTGGCCCAGCCGACGTGGGCGAAGTGCACGGGACCAAGGGCCAGCCGCATGCTTGGATCCTCGATGCGCAGGCGCTCGGCAAACAGCTTGGCGTCACGCAGCCCGCACGCCTTCCCGAGCTTGTAGCGTATCTGCCGGGCGCCGGTCTCTCCAAAGGTCTTGCGCAGCTCCTCTTGCAGCTCGATCGACATCGAGTCGGTCCGCATGAGCATGTAGCGAACCCCCTGAATGTGGATCTGCCCGCGCTCGGGGTTGCGCTCGATGTCCGCGAAGAAGCTCTGCATGATCTGCTCGGCCTGCGCGAACAGAGGCGTGAACGACTCCGGGCACTTGACGACGGTGGTGGCGTGCGACATGGGGGGCGGGCAATCGTAGCAGTGCGGACTTGCTAGGGTATGACCGGTGTGGGTATTCGTGAGTGGCTACCCAGTCACCCAAAGCAATGAAAATAGCCATTGGTCGAGCCGACGTAAATCTTGTTGTCGACGACGCAGGGCGTCGAGTGGGTGCGGCCGCCGACCTCGTGCTTCCACAGCAGCGCCCCCGTGTCAGCGTCGAGCAGGTAGAAGAAGGGATCGTGCGAGCCAAACGCGAGCTTGCCATCCACGAGCACGGGCGAGCACCAGATCGACGCCTGGGCCGCGAAGGTCCAGATCACCGCGCCGCTGTCGGCGGCGAGGCAGTACATGACGCCGTCGTGGCCGCCAATGTACAGGCGATCCCCAAGCACGGCGGGCGTCGACCAAAACCCCCGCCAGCTCTGAAACTCCCAGACCAAGGCGCCGCCCTTGCTGCGGTCGAATGCGCGCAGGAAGGGCGAGCCGGTCTCGGTCGCAACATAGACCAAGTCGCCAATCACGACAGGGGAGACGTCGGTGTCGCCGCCCGTGCTGGCCCGCCAGCGCTGCGCGCCGGTGTTGGCGTCCACGCAGATCAGGTAGCCGTCGTAGTGGCCGACGTAGACCTCGCCGTCTGCGACCGCGGGCGAGGACTCGATCCCGCCCGAACCTCGCGGCGCGCCGATCCCTTCGCCAAGCGGCAGCTCCCAGTGCAGGCTGCCGGTGGCCGGGTCGAGGCACTTGAGCTTGCCATCTTCGCCGCCGATGTAGAGCCGACCGCCAGATACACAGGGCGAGGAGTCGCAGTCGCGTCCGGTGTTGTAGCTCCACACCAACGTGCCATCGCGAGCGTCGAGGCAGCGAATCCGATTGTCGACGTTGCCCACGTACACCCGCCCGGCGTAGAAGCAGCAGGAGCTCTTGTACATGCCGCCGTCGTCAAAGCTCCACTCTTGCGCGCCGGTGTTGGCGTCGAAGCAATAGAACTTGGTGTCGACCGCCCCAACGTAGATCCGACTGCCCCAGCGGACGGGCTGGCCGGTCCAGCCGGTGCCCGCCCAGCGAAAGGTCGTGCCGTCGGCCCGGGTCCCGCTGTGGTCGCCGAGCCGCTTGCGCCACAACAACTCGGGCTGCTCGGCGAGCGTGCCCGCGCCGTAGAAGCTGTGCGAGGGGTTGCCCCGGAACATCAGCATCGTGTGGGTCGAGGCGCTCGCGTCACCCAGGGTCCAGTCGGGGAAGTCGCCGTCGAGCTCGGGCGGGCCGGCGTGGGTGATGGGGGTCGTCGCTGGGGTCGCCGGAACGATCGAGCTTGGCGGGGCGACCTCGACGGCCGCGGCCGGCTCGACGCTGGGCAAGTCTTCGCGCTGCGGCCGAGCGTCGCTGGGCTCGCGGCCGCAGCTTGGCAACACGCCGGCCGCGGCCGCCTGCAGGACGCCGCTTGCGAACCGTCGGCGGCTGAGATCGCCGCGCATGTCAGCGACCGGGCACCCCTGGATCTGGGCCTGGATCTGGATCTGGATCTGGATCTGGGCCCGCGAGCGGCCACGCCACGCCGACCAGCCCCACGCACATCTCGTCGAGCGAGCTGTCGCCCCAGTACACGTCTTGCGCGTCGCTGAGCCCTTGCTCGCTCAGCGCTCGGGCGACGCCGGGGTTGTCGAGGGTGTTGTCGTAGCGACAGTCCATCCACACCGTGTCCCCGGGTCCGAGCGTGGGCAGCTGCTCGAGC
Source organism: Enhygromyxa salina (assembly GCF_000737335.2). GTDB lineage: Bacteria > Myxococcota_A > Polyangia > Nannocystales > Nannocystaceae > Plesiocystis > Plesiocystis salina_C. Next base: position 3,998 of record NZ_JMCC02000183.1, on the reverse strand, counting down.
GGGCGATCGATCTGGTACAGGCGCTGCCAGTCAAAGTCCCACGCGGGCGTGTGCAGCAGGCAGTCGGCGTCGGCCAAGCTCTGGCCGGGGCGCTGCACGCTGATCAGCTGATCACGGCCGACGTAGTGCATGTGGGTGCCGATCGAGAACAGCGAGACCTCGTCGACCGGCCACGGCTCGGCGACGGTCTCGGGGTGATCGCTCGCGCCCGCGGGGATCATGAACGGTGGGTCGAGCAGCTGGTCTGGCTCGGGGTGCAGGCCCAACAGCGCGAACGCGCCAAGCCAGGGGGTTGGCTCGGCCTGCCAGCGCAGCGCCACGCCGCTGCGATCCGTGTGGGTGCCCGGACCGGGCGGGTGATAGTGGTAGGACAAGATCACGTGGGCGCCGGCTGGGACCGCGAACGAGACGCCCTCGGGGAACACGGTCGGCGACGCGCCGGGCACCCAGATCCCGAGCAGCCACGCACCTTCCAGGATCGCGCCCGGCGGGCAGTCCCACGGGCCCGGGTGCTCGGCGGGTGGCGTTGGCGTGACCCACACGAGCACGTGATGCACGATCGCCTCGTTGTCGGGCAGGACCTCGATGCCATCGAGGAACCTGGGCTCGGTCAGGCCAAGGTCGGCCGAGAAGCACACGTACGCGTCGCCGGGGCCCTCGAACGAGTAGGGCGCGGCGTTGTGAAAACTCGCGCTGACGTCGGTGAGCGCCAGGCTGTCGAGCTTGGGCAGCGGCGCGGCGGTGGCAGGATCGCCGACCGGTGCGCCCGCCGCGAGCCACCGCGCGAGCAGGTCGACGTCGGCGTTGGCGAGCGTGGGGTCGTCTACAAAGTCGTGGTCTGGCTGGCAGCGCTCGGTGATCCTCGGGCCCCACGGCGGCATGGTCCCGGCGACGACCTCGTCGAGCATCTGCGCTGCCCAGGGCGCGGCGCTGTCATGGTCGTGCAGCGACATCGGGGCGACGCCGCCGGGCTGATGACAGCGGACGCAGTGCGCGTGGATCAGCGGCGCGATGTCTTGGTGCCAGCTCGGGCGCAGCGCGTCGGTGTCACTGCTGTCATCGGCTTGGGTGTCCGCGTCGCTGCTGGGATCGCCGCATCCGAGCACGCCAAGCACGCCGAGCGAGCCAACCACGAGCGCGACACGCACGCCCACGCAGGGCGTGCGTGTCGTGGGCTCGCGGCCTGACTTGGCACTTACAAACATGCGGCGTTGCTCGCCGCATCGTAACGTGTGTTGTCCCCTGGCTGGGGCTCGTCATGTTGCGTGGCGCACGCGCCCGCCCATGCTCACTTCTTGGGCGCGACGACGACCTGCTCGAGCACGCGAGCGCCGACCGGAGCGGGCACCGAGGGATCTTCTTCGAGGGTCACGAGGACCGTAAGGCGGTCGTCGGCGAAGGTCGCTTCGAGGGTGCCGCTGCGCTTCTTGGCGTTGTAGTTGAGGACGCCAATTTTATACGGGTCTTTCCCGTCGGCGGTTCCCCACACGACATAGGCCTTCAGCGAGTCGTCGACACGCTGCGGCGGGGGCAGGTGCTCGAACGCGAAGGTAATCTTCCCGTTGCCGGTCTTGTCGAGCGAGAGCACGATCTGGACTTGGCCAGCGTTGGCAGGCGACGTGGTCTCGACGTCGTATTTTTGCTTTTTGCAGCCGCTGGCGAAAGGCAGGGTCAAGAGCGAGGCGGCAAGTAGGTATCGAGCAGATGGGGCCATTTCGGCCGGACCATAGCAGCGGTTTTGGGCGTGTCATATGGCGCGAATTGCGGATCGCCACATATGAACACCGCAAAAATACGGCTTGGAGACTTCGCTGCCCGCGGCGAACCAGTCCCTCGCCCGAGCTGAAACCAGACGCGACGGCCTATTCGAGCTTGACGTCGGCTGGCGGGGACGCTGGCGTGGTTCGCCACGGCGCGGCCACGAAGCTGCGGGTCCAGTACAAGCCGACCCCGCCGATCGCGGCGTCGCCAAAGAAGGTCTCCAGGGTCCAGCGCCGAGCAAAGTTGTACTGCACCTCGATCTCGGCCGTGTTCTTGTCGTCCGGTGCATTGTGGCGATAGGTGGTCTCGACCCACAGATCATCGGTGACGCGCTTGCCGATGCTCAGGATCGGCTGGTCGAGGCTCGCGCCAAACCCAAGCGCGACGCGATCGATCCCCAAGCTGCGGTTGAGCTGGCGCTGCAGCTCGGGGCTGCTGACGGCGGCGAGCAGCCCCGCTGCCTTGGCCTCGACGCTGGCCTCGCCCTCGCCGATCTCGGTCGAGCCGGTCACCAACAAGGTCACGATCTGCATCTCGCTGAGCGCGGGCGTCGAGCGAAACCGCAGCTCGGGTCGGCTCGCGCGCCCGCGGATCGTGACGGTGACTTCGGCCTCGGGCATCTGCGTCACCGCGACGACATCGAGGTAGGGATCGAGCGAGCCGTCGGCCGCCATGCTCACCGTCCCGGTCACCAGCTCGAAGCGTCGCCCGAGCAGATAGAAGCGGCCGCGGCGAGCCTCGAGCTGGCCGAGCAGGTCGACGCTCGGGCCGCGCCGATCCACGCCAAGCGTGCCCGTCCACGCCATGTCGATCGTCGGACCGCTGATCTGCAGGGGGTCGACCATACGCAGGCGTAGCGCCAGCTCGCGGGTGGCGGTCGTCTGCAGGTCACGGTCGGCGGCGCCCGCTGAGTTTGGCGCAGGGGCGCTCGAGACGAACTCGACGGCGTCGCTGTCCGGCGCTTGCTTGGGCGAACTGGGGCTGACCTCCGCGACCGTGATCTCGGTCTGCGCCAGGCCTACGCGCAGCTGGGCCGCGCTGGCATCGACGCGCAGATCCAGATCGACGTCGGCGTCGATGCTCATGGCCGGGAGCCCTGGGCGGATCAGCGGGACCGCCTCGAGCTCGAGCTCGACCCCCGCCTCAAAGCTGTCGGCTGGCCCAAACTCGCCGCGGCCGCGGGCGCTCGCGTGGCCGCCCCCCGCGACGAGCTCGAGCTCGCGCAGCTCGACCACGCGATCGTGCAGGCTCAGCTCGACCTCGATGTCACGCAAGCGCTGACGCAACGCGAGAGGCGTCAGCGCGGCCTCGTGGACCTCCAAGCGCCCGTGCAGGTGCGGCGCGGACAGGGTGCCGCGGGCGACGATGTCGGCGCGGAGGGTCCCGCGCGGATCGTGGACCCGCGTGGCCAGCAGCGGCGCGAGGGTGTCGAGCTGGAAGTCCGGCGCGCCCACGCTCACGCTGAACGGAACCTCGCTGACGTCTTGCTCACCCGCGAGCAGGCGGGCGACGTCGGCCCCGAGCTCCGCACGAACCAGCATCGCGTCGCAGCTGCTGGGCGCGATGTCCACCGTCACCCGCTGGCGCAGCTGATCGAAGTCGAGGCTGGCGTCGAGCGTCATGGTCTGCTCGCCGTCGGCCGTGAGCCGACCGCGGACCTCACCCGCGAGCGAAAAGTTGGAGCTTCGCCCGCCGCCGCCGAGCTCGAAGTCGACGTGGGTGTTGAGGTCGGCGACCCCGAACGCGCGACTCGAGCCGCTCGAGCCGGGCGTCGTCAGCCGCACGCGACCGCCGCTGAGCGCGGCGAGCAGCTCGTCGTCGATTCCGCGCCCGGTCGCGAGTACGCGGTGATGGCCGGTGTGATCCCAAGCGAGCAGCGGCGCGCCACGATCGTCGAGGTTGAACGATATCGGGATCGTGGCCGCGGCCGCGATCACGTGCTGGCCCGCGCGGAACAAGTCACCCTGGATCTGCACGCGCTCGCGGTCGGCCGTGGCGTCGACGCTGAGCTCGCCGACGCGGTCGTCCCCCACACGCAGCGAGTCGACGCGCCCGCGCAGGTCGAGCGCTGGCGAGCGCAGGCTCCCGTGCACGCGAAGGTCGAGCTCACCGCGACCCGCGATCGCGGCGGCTCCGTCGAGGTGCCGGGTGATCGCGGCGAGCTCGGCCCCGCGGACATGGACGTCGGCGCGCAGCGGCGCCGCGGCGTCGAGCTTGATCGAGGGCGCGCTGGCGAG
>NZ_JMCC02000182.1 GCF_000737335.2 Enhygromyxa salina | reverse complement strand
CCGAGAATGAGCGGCGCGACGTTCACGCCACCCCCGACCCCGCATCGAATGTCCTTCCATGGTGCCGGTCAAGGGGAAATCGATGCAGTACGTGTGTTCGATCAGGGACCTCATGCCGCCGTCCAGGCAGACGGCACGGCGAAGCCGTGCGCCTCGTTTCGAGGCGATCGAGTGCCGCAAAATCAGGAGTCACCAACCTTCCATACGTGCTCAGGCTCGAGGCCCGGTCACAAGGTGCCATGCGAAAAGATGGGTCGGCCAATCTACCCGGGAGTTTGCTCTCGCACGCGGCGGGAGTCCAGGACATGCGCGGCCTGACCCAAACTGACTTCGCTGATCGGCGGCGGCCTTGATTGAAACTCAGTGGGTGTTGCACCTCATTCGCTTGGGGTCGTATTCGGTGCCATCGCGCCAGATGTGATACGCGATGCTCAGCATGTAGCGGGCCAGGGCGGTCAGCGCGATTTTCTTCCGGCCGCGATTGCCCCGGATCCGCTCGAGGTAGGCACGAAGTTCGTCTGCGTTTTTCGTCCTCGGGAATGAGGCAATGTGTGCGGCCTGAGTCATGATCGCACGTAACTCGCCCGCCCCCTCTTTGGTGATGTGACCGATCCTTGCAGGACCACCGCTTTGGCTGACTGTCGGTACCAGGCCTGCATACGCAGCGAGCTTGCGCGCGTTCGGGAAGCGAGTGATATCACCGACCGCCGCATAGATGTTTGCAGACACGAGTTCGCCGACGCCAGGGATTGTTCGCAAGCGCCGAATGACGTCGATGTCTTTAGTCAGCGTAGCGATCTTCACATCGATGTCGGTACATTCCTCGGCGAACAACGAGATGCTACGTTCGCAGAGGCCGAGGCTATCGAGCAATTCGGTGTCGGTACCGTCAGGGGTTTCGAGGATCTCGTCGACCTTTTGCCTGATCCGACTATTGCCCGGGCTGACGAGCACGCCGTAAGAACGCAAGAACGCCCGCGCTCGATATTGCCAACGCTTGCGATCTCGCATGACCATGCGCCGACGAGCGAGCAAGCGGCGGAGCTCGCGGACCCTGCCGCTGGGGATGTAGACCGGGTGAGGCGTCATCCCCGTCTGTAGCGCCCGGGCGATCCAGTAGGCGTCGTGCTTGTCGGTCTTCTTTCGTGACGCGGCGATCATGCGCAGGTGGTTGGCGTTGAACGCCTGGATCGTCACGCCTGCGGCGGAGACGGCGTCGTGGACGAGGTAGACCTGACTGCCGACCTCGTGGCCAGCGAGGATCTCGGTGTCGTCGCCGAGCCGCGATGCGAGCTCGCGCAGCGCGGGGTAGGTGGTTGGGGTACGGCCGCGTTCGACCTGCTCGCCAGACTCGTCGAGCAGACACCAGACACTTGCGGCTGAGTGCACATCGATGCCCAGGTAGTTCACGTGTTCCTCCGTTCGGTTCGAGGCTGCGAAAGGCAGCGCTTCATTCCTAGTTTGTCCTCGCGGCCGACCGCTGGCAGAGCCCCGCGGTCTAGCCCAGCTCGAACGCGAGGAACACGTTGCGTGCCTCACGCTGATCAGGCCTGCACCATGGCATCTATCCGCGAGCGATCTTCGTCAATTGTGTCTTTGCACGCTGCGACCTTTCCAGGGCGACCTTCTCGGGGGCGACCTTCCGCAACTGTCGGTTCGATCGCACGACCTGGCCATCGCCGTTCGGCGATGTTTCCCCCCCGGGTCTGACCGAGGGAACCGATCTCCTCGTCGGGCTCAACTGGGCCCGCGATCCTTCACGTCCCCTGATTTAACCGCGCCGCCCCCCTCACGCGCGCTGCTTGAGTTCGGATCTCGAGCAAGCTGAGTGCGATCTCGCGCCACTCACCGCCGAGCCAGGGAGCGCTCTTGGCTGCGAACGGCACGCGTCGAGGCGCTCGGGCCCACCGAGCCAGCTTGCCACCAACATGGCCACGTTGGATATCTTGGCCGGGCTGGCGAAGCGAGTTCATTTTTCCTTACATCGTCGGGCAGCACAGTGCTAAGGTCGCGGCCTCGCCCAAGTGCAACGACGCAGTTGGCGATGCCCAGAGCCCATGTTTCATTTTGTCCCCAACCTCAAGCCCTATACATTGACGGAGGGCGACAGTGAAGGCCGCTTCGATGCGTACCTGCTCTCGGCCGACTATACCGGCGGGCTCAGCGAGCTTGCGGGTGTGGTCAGAGCCGAAGGGCGGGTGCTGATCGCCGACAACGGCAACATGGACGTCTTCCGCGGCATCGGCAAGGAATTTGCGCCTGAGGCCGCCAAACTCGATGCGGACCGCCGTGCATGGGAGAAGGCGAGCGGCCGCTATGCTCGACCCAAAGACTTGCCCGCGAACCTCTCCGGTCGGTTTCGGGCGCTCGCGCAGGCGATGACGGTGAGGAGCGAGGCGATCACCACCGACACGTTCACTCGCGACGCGGTTCGCCGTCAGACATCGATCGCTCCCAGCCTGCTGGTCGGGATGGAGGATCTCACGCTGGGCACCATGGGCGGGCTCAACCTCGAGCCTGAGTACGTCGATCTCCCGGCAAGCTTTTTCGCAGAGCGAGCACAGCGGGCAGTGAACTTCGCACGGCGAACCATCGACGGCGAGTTTGGCGAAGTGGGTGGCAAGGTCCTCGCTGGACTTCATGCGCTCGACTACGACTCCGCCGTGCTCGCTGGCCAAGTTGCCGCCGAGGCAGGGCTTGACGGGGTCACAGTTGGCTTGTTTGGCGCTCTCACCGATCGCAACTACGTTGACTATCGGGTCGAGGACGGCCGAGTGATCGAGCTCGCGGCGACGATCCCACGGCCCTACTTGCGTGTCATCGAGATCTCAGCGGGCGTGCTCGAGGGCTTTCGCCGAGTTGGACGTCCTCGACCGGCCTTCCACGGCCTGGGCGTGGGCACGCCCATCTTGTTGCCGTTACTCTCTCTGCTCGGAGCGGGTGAGAATTATTTCGCCACAGACAGCACCGCGCCGATTGTCGACGGCTGGTCGAGCCCGACGATCAGCCTCTACGTCAGGGACCCAGCGCCGCTCAAGTACAAGGCCTATCGCGTCGCCAGCGTCTGGATTCAAGGTGGCCGCGGGTGGGACTGCGAGTGTCCCTCCTGTTCTCGCTTTCGGGCAGCGCACCCGCCGGAGATCGGACGCGCCCGCAAATGGTGGGCCGAGCAGGGCAAGCCAGAGATCAAAAAGCAGATGCTCGAACGAAACGGGGCCCTGTCCGCCTGGCTACCGTTTCTCGCTTACCCGGCCGACGATGAGCTACGCAAAGAGGCTGGACTTGCCCGTGTCGGCCACAATCATTGGGTCCTTCGGCAACTCGAGCTGGAGGTTCGCGCGACGAGCGGAAACTGGCCAAGGTTGGCTGCGTGGGTTGAAGGTATTGTGAACGCCTATGTTGGTCTGCCCGGATCGGGGGCATGGAAATCGGCGGTGATGGAAGCCTACGCGCTGGCTCGGTCGGTCGGAGAGCGACTCGCTGCGAGCCCTTCAGTCCGTAACCACGAGCCGAGCGAGGTGATCGTCGGCCATGCGAGGAACACTGGACAAAGGACGATGGAACCCATGATGGGATATGGAGAACCGTTGAGTGGACATCAAGCTGCGCAGGAGTTGCTGCGCACGACACTCGACCAGCTACGTCAGACCGAGGCGCTCTCCAAGGAGTGGAAACAGCTGCAACAAGTTGCCGCAGCGCTGGCGGGCCAAGCGGTGACGATCCTCGACCTGTTGCGCGCGAACACTTCGGCCGTCCAGTCGAGGGTCGAGCAGCACGCCGAAGGTGTCGACGCCTGGCGGGCCGTGTTATCCGACATGGCAAAAGCGGAATCTGACACAGCGGCGGACTGGCGCGACGCTCTGCTCGGTGCCGCGACGCAGATGTGGGGCGCGCCAACGGCCCAGAGCCGGGTCGAGGCGCTGCTGGCCGGCGACGCACCGATCCTGGGCGTCGCCAACGCGAGCCGGCGCGTGGCTGCGAACTCTCAGACCGCATTCGTGGCCATGTACACGGCCGCCACCGCGACGTCGTTTCGCCTGGCCTGTCTGGCATCGCATCTCGCAGCAGCGCACGACGGTGAGGCGGAGCCGTTTGTGATCGACGACGCGAGCATCGCAGAGACTGCCTCGTTCACGCAGCAGGCCGCAGCGTTTGTCGACGGCGGTTTTTCGCAGTTTCACGCGCTGTTCACGGGCAACAACGCATCCCTCGAGGACGCTCGGTTGCTCGCGCAAAGTGTCCTCGATCAAACCGGTGCGCTTGGGCTCTCGATCGGCCAGGTTTCGGGCACCATGTCGCGCCACGGCATACCAACCGAGTTCCTGGAGGAACTTGGCCCCGTTGCGCTGAGCCTGACCGAAGCGTGCGCCCGTCTCGGGCTGCTCGTGGCCTACTCGGCTCACGTCCTCGGGCACACCTACTCGTTGGCGGCGGAGTCTTTTCTGGAGAACGAGCGCAAAGCGGCGAAGCGCGACGCGCCATCGAAGGTGCCGATTGGAGTTGGCGCTCAGCTCGGAGCGCTCGGCGGAGTCGACGATGATGAGCTTGTCGAAGTCCGGGGACGCATCGAGAGCCTTTCCCTGGACTACGATCCCAAGCCGCCCAAGTTTTCCTCGTTTGTCGTACTCCGAGCCTTCGATAGTGACGCCCGCGTTCGGGTTCGGGCACACATGTTCAGCTTGGCGAAGAACGGTCTGGTCGAGGGGGGCTGCTGCGTGATCCGAGGGTTCATTCGACGGCAGCAGTCATGGCTCGAGGAGAACGAGGTTGGGATTGAGATCGACCGCGTCAGCCTCTCGAAGCTGCGCAAATTGAGCTGGCTTGACGACGTCACCTATCGCATGCGCCCGTTCTTTCGTCTCTATCAAGACGAGATGAACCTCTTCAACACACCCGGGAGGGTTTGAGATGTCCTGTACAGACGAAGCGGAACAAGTATCACTGCTGTGGGACGGCGTCTTAGTGGCTGACGCAGCCTTGAAGAACGCTCGGGGAAAAGTCGAGAATCGGCTCAAGGCTTCCCTGGCCGCCTGCGGGTTGGGGGTACTGGGTGGTGTGATGGGGCTTGGTGGGCTTTTTGCCGGAGGATCAGCATGCATCGGAGCGCTCTTGGCGGCCGATGACGCCGCCGAAGACTATGAGTCTGCTGTCGCTATGAGTCAGATCGCGTCGGACAAACACTCTCGAGCGCTCGTGGATGAGCTCCTGTGTCTGTCGCGCTGTGGTCCGGTTGATACATAGCCGACAGCCCCTTGCAGACGCACGCCAACTCGCCGAAACATCGAACGACGCGGCGTTCGGCAGGACGATCAGCGCCTACTCGGCGATGATGTAAAAGTATGACAGGACCCCTGCTAATACCGACACGTATAGGATGAATGCGACCGGAACGCGGCCCCACATCCATCCCCACCATGGACTCTTGTGCCACCGCTGCCGCGACTCGTCGGACATGGGTGGAAGCTACACCAGCAGCCTGGCACGAGCAAGGAGCTTGCGAGTCGCTCCGGACCGGCAGCCTGGGTGCAGACGGTTCGTTGCTCTCACGCTAGCGGTCGGCGCTGCCGGCGAACGGCGGCCGCGAACGGTTGAAGTTGTTCGAGAGGAGCAGGAAATCGGCGCGAAGTTGTTCATCATCGGTATCCGATCGTTCTTTAGTTGAAAATCGCAACAGCGGTGTAGATCGGCCCGAAACTACGAGATCCAACCGCAGAGGTCTCTGATGAAGGTGCTTGGACCCCCATTGACATCGCTTGGGCGACGCGGAGAACGAGCTCAGTGAAGGTTGGGTTCGACTACGAACTCAGGGGGCGAACCGGTGGTTCTGGAGCCTGTCTGCACACCAAGCTGTCGCCTGCTCCGGGCCCTCCGTGAGGCGGGCGAGCCCTTCGGCCAGACGCCGCGTGCCTGGGTCAATTGTGTCTTTGCGCGCTGCGACTTTTCCGGGGCGACCTTCTCGGGGCGACGGGGTGGATCTCATACTGCACACGACTGGTCCACCGAGGCGCAGTGGGCGGCGTTCCGAGCCGGGTCTCAGAACGCCGATGGAGCGCCCATGTTGGGCCGCGGGGGTGCGCGGAGATGAGTCGGGGGTACTTTTGAAGCAGGGCACCCTACCCCCGAAAGTGCTCTGGGACGTCCTCGATCGCCCTGTGCCTACCCCCGAACTGCTCCGGGACGTCTCGGGGCCCCAGACCTGCTTCAAGAGCCCTCAGCGCGCCGCTGTGGCCGAGCAGGGGCTCCTGGGGGCGGGTCGTCAGGGCCGGCTGCAGCGCGGGCGCGTCGCAGAGGGTTCTACGGCTCGCTGGGCGGCTCGGCCGCGGCCTTTGGCGGGTCTGCGGGCGCGCCTTCGTCGAGCGCGGGCTCTTGCTCGGTGTTGTCGCCGGTCGTGGATCCGCTGCGCTGGGATCGCAGTGTGATCATTGGTTGCAGCGCCTGTTCGACCAGCGCTGGGGTCGCGGGTTGGCCTCGTCGTGCATGGTCAGGACCAGGGTGTTGTAGCGGACGATGCGGCGCTGCAGCTTGGCCCGCAGCGTTCGCAGATCCGCGCGCGAGGTGGGGTCTTTGCCGCTGCGGCGATCGATCATGGACTTGTAGAGGGCTTGGCAGCGCTGGATGATCGGCAGCAGTTCTTCGCCGCCGAACTCGAGCAGCTCGTCTTCGAGTTCGTCGGTTGCGTCAAGCCGAGCAGGTTTTCCATCAGCTGCGATTGCTCGGGGTACGAGCGATTGAGCATGGCGAGCTGGCCCTCGCCGAACAGCTGGGTGCTGAGCTCGCGGGCAGGGTCGCCTTGTCGCGGACGGCCTCGAAGTCGACCAAGAGCTGATCGTCGTCGATCAGGACGTCGAGGCCAGGCCGCGCGTAGCGGCCCCACCCGCCCATGCGGTCGCGGAGCAGCGCTTACAGGCCGTCGAGGGCGTTGTCGAGCTCGAGATCGGCGCCGAGCGAGGCCTCGTTGGACTCGCGCAGGCGAACGACCATGGCCTGCTCGGAGTCGTTGGCGACCTCGCGCATGGCCAGCTCGGCGGCGGCGACGTAGGCCGGCGGTCGCTGGGCATGCGCGACGACAGGGCCTTGCTGAGCACGACGAGGGTCTGCAGGGGCAGCTGCGGCGCGGCTTGATAGGGCGCGAGATCGAAACTAGCGAAGGGATCCGATGTTGCCATTGCGGGTCAGGGCACACGATGAGGCGAATGTGTCGAGTCGAGCTCATTTCCACATCTCGAGGGTTTCTTGGTCCTTGCGCGGTTCACTTTCGGCTTGCGGGCCGTTTCGGGTTGGGCCGGGGCCTCGTCCGCGAGCTCGCGCTCTTGGGCCGCACGCTCGGCGTTGAGCTTAAACAGCTCGTCGATCACGGAGTCCTCGAATGCCTGGCGAATGGCCTTTTCGTCTGGGGTCTGGGGATCCGTGTAGGGCGGGACCTGGATGTGGGACCAGCCATAGGCGGCGAGCACGGTGCGGTCGAGCTCGCGGAGCAAGGCGACCGCCGGGTCGTGGATGTCTGGGTCTTTGAGGGCGTTGTAGGTCTTGGTCAGGCCGACGTCGTTGTCGAGCATGTACTTGGCGCGCGCGGTGTAGAGGCGCTCGCCGATCTGCTCGAGCGGGGAGTCGGGGTTCCTCATGGTTGCGGAATGTTCCCAAGACCAAAGGATATGGGCTCGAGATTGAAGGGCGGAAAGGTGGCTATAATCGGCATAGCAAAACATCGTGACTTTTTGAGATAAGACCTGGTTAGTAGGCTGACGTGAGATGTAGAGGTGTTTCGACACTTGTGCAGTGGCGAATACATGAGTAGATTTCCTCGCCTTGGTGTATTGTCCAGGATGACGCTCGCCGAAAATCCACCATTTCTCACGACGTGCTTTCCGTTTGTCTGTTAACCTGACGGGGCGAACGCGTGCCTCTACGCGGGCGAATGCCGACTCGAAGTCCAGGGCCAGCTGGGCCAGGCCGCCGAGTTCCTTGGTGATCCGCTTGCGCTGGCGCTCAATGATCCGCTCGAACTCGTTGGCCTCGACCCGACCGCGCTCGCGCAGCGCGGCGCGGGCGTGGCGGCCTCGGCGTGGGCGGCCTCGCGCAGGTGCGGCCACAGGGCGGTGAAGTCTGGGTGGGCGCGCTCGGGCAGGGTCTGTTGGACGACCTCGCTGGGCGCGTGGTCGGCGTTGGACTCGCGCAGGGCCTCGCGCATGCGCTCAAGGCGGCGCGCTGGCCGTTGGCGCCGAGCGGTCGCAGGTGCTGCTCGTGGTTGGGGGCGTCGTGCCAGGGGGCGACCACGTGGATCAGGCGATCGTGCAGGCGGGCTGTCCGGGCGCCTGCAAGGGGTGCCCGGCGTCGAGCGGATGCTCGGCAATTTCATCAACACGCTGCCGATGCGGGTCAGCCTGGTCGGCAAGGACGTCGACGCGCTGCTGCGCGAGGTCGACGAGACCCTCGCGCGCCTCGTCGAGCTCGAGTTTGCGCCGCTGAGCGTCGCCCAGCGCTGCACCGATCTCGACGGCGACGCGCCGCTGTTCACGGCTGTCTTCAACTTCCGCCACTTCGAGCCCGGGCCCAACGGCTAGAAGGCGACGCGCGCCTGGTGGAGGTCATCAACGACAGCGACGAGATCGATGTTGTGGTTCGGTCTGCTGTCCTTTGGATCAATCTCCGAGCACGCACCGCTCGGTGTGTGCACCGCGAAAGAGTCGGCGAAGCCACCATCCCGCAAGCGAAGGTGGCCCAGATCCCGGACACCTCGCTGGCTCACGCATGAGCTCCGCAAAGCACGTCTACGACGGCCGAGTAGCTGGTCGTGGCTGCTCCCTCGCCGTGCTCGACGACTCCGCGTCGAGACAGCTACGAGCGTCGGCGGCCCGACGAGACGCTGCTGTACCAGCTGATCGAGCAGCACTGGCCGACCTTCCTCGAGCGAGCAGAGCAGTCTGGCGGCTTGCCCGACTTCATCGTCGAGGAGTTCGAGGCGTAGCTGCGCTGCGGCATCCTCGAGCATGGCCTCGCCCACTTTGCTTGCCGCCGCTGCGGCGAGTCGACGGTCGTGGCGCATT
>NZ_JMCC02000181.1 GCF_000737335.2 Enhygromyxa salina | reverse complement strand
CGTTGTGCGTGATCGAGGTGGGCGGGCAAGGCGACCCGCCTGCCGGTGTTGGTTCAGATTGTAAAAGCAGGGCGCGGCGGTCACTCTTGGGCCCAAAGTCCGAGTTCTCGGACCGAGATAGCCGACCAAGCTGTCGGTGAGAAACGGCCCTTGCCAATCATCTGGGCACTCGCCCAGCAGTCTCCGGACAGGACCTTCGGGCAGGGTGAGCCCCCGGGCAGGGTGAGCCCCCGCCGCGGGGTGAGCCCGGGCAGGGTGAGCCTCAGGGAAAATAGGTCTGGAAGAACGCGATCCGCTCCCGCCACTCCCCCACCTCCATCCGATGCCCCTCCCCCTCCGCAATCGCCTCCACCCCCCCAAGCACCGCCCGCGCCCCCGCCCAGTCTTTCGTCTGCGTCAACGCCGAGACCAACCCCAACAACGCCGCCCGCCGCAACTCCACGCTCAACACCCCCCCCTCATCCACAACCGCCCGCCCCAGCACCTCCGCCGCCCGCTCAGGCTCTGCGATGCTCAAGAACTGCCGCCCAACCAGGTAGTCCCCAACCGCCGCATACCCCGGCACTTCGGCGATCTTCGCCGCCGTCCACAGCTGCAGCATCGAGTTCGCCCGCGAGTCCCCATTCACGCGAAACGGCCCAAAGTAGGCGACCACCAGCGGAGCCAGCTCCGCATCCTCGGTCGCCATCAGCTTGATCTGCAGCTGCCGCCGACTCGCCTCGCTCAACCCCAACCCGATCGCAGCCCGGTAGTGCACCGCCGCCTCCTCCAACTGCCCAGCAACCAGCGCCGTGTCTCCTCGCTGCTCATCGATGATCGCTCGCACGGTCGCCGTCAGCTCCTCGCGCGCGGCGAGCTCATCCAGCACGATCGCCGCCTCTTCGAACTGCTCCCACCCCGCGAGCATGTCGGCCAGTCGCAAGAAGTGACCCGGTTCGTCGGGCTCGATCCGACACAGCGTCCGCTGGGTGTCGAGTGCCTCGTCCTCCTGCCCAAGCACCCGCGCCACCGCAGCCGCGCGCCCCAGATCCGCGGCCCGGTGCGCACACGGCCGTCGAAACACCGAGCTTCGTTGATAGCGCTGCGCCTGCGCCTCGATGTCCGCCTCGCGCAGCGGAATCTGTCGCAAGAACGCAATCCACCCCGCCTCGAGCTCGGCGAGGCTCGCTCCAAACGTGGCCTCGAAGTCCCCCGCGTTGCCATACAGCTCCGCGACGGCAGCCCAATCATGGGTCTGCGCCAACCACAGCACGAACGACCCGGCGGCCGCATACGCCCGGCTCGCCGCCGCCCCCCAAAACCCTGCCCCCATGATCTCCTGCAGCGGCGGACGCTTCTCCAGTCGATCGAGCACCGCGGCCTGCTCGTGCAACCCCAGGTTGTCGTGCGCGCGCGGGGCCAGGGCCGTCGGCACGCCTTCGACCAGCGCGCCGTTGAAGCGCAGCCCCGCGATCGGGAGCCCGAGCACCGGATCCCCGAAGTCACCCAAGAACGCGTGCGCGAGCTCGTGATGCATCACGTCGTGCGGCCACGGCCGATGACTCAGGTACATCTGTTGGCGCCACGGCGGAGACACCTCGACCCGGTTTGCGCCGATCAACGCCCCGCGCTGCTCGCCGTTGACGAAGATGAAGCTCTGGACCTTTCGGCTTGGCGCCGAGCCCAGCCGGCGCTCGAGCTGGTGCCACGCAAACTCGTGCTCGGCCGCGACCATCTCGATCTCGCGGGCGGTGATCGAAGTCGGTGCGTAGCGGATCACGAAGTGCTCGGTCGTCTTGGTCGCCGCGAGCACCCGGCCCAAGCTCTCGGTCGTCGCGCTAAAACCCAAGCGCGGGGCCGACCACCCGATCACCAGCGCCGCGATCGCGAGCGCCGCCGCGACAGCCGAGCGCAGCCGGCTGGGCCCGCTCGCCAGCATGCGTCGCCAGCTCAGCCCGAGCTGCTCATCTAGGCTCGCGCCCAGAGCCAGCCACACCGCCGCGGCCGCCATCCAGTTGTAGCCGCGGTACAGCACATAGCGCGACGAGATCTCGATACCCTCGTCATAGATCGGCCCCGAGAACCACCCGAAGAAGGGATCGTACGCGAACACGACTGGGTCGGCGTAGAGCCGATACACACCGATCAGCGTCGACCCCAGCAGCGGCGTCCACCCGGCCAGCAGCAGCACCCACCGCTTGCGCGGGCCGAGCAACAGCGCAGCGGCGACCCCCGCCAGCCACGCCAGCGCGGCTGAGCACACCGGGCCCATCACGAAGTACGCGGCGCCACCGATCGGGTCGCAGTTGGTCGTCCACAGCATGCCCACGACCAGGACACCCAGGGCAAGTCCCAGCAACCACGCGAGCTCGCGCGCCCCGTCGGCCGCCAGCCGCCACAGCGGCCCCGCTTCAACGTCCGTGGCACGCCGTTGCGCGGGCGGCCCCACGGCGTCCGCGAGCTGGCCCGCGCCGAGCGAAGATCGCTCAGTGCCAGCCGCAGCCCGAACACGCAGCACCGCGTCAACGCCCGCAACCACGGCGAGGCAGCTCAACAGCGGCGCGAGCAGCAGACTCGAGAAATAGCCCAGCGTCCCCACCATCGGCACGAAGCTGAGTGCGAGCACGCAGACGAACACAAACGCCCGCCGACGCAGGTCCGCCTGGCTCGGGATCTTTCGCAGCCAACGCAGCAAGGCCGTCACGGGCGGAGTATGCCTGCGCACGGGCTCGCGCATCAGACGCATTGCCGCTTTCGCTTCAGGCCGGCCCGCAGCGCCTGTATGATCCGGTTGGAGAGAGCCCCATGGCCGCAACCAAGAAAGACCTGTGGAGCGCCGCGATCGAGGCGTTCGAGGATGGCAGCCACGCGGTGCTCGAGCGGGTCTGTCGTGGGCTGCTCGAGCACGAGCCCGAAAATTTTCCGGTGCGCATGCTGCTAGCGCACGCGTTGCTCAAGATGAAGCGCTTCCCCGAGGCGGGCGACCTGCTCGAGGGCGCCAACCCCAGCGACGAGCGCACCCTCGTCCTGTGGCATCGCACGACCGGCGACTACTACGTCGAGCGGGGCGATCACGAGGCCGCCGAAGACGAGTACGCATCGGCGCTGGCGATCGCCGACGCGATGTCCAGCGACCTCGTGCTCGATCTCGTCGAGGCCCGGATCAACCAGGGCAGCCACGAGGCCGCGCTACGCACGATCGAGACCTTCGTCGCGCGACACGAGCACGAGCCGCTCGACGACCGCGAGCTGCTCGCGTTCGCCAAGGCCCGGGTGCTGCGAAACCTCGGCCGCTTCGACCAAGCGCTGATCGCCGCGCGCGAGGCCGAGGGCCTGGGCCGCGAGCTTGGTGGGTTCCCCGGCTGCGAAGCGCTGATCGCCGACCTCGAGCGGCGCCTGGACTGGGACGCCAAGCTGCCGCCCGAGACCCGCGCCGATCTCGACGCCGAGTAGCTGGGTCTCGAGTTGCCTGCTCGCCCAGAGCCGGCGCTCTCCGGCCGGCGACTGGGCTTCCCGCGAAGATGCGCTCAGCCGCAGGGGATGACCATGTCCAGCAGCTCGACCGCGCGCTCGATGTCGGCGGTGCTCGGCTCGCTGAGCGCGTAGATCGTCGCGAGCTCGTCGGCCGCGTCGGCGTCGCGCTCGCGAACTTCTCGATCGAGCGCCTCACCCACGACCTGCACGAACGCCCAATTCGCCTCGAGCGCCTCACTGCATTGCTCGTCGTCATGCGCGAGCAAGTGCTGACGCAGCGCGACCGTGAACCCGCGCGCGAGCGCGTCGTCGAGCTGCTCCCACGCGCGGTCGAACAGGGCCTGGCCCTCGGCCGGCAGATCGGCGTAGGTCGGATAGTCGTCGGCCGAGTACAGATCCCGGAAACAACGAACCGCCAAGATCCCGTCAAAGATCCGCTGGTGTGCGGTGGGGCTGTAGTCGCGCACGAACCTGGCGAAGCCGATCACATCGCCGTCTGCCTGGGCGCCGCCGCCGTAGTAGGCCCACGCCGAGTCGCAGTCCTTCGGGGTCGCGACGCAGGTGAACGCTTCTTTGTAGACCGAGATGTACGAGAACCACACGATGCCGGCTTCGATCCGAGCGGCGTGGACGTTGGGATCACCCTCGCCGCTCATCCCGGCGATGAAGGCGTCGTTGATCAGCGGCCGGATCTTGACCGGTCCCGCGCAGCGATCGGGGTGGTTCTCGGCGTTCTGGGTGTTGGCGCACTGCTTGTCGGGATCGAGGCCCGGGTCCCACTCCGCCTCGGGGATCTCGGGGTAGTGCAGGTCCTCGCGTCGCTCGACCCGCGAGCCCAGGCCCTGATCAAACTCGTAGGCGGCGCGCGCCATCGTGAAGTCCTCTCGGGTCGGGGCGTCGTTGCGCCACAGCAGCTCCGCGATCTCTTCGGCGGCCTCGATCCGAGCGATCGAGCCAGGCGGATCCGAGACCAGCTCGTAGACGCCACCGTCCGAGATGCACGCGGGGTAGGTGTCGGCGTCGCTGTCGGCGGGCAGGTAGTCGGTGTCGAGCGGCCCGCAGGCGCTCTCGTCGATCGGGTCGTCGGCCGGGTCGCAGGGGTCTCCCGCGGCCACGTCACCGTCGCCGTCGCCAGCGTCGCCGTCGAGCGGATCGTCGCCCGCGCGGCAGGCTACGAGGGTGGCGAATAGGGTCAATGTACACAAAGCGCGATGGGGATGGATGGTCATGGGTCGTCCTGCTCCTCGGATACACCCGCGCACCTCCGCGCCACAATCGGGGGACTACCCAGATCTGCGCCCGAATGGACGGGGTGAAAGCCCGAGCAGATCGGGTCGAGGACCGAGGGCAAACCCGCGGTTCGGGCCGGCGGCTCCCTGGTCAAAACCCGACCTCGACCGACAAGTTGAGCGAGCGCGCAGCTCCGTTGACGCTCGACCCGTGATAGCGGTGCGGCGTGTCGATCACGTTCTCGAACACCAACCCGACCAAGACCACCGGATCGAAGCGATAGCCTGCGCGAAGATCCCAGACCGCAAATCCAGGGGTGCCGCCGTCGGGGATCCGCGTGTCCGCGACGTCTGCGATCGCCAGCCGATCTTGGGTGCCGGCCCAGCGCAGGGCCGAGCCCAGCCACACGCCCACCTTCGAGTACCACGTCAGCTCCACGGTGCCGTTGAGCGGGGGAACCCGCGACAAGGGCAGCCGCGCCTCGTAGTTGTTGGTGCCCGCGCTGATCGGTGGTGGCACTGGGTTTTGACCTTCGCCCCACGCCCACGACAAGGTCGCGCCGAGCACGAAGCCGGCCGGGATGAACACCCGCACCGAGCTGTCGACGCCGCGCAGGAGCGCCCACCCGTCGAGGTTGACCAGCTGAAAGCGGGTCCGCGATGCCTCGCAACCGGTCGGGTTGTCGGCGGCGCCGCCCGGGCACTCGCCGAGCTCGCGTGGGGCCCGGCCGATCAGGTTGCGAATGAACGAGTGCCACACGAACAAGCTGGCCTCGACGCGCTTGTGACGAACGCGAAAGCCGGTGTCGAGCGACAGCGCCCGCTCGGGATCCAAGCTCGCGTTCTCGAATTGAAACCCGGGGCCGACCTGCTGGCGGCTGGTCAGATCGTCGAGGTTGGGCGCGCGAAAGCCTTGGTCGAAGTCCAAGTGCCACGTCAGCCATGGCGCGGCGATGACCATGAGCCCGGCGTTGCCGACCGCGGTCGCCCAGCTCCGGTCGACACCCACGGTCTCACTGGCAGCGTCGCCGTCGGCGTTGGCCCACACGAACGCTGCCCGGGCGCCCCCGCGCAACCGGACCCGATCGCCAAGCCACAGGTAGGGCTGGGCCCACAGCCCGGAGGTCAGGTAGCGCGACCCGTCAATGTACTGACCGCGTGGCGCGACCGAGGTCACCGCCGGGGACACGTCGGTGAACACCAGCCACGACAAGCTCTCGATCATGTCGAAGTACAGATCGCCGCCATAGTCGACGCCAAACGCGGCGCGCTCACCCAGCGGGAGCACGGCCGAAGACACGCTGGTGCGCAGACCCAAGGTGTGTACGTCGTCGCGGCCGTTGCTCTCGATCCCGCCGGGAATGGTGGCGATCCCGTTGTCGCGGGTCAGCTGCGTGCGCTCGTGCTGATTTTGGTAGCTCACGCTCACGCGCGCGCGGGCGGCCGCGTCGGGCCCATCGGTCATGTCGGCCGCGAGGTAGGTGAGGGTCCGAAACTGGTCGAGGTAGATCAGGCACTCGTCGTCGGGCGCCTCGGCGGGCGGGCACTTGTCGGTCCGCGGCGCGTCTTTTTGTCGGTAGTCGTAGTAGCCCGCGCTGAGCCGCCAGCGATCGTCGATCTGCCAGACCACGCGGGCGTCGGCGGTCAGCTCACGAAAGCCCGTGCCAAGCTGGGTCCGCGCGTCACTCGCGAAGCGCGGCTCCTTCCACGGCTGACCCGTCGCTGGAGCCGTGACCGCGCCCGAGGTCCGCAGCTGGCCGACGTCGCGGTACCCGACGCCACCGAAGAAGCCGAGCTTGCCCTTCCAGCCCAGATCCAGCTGCGCCCGCCCGCCCAGCTCGCCATCTGCAGTGCGGTGGGCCAGCAGCAGGCGTGGGTGCACCGTCCACCGCTTCGAGCGATCCAGGGTCGGATCCACCGGCGTCGTCAGCAGCGCCCCGCCGATCGCGTCGGAGCCCCAGGTCGTCGAGGCGGCGCCGCGGACGACCTCGAGCCGCTGGATCGTCCGCGAGTCGACCGTGAAGAAGTACTGGTTCGGGCCTTGGCGAAACGTCGAGGTGTTGAGCCGGATCCCGTCAAACGCGATCAGCGTCTGCTGTCCGGTCAGACCGCGGACATACGGTGACGCCTGGGCGTGGGCGCTCTGCTGCACGTAGACGCCAGGTTCGAAGCGCAGCGCGTCGGGAGCAGAGCGAGGCAGCCGCTCTTGGATCTGGCGGCGAGTGACGACGCTGGCGTCGCGTGCGTAGTTGTCGGGCGTGTCGCTGTTGACGATGATCTCGCGGGTGTTGGCGTCGTCGTCGTCGTCGCCGTCCCCGTATTCGTCGCCGTCGCCGTCGCCGTCGTCCTCGCCGTCACTCGTTGGCTGCGGCGCCTCGGTCGGCGCGTGAGCGTGTTCGGCCGGAGCTTCGCTCGCCGCTGGCGGCCCGGCCCAAGCCAGCCTCGATGCTCCCGCCAACAACCCGGCCAGCGCAGCGGCGAGGCGGGATCCTGGCCGGACACACATTCTTGGCATTGTCGGGGGTCACCACAGCCGAACAAGGAGGGGATCCCCCCTGATCTAGGTGGATCCCCTCATGCGAGCTATCCGCGGCCCACGAACGCGATCCGCACACGGTCCAGACACTTCGCTGCCCAGGGTGAACCAGTCCACGAAGGTGTCCGCAACCGGACGAGACGCCCTTGACCGCGCTGAACACACTCGCCCCAAATCAAGCACCGAATTGGAAAGGTGAATGACTTGGGGCTGGCCGCCGAAGCGAGGGGGCTTTTGAACCCCCCTTTAGAGGCCCGAGTCGAGCGCAGCGCTTGATTCGGGACTAGCCGCCGTCGTGGCTGGCCCGCCACTCGATGTTGGGCCGCGCGACCGGGCGCAGGCGCGTGTCGACGTCATCGTCGTGGCTGCCGTTGGATCCTTGCGTTGCCTGGACTGGCGCGCTGGCTTCGATGCCGCCGCGGATCAGCCGCATCGCGTCGCGGACCAGGTCGCGCCACTCGGACTCGGCGAGCTCGGCTCCCGCGTCGGGCTTGCTCAGCAATTCGTGAGCGTCAACGCCGATCCGCTCGAGCACGGCGTTGGTGGTCCCGCGCAGGATCAACGCGTCGATCAAGTGTGCGGCGGTGCGCGGATCGATGTTCTGGCGGACCTCACCGGTCTGGCGTGCCTCGCTCAGGCGCGTGGCCAGGTCGTCGAGCTGCTCGCGCCACAACGAGCCATGCAGCTCGCGGAGCTCCGCGTCGGCGGAGGGCTCCATCGCGCTGGCGGCCAGGCGAGCGAGCCGCGGGTGCGCGAGCATGAAGCCGATCCGCGTCATCACCAGCCGCTCGAGCCCCGCGAACAGTCCAAGCACCTCGCGGGGTCCCGACGCCTCGGCGTCCAGCTCCTGCGCGTGCCGACGCGAGTCGTTCTCCAGCCACTGCGCGCGTCGGGCCTCGAGCTCGTCCGTCACCAACCACCGATACAAGTCGAGCTTGTTCTCGAAGTATTGGTACATGCTCCCTTTGGCGATTCCCGCACGCGAGACGATTCGTGACAGCGACGCCTGGCGATACGGGTATGTCGAAAACTCGTCGAGCGCGAGTTCGGTGATTCGTTTGCGCTTCTCGTCGGGGAGATTGAGGAAGGTCGGCTTTGGCATCGGTACTCGCTAGACTGCGCCTGTGGCGCAATTTGGGATTTGAGGGAGATCCAACGACTCGGGACGCAAATCACGGACACAGCAGGGCCGCGTTGACGGGCAGGGTATAGTAATCACCACTGGCTGAATTGGTACACTGAAACGTGGGTGGCAACGGTGCGAGTCGGCTCACCGTGAATGCACTCAATGCATACACGAACGCGAGACGAGAAGCGAGACTGCGTTTGCACCGCATTCAGTACACCGATTCGACTGCGGCGCTAGTTGCAGTCGACTGACGCCACCGATCGACCTATTTTGCCCCCACCGCGGCTCAATGCAGCTCGACGGGTGTCGCCAAATGCTACGACTGACAGGCGCCGGATTCCCGGCACGGCATGACCCGGGCACACTCGACTGACGAGCGACAAAGCCAGGGGCGTCAGGAACTAGTGCCGCACACCCTGAGTTCGTGCCGGGTTAGGTGCGGAGCTGAGGCCCAAGGGCGAGGAGCGGCGACGACGCTGTACCGGGCGTACTGCTAGAGCGCCGATCAGTTTGGAGTCGCGGCGTCAGGTGCGTCTGGGGCCGTTCCTGCCTAGGAGGGAGGCCGAAGCTGTATCCGGCATACTGCGAGCGCCGACCGACAACGGCAGGGGCGGTCCCAGATGTGCCTGGCGTCGTGAATTCAAACTGATTGGCGCTCTAGGAGCTGCGACACTGCCATTGGGCCTCAGTGCCGTGCATAACCCGGATCGAA
>NZ_JMCC02000180.1 GCF_000737335.2 Enhygromyxa salina | reverse complement strand
TGGGACGCGCTGAGCGGCGTCAACCCGTTTGGGGCCTGCACGGCGGCGACCAGCATCGAGGATCGGGTGCGGGCGATCCTCGCTGGTGCCGTGGGGGCGCCACGCGGAGGGCGTCGCGTGGAGCGGGCGCTACGGCGGGGGTTGTCGCCGAACCCGGCGGACCGCTTTCCTAGCATGGAGGCGTTGATGACGGCGATCGGGTCCCGGCAGCGGCGGCGAACGTGGCGGGATGCGCTCGTGCTCGGTGTTGCGGTCGTACTGGTTGGGGGGGTGATCACGCAGTTGATGCCGAGGCGTGGCGCGGGCGGGGTCGAGTTCACCCGCGGCACGCTCGCTACTTGCTCAGGCCAACTCGCCATTCATGCTGCCCGAGCCGGCGACGTGGACGGCGCGCTGCGGCGGCTCGAGTCGGCGAAGCGTGCAACGCTCGAGGCGGGATCGTCTCGCGAGCTTGCTTTGGCGAGCGGCGTAGTTGCGGCCGAGCTCGAGCGACAGGTCATGTACGAAGACGCCGCGTTGACGTGGCAACTCATGGCTCTCTTTGCTCGTGACGCCGACGACCATGATCTCGAACAATACGCCCGAAAACGGGGCTATGCGGTGGCTAGCGCCATTCAGAACAATTCTGCATTGAAGCAAGTGACGGTGCCGTCTTCGTTGCAAACACCGTCATGGCACCAATAGAGCACGCCCCCGCAACCGGAGCCGGGCCAACAAGGCCCACCGCTTTCACAACACATCGGGTATTCTTGCGGGTCGTCGTGCGGGACATAGTCGACACAGAACCCCGCCCCGCACGCGTCATCGAGCGGCGCATACGCGGCCACGTCCCCCGTCGCGGGATCCAGAACCTCCCCATAAATAACCGTGAACGCGCTGGTCCCCGTCGGACATGGCGGCGTCCCCTTCACCTTGGCCGCATTGTTAGCGGGGTTGTAGCAGACGTCGGCGACCAACTTCGGGACGTTGGCGGGTGTGTACTCGCAAGCCCCTGGCACCGATGTACAGAGGTAGCGATACTCTGCGTCAGCCGTCAACGGGATGGCGATGAGAACCAGCGTGAGCAGTGTGAAGGCGGTCCGGTGCATGGCCCGAGCCTACCCCCGCGAAGGGCTCCGCGTCTCGCAAATCGCTGTCCGGGTCGCTGGCGACGTGGATGCACCCCGCCAGCCACCTGGAGCGCCGACGCTCACTCGTACGCCGACGCATAGTATCGCCCGGAGCTCTCGCGCTGATCTCCAAACACGACGTGTGTCGCCATCGACTCCAGGCGCACGGCGGCCGCGGCGGGCAGATAGTTGTCTTCGACGATCAACCGCTCGAGCTTGGTGAAGCCACCCCGCCGCTCGATCTCGACCAGCGACTCGACGCCCCTCATGGTCATGGTACCCATCGAGAGATCGAGGGTGTGCAGCTGCGCGAGGATTGGCGCGTCGGCCAGGCGATCACACACCGCGTCGGTGAATTCACAATTGGTCACACCCAGCTCGCCGAGCCGCGGAAAACCACGCCCCTCGAGCAAGGGGTCGAGCAGGGCGACGTCGGTCGCCGCGCCCTGATGGCTCGCGCCGATCTGCAGGGAGAGCCGCTCGAGCTGGGGCCAGGTCGCCCTGGTGATCGCCAACAACGCGGCGTCCGACATGCCACCCGTCACGGTCTCGAGCTCGCGCAGCTCGGGCAGGTAGATACCGCCCAGCTCCATGGACCCCGCGCGCAGCAACAGCTTGCGCAGCTGCTTCAGCGCCGACCAGATGCTCGACGCGTCGCCGATCGTACTCCAGTTGAGCTCGCACTCGTCGCTGTTGAACTGGCCGATCGACAGCTCGCGCAGCAGCGGCCGCGGGTGGCGTCCGATCACCTCGCACGCGCCGCCGTAGTTGTTGGCGTCGTGGCGCGCGAGGCCGATCACGAGGTGCTTCACGAGGCGGCCCGGGCCCGGATCGTCGAGCAGCCACGCGAGCACCTGCTCGATCGACAGATCAGGGAGGTCGCCGTCGTAGCGCGCCATCGTGTACTTGACGGTGCAGCTGCGGATGAAACCGCAGCGCCACTCGACCTCTGTGAGCATGTCTTCACAATCGGCGAGCGGGCCCATGAGCACCCGACCCTCTTCGACCTGGCCCCGGGTCTCGAGCCAGTCACGATAGACGAGATAGGCCGAGTCGCTGGTGGGGTTCGCGGCGACCTTGGCCTCGAGCCCGGGGTGGCGGTGGGACTCGGGGTCGACGGCGAGCTGTGCCTGGGGGTCGGCCGGCGGCTCGACTGGACGGGGCTTGGGCAGCGGCGCGGCGCCGTCGAGTCCATCGCGACGCCACCCGCCGATCAGCTGGTCCCGCCGGGTGATCAGCTTCTTCGACTTGAAGTGCTTGCGCACGATCCGAAGGCACACGAGCAGCTCGTCGTTGGACATGCGCGCAAACAGGCTGGTCCAGTGGCCGCTCAGATACTCGAGTTGTTCGCGCTGGGTCGTGTCTCGATCCGACAAAATCTCCGCGAGCTTGGAGGCGTCCATGACTATTGATACTATATCAGCGCCTGGGGCCAACCCCCCGCCGGGCCGAGCGCAGCGACACGGCGGCGATCGTGAGCGAGGGGTTGGCCGTCGAGCCCATGGTGAAGCTGCTGCCGCCGCGCACGTAGAGGTTGCGCAAGCTGTGATGCAGCTTGTCACCATTGACGACGCTGGTGGCCGGGTCGGCGCCCATGCCCGCGGTGCCGAGGATGTGGCCCTCGCTCTGGCGAGGTGTTGTCCGTCGTCGCGGCTGGGAGCTATCTCTACATCGGGAGCGTCGTCCCGGTGGGCGACGAGAAGGTAGCTGAAGTGTGCGCGGTGTCCCGATGAAGCGCCGCATTCTTTGGGTTGGTGGTCCGCTCGCGCCCGTGAGCGGGACAGTCGCCCGCCAGCGGGCCACCCGTGGGTGGCTCACTGGCGGGCCAGCTACATCCTCACGACTACCCGTCGCTCGGCTGTGGACCGCGAGCAGGCTCGTCGAGTCCCTGGACCTCCGCCTCGCTGAACAGCCGGGAGCTGATCACAAAGCGAATCCCACGTGGGGCCTCGAGCGAGAAGCCTGAGCCGCGACCCTCGACGACGTCGAGGGTCAGGTGGGTGTGCTTCCACAGCTCATACTGCTTACCGCCGATATACCAGGCGCTCCCGCACACATGACCAAGCAGCACGTCGCGCTGACCGATCAGGAAGTCACCGAGCGGGTAGCACATCGGCGCGCTGCCATCACAGCAGCCACCGCTTTGGTGCAGCAGCAGCGGCCCATGGTCGGCTTGCAGCCGCGCCAACCACTGTGCGGCGGCCGGCGTCACGCTCACGCGCGAGAGACCCATGGCCTAGAAGAACCCCATCGGGTTCTCGTCGTAGCTCACCAACAGGTTTTTGACGTTCTGGTAGTGCGCGAGCATCATCTTGTGATTCTCGCGGCCTACGCCGGACTGCTTGTAGCCACCAAAGGCCGCGTGCGCGGGGTACAGGTGATAACAATTGGTCCACACCCGCCCGGCTGGTGCTGGACCGCGAGACGATGCGGCGCCGTTGTTGGCGCCGTGCTCTCGACGGCTGCGCAGCGTTGTCGCTTGACCCGGAGAAACCGACCTGGGACCATCTTCGCATGAGTGGAAGAACGGGTGTCGGAGTCATCTCGCTCGCCCTGGCCGTGGCCGGCTGCGGGTCGGGGGCGATCGGCGGCGGCTCGGACGCCGATGCCAATGACGACGACGCTGACGCCGTCTGCGGAAACGGTGTCGTCGAGGCAGCGGAGGAGTGCGACGACGCAAACTCAATTGATGGGGACGGCTGCAATGTCGATTGTCTAAAGTCCGGGGTCGTTCGGTGGTGTGTCGAGTATGCCCACCCGGGTGGGGCGGATGGCATGTCGGTGAACGTAGCCGTGGGGCCTGACGGAATACTTGCGGCCGGCAGGGGGAGGCTGTCCAACAGCCCTGATCCATTCAAGTCGTGGGTGATGGACGTGGAATTCGATGGCTCGTCAGCGTCCCACGTTCTCGTGCCTGTCAGTGGCAACGCTGAGCTGTCAATCGGGGATATCGGGGTGTCGCCCGACGGCGACGCGATCCTCGTGGGATACCTCGAGCAAACCGGAAAGCCCGGAGCGGTGTGGCTGGGGACGCGGTCCGCGTCAGGCACGATCTCGGCCCAGACCTATGCAGACCGCGCTGGCACGATAGCATTCTCTGTGTTCTATGGCGCCAAAGGCCCCATCGTCGTTGGCGCCGTGGGGAAACTCGGATGGGTCGCCCAGCTGAACGACGCCCTGCAGATCGTCTGGGAGGACCAGTTCTCGATCCTGGGCCTCGAGGAAGACGCGACGGACGTGGCGGAGCAGGCTGATGGATCGATCGCCGTCGTGGGGAGGTCTCTGACAGATCTCGACGAAGTCGACGACATCGTTTCTCCGATCTTCCACTCCTTCGTACGGACTTACAGCCCCGACAGGGCAGAGGTGACCACTCAGATAATTTCGGAGGACAGCGGCCAATCCTGGGTGTTGTCCGCCGTCGCCACCTCGGCGTCACGAACGGTGGCTGGCGGCTACGCCTACGTCGACGTAGGCGGCACCGGCTACGCCTGGACAATCACCAGCAATACCTCGCAGCTCGCTCCTGCCCTCAGCAACGCGGACATGTCCGGTGTCCACGATGTGGCGCTCGGGGCCGGCGGTGATACCTATTTGGTTGGCTGGGAGCTCGACGCCAGCGCCATCGCCATCGTCCAGAAGATCTGGCACTTTCCAGACCTCGGAAGCGGCGCGGCCGGCTGGGAGCTGACTCGAGGTGCTGGCGAGGTGTTGTCCGTCGTCACAGCTGGGAGCTATCTCTACATCGGGAGCGTCGTCCCGGTGGGCGACGAGGAGGTCGCTGAAGTGTGCGCGGTGTCCCGATGAGTCGCCGCATTCTTTGCATCGCTGGTCCCCTCGCGCTCGCGCGACCCGGCTGGTGCTGGACCGCGAGACGATGCGGCGCCGTTGTTGGCGCCGTGCTCTCGACGGCTGCGCAGCGTTGTCGCTTGACCCGGAGAAACCGACCTGGGACCATCTTCGCATGAGCAGAAGAACGGGTGTCGGAGTCATCTCGCTCGCCCTGGCCGTGGCTGGCTGCGGGTCCGGGGCGATCGGCGGCGACTCGGACGCCGATGCCAATGACGACGACGCAGACGCTGTCTGCGGAAACGGTCTCGTCGAGGCAACGGAGGAGTGCGACGACGCAAACTCAATTGATGGGGACGGCTGCAATGTCGATTGTCTAAAGTCCGGGGTCGTTCGGTGGTGTGTCGAGTATGCCCACCCGGGTGGGGCGGATGGCATGTCAGCCGGGGTGGCCGTAGGGCCTGACGGAGTACTCGTGGCCGGCTGGGGGGGTCTGTCCAACGACCCTTCTACGACATTCAAGTCGTGGGTGATGGACGTGGAGTTTGATGGTTCGTCAGCTTCCAACGAACTCGTGCCTGTCGATGGCGACGCTGAGGTGTCAGTCGGGGGTATCGCGGTATCTCCCAATGGCGACGCGATCTTTGTGGGGTACCTCGAGCAACCAGAACTGCCCGGTTCTGCGTGGGTGGGGACGCGGTCCGAGTCGGGCACGTTTTCCAGCCAGACCTACTCAGACCCCGATGGCACGATAGCATTGTCCGTGTTTTATGGCGCCAACGGCCCCATCGTCGTCGGCGCCGTGGGGAAACTCGGATGGGTCGCCCAGCTGAACGGCGCCCTGCAGATCGTCTGGGAGGACCGGTTCTCGATCTTGGGCATCGAAGAAGACGCGACGGACGTGGTGGAGCACGCCGATGGTTCGATCATGGTCGTGGGGAGGTCCCGGACAGACCTGACTTCCGAACTCCACCATGCTCCGATCTTCCACTCCTTCGTACGGACTTACAGCCCCGACAGAGCAGAGGTGACCAATCAGATAATTTCGGAGGGCGGCGACCAATCTTGGGTGTTGTCCGCAATCGCCACCTCGGCGTCACGAACGGTGGCTGGCGGCAACGCCTACATCGACATAGCAGGCGTCGGCTACGCTTGGTCGATTACCAGCGATACTTCGCAGATCGCCCCTGCCCCCAGCGGCGCGGCCATCTCATTGGTCCACGATGTGGCGCTCGGGAGCGCTGGAGATACCTATCTGGTTGGCGCGGAGTTCGACGGCAGCGCTCTGGTCGAGAAGATCTGGTATTTCCCGGACATCGGGAGTGGCGAGGCCGGCTGGGAGCTAACCCGAGGCGCTGGTGAGGTGCTCTCGGTCGTCACGGCTGGGAGCTATCTGTACACCGCGAGTGTCCTTCCGGTGGGAGGCCAAAAGGTGGCTGAGGTCTGCGCGGTGTCCCGATGAAGCGCCGCATTCTTCGCATCAGTGGTCCGCTCGCGCTTGCGCTGAGCGTCGCACTGGGCCCCGCGACGTTGCATGCATACTGCGCCCGCCCAGGCTTCGCGCAGCTCTGGAAATCGGCCTTTCCTGATTTTGTCATTCCCGTGTACATCAGCATCGGTACGACAACGACGATCGAGTATAGCGGGCTAGACGTGGACGAGGTTGAACGATTCGTCCTCGAGACGATCTCGCGGCACAATGAGGTCGCAGTGGGGCCCCGCCTGCGTTTTGCGGGGTATACAACCGAAGACATCTACTACGATAAGATGGGCATCGACGCGTTCATGGACCGGCCGAAGGGGATCACAGTGGATAGTTTCTCCTGCATGGCGAATAGGTGCTCGTCAGCCAACGCCGTGGCATGTATGGATCCCTCCGGCATGATGGATCCCAAGGTCAGAGTCTCGCTTGCACCTCAGTGTCCGGCCGGCACCGGGTTTGGGGTCAGCATCCACCATCTCGATTCAGGAGCGGACACGTTCACGGCCTTTCTCCACGAGATGGGCCACGCTTTTGGCCTCCGCCACGCAGACGACCCCCAGCCCGAATGCCCGCCTGGCGCCTTGTTCGGAAACAACCCCAGCGGCAACGCGGGGACGATGAACTCGGTGCTCGGAGCCAACAACGGCGCCTACCGAGAGTGGCGACGCGACGACATTGACGGCCTGAGCGCACTATACCCGCACCGCTCGACCGAGCTCGTGTTCTGGGATGACATCATCTTTCCGCAGGCGCCGCTCGAGTCGGACCTCGTTTCAATCGTTGGCGCCGAATCCATCCGCACACCGTCACCGTCTTCGGTGGCCGTAGCGGGGGGCTCGGCCTACTTTGCCGCGGTGGACACCGCTCATCGCGTCGTGCTGTACGAGGACAGCGGCGCAGGGTTCACGGGACCGGAGGTCATTGATCCCGGCGCTAGCGGGCTCACGTGGGGCAACCCCGCGCTCGCTCTGGGAGTCGACACGGTGTTTGTGTTGTGGGCGTCAGCAGAGCAGCCCGACTCCCTGCAGGTTGTCCGCCGTTGGGCCGTTCGGGATGTTCAGGGGATGACCTGGAGCTACGGACAAGACAGCCCAAGTCCCGGCGCGAGGCGCTACGGGGCGGCTTACGCCACCACGGACTACTTCGTGGCGGCCACGACCCACAACTCGTCCTTGGACTTTCCGATCGTCACCACCTTCGACACCGCTGGGGACCCCGTGGACGAGGTGGAGCTCGACTTCCGCGTGTTTGATCTTGGCAGCGGCACCTGTACCGGCGATCTCGACCTGTCAATCTGCCTGCTGCCCTACAGCACCGAGACCTTCGCGGGCCCAGACCTGGGCTATCTCGAGCTGCTCGTCGATGCTGCGGGGACCCTCTCGATCGCTCCTAGCCCAGTCGAGTCAGATGTTCCGGCCCGTGGGAAGATGGCGCTGGCCAATCGATCCGAGTCCGAGGTCCGCGGGACCGCGGGGCACAGACGCTATGCCCTGCTCACCCCCGATGCCGTCCCAGCACCAGCGCCGGTCCCCTTGCCGCTGATCAACGGCGATGACTGGCCTGTGGCGATGGGTGCATCGTCGCGGCTCGGCGCAACGCCTCACTGGTTTGGGCTGAGCCGTCGGTCCGTGGTCTGCGGAAACGAAGTCGTGCAAGGCGGCGAGCAGTGCGATGACGGCAACGTGATCAATGGAGATGGCTGCGATGCGAGCTGCGCTGTCGAGCCTGCTGGCGACACGGGCGGCGCCACGTCCGAGACCGGCGGCAGTGATGATCTAGGCGGCAGTGAGCTGGGCGGCGACGGGTGTGAGTGTAGGGTTCACCGTCGCGCCAGCCCGGCCGCGCTGTTGCTGGTTCTCCCGGCCCTGTTTTACCGTCGGCGATGCAGCCGAGGCGAGTGAGCCGGCTTCAGCACACCAACAGCGATCGCCGCGACCTGCCTTCAATCGCATCAACGAGGTCAGGGACCGTCCGCCCCGCGCGATCGTGCGGGGCACGGCGCATCCAATGCGTGTCGCACTTCGTAGGTGGTTCCGTCGCGCGTGTAGCGAATGATGGAGGTCTCGGCGTCTCGGTCGATGATGAGTTGGGCGCCGACCAGGTCTTCGTAGCCCGGCCTGAGCGGGCCGCGGCGATTAATTATCACATACTCGGCCGACTCGAGCGGCTCGAGCGTCTCCGAGTCATCACAGCGTCCGATACAACTGCCAAGTTGAGCGGCACCCAACGCAAGCACGAGCGCGAGAGCCAGACTGATTGTGATTCGATCGATCATCGCTATTCCCCACTCTCGAGTTCGAAGCCCTGCTCGCCGATGCTCATCAACTGGGTTCCCTCGATAACGGGAACCCAGCTCTCCCAGCGTTCTTGTTCCTGCACTGCGTCACCAGGGCCGCCGATCACCGAGACCACTGGATCAACTAGGTAGACCAACTCACCGAACGGGCACGATGTCGCACCCGCGGGGGCGCTGCACATTGCCATAGCGATAAAGGTCACGACGAGCAGCGTGATCCGGAACCGCGCATTTGGTGGAGGCGTTGGGGCTGTGAGTTGTGTTGAGGTAGTCATCTCGCACGAGTCCTGCTCTCTGGGTGTCCGTCCGAACATCGGCTGTGCCAGTGATCGGCGCAAGCGTGACGCTGCGAAGATCATGCAGGTTCCCGCCCGGCTCGTCGGCCCCGTAG
>NZ_JMCC02000018.1 GCF_000737335.2 Enhygromyxa salina | reverse complement strand
AATGTTCACGCCGCCGAGTGCCCCACCCGCCTCGGCATCCGCCGGCACAGTGACCGAGCAGCCACGCATGCTCATCGTGTCGCCGCCGAGCACTACCAAGTAGCTGAAGCCGACCGCGCCGCTGTTCGAGATGTCGCAATTCACAATCTCGACCTCGGTCGCGGCTGCCACGGTGATCGCGGGCGCGGGCAGCCGCCAGTTGGTGACACCGGCCCCGTTCTGAAAGTAGTTGCCGTCGGCAACGATCGTCAGGTTCTCGAGACTGATCTGCTTGCACTCGCCCGCGCCCTCACCATCGACGATCTCGACGCCCACGGACGAGTACGCGATGATCGTGAGATCCTTGATCACAACCCCGGTACAGTCATCAATTTTGAACACGGGTGGCTCGAACACCGTGAAGTCTAGATTGTCGGTGGTCGGCGCTGGGTTGCGGATAATCGTTCGAGGCCCGCAGCCCTCGATCGTCACATTCGCACAGCCCGTGAGGTTCGCGTGGTCCTCGTATTCCCCGGGCAGAATACAGATCTTCCCGCCAGCTTGGACCATGTCCACCGCGTCCTGCAAGGAGCTCACCTGCCCGTGACTGGTCTTCCCGTCACCCACGGTGACCGTGCAACACCCCCCTTCGCACAGCCGCCGCAAGCGCGTGCGGCAGTCGTGAACGGTCGCCTCGGACGGGTCCGGCTCTGTGTCCCAAGACACTGTGGCCAAGGGCGCAAAGAAGCGCCGCGGCCCATGGGGCGCGACCCCGCCGGAGACCGTGTCGTCGAGATCCCAGGGTGTCACCACGTCAGGGGTGGAGGGCCGCGCAGCGATGATCCAGTAGTCGCCCGGCTTGCCCACCGCGTTCAGCGTGACCGTGAGTCCAATGTTTCCAAGCGGCTGCGGGTCATCAACGCCACATTCGATGATCGGCGTACTGGTGACGTCCCCGCCGCGATCCCACACGCGCAGGTACAGATAGTCCTGCTCACCAATCGCGTCGCGGTCGCTCCAGTGCACCTCGTGCTCGGCCAACCACTCCAACCAGCCATCGGTGATCTGATCGCTCAGCGTCAGCTCCTTGGTCTGCGGGTCGTAGCTCGTCGCCACCGTGGTCAAGAAGCCCTCGGCCTCCGCCACTTTCTCGTCGTTGGGGAGCTTCGCGCCCCACTGCAAGATCTCCACGACCTGCCCAGCGCGCGGCAACGCGGCCGCGTCGGCCGGCTCCGTCAAGAAGCTCACGGTCACGCGATCGCCATTCACCTTCACCCGATATAGCGGCGACGCGTTGTCAAATCCCCACACAAAGCCGCTCACGTCGCCATCGTCGCGCAGCTCGACCCGAATGGTCTGGTTCTGCGCGCCAACGTAGCCCGCCGTGACCGGATCGGCGCACAGGTCCTCGTCGTCGCTCGAGCTGTTCGTGGTTACCGTGAGTAGGGCGCTGCTGCGCAGTTCCCCTGTGGCCGCGTCATAGCTTGCCTTGCCACCGTCCTCCAGATCCGTGATCAGCAACGGGAACGCGACGTCACAATCCGCGCTACCCACATCTGGCCTGACCATGAACCGGCGCATTCGCTTGATCCGCACCGAGGTATCGCGGCCACCAAGGGCGACCTCGCGTAGCTCGCTGTCTTCGATCGCGGTCACCGGCTGCTCCCACGCGTAGACGTACACGAGATCGACACGGTCGGCTTCGCCGAATTCATCGGGCATGTTGGCGGTGAGGCTGTCTACCTGCAGCCAGTCGGTCTGGCCCAGAAACGTCTCATATCCTGCGTTGAGATCAACCGCAAGACGCAGCCCGCCAATGTAGTAGCTGCCATCCCCAACCTGAAAGTCGTAGGTCAGGTGGTTCGCTACCAGCGGCATCGCAACGCTCACGCTAGCGCCGTCTGTCGTGAGGCGAAAGCCATCATTGGGCGTGCCCTTCGAGCAAGCAATATCGAGCACGGACTGCCGAAAGTCTTCGGCCACGATCCCAGCGCGCTCGTTCCAGTCGCTGTCAACGATGACGCGGCCTTGCTGCAGGTGCACGCTCGAGTAGTGCTTCTTCGGTTGCAGAAGAAAACGGGAGATATCTTGGGTCGCCATGGCTGTTCCTGTATTTCTTGACGGCTCAGGCCGTTACGCCAACGATGTGGAGGGAGCCCAGCTGTTCGTGGTTGTGCGTCGTGTAGACACAGTAGGTACTATTCAGCCGGTTGATGAAGACGTTGTTGACGACAACCGCAGCCGTCGGGGGTGTGGAGAAGCTTGTTCCGCAGTGGTCGCCAACACACGAGGTGATGAGCGAGGCCTCGCGCAGCTCCGTCACGGTGGCATCGGTGGGAGCAACCGCGGGTCCAGCGAGAACGGACAAGAGCGCGTCGCGCAAACCCTCTCGAAATCGGTTCGCCCGCACCTGAACGCTGCACGCGGCCCCCACGTAGCAGTTTGTCACGACAAAGCTGTAGCCTGCCGGCGCGGCCATGACGTCGTTGACGAAGTCTTCGTCGAACTCTTCGGCGAGTTGATGGGTGTCGACCTCGAGGAAGTTGTTGCTGACCACGACCGAATCAAGAGAGGAGAGCAAGTAGGCAGCGGCATGCCCACCGGCGACGGTCCAGTCGAGGAGACCCCGATTGTCGCAGAAGCTAATGGTTCCGCCCATCACTGGCCCCTGGCCTGGATCCACCATGTGCATCGTCGGGAGGGTGGTCCCGGTCCAGGCGACCTCGGATGCTGGCGACAATCCAATAATCTGGACACAGGCCCCGCCCATGCCATGCTCCATCGAGCCGTAGCGTAGGACCGAATTATCGATCAACGCGTTGTCCGCGGTGTCGCCCTTCGACGTGAAGCTGTTCTCCGTCACCTGAACATCGTTGAACGCACCGCGGACCCACAGCGCCTTGCCTGTGCGATGCGCGACTTCGTTCTTGTGCACCTTCAGGGCCACGCTGCCGGTGCCAACCGTGAAGCTTGGCTGCGGAACCGTGATATTGAAGTGAATCGTGTCGTAGTAGGTGTCGCCACGCAAGGCCGTGACTTCTTGGATTGCGATTCCGCCGCGGAACCCCTCGGGTACAGACCCAGACGCTTCCAGGCCATTGTCGACCACGTAGTTGTCGACGACCACAAGATTCTGCATCGCGACAAATCCCAGGCCACAGCTTGGGGTGCTGTGGTCGGCGCCATTATTCACAATTCGGTTCTGTGCCACCGTGCAGTCGATCCCAGCGGAAATGGTAAGCCCGCCGAGCCCCAGATCGCAGCAGCCCTCCCCACGGGGCGCGAAGATGTCGGAATCGATGCTCGTGATTTGGAGGTTGCGATGAATATGATTGTTGGTGATCAGCAGCTTCGCTACAACGATGAACGCAGGAACATCGCCGCCCGAGAGCATGATGTGGCTAAAGCGCATCATGCCAGTCGAGATCCCCGAAAGGCCCATTGCGCTGATGCGGTTTCGGTCAAGGCGAACGTCAACCAGATGCCCGGCCGGAGTCCACAGCTTTCCCATGCCCGGGTCGCCCAGCGGGGCACCGGTCACCGGCGGGTACTCGAACAAGCTGGAGACTGGCTCGCCAAGGCCACGTTCGGCGGCCGTCCAGATATCGGACATTGCGATCGTCTGCGACGCCCCTGGTGCTGCTACCCAACCTAGTGCGTGACCAAGCGCGACCCCAAACCCCCAGCCCCCATGGACGACGTTGCGGGCCACCTCCACATCTACGGACTGGCTGAGCACATGAATTCCGCCCATGGCGTCCGCCACCGCGCCCGTGTTGAACGCCCCGGCCTGGACCCAGTTGTCATGGATCCGCAGTTTTATCCCACCAAGGACCAGCGCGCCCGTGTAGCTTAGCTTGTCCTCGACCTGGACTCGACAGTTCACGACCGTGAGGTCTTCGCCGCCAAGGGCCAGGACCGCCGGCTGCGGCAAGGCGAAGGTGTTGGGTGCGAGTGTGTAGGCGCCATCCTGGGTGAACTCGAGACCCTCAATTCGGATTCGCTTGCACTCATCGTTGACGCCACGAATCTCAACGCCGCTCGCGCGATTCGCTACGACTGAGAAGTTCTTCAACGTGATGTCTTGGCAGTCCGTCAAAGTGACAACGGCGGCGCCCTTTGTCGTGATCTCCGACCCCAGGTCCTCGAGGTTGACGTTTTGCAACTTGGAGAGCGGCCCGCAGCCCGCGATGGTCACGCCGGTCACCCCATCGAGTTCGACCTCGCCGTCATGAAGCCCGGGCAGCAGGCAGATCTTTCCGCCTGTGCTTGGCAGCAGGTCAAGCGCTTCTTGCAGGCTGTTGACCATTCCGTTGCTCTCTTCGCCGTCGCCAACGGTGATCGTGCAGCAACCGCTCACACACAATCGCTGGAGCTTGCAGCGGCCGTCGATGACACGCGCAACGGGATGCCGCCATACCGGGTATAGAGCGCCGCCGCCAAGGGGTGGGCCGTTGTTGTACTGAACGGCAATACCCGTAACGCTCGTCATGGCCACGAGCGCGTCGTGGAGGCCCATGAACTCCAGTGGCGCCTCCCACTCGATGATCGCCAGGGGCGCAAAGAAGCGGCGCGGCCCGACAGG
This sequence comes from Enhygromyxa salina, assembly GCF_000737335.2. Taxonomy (GTDB): domain Bacteria; phylum Myxococcota_A; class Polyangia; order Nannocystales; family Nannocystaceae; genus Plesiocystis; species Plesiocystis salina_C. Next base: position 102,808 of record NZ_JMCC02000018.1, on the reverse strand, counting down.
GGCGTCGTTGTCCATCAGCTGCCACGGCACGACGTTGTTCGGCGTCGCCCGACGGGCAGGCACAACCCAATAGTCGCCGGGCCGACCTTTTCCGCTCAACCTGACCTGCAGCCCGGTATGCCCCAGCTCGACCGGTCCGTTGGCGAGGTCGATCGTCGTGCCGCTGCTGGTATCCGAGCCGCGGTCCCACAGGCGCAGGTAGAAGTACCCGCTGGAGGGGTCCTCGCTGTTCCAGTGCTGAGGATTCGCGTTCAGCCAGTCAACCCACTCTTGCGGCGCGAGCGACCCGAGCTCGAGCTCACGGCTTGCGGAATTGTAGCCCTTGGCCACTTGAAACAGCTGCCCGGTGAGCTCGGCGACCTTCTCGTCATTGCATAGCTTCGCTCCCCACGGGATGATCTCGACGATTTGATCCGCCCGCGGCGCAAGCCTGGCGTCCCTTGGTTGATTCAGGAATGTGATGGTCTTGAGGTCAACGCCGAGCTTCACCCGATACAGCGGTGCGGCAGAACCAAAACCCCATGTGATGCTGGTATCACCGCGCATCTCCACGCGGATCGCCTGGTCCTCGTGACCAAGGTAGCCGCTTGGCGGCTGCGGTCCGCAGGGCAGGTCGCCCGTCTCGGCCACGGGCGTCACCGTGAGGCGCGCGGTCGGAAATAGCTCGTTGTTGTTGTCTTCGAACGTGACATAGCCATCGTTCCCAAGCTCAGTTGCGAACGCAGCCAGCCCCTCCATGGGGTTGTCAGTCCCGATGTCGCTGATCACGTGGACGCGACGCATCCGACGAATCCGGGCTGCGCTGTCCGGGCCGCTCAGCGCACGCTCACGTAGCTCGGAGTCCTCGACAACCGTGACCGGCTGCTCCCACGTCTCGAGCAACACGAGATCATGGCGCCGCACCGGAGGCAATTTTTGGATCTGTGCCGGGGTGAGGTGCTGGAGCTGCGCCAGCGGAAGCGGCAGCAAGTGCGTGATCCCGGGGCGCGCTGGCGCCGTCACCTCAACGCTGCGCCGCAACCAATCCGACTGCGTGGCCAAGCTCTCGGCCTGGTCGAGCTGCAGGCGACACCCACCGACGAAGATGCTACCGGGATTCAAGGTGAAGTCATACGTGTCCGGCTCCCAGATCGAGCCTTCCGTGACAACGACATCCGTCACCGCGAAGCCGTTGTTCGTGCTGCCTTGAATGCCAACCAACTCCATGAGGGTCTGACGGAGATCCTCCGCCACGAGCAGCGCGTCCTCGTTCCAGTCCGAGTCGAGCAGGCTCCGCCCCTGCTGCATGCGGACGCCAGCGTAGTGCTTCTTGCGCTGCAGAAGTTGGCGCGTGATATCGAGGTTGGCCATGAAGTTGTCGCTTGGGTCTGGGGTCGAAGATCAGTTGTCGTTGACGAACTGTTCAATTAGATCGTAGGGCATGAACTCTTCGAGCTTGGCCTGTAGGTCAGCACGCTTGATTTGTTCGAGCAGCTTGTTGCAGGCGCCCATTTCACAGTGGTTCTCGGCGCCTGTTTTCAGCTCGACTGGCGCCGCCTGCGATAAGCGAGCGTAGTCGGGGTCGCCGAACCGGATCGAGTCGAACCAACCCGCAGAGAACTGAGTGTAGAAGTGAGACTCGAAGGGCCGCGGCCAGTTTCCCTCTACCGCAGCGCTGAAGCGAAAACAACCATGCTGGCGGTCGGCAATGGTCCCAGACCCCAAGATGATGCTGTCGCTCACGTACAACCGGTTTGCAACGATGTCGCCTACAATCGTGCAGCGCTCGATGTGTACCTCACCAAATGCAGTGGTGATTGCAGCGATTTCACCCATGTCTGGGGCGTGAATCACCGAGTCTCGAATGATGATCTTGCCAACCGAGCACGGGTCGGCGCCAGCGACGTTCTCGAGGATCGGGCCCAACACAGAAGACTCGATGATGAGTTCTTCGACGTAGCCCGTCAGTTCCAACTGGACGTAGGGTATGGCCTGACACTGCGTCGGCACCGGCCGCAGCTGCTCGCCCCCGGGATCCAGCGTACAGTTGCGGATTTCCACGCGATCCCAAGTATTTGTCAGGGTGATCTTTCCCTCTCGAATTTCACAGGGCCCGGTCGCTGGCACAGGGTCCTGGATTTCGTCAAGGGTGTCCTGAATGCCGATCCAGAGCCCGTCGAACACGAGGCAGCGCAGGTCGGTGGGCAGATCTTTGGGCTTGGCGCTGATCGTCCAGGTCGCCTCGTCATTGGACACGCGCAGGTATGGGCGCTGGTTGTTTGCGGCCTGGAGCCGGTAGCTCTCGACGAGCTCGAGCGGTTCGGGCGGAACGTAGGTCTTGCTATCAACGATCTCGTCGGTCACTTCGAACAGGCCGCTGGGCGTCAGCGCGACCGGGCCAAGCGCGTCTCCGCCGTCATCGAGTAGATTGACGTCTGTCGTCTCGATGCTGGCGCGTCGGTCGTAGGACCCCGCTCCAAGCGCACAAGCGGCGCCATAATGAATGACCCGAGCGATCGGTACTTTGTCGAGGGCGTCGGTGATCACCGCGCCCGTGTGTGGGTCGATGACAAGATCGTAGGGCGAGCTTGGCCCATTGATGATCGTGTGAAAGGCCGCACCCCACAGCGACAGGTTCCCCGCCAGCACTGCCTCACGCGTGGACGCAACAGCGGTCTTGTCGGTGCCAACCGCCATCGTCAACGCCTGATTGCCGCCATCGAGGTCGGCCCCGTAGAGCTGCGCGCTGCCACATCCCTCGACCAGCGCGGCCGCACGCAGCAGACTGAAGTTGAGGAGGATGTTCGACTTCGCGGGGTCCGGGTGCGAGTTGATGAGGCGGCTCAGCTCGCCTGCACTGCGGAATCGAAACCCCGAGTACTTCTGCAGCACCGTGATGGCCGCAGGCGTCAGCGGGAGCGCAGCGATGTCTGCATCGGTCCATTGATACTCGGCGTGTGCCAGCAAGCGACGCTCGATGGCACGAGGCATCTGCCACTCTCGCGAACGGGACCACTGATCCCCGCTTGGGCGTTTGGCGGGCTGAAACAGCGGCGCCGCACGACCCGACGGGTCCAGTGCCCAGGTGTAGGGGTCAACGCTGGTCCCAATCCTCACCGCGGTCGGATAGTTGATCTCCAGCGCGCGCATGCGATGCGCATGCACGCCGATCTTCGAGATGCCGTAGCGACCCTGCTGGCTGCCACGACCGGGATATCGGCGAAAGTCCGGGGTGTGGTTGAGCTCCTCGAAGGCGGTCCACGCCAGCGCGGGAATCCGCGGGCTACGAAGGTTGGCCCAGCCGCCGCGCGGTGTCTGGGTGACCCTGCCCAGCTGCGGCTGGGGGTCGAGCAAGTGGTAGCTGCGAGCGAGCCGCCGGCGGGTGTCGAGGTGGCTTCCCGTCCAACCGGTGATGTCGGCCAGCAGGCGCTCGAGCACCCAGGGCGTGCCCTTTCGGCGGCGATAGAAGATCGTCCGAGCGACGTCGACACGGCGCGCGCGCGGGTTGAGCTGGTGGACCATTCGGGTGGCGACCAGGGCCCCGAGCTGCTCGAGCGCGTCGTCGTCCGCGAGCTCGACGAAGTGGTTCTCCCAGATCCGGTCGAGGGTTCGGCGCAGATCCGCAGATTGGCCGCCCATGGTCTCGACGATCGTGCGGAGCGTGCCGGGGGTATTGGTGCGCGCATCTTTCTCACGATAGAAGCCGGGGATCCACTGCCACAGCTTCTCCGCATAGTAGGCGTCGTACGCATCTTGGGCGATGTTGGCGCTTTGTTCGACTTCGCTTGGCATGATTTGACCTTCTGTGGTTTCGCGGCGTCTGCTTCGACTCAGACGGGGGGAGAGTCGGTGAACGCGAGGTAGTAGCCCTCTGGCGCGCTGACTGTCTTGCCCATCGGCGAGTAGTCGACCGAGGCACCTCGCACCGCGAGCACGCCTTGAACCGAGTGAATCGCCGCGTACAGCTCGCTGCGATGGAAGGCACCGCCGATCACGGCGTTGCGGGGGACCAAGAGGCCGTCGCGCTCGTCGTAGAGCGTTGCGTGGACCGCCGCTTGGACGTCTTGCGGGATGTAGCTTGGGTCCAGCTCGAGATCGAGGTTTAGATAGCGGTACAAGGGCAACGCTTTGACAACCTCGACGCGCGCGCCGGGCTCGGCCATGTTCTGCAGATAGGTGCGCAGGTCCGGGGAAGGGTCTGCGAAGCCCTCGCAGACAATCCAGACTTTGACGAGGGCGTCCTCGCCATCAGCGTCCCAGGCCCAGCGCGCCCGCGCCTGGACAACGCCGCCGTAGCGGGCAGCCTCGACCTCGAAGTCCGCGAGCGAGACGAGGTGACCGAGCACGCGCAGGCTCTGGATCGCTTGCTCGCGGGCCTGCGCTGGGGTTGGGGGATCTTCGCCGCCCGTCGCGGGGAGCGGATTGGAGACCGACTTCACGCCTGGGATGGGACGGACCAGCTTGTTGATCGCGTTGGCCTCGACGTTGCCGCCGGTGCCAAAGCGGTAGGTGGCGACGACGTTGTTGGTGCCGGTTGGGAGCCGCTTGCCGAGCTCGCCGTCGCCGAACTGTATGTGCGTGTTGTGGTCGGCGTCGTGGCGGATGACGTAGATCTCATCGGTTGGGGTGGCGCCGTAGAACGACAGGGCGCGGGTCCATTTCAGGCCGTTGACGTAGACCTCGAGCTCCGGTTTGCGGCCGCCGGGGGCGAAGGGATCGGCGAGGTAGGTGAGCGGGGACCTGGCGAGCTGGAGCGACTGCCATGGCTGCGCGGCGTTGCCGGAGCCTATGATCTCGCGGTTGACGGTCTCGCCGCGAGTGACTTTGGTTAGGCCCCACAGGAAGGTGATCGGCTTGACGAGCTCGCCTTGGAATTGTGTATCGAGGATCTTGGTGATGGTGATGTGGGGGGTGTCGTTGAGGGTGGAGCCACCGCCCTTCGCGGGGACGGCGTTGCCTTCGGCGTCTTGGATGATGATGTTGGTGTCGGCGGCGGGGAGCGAGCTGTCGGGGCTGAGGGTGACGGGGCTGGGGATGTTGAGGAGGTGGTTGGCGGTGACGGTGCGCGTGGGGATCCGCTCGATCGTGCCGGCCTTACGGGCGTCGAACCAGACTCGGATGAGGCTGACGGGGTTCTGATAGCCGATTACGGAGGCCGCTGCGATCGTCAATTGCGTTAGTGGGAACGTAGCCTCTTCGAAGGCTCCCGCGCCGAACCCCGTGTTGGTCACGCGACACGCCATGATCTTCACGCCTGCCTCGACAATAACGACATCCCCCGCCGAGATACTCGAGTATAGGCCGTCCAAATAGAGAATGGCATCAGCCCCGAGAAACTCGTACGAGATCTTTCCGCTAGGGTTACCTAGCCCCGCCGACGAGGCCATGACATTGACCTGCAGTGGCTCTCCTGCCGCCGCACCTAGTCCCAACGTCTCGACGAATTCCCCGACAGCATAGCCCATCCCACTATCCACCAACGCGGTAGCGACAGCCGCATTGTATCCGTCTCCGACTTCGCAGTATGCTCGATAGCCTGCCACGATGCTCGAGTTTCCCAACGGAATACCGACAGCCTCTCCGACGATTTCAGCAGCACTCCATATGCCCGCTCCCGAGGACACCACCGCGCCCTCATAGATACCATTCCGACCCGCAAACTGCCGCTGCGAATCCGTCTCCAAGGCTGTGGCTGGAGTCGTGAGCACATCCGAGGTTGCCGCAATGCCGAGCCCCGGGCTCATTGCCAAGTGCGACATGTCACAGATCAATGGCCCGGCCGGAGGCAGGACCGTATGGAATATTACTTGAAAATCCAGCATGAGTCTACTTTCGGTTGTCTCCCAGAAAATGCCATGGTAGCGTCGCGCGTCATGGACAACAAAGGTCTTACTCTGGTCGCGCTCTTGGTCTTCTCCGGTTTGAGTTGCACCTCAGGCGGCGAATCAGGTGTATGCGTCGCTGGAGAGATCGATTGTGAGTGCAACGCGGGTCTGTGTGTGGTCGGAGGTATTTGTGTAGGGAACGTGTGTCTGGAGGAACCCGAGCCTACTTCGTCCGAAAGCGACAGCGATCTTGACTCTGGAGAAAGTGGTGATGGGGATGGGGACTCTGGTGATGGCGATGGGGACTCTGGTGATGGCGATGGCGATGACGACTCTGGTGATGGCGATGGCGATGGCGATGGTGATGAAGGCAACTGCGAGGCCGGCGAAACATGGTGTGACGGAATCTGCGTGGATACGTCCATTGACCTAGAGCATTGTGGATCCTGTGGTCATGCCTGCGAGGTTGTAGACGGAAATGGCGCTTGCAGTGAGGGAGTTTGCGCGCCAACCCTCGGGAACTGTGTCGCTACCGGTGAACCCTTGGTGAGTTGCAGCGAAGCCTGCGCCGCCCAAGGCAAAGTGTGTGCGGCGGGTGGATGTGGTGGGAGGACGCTGACTTGGCACGGAAATCTCGACTCGTGCAACTCGTTTATCGGAAGTGCCGGAGGTGGCCCGTGTTCCCTCCCAACGGAGCCTGTCACCAACTACTACCGCTGCTGCTGCGGCGAGCAATAACATCAAACCACCTCCCGCACGCGAACCACCACCGTCCCCCGCTCCGGCCAGCGGGGGTCGTTCACCACCCGCAAGATCTGCCCACTCCCCACCCCAAACTCCCCTTCACTGAATTCCCGTCGCCCCGTCTTCTCCCGCGCGCGGAGATCGATCCTCTCCACCGCCCGCACCCCCGCGACGCTCTGAACCTTCGCCTCCAGCGAGCTGCGACGCAGCGGCGTCCCAAACGTGAAGTTATCCGGCGCAAAGAAGCCACCAGGCCCGGTCAGCGCCGACAAGACGTCGGCCTCGACCTGCCCGGCGTAGTACCCACCACGCAGGCAGACTTCAATCCATAGATCGAGGTCAATGTAGTCCGGCGCCGCCAACACGTGGACGTCGCGCCCAACCTGCCGGACGCAGTCCATGACATCCTCGAGCTCTTCGTGCTGATCCGCGGTCATCGTGAACGCCCCCTTCGGATCCGCAGCCACAAACACCGTCAGCCAGCTCCCGGTCCAGCGAAAGCTCGCGTTGGCCCGCTGCACCCAGTCCAGCCGCTCGGCCAGGCGTTCGTAGTCGGCTGGCGTGACGGCGCTGAGCCCTTCATGCCGGAACGCAACCGGCGCGAGCAGCTTTGCGCGCCGCATGTCTTCGGGGTCAACCCCTGTCGTCACGTCGAAGGGGTTGGACACCGCGCTCAGGTCAGGGGTGAGCGGCGGCGCACCGTCAACCGGATTAAACAAGTGCACGATTGCCCCGGCCCCCACGTTGGCGAGCGACCCCGGCCCGGAGCGATAGCGGACCCGGAACACTGTGCCGTCCGCCGGGGTCCGCCCGAACTCTCCGTCGCCAAAGCGAATCGTGTATCCGATATTCGCGGCCCAATCCTGGTGGACGAGCTCGGTCCCGTCCGGCTTGCGATAGCCAATGATCCGCCGCCAGGTTCCGTCCTCGAGCGTGAAGTGCTCGTCGTCGCCGATCGAGTCGAGCAGGGTCCTTCGCCAGACCCACTGCTTGTCGCCGTCCCACTCATCGAGGTCGACCGCGCTGACCTCTTGCAGCTCGATCTCGGGCACCGAGGCGTTGAGCTCGCCAAGCCAGCCAAGGCTGAGCGCCTCGCATTGTCGCGGTGAGTAGCGAAACAGCGGCGGCCGCGATGTGGCCAAGGAGTTCAGCGGCCCTTCGCGCTCGACCACGTCTTCGGCCTCTGCGACGCTGCCATCGCCACGTACGCTGAAGTACTCCGTGAAGGTCGCGCCTGCGGTGGCGGGGACGACGTTGGCCTTGACGGTTGTGTTGGCGATGACCATGGGGCTCGGCAGCGCCTCGTCTTCGGACCAGGCCACGCGGGTGACGTTCTGGCCGGCAAGGGCATCGACCATTTCCTCGTATTCGGTCACGTGGACGAGGTGTCGCTGTGCGGGCGAGCCGTCGGCGGGGTCCTCGTGGAGTACGAGCATGCGGCCATTGACGTCCCAATCGCCCGTCCCGCCGGCGAACCCAAGCAAGAACATCTCGGTCGCACCTTTGGCGAGCTTGGGCTTGGCGCCGTCGGGCTCGTAGGCGGTCAGGGTGTTCCACGCCTCTTCGAGGTTGAACTCGCGCGGGTCGCCAGTCTCGGGCAGATGAACGTCGCGCAGGCCTTCGCCGAATTCGAAGGGGATCGGCGCCTCACCCATTCGGTGGGCCCAGACCTGGGTCCCGGCGTCCACGGTGACGCTGCCCTGCCCCGGCGCGACGTCGAGCTCGAGCACGGTGGTGGGACTGAGGCCATCGTGCATCTCGTAGTCGAGCAGGCGCACGAGCTGACGAAGCGAGCGGCGCTGGCTGAGCTCATCGAGCACGCCCTCACGGATGAAGCGATCTTTTATATAGTTGAACTCGTCGCCGATCGCGGCCATGAGCTCGAGCATCATCACGCCAACGTCGGCGTCGCTGCGGTGCGTCCATAGCGGGTACTTCTGTGTGGCGTAGTCGAGCAGGGCCGTGCGCAAGCTGGTGAAGTCGCGTGCGAGCGGGTTGAGCTCGAGGCCGTCGGCGGGCTCGGGGCAGCCCTGATCGGCGGGCACCAGCTTGCAGTCGAGCGAGCTCGGGCAGGCCTGCTTGAAGCTGAACTCAGCGGTGTGGTAGTGCCAATCCAAGAAGTCTGGATCGGTGATCTCGAGCTTGTAAGTTGAGAAGTCCCCCGGCTCGGCCACGGTGATCTCGAGGTAGACCCGCCCACCAAGCTCCTTCCATTGTGCCTGCGTGATGGTGGCCTCGGCCAGCTTGGTGCCGCCCGTAGGGGCCCAGATCCGCAGCTTGGTGGCGTCATACGCGACCGGCAAGACACCCGCGACCCACGGCACGTCCAGGGTGTCCGGCGCGAGCAGAAACCATACGCGCAGGACAGTTTGGTCGGCGGGGTCGACGACCTCGACGAAGTCGATGCCGGTCAGCTCAGTCTGCGCGCACAGCAATGTCAGGCGATCTTCAGCCATCAGCTCGTGACCTCCAAGTTGAGATGACGCTGATCCATGCGCGCGTAGAGCGTGTAGACGATGGCGACGTTCAGTCGCGCGTCCACGTTCTCGACCTGGACGTCGTCGACGCGGATGAGATCGCCAAGGGTCTCGCTGAGCGCGTTGTAGATCATGGTCTGTGCCAGCGTAGCCGTGGCGGCGGTGATGGGGCTATGGACGAGTCGTCGAATACCAGCACCAAACTCAGGCTTATAAATACGCTCTCCTGGGTTGGTTAGCAAGACCTGTTCGATCAACTGTTGAACATAATCGGGGTAGTCGGTCTCGACGCGCAGGCGCTTGCCTGCGACGTCGTCCTGGACTGGATGATGAAGAGCTCGGATGGGCGTTCGCATGGTCACGTCTTCACATTCCGTTGCCGCGGGTGTCGCCCTGGACGACCGTCATTGTCCCGGTCAACTGGGTCTCGGCGTCGACTGAGACCCCGACCGAATTCGTGCCTAGGGTTGGCATGTTGTTGACACGGACCCGCTGGTTCGACAAGAACCACAGACCAGTACCACCCGCGAACAAGACCGTGTCAGTTACGAGTCCAATATACCCTTGGGCGGTACGGGCTCGGCGGTTGGTTGAGATCCTGCTTGTACCGCGCTCGGCCAAGTGCGACTGCACACCCGCCGGAAAGCTGGAGAATTTCCCTGCCATGGTCTTTGCTCCTCAGGTTACCGACATGGCCCCGTCATGAACGTCGAATTTGGTCACGTTGAGCGCCGTCTTCATGGTCTCGACCTGATGCACGATCTGCGTCTTGGCCTTGCCGCGAATCTCGCCCCCCTCAATCTCGAGGATGGTCTGATTTGCGTTGCTTATCGAGATTTTGTTGGCCTTGTCGTCGATGCGAATCTCGATCTTCTCGGTCTTGATCAGCTTGATGTGCGGTTCGTGGTCCGCTGGCGCGATGTCCTTCTCACTCCAAAAGCATCCCGTCCAGATCGGCAGGCTAGGGTCCCCAGCCTCGAATTCGACCCAAACTGAAGTCCCCTCTTCGGGCAAGAAGAGCATGCCGCGGTCCTTGCCTGCGTACGGTACACACGGCAACGCCCACATCGGGACCTTGCCCATGATCGTAGCCTGAACCTCGATTCGGCCCCGGTGGTCCGGGTCCTCGTTGTTGACGACGATGCCGCGGTACTTGCCGTAGAGGCGGCCCTCGAGCGCGTTCAGGGTCTCGTCGTCTTGGTCGAACTCGCGCGTCATAGGTTGAGCTCCTCGGTCTGGTTCTTGGAGTTGCTGCGCAGGGTGACTTGCATCCAATGTCCGACCGCGTTGATGACGTGGGTGACGTCCGTGGCTTGGTACTTTCCCGCGACCCCACAACCACCCCCGTCGACCTCGAGGACCTGGTGCGGCTCGACGATGCCCTGAAGCATGTGCGCGCTGGTGAGCGCCTCCGCCCGGATGTACCAGCTCGCCTCTGTCGCGGCCGCGAACGCCAGCCATTGGTTGATGTCGGGCTCGCCGTTGCCGCCAACGGTCATGCAGCGGTCGCCCTGGTTGTCGCCCTTCCCCAGTGACTCACCCTCGGTTCCTCCTGTGCCAGCCACCCCGGGGCCGTTGTTCTGCGAGGCGTCGAGGCTTGTGGCGTCTTCAGTCTCGCTCTGGGTGCCATCGCCGAGATCTTGACCGTAGGAGGTGGCCGAGGTCGGGGCCTCGTTGTCCGATGTCACGCTGAAGCTCACAACCGTCTCGCAGCTCTCCGCGTCGCCAAGGATCGAGAACTTATGGGCGTCTGTATCACCCAGCACCAAGCCGTCGAAACCCTCGGCGCTCGGCGGTCCTTTGCTGGTCTCCCGCTCTGGCGAGGCTTCGATGTGAGCCTTGGTTGTGATCTTGAAGCCCGGGTTGGGTGCGAGCGACATGACGTCGTAGGTCAGCCAAAAGCAATACGCGCTCTTCTTGGTGAGGTCGTACACTGCCTCGAGGTCCGTGCCTCGATAGTTGAAGGAGAGCCCGTTCTTCTCGTACTTTTTGATGCCCTGCCCCACACTTGGGCTCTTGCTGATCGGGCTCACAAGCCGCTCGATGATCTCTTTGGTGTCGCCGTTTTCTTGCGAGGGAACGTTGTACCGGTTGATCCGCGTACGGACATCTTGACCGCGGATCTCAAACCACGATCCCGAGCCCCCAACGTTGATGTGGAACTCGGCGTTCTCGATCTGGCCGCGCACCAGACACCTCAGGTCGGCGGGGATTGGCCCCCCGGGCTCCGGCGGGGCGCCGTTGGCCACCAAAATCGCAATGCCCCGGGACTTGGAGAACAGCTCCTGCGCCTTCTCAGCTGCGTCTTTGTCGTCAAAGTCTTCCTGAAAACGGATCGCAAAGGTGGTCTGCTTGCTCAGATGTTGCTCGACCCGGATCTCTGTGATCGCGCTGTCGTGCGTGGGGTCGAGCGACCCGAACTCATCGGAGTCTGGGTCCCCGCTCTGCATCAAGACTATCGCGCCAAAGCTCATGGTGGGTCCATCAGTACGGGGTTGGGATCTTGATCAGCTCGACCTCGGCCAGCTGATCGGGCAGTAACACATCGTTGAGTTCGCAGATCTTCCAGTACGCGCTGGGGTCGCGCAGGTAGTAGTTGGCCAGATGATCGAGGCGTTGCCCCTCGCGACGTATGTGCTCACCGAGCTCCGCCAAGGGTGGTTGTTTGGCCCGCCCCACACGCTTGACCTTGCGGCCTTGTTCATCGGTGACCTCGACGATCGAGGCGTGGCGTACGTAGCGGCTGTTCTTGGCGTAGAGTGACATGTTGATCCTTCGAACTGGCCCCGGGTCAGAACAACGGCGGAATACCGCTCGCGCGCTTGGCCGCGTTGATGGAATTGAGGATCGCCAGCTTGTCCTCGTTGAGTCGCGTCCAGCTGTACGCCGCGGTAGCGATCTTTTGGGTGATGTTCTGGTGACACTTGAAATTGTCGGGAGTCATCACCTCGAGGCCAAGCGCGACCGTTGCGTGCAAAGGCTGAAGATCTGGGGAGTAGAGCGTCTCTTCAACGCTGTAGCTGGTCACGCGCACCGGGACAATGCGGTTGACACCCCACACGAACAGCACGATCGGTACGGTGGGCCGCTCGACCTTGCAGCTGGACTGTCCTGCGAGGGCCTTTGCGTTGCGGACCAGATCACCAAACAAGCCCTCGCTTGGGTAGGTCAGCTTCTTGAGCGCGGCCAGCTGGTCGCCAATGCCGTACTTGGTAGCGATGGGGTTGCGACCCTCGAGATCGTCGGTCGCGTCGAGCTCGACCGAGAGCGTGAAGCTCTCTTTGGGGTTGAAGGGCTGGACCATGGGCATCTGGGCCCCGCGCTGGGTCTGGTCGACCTCGGCCGGGTTCCAGGGCGTGACGGTGTGGCTGATCTTCGTGGGGTTGTATTGAAACAGCACCACGTTGGGCAGCACGACCCCGACGATGTCCTTGACGAGCTGGATCAACGCGCCTTTGTGCAGCCCTGGCTCTGGCCTTCCGAATTCGGTCATGGTGAGTCCTTCTTGCCGTTGCGAAGCTGTAGGGCGATCGCACGGGCGATCGCTTTGGCGCCTTGGTGACGCAGCGCCTGCTCATCGAGGCGCAGTCGCATACCGCCGATCCTGGTGGACCCAAGCGCTGGGTTGGCTGCCAGCTCGTCCCCAAGCGCGTGGCCGATGTCGTGCGTGAGCTGGTGTGGATCGCCAAGCCCAAGGCTGCTCGGGGCCCGCAGGTGGAGGGCGTCGATGCGAACGTTTGCGTGGTTGGGGGTGTCAGGCATGGTGGCGCAACCTCTCTCGCTCGCGCTCGCTGAGCGATCGCCCTTCTTTGCCAAGCTCGCGGTCGATGCCCGCCACCAGGTGTTCAGCCGCGAGCGACTTGCGGGCGCGACGGGCGATGAACAGCGCCGCGAGCACGGCGTTCTTGATCTGCGCTCCGGAGATCTCGACGGCGTCTGCGAGCACGGCGATGGCGGGTTCGAGCGGACGAAGCAGATCGGCACCAAGCAGCTCGCCAAGCACCTTTCGCCATATCGCCCGCCGCTGGGCTGCGTCGGGCCGTCGAAAGCTCAACACATAGCGAATCCGGCGAATGAACGCGGGGTCGATGTTGTTCTTCTTGTTGCTGGCTAGCAAGGCTATGCCCTGGTAGTCCTCGAGCAACTGCAGCAGGTAGTTTGTGTCGGTGTTCGCGTGACGATCGTGCGAGTCCTTGACCTCGGTGCGCTTGGAGAACAGCGCGTCGGCCTCGTCGAATAGCAAGACAGCGTTCATGCGACCGGCCCGCGAGAAGATCATGTCGAGGTTCTTGGCCGTCTCGCCGATGTATTTACTGATGACCGTGGCGAGGTTGATGCGGAACAGATCGAGCTGGAGTTCAGCGGCGACGACCTGCGCGGCCATGGTCTTGCCCGTTCCAGGGGGGCCCGTCAGTAGCGCCACGAGACCGGTACCACGCGGGAACAAGCGCCGCGCCGCGGGCTGCTCCCAGAAGCTCGCGCGCTCGGCCGCCTCGAACGCAAAGTCCTCGAGGGTCTCGCGTACTTGGGCCGGAAGCACCAGATCCGTCCAGTCAAACGGACAATCGAGCAGGCGGCCAAGCTCGCCGAGCCGACCACGGGTCTGCTCGCGGGCCATGAGCGCTGCCTCGCTCGGGTCCGCTGGCATGCGCCGACCGATCTCGGCGATATCACCGACGGCGAGGCGGTGGCGGCTGGCCAGGCTCTCGCGCTCGCGCTCGGGCCAGGTGACGCTCGCTGGCACCAAGCGGCGCCAGAGCTCCCGCCGCTCGTCCAGCGTCGAGCTTGGGATGACCACGTGCTCGTCGACGACGCCGACCTGGCGCGAGAGCTCGCTTGGGTCCTCGCAGGCGACGAATTGCACGTGCACCGGATCGACGCTGCGGGGCCAGCGACGGCTGACGCGGCTGCCGTACCAGACTGGGATCAGCCCACCCAACATGCACATCCGACATGCACGAACATAGAGCTCTGGCCAGGCCGCGTCGTCGATCTCGTCGGTGTCGATCAGCAGCGCGCTGGCGCGAAACTGTTCCGCGGCCGCGGACGCGAGGCTGCGACGACCGCAGCCCGGCGGACCTATGAGCACGACGCGGATCGACCGACGCTGCTCGAGCGCAGTCTCGATCCGCTGGCTGACATGGCTGAGCGGCCAGCTCTCTAGCTGCGGCTGGGCGGCGCCGAGCTCCGCGACGCCGATGAGCTCGGCGTCGAGGCGCAGCTGGCCCTGCAGGCGCGCGCGAACCATGGGATCGACCGTCAGCGGCATCGGTTGGCCAGGGCCCCTGTCGACACAGCGCACCAATCCCCAGGTCGCGAGCTGGCCGCCTTGGTGCCACAGCGTCTGGCGCCCCCACCCGAACAGGCGCGCGGTCAAGGTCTCGGTTGCATAGCAGCGCTCCGGGCTGCCTTGCAGTCGAGCGTAGAGCGGGCCGAGCTCGGGCTCGAGCGCGACGGCGAGGCAGGTGATGAGCAGGTCGAGCTCGCCGACCGAGAGCGAGAAGATCTTGGCGATGTGAAGCAGTGGGTCGCTCTCGTCGCCAATGCGCTGCTGCTCGAGTTCGCTGATCCGTTGGTTGGCGGCCGCGCAATTGCTGTTGCTCTCGTAGTACTCGAGCTCGCCGGCGAGATCGTCGGCCCTGCTGTGCCCTTCGACTTGTCCCGCGCGCACGGCCTGCTCCCAATCGAGCCTTCGCGCAGCGCGCAAGCGAACCAGCTCGACGACCCGCGCGAGCACGGGGTGCTCGGGTGGTCGGGCCTGCTCGGCGCGAACTCGGTCAATTGGGATCGCAGAGGACATGGCGGTGATCAAGGCAGCTCTGTCCAAAATGGCGCCGACTCGGCGCCGTTTACGATGATTCGGGTCGCGTGGTCGCCGGCCTCGGTGGTGTCAAACAACGCTTGCAAGGTCAACTTGGTGGGGCTGTCAACCTCGAATTGCCCGGCTTCGTCGAGGTCCTCGACAGGGTTGAGCGCCTGCGCGACGTAGACTTGGCCATCGACGATCACGCTCAGTTCGATGTCGGAATCATCGAGCGCGAAGGTCGGCTCGATCTCCAGCTCGAGGCGGTTGGTGCCGACCTGCACTACATTCTTGATGCGCGGGATCACGACCAGCGCGACCTCGTTGCTGTCGTTGGTGATCGGGACGAGCTGGCCCCCGACCATTCGCTGCTCGAGGGTCACGCTCAGGAACGCGGTATAGATGCCAGGAAACACATCGAGCACGGTCGGGGCGTCAAGCTCGTTGATGAAGGTCAGCTGTTTTCCGATGTCGAGTTGAAGCTGGCTGTCGGTGGTCGTCAGCGCCCAACCAGCGAGACCGTTCGCGGCGATCTGGAGATCGACGGGAACTGGACCCCCTGTGCCGTCTGGCTGCGCGACGCCGGTCCATCGCTGATTTCGCAGCCACAGCTGGCGCGACTGCCCGGAGAGGAGGTTGTGACCAAGGAGCTCGAGGCGATTGCGAACCGGATCGGCGCTGTCACCCGAGACCCGCGCAGGCGATGCCTGGACCAACTGGGCGCCCCCGCCCGCGGCGGCCGGCAGCGTGAAGGGCAGCTCACTCTGGGTGCACTCGAAGTGCGGCGAGCCCATTTGATAGAGGAATGTGCCAAGGCTCAAGACCGGCGCGGGCATGTTCGTTGGCGCATCGGGCTCGAGCAACATGACGCGAACCTCATAATAGGCCGACAGTCGCGCGGTCTGCTGATCTTCGGTGCCCCAGAACGCGATCGCGTCCTCTGGCGCGGTTGGCCGCATGATGATCTGCACCGGGTTGTTGTGGCCAACGAGAGCCGAGGGCAGGATCGTCTCGTCGTCGATCTTGGTGCTGTCGAACAACACCGGATAGTCGTGAATGGTCTTGAGCGCGTAGCCCATGATCCGCTGCTGGGTGAGCGGGTCAAACTCGGGCTCGGAGGACTCGTGGTGGGCCGTGAGGATGTAAAACAGACACAACCCCATGGGCGTGCGGGCGATGCTGCGCGGGTTCGACCCGGGCCCCTCCATGTTCTTGTAGTACGCCTCCTCAGCGACGTGATACATGTAGAGGCTGATCTTGTTGGTGACCGAGCCGACCTTGTCGGGCGGCTCGGCCGTGACTGTGACGTTCGCGCCAGAGTCAATGTTCTTGTTGATATTGTCGCCGAGCAGCTTCATCAAGCCGGTCGTGACCAAAGATAGATCGATCAAGGCCATGATAGTTGCTCAGCGGTAGCGCAGGCGAAGCCGCCGGCGATTGGGGAAGTGGCGTCCAAGGGGTCCAATTTGCGAGATGCTCTCAATGTCGAGCTTTCCGTTTGCGTTCCGTTCCGGGCCGGTCACTGGGGAGGGGGCGGTGGCCTGGGTTGGCACGATCTCGATCTCGACGCGGCCGATGCTGACGCGGGGGCTGACACCCAGCGCAGGTGCGCGGGCGGGCTCGCCCAGATCTGGGATGAAGGGCTTGGGGGTAGCGATCTTCGGCGCGACGAGGAGCAGGCGCGGGATCGGGGGCCCGGCGGGCTGTGGCTCGAGGCTGGGAGCGGGTCGCGGCGCGACGCCTGGACGAACAGGGGCGTGAGGCTCGTAGGGGACCCAGGGCGAAGCCGCCGGGCTGGCCTTGGCGGTAACTTGGGGCGAGCTTGGCAGGGCGCGGGGCTCGAGTGGGGTGGTTGGCGGGCGCGTGAAGGGCAAGCTCTTGGCGACCTCCTCGACGTCGGTACCGCGCACCTGCTCATCAAAGAAGCGTGGAAAGGGTGCGAACAGCTCGCCGGGATCGAGGGGCTGGCGCTGCGTTGGCGTGCTGACGTCAGGCTCGAGCGCGGACTCGGTCGGTCGCTGTTCGAGTTGGCGAACCTGCGAGTCGACGGGCGCCGGGCGCTCGGCGGGTTGGAGCGCCCCGGGTGCAGCGACGACTGGCTGAACCGGGGACACCACGCTCGCGGCGGTGGACGTGGAATGGCCCGCCCCGGTGGACTTGCGTTGGACGCGTGAGGGCGTCTCCGGCAAGGACGATATTGGCGATACTGGCGATACTGGCGATGCTGGACTTGGCGCGCGCACTCCAGGCGGCGAGGACACTCCCATGGGATCGCTGGATCCGCCACCAATCACTTCAGGGTAGCCGAAGGCACCAAGCTGGTCGTTTGCGACAACCGGAGACCGACTGCGAACAAATGGCACGGCTTGGGTCTCGCCTCCATCGCCAGCTGCGGGCGAGAAGCGCTGAACGAGGCGGTTGAGATATGCACTCATCAGCGGGTCCTCTCTCGCCGAGCGGCGCGCTCAGCGGTGATGAATTCCACATAGGCCCGACGATCATCGCGGGACAAACCCAGGATCTCCGCCTGACTCCAGCCGTAGCTACAGGCCAGGTAGTGGATCTCTTGGGTCAGGTAGCGCCGCTCTTGCTCGAGCGCGCGCAGAAGATACTGCTGAATGTCGAAGCGAACCGCCCGCGCCTCACCGCATTCGTGGCAGGCGATCATCAGCTCGTGATCGACGGTAGGCCCAAGATAGGCCATCGCCGCTTCGACGCGGTCCCAGACTTCGGTGGGCATGTCCCCAACTGTTCGGCGGTCGGCCTCGCTGCCGTCGAGAACGCACCGACGCAGAATCTCGACCCGGGCCCGCTCGGGGTCGAGTCCAGCTACCTCACGCTGATCGTGCCCGTTCGGGAGCCGAAACCGAATTCCGTCGTCGAGCTCATAGACGCAGCCATCGTCTGGCCCCGAGATGATGCCGAGCTGTGTACGGCCCTCGTTGCTGGGCTGAGAGCTAGCGACCATGGCCGCGAGTGAGAAGCTGACCGCGGTGCCCTCGTCGCAGTGATCGCAGGGCACCTCGGTGTCAATTCGGTCGCTGAAGGTCGCCGCATAGACGCCCGCGAGCAGACGATCTCGATCGCACACCGACAGCTGCCACGCGCTCCCCGGACCCACGCAGGTCCCGGGCACCTCGACCAACAAGCGGTCGAGGAGCTCGGTCGCCGCGAGCCCCCCGCCGGCCACGAGCGCCTGCTCATCGTGTCCGCATAGCGGGCGCACGCAGGCCCAGCGGCCGGCGGGGAGGCCGGGATCGAGTCGCACTTGCAGCATGATCGGTACTCGAGGAGGTCGTGGCTTGGGGCGTCGCTACGTGCCGCTCAGAACTCGGCGGGCTCGTCGAGGTCGATTCGGACGAAGCCCTCGTTCTGGATGACGATCGTCTCGAACGCGATGGCGTTGGCGTTGGCGTCGAGCTCGGGCAAGGCGGTGTACTCCGACACCCAGCACCTGAAGATCTGGTACTGACGCACGATCTCACCTTGGAGGTTGAGCATCTCGATCGTCAGGTTCTTGCGGAGCCCAGCGAGCGAGACAGCCCCGTCCCCCTCGTTGCTGTAGACCTTGGACGCCCAATCTTGAAACTCGGGTGCGAAGGTCAGACCACGCTCGAGCGTGATGGCCTCGAACTTCGAGGCGCCAGGAGACAGGCGTGGCGTGCTCAGATCGTTGCCTTCCCGATGGCTGACAACTTCGGTCGAACGCTTGAGCGCGCTGACCTTGCTGACCCCTGCGACGACCTTGTCGTCGAAGCGAACGCGGAACTTGAAGTTCTTGTAGGGATCGATGCGGTTTGCGGTGACCGTGAACTGCTGTACGGGCATTGTGAAGCTCCTTCTGGCGCGAATGACGGACCCGGATTAGGTCTGAACCTCGCCGGCCTTTTGCTGTAGGGTGATGACCACGAACTCGGCCGGCTTGAGCGGCGCGAAGCCGATCACGACATTGACAATGCCAAGGTTCACGTCGTTTTGGGTGGTCGTGTCGGCGTCGACCTTCACGAAGTAGGCGTCGCTCGCCTTGGCGCCCGCGAACGCACCGCGCTGAAACAGGCCGTTCATGTAGGCGCCCGCGGCCTGGGCGAGCTGCCGCCAGAGCGGGGTGTCGTTGGGCTCGAACACCGCCCACTTCAATCCACGATAGAGGCTCTCCTCGATCATCAGGGCCAGGCGGCGGATCGGCACATATTTGTATTCGTCGTTCCCGGAGTTGTCGAAACCGACCATGGTCCGCGCACCCCAGCTCACGATGCCGTTGGGGAACGCCCGAATCGCGTTAACCGCCAGCGGGTTGATGATCCCGTTGTCGGCGTCGCTCATGGCGTGCTCGATGCCACGGACCCCGAGCAGGTTGGCGTCGAGACCGGCCGGCGCCTTCCAGACCCCGCGCGAGGCGTCGGTCCGGGCCATGACGCCCGCGATCGCACCCGATGGGTCGATCTTCTTGGTGCCCGCCCCCCAGCTGACCTCGAGCCGCGGCCAGTAGGTGGCGGCATGATCGGTCGCGATGCCGATGCGGAACTCGGCGATGTTGGTTTCAACCTCCTGGATCGTGGTCCACGACGATGGCGCATCGACGAGCACGATGGCGCGTCGGCCCATGGCGAACACGCTGGCGATGGGCCAGAGCGCGGCCCGGTCGGCGTCGCTTTGACCCGCGGCCCGGGGGAGCACGAGAATGTTGAACAGGTCAATCTCGCGACCCGCGGTCACGAACGCAGCTTTGTAGTCTGCATCGACCGGCTTGGTCCCGTTGTCCCCTGCGCCAGCGTCGGTCTGGTAGCCGGGCAGACCGGTGCCGCCGAGCTGGTAGCGAGTGACGTTGGCAGCGTCGTCGAAGTATGCGTTGAAGCCCGCGTCCCCTTCGTTGAGCACCGCGGTGACGTCGCCTTGGTCACCGTTGAAGTTGGCCTTCATGACCAAGCGATGTCCATGGCGCGCGGCGACCCAGTCAATCGAGGGGTGGGCGTTGATCGCCGAGACCAGCTGATCGATGTTGAGCTGGAGGGCGCGCAAGGTAGGCTCCTCGCCCACGGGTGCGGCCATCGTGCCGCTGGCCGCGGTCCAACTGGGCGAGAAGCTCTCTGCGGCACCCAACACCGCGTCGTCAAACTCGATCGGGTTGATCGCCGACAGGTCCGAGGCCATGAACGCCCCGATGCTCCCCTGAAATTCGCCGACCGACTCGAAGCTGAGGTTCGAGAAGTACCCAGTGGGCGCCGGCCGGCGGATGGCGTAGCCGCAGACCTCGAGGGCACCGAGCGAGCTCGTCATGTTCATCGCAGCGCCGATGTCGTCGACGCCGTTGACCGATGCGAAGCGAATCCGTCGGCCGCCGTCGACGCTGATCTTGTAGGCGTAGTAGGTCGCCGAGCCATCGACGTCGAGCGCGGTGACGGTCACGGTCTTGCCTTGTGAGGCGAGGGCGAGCTCAATGGCGTCGTTGATCGCGATCGTGGTCGCCGCGCTCACGCTCACGGGGACCATGGGGCCATCGTCGGCGCTGACCTGAAAACGGCCGGTGCCGCCCGCGGCGGTGATCGCCGCGCCCAGGTTCTTGTCTGGGTCGGCGTTGGGCTCCATTTGTCCCCAGACCGTGTAGCCGTCGATGATCGCCGGCGCCTCGAGGTCAGTCGCGGTCACCAGCGCGGAGTTCTGCGCGAGCGTGCTGACCACATAGTTGCCGTGGTTGGGGTCCATCGAGAGGTTCTTGAACACTTCGCTCACGACCACGACGGGGCTACCGCCTGTGTCGGTGCCCCACAGCTGGACCTCGAGGTTGAAGGTCATCTCTGGCGTCGCGGTGTTGTAGTCGACGATCGCACGGAGGCTCTCTCCAATGGTGCCTGCGCTGCGAGCGGTCAGCGTGAGGACGTTGGTGTCGTCCTGGTTGGCGAGGGTCACCGCGGATGACGTCGCATTATTGGCGATGCGCATGATCCACGCTTGCGACCCTCCGTTGAGGAAGAACTGCGTGACTTGATCATGCAACTCGCCCGAGCCGTTGGTGGCGCCGAACTTGCGCTCGTAGTCTGTGAGGCTCAAAACACGGGTCGGTGTGCCCATGGGCCCCTGGTCTGCCATTCCAATGAACAGCGCGACCGAGGACGAGACACCGGTTATCGTTCGTGAACCGGACGACACCTCTTGAATGTAAACGCCGGGATAGCTCACCTGTACAGGCATGTCGTTTCTTCTTCCTCTGCGATTCTTCCGTGTGAGCGCACGAGCGAACGCCCGCGAACAAATCAGCTACTGAAACATGGACATTGCGACGAGCGTCGCGTTGGTCGTGCTGCGCAACCTGACACAGCGTCGGCGCGCGCGGTACTGTCCTTTGGTGAAGCTGTCCGAAAGTGAAGGTTTCACTCACCGTTGGGCGGGTGACAGTCCGGGGGGAGGGACAGTAGCTGCGACCGCAAGTCGTCAGTACACTCGAGCCAACGAGGTGAACGGCAATGTCTCTGGCGGTACAATTCAACATCCATGACCTCAACGCGCTCGACGGCGTGACCGAGCTCCCCGCGCCCACCGAAGGGGGGACCGTGACGAAGTCCGTGAACACCCAAGGTGTCGTGGTGATCGACGCTGCGGTCAGCGAGCTGTTTGGCGCGTTCGACCCGGGGAGCTTACTCGGGGCCCGGTCCGGCGATTTTGTGCTTCAGACCATGCAGATCTCGAGCACGGGGACCTTCTCGAGCGGGACTGTCAACGTTGCGATCGTCGGTCCCCAGCCACCCGACGCTGAGGGGGCGCCGTATCGCTTCGTCTTTCACACGCTCACGGGGCCAGACGACTTGTTCGAGGGCGGCAAGATCATTCCTGCGGGATACAAGCTGTCGTTCATGAGCGACGCTGTTGGACCTCACGTCGTGCGCCTGACCCTGTGGCCGGTCGCCCGCTTGGAGCAGATCTCCGCGTTGATGTGAGTACCTACCCTAGAGCGCCAATCAGTTTGAATTCACGACGCCAGGCACATCTGGGGCCGCTCCTGCCGTTGTCGGTCGGCGCTCGCAGTATGCCGGATACAGCTTCGGCCTCCCTCCTAGGCAGGAACGGCCCCAGACGCACCTGACGACGCGACTCCAAACTGATCGGCGCTCTAGGAGCCCGTGGGGCATTGCACCACGGGCTGCTAAGTGGGCCCACCCTCCTGGGCGAGCAACCGAGCGAGATCATTGCGAGAGTCGAGCTCGAGCTTGCGCAGCAGGTTGGCCGCGTGAAATTTGGCGGTTCGTGGGACCACGCCGAGCACGGTTGCGATGTCCTCGTAGCGATGCCCCTGAAACAGCCAATAGAGGACCTCACCCTCCCTGGGCGTGAGCTGCTTTTCGCCTGCGAGCCGACAGACAGCGGCTTCAATGCACCCCGACGTGCGGTCGGCGGCTGGCGCGGTCTCGCGGATCGGCTCGAACACGATGGAGCGGTCGAGTGGGGGGGCAGAAGCTGGCCTGGACACCGGTGGCTGACGGGACGGCGACGCGAGCCGGCGGCGCCATCGAAGGGTGCAGGTGAGCGCGTTCGTGAGGCTCTCGAGCAAGGCGGCGCGCGCGATCGGCTGGACGAGACAGTCGACGGCGCCCCCCCGCAGAGATTGGGCAATATCCACAGCCCCGCCGACCCCCAATACTACGACTGAAGCGCAGGCTGCCTCCGATGAGCGAAGCGCCGTGATCACGCCGGCGCTCCAGCCACAGCCGCGGCGAACGGCGATGACGCCAACGTCACACGCTTTATCGAAGTCGATCCGGACGCCCGGCCCGGCCCGGCGAAGCTCGCAACCTTGACCCTCGAGGGCTTCGGAGATCTCGTTACTGCTCGCGGGATCGTCAGCGACAATCTGCACGACGGCGTGCTTCAGCGTCACGTGGGTGGTGATGAGTTCGTTCATGGCGTCGAGTAGTTGAACCCTTCACCCAATGTGTAGAGCCCAAACAATCGCCAGGCTTTCTGCTCTGCCCCAACGATTCACGCTATTTCTCGGACTTGCGCCGCACCGCGCCGCTTTGCTGGATCGTGTGGGTCAGCTCGTGCGCGACCAGATGACGCCCCCGCTCGCTGTTGTAGTCGAGCTGGCCGGACCCAAAGAAGAGATCTCGCCCAACCGTGAACGCGCGGGCGCCTAGATTGTTCGACAGCGAGGATGCCTCGGCGCCTTGGTGAACCCGCACATCACCAAAATCTGCGTTGAAGCGTGGCTCGAAGTAGGACCTCGCGGAGTCTGGTAGCGGCTGGCCGCTACTGGCTCGCGCGCGCGAGATCCTCGAGTTGGCCTGCGGGCTGAGGGTTGGTGTCGCTCCACCACCATCGCTTGGGCTGCGACGTAGCTCCTCGTCCCCTTGGCAACTGGCGCATGCCCGCTGCACACCCAAGGCGCCGCTGCTCAGCTCGCCCTCGAGCTCGCCGCCACCGACGACCGCGGTGGCGATGGCGTCAGCCTCGCGTTCGTAGGCATCATCGACGGGGCCGATCTCGAGTTGGTACTGCGGTGCGACTGGGGCGGCGGTGATCTGGGCCGTATTGAACGTTGGCGACCCCAGCCCCGCAAAGGGTCGCGGGCGGCGTTCGCTGGCCTGCGAGCTGCTGTGCTTGCTCAATACTGCGAATCCCATCGCGACGATTATGGGCGGGTGGTCGGTGTCGGTCAAGCTGGCGGTGAGACGGGGGAAGAGCCCATCCAACGTCCAGCATGTCTGACAGCATGTCTGACGATGACGTGGGCGAGCTTGCGCTCATCGAGCCCGAGCGAAGCTCACGGATCGCTACAGACCCCTTCGTCGCAGACGAAGCTGACCCCATTCGCATAAAACCCATAGCTCTCGACCATCAGATCAAACAGCATGAACACATCGTCCGGCACGTTCTCTTCAGCAAACCCAAACCCAAAGTCCGAGTCCGTCACCGTGACCCCAGCCCCACCATTATTGAAGTCCCCAACCCACAGTCCGCCGCCGCCCGTCCACATCCCGCCGCCCGCGGTATTGTGAATCACAACCGAGTCGCTAATCGTGCACTGCGCCGCGGTTTGGCAGCCATAATTGATACTGATCGCCCCACCGCCGCCGCCCGCGACATTGTCGATCAATGTTGTATTGCTCATATGAAACTGGCCATACATGAAGATCGCCCCGCCGTCCTGGGACGAGACGTTGTCCATGAACGTGCAGTCGTTGATCGTGACCACTGGAACGGTGCCGTTGCCGCCGCCGGACACACACAGCGCCCCGCCAAGCACGGCCTCGTTCGCGTCAAACTCTAGATTCTCGAGCAGCGCCACCCGCGGAACGTTGAACTGGTGCCTGATGTGGATCGCCCCGCCACAGGTCACGTTGAAGCCAGACTGGACCGAGCCCGTGCCGCCAGTGAAGGTGATGTCGCGGATCGTCACGTCGTTGGTGTTGGTCACCAACGCCGCGCCCACAGCCGGCTCCCAGATCGTCTGGCCTGGGCCCGCGCCTTGGATCTCGATGTCATCGTCGACGGTGACGTTCTCGTCGTAGGTGCCGGGGCAGATCTGAACGAGCGCGCCGTCGGGCGCCGCGAACACGGCGTCGGCGATCGTTGGGTAGCGGGCGGACTGGCCGCCCATGAGCGTGAGGATGACGGGGTCGAGGTTCTCGTCGCAATCAAAGCCTGGACCGGGGTCTCCGTCGCCGTCCCCGTCCCCGTCCCCGTCGCCCGTGTCGCCATCCCCGTCGCCGTCCCCATCCCCGTCTCCGTCACCCGTGTCGCCGTCCCCGTCGCCAGGGTCTCCGTCTCCGTCCCCGTCTCCGGTGTCCCCGTCTCCGTCTCCGTCTCCGTCTCCGTCCCCGTCCCCGTCCCCGGTGTCGCCGTCGCCCGTGTCGCCGTCTCCGTCGCCAGAGTCACCGTCCCCATCCCCATCCCCGCTCGTTTCAGTGCTGGCTTCGTCCGCGGCACCGTCGTCGCCACAAGCCAACGGCGCGAGCGCCAGGGTCAGAGCGGGGATACAAGACAACGCGCGCGGAAGCTTCATTGCATCCGTATACCACCCAGACTCAGCCAAGCGTGAGCCAAATGTCCGAACCTGTCTGGCAACGCCAAGCAGCGGGTCAGCTAATGCGAATCTTCAACGCAGCCGCCCGCAGCTCGAAGCGAGCCGGCAACCGCCCAACCTGCTCCCCGTCGATCTCGATCGGCACATCGGCCTCGTCCGAGACCGGCACGAACTCCACAGCGGTCGCGTGCTTGTGCGAGATCCCCTTCGTCCGCATGTGATTGCCACCAAACACCTTGGCCAGTGTCGCGGTCAGCTTGGTCCGTGACATCCCCTCGACCGTGACGGCGTCAAATCGCCCGTCGTCAATCTTGGCCCCGGGGGCAACCCACATCCCCGCGCCAAAGTATTGACCATTTGCGACGATCCCAAGCGTCAGGTCGATGCGCTGGTCCTCGGGCTGGTCATCGAATTTCATGCGAACTTGGACATTGCGCCAGGCCCGAATTCCCTTGAGCGAGCCCAGCACGTATTTGAGCGTGGGCCCTAGCTGCGAGTCCGAGCTGTTGACCCGCCGGACAACCTCGCCGCTCACGCCCACGCTGGCTACATTCAGAAACGGTCGAGACCGGGTCTGGCCGCTTGGGTCGGTGTATCGGGCGATGCCATAGTCGACAGTGCGCGGCTGCACACAGCACAGGCGCTCGACCTGCCTACGCATCCGTCGACGCCCAAACATGCGCTGAAAGTCGCCCCCGGTGCCGGCGGCCAAGATCGCCAGGATCGCGTCAGGAAACCGATTCGCCCCGTGCTCGTCGACAAACCCTGACAGGACCTCGTTGGTGGTGCCGTCGCCGCCCACGGACAAGATCGTGTCCGCCCCCGCCTCGAGCGCCTCGCGGCACAGCTCGGTCGCGTGACCGGCGGCCTCCGTGAAGCGGACCTCGAGCCCCGGAAAGTGGACCGCCAGCGCCTCGTGGACGTGGTCCCACCGCTTCTTGGCCGCGCCGCTGCTCGCCGTGGGGTTGATGATCGCCGTGGTCTTGCCAGCGGGGACCGTCTCGGGGGTTGGCGTTTGCGCGGCAGTGTTCATGGTCGGTCGGTCCGCTGTTAGGTCGCCCGCATCATCACGACCCCGCGCTCGCGCAGATCCGCGACAGTGTCTGCGAGGGTGATCATCGGGTCGCGCGCCCGCCAGCCAAGCTCGTTCTCGGCCAGGGTCGAGTCGACATACCAATAATGCTGGGCCATTTCGATGCTGATCGCATCGGGCAGGGCGTCGTCCTCGCCAAGCACTTCTTGCGCGCGGCGAACCAGCCACCGGGTCGCCCGCTCGACCAGCTGGTGATCCGGCAGCGCGAACACGCTGCCGTCGAGCCCGGCAACTCGAGCGATGCGCGAATAAAATGTGCGGATCGGGCAATTGCAGGAGACCAGCAAGTAGCGCTGGCCCGCGCGCCCCTTCTCGAGCGCCAGGATCATGCCCAGCGCGGCGTCGCGCGCGTCAACGAAGGTGTACCCGCCAGCCGGCACCACGGGCGTGCGCTGCTCGAGGGCGCGCCGAACGTCCTCGGTCGAGCTGCCCTGGTGATCCCCCGGCCCCAGCAGCAGCGCCGGGTTGACGATCACGACCTCGAAGTCGGCGTCATCGTGCTCGAGAGCGATCTGCTCGCCGTAGTACTTGCTGCGGTAGTAGGGCCACTTGTTGATCAGCTCGAGCGGCGCGGGGGTGGTCTCGTTGGCGACGGCGTCTGGATCCGTGCTGACACCAAGCGTACCGCTGGTGCTGGCGACCACGGCCCGCTTCACGCCGGCGCGCTTGCACGCGGCGAGGACGTTGCCGACGCCGCCAACGTTGACCTTGGTCATGAGCACCGCGTCGGCGCCGTCGCGCGAGACCTTGCCCGCGCAGTGCAACACGGCAGCGCAGCCAGCGGCCGCAGCTTCTACGCTGGCGCTGTCGAGCACGTCGCCGGTTGCGAGGGTGGCCCCGAGCGCGGCGACCCGCTTGGCGGCAGGAGCGTTGGGATCGCGGACCAGCGCAACAACCGACTTGCCCTGCTCGCGCAGCGCCGCGACCACGTGGGCGCCAAGAAAACCGGTCGCGCCGGTGACCAAGATGGCTTGGGGTTCCGTCACAGATCGAACGCCTTTTGAAAGACCTGAAGCAACGCGATGTCGTTGCTCTTGACCTTGCCGGCCATGAATTCCGCGACCGAGGGGGTGTAGCTCTCGCGCACGATCTTCTCGAAGATCTCGACGGAGGTCTTGAGCACACAATCGGCGCTGCCGCCCTCGGGCCGACCGGGGCTGAAGCTCGCGGCGGTGGGGCTGAGCGCGAGCGTCCACTTGCCGTCGCTCGCGCTGCCCAGCGAGAAGTAGAAGCTGGTTGGTTTGTCGATCGCGCCGGGCACGAACCGGCCCTCGAGGTGCTCGAACAACACCTTGATGCCCGACACCCCAGGCCGGGGCGAGGTGCCGCCCGGACGCGCGTGGCTGGACTTGCGCGCGCTTGGGCTGGCGTCGGCTTGGGTGGCGGCCGCGGCGTCGAGCGCCTCACGCTCGAGGTCCAGCTGCCAGCCGTCACGCAGCGCTGCGACGGCGTTGTGGCTGAGCCGCGCGACCTCGCGGTAGGCGTCGGAGCGCTTCATGCCGGCGACGCGCGCCTCGAGCTGCTCGAGGTTGAGCGGCGGACCAATGCGCACGTTGACCTTGCGCTTGCGAGGGAGCGGCACCTTGGCGCCCTTGGGCAGCGCCTTGTGGGTGCCACCCAGCCACAGCGGCAAAACGTCGACCTTGTAGTTGAGCACCAGGTGACCGATCAGCGGCATGAACTCCCGCATCACGCCGTCGGTGCTGCGGCTGCCTTCGGGGAAGATCAACACCGTGCGCCCACGCTCGATGTGCTCGCCGGCCTGCTCAATCGCCTTGCGCAAGCCCGAGCGCCGGTCGAGCGCGGCCATGTTGGTGAAGTTCTCGAAGTACGCCCGCATCCACTTGTTCTTGAAGAAATAATCTTCAGCGGCGAGCGCGACCAGCTCTTGGCCGTAGCTGCCAAGCGCGTACTTGGCCAAGCCCATGTCGAGGTGCGAGGCGTGGTTGGCCACGACCAGCGTGTGCCGGTTGTAGGGGATGTTGGCCTTGCCGCTGACCTCGACCTGCATGAAGCGGTCGTAGAACGACAGCTGCCCGACGGTCAGCGCGGCCTTGGCGGGGTCGCGGATGAACTCGGGGACGTACAGGTTTTCGTCGTCGCGCTCGATGTCGCGGGTCTTGGACGGCTCGACCTTGCGGCCCTCGGCGGCCCGGGCGGCGTCCTCGATCTGCGCGACGGTGCGCAACGCCGACAGATCCACGCTTGCGAGCCGCGGTGACGCAGCCTCGAGCGTGGAGGTGAGCTCGACGACCATCAGCGAGTCGAAGCCCAGATCATTCTGCAGATCGTGGGTGTCGAGCAGGTCCTCGGGCTTCTTCCTGGCGATCGACGCGATCGCGCTGCGCACGAAGCCAACCTGGTCGCCGCTGGTCGCCAACGCCTTGGCCGCGGCCACGGCTTCGGATGCCTCGCGCAGGGTCTCGAGGATCTCTTGCACGCGCTTGCGGGTGACCTTGCGGGTGGCCGTGCGCGGGAGCTCGACGTCGGTGAAGTGGATCACCGTGGGCCGCATGTGGCGGGGCAGCGCGGCGATGTCCTTGCGCAACTCGAACTCCGCTTCGCGGCGCCGGTCGCTGCGATCGACCTTTTGATCGTTGTCGTCGAGGCCGCGGTTGGCGTAGTCGGGGACCGCGAGCACGGCGACGCGCTCGGCCCCTTCTTTGTCGCGATCGGGGATCCCGACGATCGACAGCTCCTTGATGAACTTTGGCAGCCCGAGCATGACCTCGACGTCGTCGGGGTACACGTTCTCGCCGGACGCCGAGAGGATCACCTCTTTGCTGCGACCCACGATCTTGAGCCGCGACTTGTTGTCGAGCTTGCCAAGGTCGCCAGTCCGCAGCCAGCCTTCATCGAGCGCCGCTTCGGTCGCGGCGGCGTCGCTCTCGTAGCCAACCATGACGTTGGGCCCGCGCGCGAGCACCTCGCCCACGCCCTCGTCGTTGGGCTTGTCGATCTTGATCTCGACGCCGGGGATCGCCTTGCCAACGTTGCCGCCCTTGTTGCGGGCGGATGCCTTGGACAAGGTCAGCACGGGCGCGGCCTCGGTCAGGCCGTAGCCCTCTGCGAGGTGCAGGCCCAGACCCTGGAATGTGCGGTGCACGTCTTTGGGCAGCGCCGCGGCGCCCGAGACCAGGTACTTGAGGTTGCCGCCGAGCTGTTGATGGATCGGCCCAAACAACACGCGGCCAAGGTCGAGGCCAAGGGTCTTGCCGATGTTGCGGTTGAGATCCAGCGTGAAGTCGAACAGCTTCTCGGTCAGCTTGCCGCGCTCGCGGACCTCGTTGAGGACCCGGCGCTCGATCAGCTCCCACAGCGCGGGCACGCCGATCATCGCGGTGACCTGGCCCTGCGCGAGACCGTCGATCATGCGATCGCCGTTGATCTCGTCGAGGTAGATGACCCGCGCGCCACGGGACAAGGGCAGCAACATGCCGCAGGTGAACTCGAAGGTGTGGTGCAGCGGCAGGACCGACAGCACCCGATCTTCGTGCTCGAGCGGGAACAAGGGCGCGAGCGCGGCGATCAGCGCGCTGAAGTTGGCGTGGGTGAGCATCACGCCCTTGGGATCGCCGGTCGTGCCCGAGGTGTAGAGCACGCTGGCCAGATCGTCGTCGTCAATCTGTACGTCGGGGGCGACTGGCTCGGGATCGTTGTCGGGGTGGGTGGCCGCGGCGGTCTCGTATAGATCCCAGCGCGGGCACAGCTCCGCCTGTTGTTCGAGGCTGACCACGTGCTCGTCGAACACGGCGATCTTGGCCTTGGACTTGCGCAGCACCGTGGCCAGCGAGAGCGCCTCGAAGTCCTTGTCAACCGGGACCGCGGCGGCGCCCGTGCGCAAGATGCCAAAGTAGACGATGCCCCACGACGGGTGGTTGCGGCCGCTGAGCGCGACCCGGTCCCCCTTGCGAACACCGGCTTCCCACAGCCGCTGGGCGACCGCGGCCGAGCGCCGCTCGAGGTCGCGGTAGGTGATGCGGGTGAGCTGCGGCGGGTCACCCTCGAGCCGCTGAAACGCCAGCGCGTGCTCGTGGCGATCACACAGGTCCAGGAGCATCGCAACCAAGTTGTCGTGACGCCGCAGGGCCTTGGTCTCTTTGCGCAGCCTCTCTTCGAGCAAGGGGATCGAGAATTCCTCGACGCCCTTGTGGTGGATCTCGAGCCAGTAATCGCGCCAGTCGATCTCCTCGGGGTTCCACGGGAGCTTGACCTGATCGGCCGGGCTCAGGCTCTTCATCAGGGCCCGGGTGTTCTTGGCCGAGAACCGGTACTCGTTCGCCGTGATGAACGGGATGAAGGCGTCGAACACCGCCTCGATGTTGGTCGCCGTCTTGGCCAGACTCGCGACTTGCTTGCGAAGCGGCTCGGTGTAGCGGGCGCTTGGGGTCTCGCGGAACCGCTCGAGCAGACCCGCCAGCTGCACGCTGCGCTTGCGCAGCTGCGGCGAGGACCAGCGATTGTAGTGTTCGATCGGGACGATCGCCGGCTCCGAGTGGGCCTGCAGCGCGTTGACGATCGGGTTGCCCTTGGTTCGGCGATTGTAGTAGCGGCGCTTGGCCAGGCCGATCAGCTCACCCGCGCGGCGGGTCTTGAGCGGGTTCGCGTCCGAGGTGCACAGCTGATAGCAGACCTCGTGGCGGTTCTCGAGCAAGGCCGCGAGCGCGCCGATCATGCCCGCCGAGCACATGTCGACCGGGATCGCGTCGTAGTAGCAATTCTCGCCGACCGGAATGTTCTGCTGACCTTGGTAGGTCAGGTACATGATCGGGGTCGAGGTGGAGATGCCCTCACACCAGCCAACCTTGGGGAACTCGGTGGCCGACTCGACGATCGAGGGCCGCACGATCGTCAGCGGCAGGCCCGAGTTCAACAGCACCTGCTCACCGATGCTCTTGGTGTAGGTGTAGATGTTGGGCCAGCCCCAGAAGGTCGCCCGCTCGGCGCCGGCGTCGATCAGGCGCTCGCGGACGAAGCGACGCTTGACCCGATCGAGCTCGTCGTCGAGCGCGGCCCCGCGCAGGGGCTCGTGGCGCTCTCGCAGGTTGCGCTTGGCTTCGTCGAGCAGGTGCGACTGGCGGGGCGCGTCTTCGGCCCGGCGCCGGGTGGACGCGACCAGATCACCGCACTCTTGGATCTCGCGCTCGGCCGACCAGTGGCCAACGTCGAGCTCGTCGGCGCGGGGAAACGGGAACTCGAGGGTGTTGCGCTCCTCGGTCACGCCGTCGCGGCAGCCAACCACGAAGCAGGTGCTGGTGTGCATGATCGGCACGTCGCCCAGCGCCCGCGACAGGGCGATCAGGTGGCGCGCCCCGTAGGCGTTGACGCTGAGCGCCTCGTCGAGCGGCGGGTTGAAGTCGACGACGCCTGCGACGTTGACGATCGCGTGGATCTGCTTGGCGGTGCCGCTGGCCCTGGCGGCCGCGAGCTCGCTGACGAGCTGCGCGTCAACGCCCAGCAGATCGCGGGTGACGTCGCCGTCAATTGCAACGACCTTGGTCTTGATCCACGCGTCGAGGTTGGGGTGCTGATCGCGGAGCGGATCAAACACGGGCGAGGGCACGATCTCGGACCACCAGCGCTCCTCCGAGGTCACGGTCTTGCGCGAGCGCACGACCGTGTAGATCGTCCCGACTTCGGGGTAGCGATGCAGCAACATCGCCAGCCAGACCTTGCCCAAGAACCCGGTCGTGCCGATGACGATCAGGTTCTTGCCGGCCAGCGCCCCGCTGACGTCTAGGTCGGCTACTGGGTCGGCTACTAGGTCGGCTACTGGGTCGGCCAATTGCGCCTTGGTATCTTGCTCGCTCATGAATCGCCTCAGCGCACGTCGGTCATCATGATCGGTGCAAAGTTGATGCTGGTGATCTGCGGATCCCGGGGGGCCGTCTCTTTGGCCATGCGGATCGCCTCGGTCATGTTCGGGGCGGTCTCGTAGCCCAGGATCTCGGGTACGTACTCGTTGTCCGCGCCCACGACGATGCAGCGGCCCTGCCAGGCGCGGCCACGCTCGCCCCAGTACCACATGTAAAATGGGTGATTGGGGTGATAGGCGATCCCGGTCCGGTACATGCGAATGTACGCGGGGTTGCGCGAGAACTCCTTCTCGAAACGCTTGTGCAGCTCGATCGCGTCGCGGGTCTGGGGCAGCAGCTTGTGAAAGAACTCCACGTAGCTGGCGTGCTGATCGTGGTCAAAGCGATCGCTGCACGGGTGCGTGATGATCAGCGTGCCGCCCTGCTTGAGCAGCGGCTTGTTGCGATGCAGGTTGTGCAGGTAGCCCTGGGCCATGACCTGAACCAGCAGCGGGTTCAAGAACGCGTGCACGTTGTAGGGCGAGATGTACGGGATTCCCGTGACCTGAATGTCGGCCTGGCCGTCAACCTCGACGCAATATTGCTCGTAGCACTTGGCAATTGTGCGCTTGTGGGTGGGCTCGGTCGCGCCCGCGAACACCCCGGTCACACCGTAGGGCGCGGGGTAGCGGGTGAAGATCTCTTCACGCAGACCGGCCGGGCACTTGTCCAGCGCGAACAGCACGGCGCGCAGCGCTAGCTTCTCCCGGGTCGTGTACTCGTCTGGGTTCTTGCCCAGGAAGTCCAGGTTCCGGTCGAACATCCGGTTGTTGAGCGTGGTCTCGATATGGAAGATATCGACCTTCTCGTTCACCAAGCGCCCGATGCGGTCGAAGATCCCCTGCATGTGGGACTTCTCCGGCTGCATGTAGCTGGCGGTCTCGCGGGTCACGTAGGGGTTGTGGTGGGCGGCCAAGGTCTTGCCGCCGCACAGGCCCACGCCCACGGACTTGTGGCCGCCGTCCATCGGGACCAGGTTGATGTTGCAGTAGATCACCAGGTCGGCTTCGACGGCGGCGCGGCTGAGCTCGACGACGTCGCCCTCGGGCGTGGTCCCGAGCTCGAGCATCGCGTCGGCGTCTTCCGCGTCGTGGTGGTACAGGCGATCGGGCCAGAAGCGATCGAAGATCCTCTTGCCGACCATGCGCTCGACCTCGGCGTCGCTGAGGCGCCGGTGGTAGGCGAGCGCGATGATCAGCTCGATGTCTTCCACGCCGTGATCGGCGAGCATCTCGAGCACGATCGTGAGCACCCGCTCGCGCGCGTCGGGGGTCCGCATCGGCGGCAGCGGCAGCGAGATGTCGTCGAGCGCGATCACGACCTTCATGCCCGGACGCAGCTTGGCGTAGAGCGGCTCGCAGCCGTACGGGTGGGTGATCGCGTAGCGGATCGCGGCGTCGAGATCCTTGATCGGCTCGAGCGGCGGCTTGGGGTAGATGCAGCGCGTGCCGACCGGGAGGTCGACCTCGATCAGGTTGTCACCGCAAAACTGCACGCGCGGGGCGCTGTGCTTGTCGAGGTAGACGATGTTCGGGCTGGTCATGAAGCTGTCTCAGGTGAGCTCGATGATTGGCCACTGGTAGGTTCGGGCCAGTCGCAAGAGCTTGGGATCGGGGTTGATCACCGCGGGGCGGCCGACGACCGAGAGCATCGGCACGTCGGAGTAGGAGTCGGAGTAGCCAAAGCACTCGGCCAGCTCGTGGCCGTTGTCGCGGGCATGGTTGGCGATCAGCCGCGACTTGTTGGGCCCAGCAACGACCGGGCGCAGCAGCTTGCCGGTCGCCTGGCCGTCGTGGATCTCGAGCCGGTTGCCAACGTAGTGATCGGCGCCCAGCTCGGTGGCCAGGCGCGCGAGCAGGAAGTCGAGCGCGCCAGACACGAACACGACCTCGTGACCGAGATCTTTGGCGCGCGAGACGATGTCGCGGGCGCCGTCGTAGATGTTGGAGCGCATGCACCACTCGAAGGCCTCGTCGGCGAGCACGTGCAGGCGATCCTCGGGGGTCCCGCGGAACGCCTCGAACAGCAGCTCGTTGAAGGCCCGGCGATCGGTCAGCTCCGCGACCAGCAACTGTGGCGCGCGCAGAAGTAGCCGGCCAAGCTGCTTGGCCGAGCGCAGCGGGTTGATGTCGTTGGCCATGTACCAGACGGCCGTGTGCATCAGGTTGCTACTGACCAGGGTTCCGTCGACGTCGAAGTAGCTCGCGGTCATTGGGGGGACCTCGTCGGCGTACACGGCTCGCGTGCGCCCGGGATGCTGCCGTGATCACGCCCTTGCGTGAATGCCCGACAGATCCATTCGAGTGCGGCTGGTTACCCCGGTTGCGAGGCTGGGTCTAGTGCGCGTCTCGTCGCGCATCCGGACCCAGGTGCGAACTCACCTGCGCGGTGTGTTCTCCGCTCGGGCGAGGCTGCTCGGCGGCTTGCGGACGCCTCTGCGGACTGGACCGCTGGACGCTAGCCACGGCTGTTCTCCGCGCGTGCGAGATCGTTCGCTGCCCTCGGTGAACCAGTCGCCCTCGGCCGAGCTGAAGACACTTGCGGACCCCCTCAACGCACGTCCGCGTCGCATAGTGCGCGGGACGGCCGGATCTGCGACGACGGTTCACTTCACGCGGCCAAGCCCCGACAGCACCAACTATGAAATTTCCGGGCGGGCTGGTTCACCGCGCAGCATCAGCGGCGGGACCCGCCCATACAGGACGCCCCAGCTGCGACCGAAGGCTTGTTCGCGACGCGACTCCAGCAAGCGAAGCTCACGTTCTTCGCGTGGCGTCAGAATCCACCCTAGCAGCAACAGGGGCATGAAGAGTGGAAGCAGAAGCAACGCCATCCTTCGATCGTAGCGCGCCGTCGACACGCGACAACCGAGCACACGAGCGTTCGAATCGCGCGTAGCCCAGCTCACTCGCAGGCCGGGCTTCGGTCTTCCCGGGCGTACTGCAAGAAGGTCCGACGAGCTGCGGCAAAGCTGGATCACCGAAGCTCGAGCATTCCGACGGAACGCGGATCGGGCCACGCCAGATTTGCGGCTTGCCCTGTTCCATCACCGCCATGCACTCGACCTAGGCCGGGCCCGACGGCAGCAGGTCGCCGCCGCGCGCCCACGCTGCGCCGCGTTGGGCTCGATCGCCGCCTGCCAGTGCGAAACGGCTCGAGCCCGTCCGCCAGCCAAGGCGCCTCGCTCGGCGCGGTGCCCAGCCACAGGCTCGCCTGGGCGCGGCGTAAGCCTCCGAGTCGAGCGACTCGGGATCGGCCGTGCCCGTCTGCGGCCGCGCGGCGTAACGGCAGACGAACGTCGAGGTAGGGGCCGCGGAACAGGCGCTGCCCGGGGTCCGTGTTGAACTCGAGCAGCGCTCGCTCGTACGAGACGACGGTGGCCGCGGCTGATCGGGCCCCGCTGGCCAGCAAGACTACCAGAACACTACCGCGGAACTTCGGTCAGATCACCAGCTTCCCCCCCCTGCCCTGGACCGGCCAAAGTTCGCCGCACTCGCACATTGCTTCATACCGACGCTCAATTCGGCTCACACCAGGCCTCCTTGCAGGACCACCCCGGCTTCCCCAAAGGCGCACACACATGGTCAACATCGTAACATCCCGTCCAGTACCACCCTGAGGAACGCGGGTATGAATGTTTGCTAGCAAAGGCTCCATCCAATGTTAGCTCGTTGTCGAATCCCGGAGCCATAACGTCCGCCGATATCCCGAGTCCGGGGAGCGATCCGGGATCATCGACGTTCATGAACCCGCTAGGATAATCATCATGAACCATCCCCAGAGTGTGCCCCGTCTCGTGAGCCAACGTGACCCAGTCATATGGGTTCGAATCGGTCACCACAAAGCGCCCCCAGTCCCA
Organism: Enhygromyxa salina; assembly: GCF_000737335.2. Taxonomy (GTDB): domain Bacteria; phylum Myxococcota_A; class Polyangia; order Nannocystales; family Nannocystaceae; genus Plesiocystis; species Plesiocystis salina_C. Next base: position 67,155 of record NZ_JMCC02000018.1, on the reverse strand, counting down.
GACCTTGCCAAATGGAGACACTGACGCCAGGCCTGCCTCGGGTTGGCAGAATGTCGCAACGCACGTCTGGGTTGAGTTGTTTGTCAAGAACCCCGTGCCGTTGACGGGTTCCGCATAGGGGCCCAAAGCTATCGTATTGAGCGCAAGATCGCGCCAGGCGCCGTCCGTCGCCTCACCAAAGAGCAGAAGACCCGGGTTGGGATCGTTTTCCGAGGGCTGATATGGATAGTCCTCCATGCCTGGTGGACAAACAGGTTCGCCCGCCCCCACAGCTTCCCCGTTTAGGTACTGGATGCCGTGTTGGCAGCTCGAGAACGCCTCGTGATCTTCAAATACCCAGCACGAAAATATACGGTAATGAACCGCGTCATTCTCGCTCGGCCGTACATCATTGAGCAATTCGGAGGCCTGCAGAGCCCAATCCGCGAAGGTCACCATCCACGTTTCGCCAAGCTCCGTGCAGAGGTCTCCTCCTCCCATCAGAGCATAGTTCTTTCCGTTTTCTATCCGACTACGTGCCGTTCGAAAGTGACTTGATTCTGGTTGTCTCTCTCCCAGCCTTCCCGGGCCGCCTCCCAGGTGGGTAGTTCTATCCAGGCTCGATCTGTCGCAGCCCCCTCTCCCTTCTCGAGGATTCCGAAGGGCGTGGCGAGGACTAGGGTGTGTTCGGGCCAGTGAAGTCGACGCAGTTCGTGAACAGTGGCATATCGATAGAATCCGTCGAGCCCCGGCGCCTCCATCCATTCTTCGAGTTTTGGCAGGGCGGGACGCAGTTCATCGGCTGGGCCCGTCGGCCTCAGGCCCGCCGAAACCTCGAATTCGGGATAATCTGAAGCCGCACCACCAACCTCGGTTTCTCCGCCGACGGTGCCCCCGTCATCGTTGCAGGGAGCCACTGGCAGGCCCTCGGTGTCCGAGCAGGCCGATGCTACGGGCAACCAAATTGAAAGACAGCCTGCGAGCCTGAGTGTCGACTTGTGGAACATGGCGGTTTCGCGAATTTTGACGCACGGATGCGGGAGGAAAGAGCTGATGACCAGCGCACTCATTGAACGGCGCAATAGTAGAGACTTTCGGCCTCTGCAGGCGAAAGCTCTCCTCGGCATTCGTCAGGAGCGGCCACGTCACTCAAACACGCCGACTGCGAGCATGTTCCGGCGTTTTGTGTGTAGCAATCTGTCATCGTTGCAATCGTCTGTGTGTAGCACTGGACGACATCAACGCTGTCCGCCGTAGCGGAACCACTCGAGTCTAGCACGGACTTCATGCAGTTGATGACATCGTCGTCCGGAGGCTGGCCAAGAGTGGTCAGGCACTCCGTCTCAGAGGTGAACATACCGCTCTCCGGGTCGTTCGGGTTCAGAAACAGCTGATAGCATTCACAGCCAGCCTGAACCTCAGCCTCACGTTGGTCCACGTATTGCCGAATCGCATCGTCCAGCCTGGAGTCGTAGTCAGGGCAGCCAGTGCCCGCCGCGAAGACTGTAAGGAGCGCCGTCAGAGTGAAGAGGGGCGATCTCATGAAGCCTGTTTCCCACGCACGACGAGCTCGTGTCAACTTGTTTCTCGGAATCCTCGGAAGGACCGGTGGGTAGACCACGGCACCGAGGCGCCGTCGGAGTGCCACATTACGGCGCTGCCCTCCAGCAATCGCGGCGAATTTGGCCCGCCGTGAGAGCTGATGCATGAGGGCAACCGGCTGGTGCAATTCACAGCACACAGGCGGACGCGCTGCTCGCCGAGGTGTCATTCGCAGATCTCGATCAAGCCGGCGCGCGGATACATCGTCAGAGTCAACGTCGACAACAGCGGTCGTCCAAGCCCACCGCGCGGGAAAAAGTCATCGTCAGTAAACGGGCGCAGGGTCGTCGCCACCGCCTCGACCTCGAGCGCGTGGTCGGACCAGGTGAGCTCGAGCGCCGCGCTCACGCGGGTGTCATTTACCAGCTCGCCAAATTCGTGACTATCGAGGGACAGTTGCTGCTCGGATGCGGTGTCGAGGCTCAACCAGAGCGGTCGCCCCTCGACCTCGAGGCGAGCGAGCGGGATGGTCAAGAGCCCTCGATCCACCCACCGCATCGGTACGGGCCCCTCACTCGGGGGCTCGCGCTCGCCGATCGTGAGGGTGTGGCCAACAAAGTCGAACTCGAGCATCGGAAGCTGACGGAGCACCTGGGTGCCCAGAGCGAGCTGGATCTCATCATCCGGGACCCCGGCGGCGAGCACAACCGGCACGTCTCGCAGGGTGATGGTCCCCAGCCTGAGTTCGGGAATCCAGGTCACGCCATCCTCCGACTTCGTGGGCTCCGAGACCCCGAGCGCGCGAGCGAGGGCGGGCCCGCCTCCCGAGAACACATCATTCGGACCCACCCCGACACGCAGCTGAGTGTCGTTGACCCACGCGGTTGTCGTCCACTCATGGGGGCGCGGCCCCACCTCGAGCGCCGCCGTGCCCGACGAAGCCAGCGCGAACGCGTGGCTGCCCGTGACCCACTTCGAGCCCAGCTCGCACGCAACTCGAGCCGCGCCCTCCACGGTGATGCCCGAACGGACCGCGCTGTGACACACCTCGGCAACCGTGCTGAAGTCGAGATCCAAGAAGGAAAGCCACAGGAGGCTGGCCCCCGCACCGTCGACGGCGCACATGTCCCCGCTCGTGCAGCCTTCGATGCTATCTCGCAAGATCGCTTGGGCCCCGGCCATGTCACCCCGCGCGAGCAGAGCGACCGCGAGCAAGTCGGCGCTGGTTGGGTTCAGAAGCAGCTCGACCGCACGCCGGGCGTCGGCCTCCATGTGATCGAGATCGCCGAGCCTGAACTCGACCTCCGCGAGCGCGACACGAAGGTCCGCGTCGGCGGGCGAACCTTCGACGCGCGCCCGCAGTTGCGCGGCTCGATGGTGCAGCGAGGCCGGGTCCGTCGGGCCATCGAGTGGATACGTGGAAGTTGGCGACGGCGCCGCGCTAACGTCGAGGGGCGGGTGACAGCCCAGCGCCGAGCTCAGCGCGACGACGAGACCGACGCGCATCGCCGCTCCTGCTGCACGATGTTGCGGGCGGGCTCGCGGCGCAACCTGCGTCGGGCTGACCCGCAACACCGCCGCGATCACCAAACCGCTCCCAAGCACTTCGCGCGACGGAGGTGTCCGCGAGTGGACGAGAAGCCCTCGCCCGAGCTGAAAACACCCTCGTCTGCGCATCTGGACAACTCTACCAGCACCCCGCCCAGACCTCGAACACTCAGCGTTACCCGGGCTGGGACCCGCGGCCCGTACAGGGTAGCTTTCCCGCGTGCGGAGCTGGAGCCTGTCCGACCTGGCCCTCGCGCGGCCTGTCACGGTCGCGATGCTGTTAGTCGCGGTGTTCCTGCTTGGGACCATCGCGATGGTCCAGCTGCCCCTCGCGTTCTTGCCGGCCGAGTCGGCCTCGCGCGTGCGCGTGCGCGTCAACCTCACGACCACCTCGCCAGAGCTGCTCGAGCGCGAGGTCATCCGTCCGCTCGAAGAGGCGCTGGCAGGTGTCCGCGAGCTCGACACGATCCGGGTCTCGAGCGGGTCCTGGGGCGTGCGCATGGACCTCGAGTTTCAGGCGGGCACGGACATCGACGCGCGCAAGCTCGAGCTGCGCGAGCGCATCGATCGGGCGCGCGCTTCCCTGCCCGACACGATCCAGACCATTGAATTGAGCTCTTCGCAGGGCTCGGCCGACGAGCCGATCATGCGGGTGCGGATCGCCAGCGACAAGGAACTGGACGGGGAGTACTACCTGATCGAGCGCCGCGTGGTCCGGGCGATCGAGCGCATCGAAGGCGTGGCGTCGATCGAGCTCGAGGGCGTGGAGCCACACGAGCTCGAGGTCGCGCTGGATCTCGACGCGGCGCGCAGCCAGGGGATCGCGCTGGGTGACGTTGGCGACGCGGTCCGCCAGACCCAGCGCGGTCGCAGCTTGGGCAGCCTGCGTCGCAGCAGCCACGACACGGGCCTGCGCAGCCCCGGGGCCCCGGCGGAGGCCGAGCACTTCGCCGCGCTCCCGATCGAGCGCGGGTCCGCGACCGGCGAGCTCGAGCCCGACATGCTCACCCTCGACGCCGAAGCCGACGCGGCGAGCACCACTGCCACCAGCGCAGGCACATCGTTCGCGCGGGTCGGCGAGGTCGCGCGGGTCGGCATGCACCCCAAAGAGCAGCGCCGCGGCAGCCGCCTCAACGGGCGCCCGGCGATCAACCTCGAGGTGTTCGCCGACGCAGGCGCGAGCCCAGTCGACGTGTCGGCCCAAGTCCGCGAGGTCGTCGATGGGCTGCGCGGAGACCCCAGCCTAGGTGGGATCGACGTCGCGGTGTTTGAAGACCAAGGCACGATGATCCTGGCCACGCTGGGCGACCTGCGCGACACCGGGATCTACGGCGGGCTGATCGGCATCATCGTGCTGTTTGGGTTCTTGCACCGCTGGCGCACGACCTTGACGGCCGCTGTGTGTATCCCGCTGAGCGTGCTGGCGGCCTGCGGCGTGCTGTTTTTACGGGGCGGCGAACTCAACTGCATCGTGTTGCTCGCGCTGGTGCTGTGCGTGGGCATGTTGATCGACAACGCGGTGGTGATCGTGGAGTCGATCCAGCTGCACCTGCAGCGGGGCGCGACCCGGTTCGAGGCCGCCAAGCAGGGCGCACGCGAGGTTGGGCTGGCGACCGTGGCCTCGACGATGTCGAGCGTGATCGTGTTCCTGCCAATGATCGTGGGCGGCGGCGGCGGCGGGAACATGTACACGTTCATGCGGCCGCTGGGGGCGACCTTCGTGACCGCCCTGGTCGCGAGCTTGCTGGTCTCGCAGCTGGCGGTGCCGCTGCTGATGTCGATGAAATTGCCAAGCCTGGGGCTGCGCGGGCTCGGCAAGTCCGATGATGGTGAGTCGCCAGCGTCAGACTACAAGCGCACCCGCAACTACTTGCTCGAGCCGGTCGCGCGGCTCTACGCTCGGTTTGTATCGTGGACGATCGGGCACCCGCGCCTGATCCTGGGCGTGGGGCTCACGCTGTGTGCCTCGGCCGTGTATCCGGCCATGAACATGCAGGTTGACATGGGCATGGACGAAAAGATGGTCTCGATGCCGATCCGGCTCGAGCTGACCGGCAGCCGCGACGTCGAGGAGGTCGAGGCCCGGGTGATGGTCGCCGAGAAGGCCCTGCTCGCCGACAAAGAGGCGATCGGCGTCGACACGCTGACCTGCCGCTTTCGTGACTGGGGGGCCTGGTGCGACGCGTTTCCCGGCACCGAGATCGAGTCCGAGCAGCAGCTGTCGGACTTCAAGCAGCGCCTGAGCGACGCGCTGCCCGAGCAACCTGGCGTGCGCTACCACGTGGGCGAGCGCGACGGCTGGTGGATGCGGGATCGGGATCCACGGGAGGTGCAATTCGTGCTGCGCGGCGAGGACATGGCGACGCTGTTCGAGCAGTCCGAGAAATTTGCGGATCACCTGGCCAAGCGGCTGCCAAAGGGCAGCGCCGACGATCCCGAAGCCGGCGGCTACGACACGATCACCGGGCCGTTCAACGAGGGCAATCAAGAGCTGCACATTCAGCTGGACATCGATCGTCTGCGCCGCCTGGGCCTGCGCGCCAGCGACGTCGCGCAGATGGTCTCGCTCGCGTTTCAGGGGGTACCGCTTGGCAGCATTCGCGGCCCAGAGGGCGAGGTCGAGCTGCGCTTGTCAACCGGGCGGCTGCACGAGCAACCTTCTGCAAAGCCCGGCGACACTGGGCCGGATCTGGCGGATCTCGAGGATCTACGCATTCCGCTGCCGCAGCCAACCGCTGGCGGCGCGCGCGAGGTTCCGCTGGCCACGCTGGGGACGATCGAGCTGTCGCGCAGCCCCTGGTGGGTCCAGCGGGTCGATCGCCAGACCGAGCTGCGCATGAAAATTCGGTTCTTCTCGGCCGACGCCGACGCCAACAACGCAGCGATCGAGCAGGCCAAGCAGGGCTTCGTGCTGCCCGAGGGCTACTCGTTTGGTGAGCGCACCCGCTGGGGCCGCGACGAGGGCGAGATGGTCCAGCTGGCGATCAACCTGGGTCTGTGCCTGATCCTGGTCTACGCGGTCATGGCCTCGCTGTTCGAGAGCTTCTTGCAGCCCGGCGCGATCCTGGCAACTGGATTGCTGGGCTGCTTTGGCGCGCCGTGGGCGATGTGGGCGACCAAGACGACCTTTGATCTGGTTGCGATGATCGGGCTGTTCATCCTGATCGGGATCATTGTCAATAACGGGATCATGCTAATTGACAAGGTCACGCAATTGCGTGCGCAAGGCGTGACCCGCGACGAGGCGCTGGCCCAGGCCGGCCGCGACCGGCTGCGGCCGGTGTTGATGACGGCGATCACCACGATCTTTGGGCTGATCCCGATGCTGCTGCACCACCCAACCTTGGCGGGGGTCTACTATCACTCGATTGCGATCATCATCGCGGCCGGGCTGGCCACGAGCACGATGATGACGCTGGTGTTTCTGCCCTCTGCGTATGTGCTGGTCGAGAATTTCTCGCTGACCTCCCGCAGGGTCTGGCGCAAGATCACGAGGCGCCGCGGCGCGTGAGCTTGGGCTCACGCGCCTTGCTTGGTCTCACAGCCAGCAGCAGGTCCGGGCGTCGTTCTCGGTCGGCGTAGGCCGCTGAATTGGCGAGGCGCCAGACTGCAGCTGTTCGGCGACGTGCAGAGGGCTGTGCTTGGGTAGGCCGCCGCCCCTCGCCTACCAATTCGGCAAGTCATCGATGATCGTCGCTGCAGCCCGCAGCGCCAAGGCGACGATCGTCAAGGTGGGGTTGGCCGTGCCGCCCGTTGGGAACACGCCGCTACCGAGCATGAACAGGTTTGGGTGCTGGTGCGCGCGCAGCTGGACGTCGACCACCGACATCGCCGGATCGGCGCCCATCCGGTACGTACCCATGACATGGCCTGCACCCTCGAAGTCGTCGCGGTGTTGGATCTCGTCGGCCTCGAGGGCCGCGAAGATCTGACCGTGGACGGCGCGGGCGTCGGTCAGGCCGCCGCGTGTGTAGCTATCGATTGAGTAGGTGATCCGCGGCCGCGGTAGGCCAAAGCTGTCGAGGTTGTCAAAGTCGGGGACGACGCGGTTGCTTGGGTCGGGGAGCTGTTCAGTCATGCTCGACAGGCGCAGCTCTCGGGAGCTGCGCTCGGCCAACGCGGTCGCCAGCGCCGAGCCGCGCAGGCCCGCTGCGAGCAGCGTGGGTACGCGCTGCGCCGGTCCGCCAGCGGGCCAGGTCCAGCCATCGTTGCCAAACTCGACCCGAAACGCCGCGCGCGCGTCACGGCTGGCCAGCGCCCTCGTGTCGTCGATCCCCGCGGTGGACAGCGGTCCGCGGTACTGGCCAAGCGCCCGACCGGACACGGCCCAGCTCAGCTGAATCGGGTGATCCATGAGGTTGCGGCCGACCTGATCACTTTGGTTTGCCACGCCCTCGGGGACCGCGTCGCTGCGCGACATCAACAACAGCTTGGCCGTCTCGATCGCGTGGGCCGCGAGCACGTAGAGCCGGCCCGTGACGCGCAGCGTGTCGGCGCCCGGGCGCCGGGCGACGATCGCCGAGACCAGGCCGTCTCCGTCAAGCTCGATCTCGTGAGCGACGGCGTTGTCGATGATCTCGACGCCGACGGCCTCGGCCTTGGCCACGTGGACCGCGGCCTCATAGCGAGCGACGATCGGGCACAGCGGGATGCACGAGGCGGCGCCGCAGCAAGCCGGGCGGCCGTCGTACTCTTTGGTATTGCGGGCTTGGGCGGTGATCGTGACCTCGTGGCCCAGGCCCGCGATCGCCTGCGTAATCTGCAGATCCGAGTAGCTCAGCGGGATCGGCTGCATTGGGTACTCCGCGCTGCGGGGCGAGCCTAGATCGCCGGATCCCGCGACCCCGAGCACGGCCTCGGCCGCCACGTACCACGGCTCGAGGTCTTCGTAGCTGATCGGCCAATTGACGCCAACGCCAAACTCGGTGTTGAGCCTAAAGTCGCTGGGGAGCAGGCGGATCGCTGTGCCCAGCCAATGCCAGGTCGTGCCGCCGACGAGGCGCAGATACGTGCTCTTGAACAGGTCGGGCCCGTCTTGGACATAGTAGGCGTCAGCGCCAGTGTCGAGGACCGTCGGGTAGGGCGCGTGCTTGGTGTTGGGGAACGGCGACTCGGGGTTCTTGACCAGCGCACTGCGATAGGTCCGGAGCGCCTCATTGCGATCGACCCGAGGTCCGGCGTCGAGAGCGATGACGCTGATCCCAGCCTCTGCGAGCCGGTGGGCCGCCGTCATGCCAGCGACACCACACCCAACGATGATCACGTCCGCGTCTCTTTGCTCAGGCATATTGAGGGTCCTTCTGTGATCACACGCTTGGCGCCGCGCTCCAGAACCCAAGCGGCCCGCCGCATTGACTGGGCGGGTTGGTGTTCAGCGCGCGCCAGCTCAGCGCGTCGAGGTGAGTCGCCACCTGCAGCCCACCGCCGGCCGCGACGTAGATCCCCGAGTACCACATCATGGTGATCTGATCGGCGACCTCGGGCGCGAGCTCGAGCGCGCCGCTGGCCTCGAGTTCGTCGAGATCCTTGGGCGGACTCGCATGAAAGCCGCCGGCTTCATAGAGTTGCTCGAGCGCAGCAGCCCACTCGGCGTCGGCCTCGACGCTGCTGCGGTAGAGCTCGGCGTGGATCTCGTCGAGCTCCTCAAAGCCCGTGAGCAGCTGCGAGAGCAGGTAGAACCGCTCACCTGCGTCAAGCGCTGCGCTTGGATCGCTACAAGCAGAGAGAGCCAGACACGCGGGCCCCCCAGCAAGGCTGACGAGGAACGACCGCCGACCCAGGACCCTGTGGTGCAACGCATCGCGTCGGCCACTCGAGGCGGCGCGATGCAGCGCACCACGGGCTCCTGGGCCCGGGGCATGGGGCGAAATCTCTGGCGCGCGCATATCCGATCTCGACCCAATGAGCATGCCTCTCAAATCCATCGAGGCGAGTTTTGTGGTCCCGATCTCATTGCGCGAGGAAGACCGCGCTGGAGTGAGCGAAGAGGGGATCCCCGTCCGGTTCGAGGCGCTCTAGCGAGGCTCCGCCTCAGACCGTCGGGCATGTAGACCTCGGCATGGACATCGCCTCCGTGAGTTGGCGTCAGCAAGAACTGCCGGAGCTTCGCGTGTCGACCGGGTGGTAGCGTTCCGGCACTAGTGCCCTTGGGGGCGAGGGTGAACCCGCCCGCGCGATCCTCGACGAGCCCGGCTGCTCGCGGGCGCGGCGAACCGCGGGAAGCCTGGTTGAGGGTACATCAGCCAGTTGGAAGCTCTGCAAAGCCGGCCTTGGCTACGCGTGTGCCGTGGGGCGATATGCTGAGCAGCATGCCGCGCTTGCCGTTGTACTCGTTTCGAGAATTGTGCTCACGATCCGAGCACCAGCGCTTCCTCGATGGATTCTGCGCGCAGCTCGAGCGCCGCTCGCAAGGGGCCTTCACGCTCAATCCGCCGGTCGAGCGTATTGCCCACTGCACCCGGATCGTGGGGGTGTTCGACGCTCACGGCGAGCTCGTGGGTGGCTATGTCGTCAACGATGGACCCACGCTGGTGCTGTTGAGCGTGGTCCCCGAGCCACAGCGCGAGGCGTGGTCCCGCGACGTCGACCTGAGCGACGTGTGTGAGCTCAACCTGATCTGGCGCGACGGGATTGGCCACACTGCGTTCGCGCTGTTGGTGTGGCCACGCATCATCGCGGACTGCGTGACGCGGGGGCGCAGCGTGATCCTGGGTTCGGGCTACGAGAACAAGCTGGATCGTTGGTACCGAGCGCTCGATCCCGAGCTGGTCTACGAGGGGCCTTCGACGACGAGCGACAATGTGATCTTCGTCTATGCATTCACGCGCGCGCGCCTGGTCGGGACCTACTGCGCGAGCTTCATCGACAACTTCGTCGCCGCGCCTTGGCGCCGCCGCAAGGCTCGGCAGTCATGAAGCGCGTGACGCTGCTCGCGGTTGGCTCGCGCGGCGATGTCGAGCCATGCATCGCCCTCGCGCTGGGGCTGCGGGCGGCCGGCTGGACACCGCGAGTCGCCGCGCTCGCGCCCTTTCGTGAGGTCGTCGAGGGTCACGAGTTGGCGTTTGTCTCGCTTGGCGAGCTGCCAAGTCGGTTCCGGACGGCCTCACCGCGCACGCCCAGCCACGCGGGCGTTGGGGGTCGTGCGTTGTTTTGGGCCGTCTATCAGCGATTGCTCGCGGGCTACCTGCCCCAGTTCATCGAGGCTTGCGAGGGCGCGGAGCTGATCGTGCACACCGGTCTGGCGTTCGCGGCCTACCACGTGGCCGAGGCCATGGGTGTACCCTGTGCTGCGCTCGCGTTCGTGCCGGGTGTGGCGACCAGTGCGTTCGTCAATCCACTGTTCGTGCGGCGGCGGCTGTCGGTCCATCCAACCTGGAATCGGGCGACGTTCACGGTCGAGCAGCAGCTCATGGTCCAGACCACTGGCCACGTGATCAACTCGTGGCGAAGCTCGAGCCTTGGTCTGCGGCCGGTGCCGCGCCGGGATCTGCTCGAGCACCGCTGGGCGCATACCCACGCGATGCTGATCGGCGTGTCGCCGCACCTCGTCGCGCGCCCGGCCGACTGGGACGCGCGCGTGCACATGGTCGGCCCCTTGCTGTTGACCCAAGCGCAGAGCGACGCGCCAGAGCCCGCGCTGCAGACGTTTGTCGAGGGCGGCACGCCGCCGATCTACGTCGGGTTTGGCAGCATGACCCACGGCGACGGGGCACGGTTTACACGCGCGACCTTGACGGCGCTGCGACGGGTTGGACGGCGCGGTGTCCTTGCTACCGGTTGGGGTGGTCTCGCGCCGGGTGACGAGCTTGGGCCAGACGTGCACGTGGTCGAGTCGGTCTCGCACCGGTGGTTGTTCCCGCGCGTCGCTGCAGCTGTCCACCATGCGGGCGCCGGGACCACGACCGCTGCGCTGCTAGCTGGGTGTCCCGCCGTGCTGGTGCCGATCGACTACGACCAGCGATTCTGGGCGCGGCGGCTGGCGGATCTACGCGCCTCACCCGAGCCGATCGAGCCAGCCAAGCTGTCCGGCCGCAGCTTGGCGGCCGCGTTGCATGCAGTGCTCGAGCCCCGCTACCGAGCTCGCGTTGCGAAGCTCCGCGATGGCCTGCGCGAAGAAGACGGCGTGGCCGCGTGTGTGGAGATCCTCGAGCGCCTCTTCATCGACCACGCTTGACCGCTCAGCCACGCCCGGCATATGAGTCCGGCGTGGGCCAACACTCGATTTCGCAATTGTCGACACTCGTCATCGTCCTGGCCCTGCTTGGGTGCGCGGCGGCTCCACCGTCGGACACGCCCGACACGCCCGCGGCCAGCGCGCCATCGGTCGAAGCGTCGCTGTGCGAGCACATCTGGATTCTGAGCGACAGCGAGGAGCCGCCCGGTCGCGCGTCGTCCGTCGCCGCGTCGCCCGAAGCCGCGACCGCGTGCGTGCCCGAGCTTCAAGCCCAGCGCGCCGCCGTCGGTGAGCAGGCGTTCGAGCGCGCGGCGGAGTGCGTCCGCGCAGCGACGCTCGCCGATGAGCTGGCCAGCTGCTCGATCGGTCCGGACGCACAGGCCCGCGAGCTGTGCGAGCACGTGCTCGGCATCATCACGAACAACGCGATCGACGGCGGCTTCGAGGCGTCCAGCGAGCCCGAGTTCGCCGCGATCATGGACAAGTGCGTCGGCACGGCTGCGTTCGAGCGCCTGATCGCCGATCCCGACGCGTGGCAGGCCCAAGTCGATTGCGTCGGTGCGGCCAACAGCGTCGAGGCGCTCGATCCCTGTAGCTGAGACTTTTGCCTTGGCGTCAACGCTGGTAGGGTCCCGGACTGTGGTCGCCACCTACAACTTCTACGTCGACGACTCCGGGACCCGACACCCTGATCGCCAATTCAGGGACGGTGGAAGACCTGACTGGTTTGCCTTGGGTGGCATTCTCGTTCGTCAGCGAGACGAAGATCGCTGCCGACACATGCACAGGGAACTGTGCAGCAAGTGGGGTATTAGGGCGCCGCTGCACTCCGAGGAAATTCGGTTTCGCAAGAAGAACTTTCGTTGGCTCGAGCCGATCGAGACACGCAACCAATTCTTGTCAGATCTCCAGGAGACGCTGCTGACCATGCCCGTACTTGGGCTGGCGTGCGTGGTTGACCGACGGGGATACCACGCGCGTTATCATGAGAAATACGGCTCTCAAAAGTGGTCACTCTGCCGCACGTCTTTCATGATCGGCGTAGAGCGAGCGAGTAAGTTTGCGCGAGATCGAGGTCACAAGCTCAACGTCTTCGTCGAACGTTCTGACCCCAAGACCGACCGCCGCATGCGAGAGTACTTCGACGAGCTCAAAGCCGCGGGTCACCCCTTTGATCGCGTCAACGCTTCCAAGTATGGGCCGCTCGGGCCGAGCGAACTCGCAGACACACTCTACGACTTCAAGATGAAGACCAAGACCTCCCCAATGATGCAGATCGCGGATCTCTTTCTGTATCCAATCTGTCAAGGGGGCTACGACGTGGGCTACGCTCCGTTTGCCAGCCTGAAGGCGGCGTCACGGCTCGTCGATCAGCACGTTGAAGACAGCAACGAGACGGGGATCAAGTACTCCTGTTTCGACTCGATCATCAAAAAAGACTGAAGCCGTTGGCTCTCGCCTTCGGCCTCAGGGCAGCCTTCAAAGGAAGACCTCGTGGGTTAGACCCAAGCAGAGTCTGGCACGCCACCTCTTGCGCGGCAAGGTCGGTCTGTGCACCTGCTCTCGGCCAGATCACGAGGACCGCTCCGCGCTGTGGACCAGCCTCCGGACCGGGTTCTGGGTCGGAGTTCGGGCCGCGAACATCACGCCGTCGTTTGTGCACCGCCGCAAGTCGCGGGATACTGCTCCAGATGGCAGAGCTCACCTCCGTCCGCATCGACAAGTGGCTGTGGGCCGCGCGGATGTTCAAGACCCGCTCGGCGGCCTCGACCGCGTGCGGGGCCGGTCACGTGAAAGTTGGCGGCGAGTCGGCCAAGGCCAGCAAGACGGTCAAGCCGGGTGACCTGCTGGATGTGGTGACGCCCGGCGGCCCGCGCAAGCTCGAGGTCGTCGCGCTGGGGGATCGCCGCGGCCCGGCTTCGTTCGCGCTGACCTTGTACCTGGATCACACGCCGCCCCCGCCGCCGCCCGAAGAGCGGATCAACGACGGCGTCCGCGAGCGCGGAGCCGGGCGCCCGACCAAGAGGAACTTGCGCGACCTCCGGAAGCTGCGGGGGTGGTAGACATGCGCCGTGAGTGACCTGCTCGAGTGCATCGAAATCGGACCCAAGGGTGACGCGGCCAAGGCCTCGGTGATCTGGCTGCATGGCCTGGGCGCCGACGGCCACGACTTCGAGTCGATCCCGCCGCTGCTGGGGCTGCCGAGCGTCCGCTTCATCCTGCCCCACGCAGACCGCCGGCCCGTGACGATCAACGGCGGGTTCGTGATGCGGGCCTGGTACGACATCTTGTCGGTCGACTTCAAGGGCGTGCGCGAGTCCGAGTCCGACATCCGCAAGTCGCAGGCGCAGGTCGAGGCGCTGATCCAGCGCGAGCGAGATCGCGGGGTCCCAAGCGAGAAGATCGTGGTGGTCGGCTTCTCGCAGGGCGGCGCGATGGCGCTGCACGTGGGACTGCGCTGGCATGAGCCACTGGCGGGCGTGATCGTGCTGAGCGCGTACCTGCTCATGACGGACAAGGTCGCCGCGGAGCAGTCGGCCGTTAACGCGAATACGCCGATGTTGTTTTGTCATGGGAGCCAAGACCCAATGGTGCCAATGTGGCTTGGCAAGGCGGGGTATGATCAGGTCAAAGCGTTGAGCCCCGAGCGGCCGACGCAGTGGTTCGACTACCCCATGCAGCACGCCGTGTGCCCGGAGGAGCTGGCCGAGCTCGCGCGGTTCCTGCACGCGCGGCTGGATTGAGGCGCGTGCGCCAAGCGCGTGCGCCAAGCGCGTGCGCCAAGCGCGTGCGCCAAGTTCCGCCTCACCGATCGCTGGTTGGCCCGGCTCGATAGCGGAAGCGATGATCCGCAATAGCGGAAGCTCATCTGGTGCCCGATTGGATAAAAATCGAGTAATTTCAGCACGAGAACGCACGTGCACACCGAAATAGCGGAAGCCTCTTCCCCCGGATAGCGCCCATTTCAGGCCTGACGTTCCGAGCGGTCGGCCCGCCGCCGCTCACAGCTTGCTGGCGTCGTCGAGCACCTCGCGGGCGTGTACGCCTGGATCGACCCCCGGGTAGACCTTGACGATCTTCCCCGCGCTATCGAGCAAGAAGCTGACCCGCTCCGCGTAGCCCCCCCGCAAGCCCACGCCAAACCCGGTCGCCCACTGCTTGTCCGTGTCGGCGACCAGCGGAAACGGGAGCTCGTGCTTCTCTGCAAATTCTTGGTGCGACGCGGCGTCCTGCGTTGAGACCCCAATGATCATGACGCCCGCGGCTTGGTACTCGGTCCAGATGTCCCGGAACGCGCAGGCCTCTTTCGTACAACCCGGCGTGTCGTCTGCCGGGTAGAAGTAGACGACGGCGGGCTTTTCGAGGCTGCCCAATTTCAGCTTGGTGCCATCGTGGGCGACGGTCTCGAGCGCGGGCGCCTGCGCGCCGATCTCCAGGTGGCCCGCGCCGCCGTCGGGTCGCGTGGTCTCACCGCAGCCACCGCTGACAACAGGCACTGCGATACACGAGAGCAGGAGGGCGAGGGGCGAGGCGAGACGGCGCATCAGCTCCGCTATGGCCGATGCCCAGCCGAGCCGCAAGCGGATCCGCCAAAAACACAGAGATCCAAGCGCTGGCTGCTAGCCTCGCCTGCGGTGTCTGGGCCTCGCTCTTCGGGTTTTGTCGCGTTCGCGGCTGCGACTCGCTCGCTCGCCCGCGAGCTCCCTGGGCTGGCGCCAGCGGCGGTCGTGATCGCGCTGCTGCTGTGCTTGCTGGTCCCGCTGCCCACGGGGATCGTCGACTTGTTGCTGTCGCTGAGCCTGGCGGCGGCGGTGGTGCTGCTGGTCGCGGGCCTGCGGGTGCGTCGGGCCGCGGAGTTTCTGGCGTTCCCAAGCTTGGTGTTGCTGCTGACCTTGTATCGGCTGGCGCTCAATGTCTCGACCACGCGGTTGATCCTCTCGCAGGCCGACGCGGGCCAGGTGATCGACGCGTTCGCGGGCTTGGTCGTGCGCGGCGATCTGCTGGTCGGCGCGGTGATGTTCGCGGTGATTACGGCGATCCAGTACTTCGTGATCGCCCGCGGGGCCGAGCGCGTGGCCGAGGTCGCGGCTCGGTTCGCGCTCGACGGGATGCCGGGCCAGCAAGCGGCGATCGACGCGGATCTGCGGGCCGGGACGATCAGCCCGCGCGAGGCCCAGGTCCGTCGCGCGGCGCTGAGCGAGCGCTCGGAATTCTTCGCGCGGATGGACGGGGTGATGCGATGGGTCAAGGGCGACGCGGTCGTCGGCTTGCTGATCACGGCGATCAACCTGGTCGGCGGGATCGCGGTTGGAGGGGTGCGTGCGGGTCGGGGCGTGGGCGAGAGCCTGTCGCTCTACGGCACGCTGGCGATCGGGGACGGGCTGCTCGCGCAGCTGCCCGCGCTGTTGATCGCGCTGGCGGCCGCTCTGTTGGTCGCCCGGGTCGATCGGGTGGGCGGCCACGCGCGCGCGGCTTGGCTCGAGCCGGCGATGTTGCTGGTCCCGGCGCTGTTGCTGGGCTTGCTCGCGGCGATCCCCGGGATGCCAGCGCTCGCGTTCGTGACCACGGCTGTCGGGCTGGTCGCGGTCGCGCTGTGGATCTCGGCGCGTGGACTCGACCGCAAGCAGCCGGTTGGCGAGCCGGAGATCCGCGTACACGCCAGCTTTGACGAGGCGGCGCGGGCCTCGATCTCCCATGATCTCGCCGAGCTGCGCAGCCGCTGTGAGGCCGCGTTGGCGATCAGCGTGCCTCGCCTGGTGTTGAGCCCGGCCGGGCCCCAGTCTGCGCTCGGGCCCGAACAGCTCGAGCTGCGCCTGGGCGAGCGGGTCTTGGGTCGCGGTCGTCAAGCCGAGCTTCCGTCCGCCTCACACAGCGCGAGCGGGCGCGACGACGCCCTGGTGCTTGGCTGCTTTCAGGTGCTGATGGACAGCGCACCCCGACTCGTGACCCTGCAGGCGATCGAGGCCGAGCTCGAGGCCGCGCGGCGCCGCCACCCCGCGCTGATCCGGCAGGCCATGCGCGTGGTCGAGCCCGTCGACGTGCTGGTGATCGTGCGTGCGTTCGTGCGCGAGCGGATCCCGATGCCCAGCATCGACGCGCTGCTGCAGGCGCTCGCCGAAGAGCGCGTGTTTCATGATCCCGCCGAGCGCCGTCAGTGGCCGGAGCACGCCCGCGAAGCCCTCGCCGACCACTGGGTCCGCGACCTGTGTGACGGCGCGGCCCAGCTTGGTGAGCCGCGCTGGCTCCGGCCAACGGTCGACCTCGAGGATGCAATCTTGGCCCGCGCGCACCATGGCACGCGAGGACTCTCGCTGAGTCTCACGGACGCCGAGCGTGGGCGAGTGGTCGCTCGGATCTGCGCGGGCACGAGCGACCGGCCGGTGTTGTTGCTATGCAGCAGCCACGCGCGCCCGGCCTTCGCCTGTTTGCTAGCTGGCGCGCGACCCCACGTGCCGGTGCTGTCGATTGGCGAGCTCGCGCTCGCCGGCCTCGCCACACCCGCCAGTGCCCGCGTGGACGTGGACTGACCGAACCGCGTTAGGCGAGTCACGGGCTGCTCGCTCGGCGCAGCTCCACTCGCGGGGCGGGGCTGAACTGGCTACGGTCGCAGGGCGGCCGAAAACGTGTAAGAATCGGGGCACACTCGCTTGAACTCGACCGCTCTCGAGGGCGCCTTGTCGATGCAAAAACCCCCGACTATCCCCGCCATGCCCGAGCGTGCGCCGTTGCCCCCCAAGGCCCCCAAGCCCCCCAACCGAACCATTGTCGGCGTGGGCACCGTCCCTCCGCCGGCGCGCGCGCCCGCTCCCGCTCAGCTGCAAAAATCTCGGGATGACCTCCGCGCCGAGCAGGCCGCCGCCGCCGCCACGATCCCAAACGTTCCACCATCGCCCCCGTCCGCGGCCGGCTATGGGCCCACCGATCCAGGCGTTCAGAGCCCGCGCCCAGCCGCCGAGGCCCGCGCCACCGCAGAAGACTTCCAAGAGTCCCGCTACAAGCACACCCATATGGCGGGCACAGAGGGCCTGGCCGAGCCCGGCGCCGATCAGCCTCGCATTCGCCTGATCCCAGGCAAGGTCGTGCCCGGGACCCGCTACCGGATCATCCGTTGGCTCGGCGAAGGCGGCATGGGGGTCGTCTACGAGGCCGAGCACATCGACATCGATCGCAAGGTCGCGCTCAAGATCCTCCGCTTCGACCTCTCGCAAGAGCCCAACATGGCCCAGGTGTTCCGCGACGAAGCGCGGGCAGCCAGCCGGATCGGCTCAAAGAACATCGTAGATATCTACGACTTTGGTGAGCTCTCGGACGGCCGCCTGTTCTTCTGCATGGAGCTGATCCCCGGCGGGGATCTGGTCCCGCCAACAGAAGAAGACTGGATCGAGCCGCCCCGCTTGATCGGCCTGATGCGGCAGATCTGCAAGGGCCTGTCGGTCGCGCACAAGGCCGGCATCGTTCACCGCGACATCAAGCCAGAGAACATCATCCTCGTTCAGGACGAGACCCGCGAGGTCGTCAAGATCGTCGACTTCGGGATCTCGGCGATGCTCGCCGCCAACAAAGACGAGGGCAACACGATCGCCGGAACGCCGCACTACATGGCGCCCGAGCAGATCACCGGGGTCAAGTTCGACGGCCGGCTGGATATTTACGCGGCCGGTTGCATGGCCTACGAGCTGCTCGTTGGCTATCCGCCCTTCCTCGCAGAGAACATCCAAGAGCTGCTCCACCAGCAGCTCTACGAGGAGCCCAAGCCGCTGGTGGAGTGCCGGCCCGACCGCGAGATCCCCACGCAGCTCGCCGACGTCATCATGCGCTGCCTGGCCAAGGATCCCGAGCAGCGCTGGGCAACCATGGACGACCTCGAGGCCGCGCTGTGCGAGGCCCAGATCGCGGCCGGCCTGACCACCCCGTGGGACGACCTTCCGCTCCCCGATGTCGAGCCCGAGCGCCGCGAGCGGCTGCTCGCCGGCATGCCCAACCCCAACGCGATCATCATCCAGCAAGGCAACCGTTGGCTGTGGCCGCTGGTCGCTGGGGTCTCGGCCTTGCTGATCGGCGTGGGCGTGACGTGGGCGCTCGTGGGCGGCAAGCCCACGGACGAAGAGGTCAGCCAGATCGAAGCGATCACCAACGAGGCGCGCGACGCCGCGTCCAAGACCCAGTGGCTGCACCCGCCCGCGGACGAGCCCACCGCCCCCACGGCGTACACCAAGATCCAGGAGCTCGAGGGGCTCGAGGGCACCGCCGACGCCGCCGGTGACGAGCGCGCCGAGGAGCTGCGCACGGAGTTTGGGGCCACGCTCAACAAGCTGGGCGATCGCTACTGGGACAGCCCCGGCGGTCAGGGCTTCGCGCGCGAGTACTACACGATGGCGCTGCTGTTCGATCCCGAGGACAAAGAGGCGTTCGAGCGCTCGGGCCTCACGCCCGCGCTGCTGGCCGACTTCCAGGATCGCGCAGCCCGAGGCGAGTTCACCGAGGCCGAGCTCGCGGCCGCGCGCTGGCTGGACGTGTTCGCCGAAGATGACAAAGAGCTCGCTGGAAAGAAGGCCGAGGAGCTCCTCGCCATGGAGCTCGAAGCCAGCAAAAAAGACGATCGCGGGCCGGGTTCACTGCTGATCCAGAGCCGCGCGCTCGAGGCCGCCCGCGGCGCCGGGATCGCGGTCACCAACGTACCCGCGCCGCCTACCCTGCCGCAGCCGCAGCCGCAGACCGATGGTCCCGATGAAGACACGGGCGAGCTCGAAGCGGGCGACACCGACGGCGAGCTCGACACGGGCGAACAGGACAAGTCCGACAAGCGGTCCAACGGACGCCGGCCCAAGAGTGGCAACAACGAGAAGCTGGGCAACAACACGCGTGATCCCGCAAAGGCCGACGCCCTCGCGCAGCAGGGCATGGCCGCACTGCGAGCCGGCAAGCGCGAGCAGGCCAAGGACCTGTTCAACCAGGCGATCTCCTACGACCAGCGCAACGGGACGGCGCTGATGGGGCTGTCCGACGTCTACTTTGACACGGGCTCGAGCCAAAAGGCCGTGCTCTACGCAGAGAAGGCCGTCAAGGCCGCACCCAAGAACAGCGACTATCGCATCAGCCTGGGCGACGCGTACTACTCGGTGCTGCGCTATCGGGACGCGCTCGACGAGTACAAAAAAGCGAAGGACTACGGGTCCTCGAAGGCCGACGCGCGCATCGCCAAGGCCCAAGCCAAGATCGGCGGCTAGACTCCGGCATGGCCCCGCGCCAGTTCATCCTTGGCACCGCCGGGCACATCGATCACGGCAAGACCTCGCTGGTCCGCGCGCTGACGGGTGTCGACACCGATCGTCTACCCGAAGAAAAGCGCCGCGGGATCACGATCGAGCTGGGCTTCGCCCGCTGGCAGCCAAGCGAGGAGCTCAACGTTGGGATCGTCGATGTCCCCGGGCACGAGGCGCTGGTTCGCACGATGGTCGCCGGCGCCGGGGGCATCGACGCGGTGTTGGTCGTGATCGCGGCCGAGGACGGCGTGATGCCGCAGACCCGCGAGCACCTGCACGTGTGTGAGCTGCTTGGCCTGCGCCACGCTGTGGTCGCGCTGACCAAGATCGATCGGCTGCGCAGCGACGGCGGCGGTGAAGACGACGAGCTCGAGGAGCTGCTCGAGCTCGCAATCGACGACGTGCGGGCGGTGTTGGCCGAGGGCCCGTTCGCCGAGGCACCGATCTTGCCGGTCAGCGCCCACACGGGTGAGGGCATGCCGGAGCTGACCGCGGCGCTGCTCGAGCTCGCCAAGCAGCTGCCCAGCCGCGGGCGCAAGGGCGCGCCAGTGTTGCCGATCGATCGCGTGTTCACCATGCGCGGGCACGGCACGGTGATCACTGGCACCTTGCTCGCGGGCGAGATCGACCTGGACAAGCAGGCGGAGCTCGAGCTGGTCCCGTGCGGGCTCGCGCGCCAGCGCAGCCCGCTGCGGATCCGCGGCATGCAGGTCCACAGCGGTGATGCCCGTCGCGCGCGCGCGGGCACCCGGACCGCGCTCAACCTCGGCAACGTCAGCGTCGAAGATCTCGCGCGCGGCGATGTGATCAGCGCTGGCCACAAGGTCGTGACAAGCGACCGGGTGCTCGCGCTGGTCAACCAGCTCGGGTTTGGCCAGCGCGCGTGGGCCCGCGACACGGCGCTGCAGCTGTGCGCGGGCACGGCCAGCACGGCCGCGCACCTGGTCCCGCTCGCGCTGGTCGATCCCGATCAGGGCCACACGCACTTGATCGAGCCGAGCCCGGGCGCGCCCAAGCCCAAGATCGCGCCAGGTCAGCGCGGGCTCGTGCGGCTCTACCTCGACGCGCCGCTGGCGATCTGGGCGGGCCAGCGCGTGATCCTGCGCGCGTACTCGGCCGGCCACGCCAACGTCGAGGGCCTGACCGTGGGCGGCGGCGTGATCGTGGATCCGCTGCCCGAGCGCCGGCACCCGTCGCGTCGGGTCGCGCTCGCTCGCGCGCTGCTGTCAGAAGATCCAAGCGCGCGGGTCCAGGCGCTCGTCGAAGACGCTGGCATGCCGGGGATCGACGCGCAGGCGATCGCGCTGCGAACGGGCGTCGAAGAACCAGGCAAGATCCTCAGCCGACTCTCGCGCCCCGAGGGCCCCCTGCTCGCGCTGGCCGGCGGCCGCTGGGTCAATCGCAAGCTGCTCGATGAGCTGGTCCGCGCGGCCTTGCAGGCTGCAGAGCGCTATCACCAAGCCCAGCCGCTGCACCCCGGGATCGGCCGCGCCACGCTCGAGGGCTCGCTGCCTGGCCACCCCGCGCCCGAGCTGGCCCGCGCCGCCGTCGAGCTCGCGCTCGAGCGTGGCTCGCTGCGTGTGGCCGACCGCGCTGGCAGCCTCGCGCGGCCCGGCAAGGGCAGCTTGGATCCCGACGCCCTGCCCGAGGACATGGCCGCGATGGTCGGGCTCTACACGACCGGCGGGGCCGCGCCGCCAACCCTCAAGCAGGTCGCCGAGCGCCTGGGCCTCGAGGCCAAGCAAGTGCTCGAGTACGCGGGCCTGCTGCAGCGCAACGGCTTGCTGGTCCGGGTCAGCGATGACCTCTCCTACGCGCCCGCGACCCACGTGGAATTGCTGCGACGGATCCGCGAGCACCTCGCAGCTCACGGCGAGATCGACGTGCAGGCGCTCAAGGACATCAGCGGGCTGTCGCGCAAGTTCGTGGTCCCGTTCTTGGAGCACCTCGACCACCTCGCGATCACCCGCCGCGAGGGGGATCGCCGGCTGCCGGGCCCGCGCGCCAAGGCCGATTCCTAGCCCGCGCCACCGCAGCTTCACAACCTGTTGATTTTACTCGGTAATTTTGTGCCGAGCCTCGTTCCCGGGCCGCCGCCAGGGTCGCCGCTCTTGCCGCTCCTGCATTCCTCGAATTTCCTGCGAATTCAGGCGATTTTTCCAGGGTTCGGACCCGTGCAAGGGGTCGCGTCGAGAGCTATCATCCCCGCGGTTCGAAGCGCCTGCGCGCGCGCGTGATCCCGGGCGAATCCCCGCGGTCACGCGGTCGCGCCACCAGCCCGGACCACCTCCCCCGATCCCACATCAGCGACCTGCATGGCCGAGACGAAGTCGACCCTCAATATCGAAGACGAGATGCGTAGCTCCTTTTTGGACTACGCCATGTCCGTCATCATCTCTCGTGCGCTGCCCGACGTTCGCGACGGGCTCAAGCCGGTTCATCGCCGAATCTTCTACGCGATGCATCAGCTCAAGAACTCGCACACGCAGCCCTACAAAAAGTCGGCGCGCGTGGTCGGTGATGTGATCGGCAAGTACCACCCGCACGGCGACTCTGCGGTCTACTTCGCGCTGGTCCGGCTGGCCCAGGACTTTGCGATGGGCTACCCGCTCGTCGACGGCCAGGGCAACTTCGGCTCGATCGACGGCGACTCGCCGGCCGCCATGCGCTACACGGAAGTGCGCATGCAAAAGCTCGCGAGCGAGCTGCTCGCGGACCTCGACAAAGAGACCGTCGACTGGGTCCCCAACTACGACGAAAAAGAGCTCGAGCCGGCGGTCCTGCCGACCAAGATCCCCAACCTGCTGCTCAACGGCGCGGTCGGGATCGCGGTTGGCATGGCAACCAACATCCCGCCGCACAACCTCACGGAGCTGATCGACGCGACCTTGGCGTTGATCGACAACCCGCACTACCGGGTCCCCGAGCTGCTCGAGTACGTCAAGGGCCCCGACTTCCCGACCGGCGGGATCATCCTGGGCAGCGGCGGGATCAAGCAGGCCTACCTCGAGGGCCGCGGCTCCGTGACCGTGCGTGCCAGGTGTGAGATCGAAGAAGACGCCAAGGGCCGCGAGTCGATCGTCGTCACCGAGATCCCCTACCAGGTCAACAAGACCCGGCTGATCGAGCGCATCGCCCAGCTGGTCCGCGAGAAGAAGATCGAGGGCATCTCCGACATCCAGGACTACTCGGATCGCACGGGGATGCGGATCTGGATCTCGGTCAAGAAGGACAGCGCCGCGCAGATCGTCCTGAACAAGCTCTACAAGATGAGCGATCTGCAGACCACGTTCGGGGTCAACATGATCGCGATCGTGAACGGCCGCCCAGAGGTCCTGAACCTGCACCGCTGCCTGAGCGAGTTCGTTGATCACCGGCGCACGATCGTCACCCGCCGCTGCCGGTTCGAGCTGGCCAAGGCCATGGCCCGGCGCGAGATCGTCGAGGGTCTTGGCGTCGCCGTTGACGCGATCGATCGGATCATCGCGCTGATCCGCGGCAGCCGCGATCCCGACGAGGCCAAGGCAAAATTGCTGGCCGAGCCACTCGACGGCTTCGCCGGCTTCTTGCAGCGCTGCGGTCGCCCAGCAGAAGAGATCGAGGCCGCCAGCAAGGGCCCCTACCGCCTCAACGAGCGCCAAGCCAAGGCCATCTTGGACATGCGCCTGCAGCGGTTGACCGGGCTCGAGCGCGAGAAGGTCGAGGCCGAGTACATCGAGCTGTCGCTCACGATCACCGAGCTCGAGTCGATCCTCACCGACCCGGCCAAGTTGATGTCTGTGATCCGCGAGGAGCTCGTGCAGATCCGCAGCGAGTACGGCGACCGCGACGGGGCCGACAGCGGCGACGGCTCGGTTGGCAGCAAGGGCTCGCGGCGCACGGAGATCGTGCCCAACGAGCTCGAGATCATGCCAATTGACTTGGTCGCCGACGAGTCAATGGTCCTGATGATCACCCGCCAGGGCTACGTCAAGCGGATCCCCACGGGTGAGTATCGCGTGCAAAATCGCGGCGGGGTCGGGCTCAACTCGGGCTCGCAGCGCGACGAAGACGACCAGGTCATCGAGCTGTTCGAGGCCTCGGCCCACGCGGTGATCTTGCTGTTCACCAACATTGGTCGGGTGTTCCGCAAGCGCGTGTTCGAGTTCCCGCTTGGCACCCGCGGGCAGCGTCCCAAGGCGCTTGTCAACTTCTTGGATCTGCGCGAGGACGAGAAGATCCTCGAGATGGTCGCGTACCGCGAAGAAGAGGTCGACGACGATCACTTCGTCGTGCTGGCCTCGAAGCAGGGCTACATCAAGCGCAGCTCGCTGGCGGACTTCGCCAACATTCGCAGCTCGGGCCTGATCGCCGCGACCGTCGCCGAGGGTGACACGCTGATCGACGCCAAGCTCACCAACGGCCGCTGTGACATCCTGATGGCCAGCCGCAACGGCCAGGCGATCCGCTTTGACGAGGCCGACGTCCGGGTCATGGGTCGCAACGCCCGGGGCGTGCGGGGCATGGGTCTGCGCAAGGGCGACGAGGTCGTCAACATCCTCGTGTTCGAGCGCGACGCCGAAGAGGACATCCAATTCCTGACGGTGTGCGAGAAGGGCTACGGCAAGCGCACGCCCTCGTCCGAGTATCGGTCCCAGAGTCGCGCGGGCCTGGGCCTCAAGACCATCAAGGTCAGCGAGCGCAACGGCAAGGTCGTCAGCATCGTCAAGGTCCGCGAGAGCGACCAGCTGATGGTGGTGACCTCGCAGGGCAAGATCATTCGCACGCCGGTGTCCGGCATCAGCGAGCTCGGCCGCGCGACCCAGGGTGTCCGGCTGATCAGGCTTGGCGAAGACGAGGTCGTGGTCGGGACCGCCCGGATCGACGATCCCGATGACGCCGAGTCTGCGGGCGTCGAGGTCCAAGGGCCGCTCGACCCCGAAGAGCAGGACATCCCCGACGACGACGACGACGACGCAGACGACGAGCTCGACGACGGCGAGGGCACGGACGACGACGACGCGGACGCGGACGCGGACGCGGACGAGGGAGACAGCGAATGAGCACACGAGAAGACGGCCGCGCAGGCCCCCGGAGCAAAGAACTATTCGCCGCCGCCCAAAAGGTGATCCCCGGCGGCGTGAACAGCCCCGTCCGGGCGTTTGCTTCGGTCGGCGGGGAGCCGCCCTTCATTCGCAAGGCGACCGGCTGCCACCTCGTGACCGAGGACGGGGCCGCCGTGATCGACTACGTTGGCAGCTGGGGCCCGGCGCTGCTCGGCCACGCCCACCCAACCGTGGTCGAGGCGGTGATCAAGGCCGCCCGCGACGGCCTGAGCTTTGGCGCAGCCACGGCCGCCGAGGTCGAGTTCGCCGAGCGGATCTGCGAGTTCGTGCCCAGCATGCGCGAGGGCATGGTTCGGCTGGTGTCGTCGGGCACCGAGGCGACCATGAGCGCGCTGCGGCTGGCGCGGGGCTTCACGGGCCGCGACAAGATCATCAAGTGCGAGGGCGGCTACCACGGCCACGCCGACATGCTGTTGGTCGCCGCTGGCTCGGGCGCCGCAACCCTCAACATCCCCGGCAGCGCAGGCGTCCCGGTCCAGGCCGTGCGCGACACCTTGCTCGTGCCCTACAACGACGCCGAGGCCGTCTCTCAGCTATTTGGCGCGCACCCAGGCCAGATCGCCGCGATCATCGTGGAGCCGGTGGCTGGCAACATGGGCTGCATTCCGCCGCGGCCCGGCTACCTCGAGGCCCTGCGCGAGATCACGACCCGCGAGGGCGCCGTGCTGATCTTCGACGAGGTCATGACCGGCTTTCGCGTGGCCCCCGGCGGCGCGCAAGAGCGGTTTGGCGTGACGCCGGATCTGACCTGCCTCGGCAAGATCGTTGGCGGCGGCATGCCGGTTGGCGCGTACGGGGGTCGGCGCGAGATCATGTCCAAGATCGCTCCGCTCGGCCCCGTGTACCAGGGCGGCACGCTCAGCGGGAACCCGCTGTCGGTCGCGGCCGGGCTCGCAACGCTCGACTTGATCAAGCGCGACAAGCCCCACGACGCGCTCGAGGCCACGACCAAGCTGCTGTGTGAGGGGTTGGCGACCCGGGCCAAGGCCCACGGGGTCGACTTCACCCACGTCGCCGTTGGCCCCATGTTCGGGTTCTTCTTCCAGGCCGAGCCGGTCTGGAACTACGAGCAGGCCAAGCGCAGCGACCTCGACCGGTTCGCGCGCTTCCACAGCGAGATGCTCGCGCGTGGGGTCTACTTCGCGCCCTCGCAATTCGAGGCCGCGTTCCTCTCGACCGCCCACGACGACGCCGCGATCGAGCACACGCTCGCCGCAGCCGACGCTGTGTTCGCAGCGCTGCCTAAAACCTGAAGCCCAGGTTGCCCGAGTAGATCCGCGCGCCGGGGTCGTCCCGGCGTGCGTCGTAGTCCGTGAAGGTGAAGGCGAGGTCGATCGTCGCCTGTTCGAGCTGCAGCAAGAACCCACCGCGCACGCGGGTCTCGTTGCGCATCCGCGGATCGTCGCGGTTGAGCCGGACCGCGCGTCCGTACATGCCAAAGTTGTCGGAAAAGCGAACCCCAAGCGTGCCGCCGAAGTGATAGTAGGCCGCGGGCGCGACGTGGTAGGCCTCCGCGATCGACAGCTTGGTGCCGGCGATCTGATCGTAGCCGCCGCCAAACTCGGGGGTCAGGTAGACCTTGTCAAAGTCGAAGTCCAAGCGCAGCTCGCCGTGGGCGTTGGCGAGCCAGCGCTTGTCCCGGTTGCGGCCAAAGTTCCCGCCGCCGCCAAGCTGCATCGAGAAGAATTTGGCGCTGAACAAGGTCCAGTGCAGCTCGAGGCCAGCGTTCCAGATCAGGCCCTTGCGGCCGTACTCGGGCTGGAAGGTGCCAATGCCCAGATCGATGAGCACGCTGGGGACCACGCTCCCAGACTGAACGACCTTGGACTTGCTGTCGTCGTTGTCATTGCCGCTGTCAGGCTCGGGCTCCGTGATGCCTTGGCTGGTAGAGGTGTCGCTCGCGCTCGGCGACGACGAGCTGGTGTCCTTGATGCTCGAACCCGAGAGCCCGCCGGTCCCCAGCACCGAGTCGGCCGAGCCCGCGGCTTCGATCACGCGCAGCCAGGTCGCGGCGTAGACCTCACGGTCCTCCGCGGTCGCCTCGTTCACGCTGCCGCGCTGGCGCAGGGCGTTCGCCTCGTCCTGAAACCCACCGGTCTCGAGCAGACCGACCAAGAAGCTGCGCACTTCTTTGGTGTCACCCGCCTCCAAGCCCAGCTCCCGCTCGAGGATCTCGTTGGCGAGCAGCAACAAGCCCAGCCCGTCGATGTTGCCGGCCTGCAGCAGATCCAAGCCCTGCTTGACGGCCTGCTCTGCGTCCTGGATGCCCATCTGGTCCGTGCTCCCGCTCGCGCTCGCGGGGAACCAAGTCGAGGGCATGACCGAGAGCGGATGCTCGACGTAGCTGCCGCGCGCGCGCAGGGTGTTTGCTTCGTCTTGAAGGCCGACGGCTTCGAGCGCCTTGACCAACCAACTGCGCAGCTCCTTGACGCCCCTGGCCTCGGCTCCGTCGCTGAGCTCGAGCGCCACATAGGCCTCGAGCATCTTGGCGAGACCCTCGGCGATGAGCTCGGTCTCCAGCAGCTTCTCGCCCTCGACGAGCACGCGGAGCGCTTCGTCGTGGCTGAGGTTGGACTCGGTCGGGACCGGGCCGATGCGTTCTTTGCTGATCGACGGAGCGGCTTGGGCGAGTGAGGGAAACGCGAGCAGGCAGGCCGCGAGGGTCAGGGGACGTACGCATCCACGCACGCGCGGAGCATAGCGGAGATCCACGAAACGCTGGCCTGCCCGAATCGCTCAATAACGCGCATCGTCAGGTTGACGACACGGTCACGGGTGACGCCTCGCAGATGCAACCAGCTCAGCCAACAGCCCGCTGAGTATGGCCTTGCGCTCCCGCGACTTGCGGCCATATGCGCGACGCACGTGTCACGTCCCCGCGCGGGCTCGGTCGCGCCGCGTCCACCAAAACGCGAGCGTCAACCCGGCGATGATGTGCCAGATCCCCCACCACGCGGCGATCATCGCCATGCCCCCGAGCCCCGCGAAGAACGCGAAGATCAGTATCAAGCCAAGCCCCGAATTTTGGATGCCGACTTCGATCGACACGGCGCGCTGATCGGACTCGTCGAGCCCGCCGAGCTTGGCCAGCCAAAACCCCAGCGCCAGCGCCAGCGCGTTCATGATGAACACCGGTAAGAACACCTTGGGGAGGTAGGGCACGAACACGTGGCTGTTGGCTTTGACCGCCAGCACGATGAAGGTCACGAAGAAGATCACCGACAGCCACTTGAAGGGCGGGTGCACGCGCTTGGCGAAGGTCGGGAAGCGCGTGGCCAAGAACACCCCGACCACGATCGGGATGCCGAGCATCATCATCACCGCGCGCAACATGTCGACCGGATCGAGCGCGACCTCGGTCAGGATCGCCGAGGTCTCGGGGCTGATCGAGCCCCACAGGCCGATGTTGAGCGGGGTCATCAGCACCGAGGCGGTGGTCGAGACCGCGGTCATGCCGATCGATGTGGTGGTTCGGCCGCCAGCCAAGTGCGTGATGAAATTCGACACGTTGCCGCCGGGGCAGGCTGCGATCAGGATCATGCCCAGCGCCATGCTTGGGGTGATCATGCCGATCGCCAGCAATGCGCGGCTGAGCAACCACGTCAGGGCGGGCAGCAACAAGAACTGCGCGAGCAGGCCGATGCCCGGCGCCTTGGGTTGCTTCACGAGCTGCTTGAAGTCGTCGAGCTTGAGATCCAGCGCGACGCCGAACATCACGAAGCCCAGGACGATCTCGAGCACGAACAGGTTGTCCTGATCGAACGCGAGCTTGACCCCATCAAGCTGGGGGGTCATAGCCAAATCCTACTGTTCATACCCCAATCCCCCCGGACTCGCACCGTGCTCGGCTTCGCCTCCGCGCGCTACGACACCCTCGCTTCGCTCGCGCCCAAGGTCCGGGCCGATTGGGGAACGCTTCGCTTTTTTGTTCATACCCCAATCCTCCCGGACTCGCACCGTCGCGCCCAAGGTCCGGGCCGATTGGGGAACGCTTCGCTCCTTTTTTTCGGGGTCACGCACAGTCGACCGCGACCTTCCAGGCGGCGCGTAGCTGCGCGAGGGTGGCTGGGTCGGCCTTGGGGACGAACTGGCGATCTTGCTTCCAGGTGGCAGCGACGGCCTCTTTGTTGGGCCACAGGCCGACGCCGAGTCCGGCCAGGAACGTGGCCCCGAGCGCGGTCGACTCGAGGATGGTGGGGCGCGCGAGGGTGACCCCGAGCAGGTCACTCTGGATCTGCATGAGCAAGTCGTTGGCCGCGGCGCCGCCGTCGACCCGCAGGCCCTGGAGCGGCGCGCCTAGATCTTCGGCCATGGCCTCGAGCAGATCCGTGACCTCGAGCGCGATGCCCTCGAGCGCCGCGCGGGCGAGGTGGGCCCGGTTGGTCCCGCGACTCAGGCCGCGGATCAGGCCCCGCGCTTCGGGGCGCCAGTGCGGCGCGCCGAGCCCTGCGTGGGCCGGAACCATGATCACGCCGCCGGCATCGTTGACGCTGCGGGCCAGCTCTTCGACCTCGCTGGAGCTCTTGAAGAAGCCAAGTCCATCGCGCAGCCACTGGACCACGGCGCCCGCCATGAACGCGCTGCCCTCTAGGCAATAGGTGGTGTCGTCGCCGATCTGCCAGCCAACGGTGGTGAGCAAGCCGTGGTCCGAGCCGACGATCTCGGACCCGGTGTTGAGCATCACGAACGCGCCGGTGCCGTAGGTGCACTTGGCCTGGCCGCGGGTGAAGCATGCCTGACCGAACAGCGCGGCCTGCTGATCACCCGCGATCCCGTGGATCGGGATCCCGTCGGGCAACCCCGGCACCGACTTGGTCGAGCCGAACGCCGCCGTGCACGGGCGGACCTCGGGGAGCACCGCCGGCGGCACCCGCAGCAGCTCGCACAGCTGCAGGTCCCAGTCGCTGCGGCCCTCGCCAGCCTTGCCCTTCAGCGGCCACAACAAGGTCCGCGAGGCGTTGCTGGGCTCGGTCGCGTGCACGGCCCCGCCGGTCATGCGCCAGACCAGGTAGGTGTCGATCGTGCCGGCCGCGAGCTTGCCTGCCTCTGCGTCCGCGCGCGCGCCCTCGACATGGTCGAGCGCCCACGCGAGCTTGGTCGCCGAGAAGTAGGGATCCAGCACCAAGCCGGTTCGCTGCTTGATCAGCGCCTCGTGGCCGGCCTCGCGCAGGGCCTTGCAGGTGTCGGCCGTGCGTCGATCTTGCCAGACCAGCGCGCGGTGGATCGGCTTGCCGTCGCGGCGCCGCCACAGCAGGCTGGTCTCGCGTTGGTTGGTGATCCCGACCGCGGCGATGCGCGTCGCCTCCACGTTGGCGCGGCCGAGCGCCTCGATGATCGCGTCACCGACCGACTTCCAGATGTCCTCGGGATCGTGCTCGACCCAGCCGGGCTGCGGAAAGTGCTGGGCGAATTCCCGGTTGGCCCGCGCGAGCACGACCAACTCGCGGTCGAGGATCAGCGCGGTGCTGCCGGTTGTGCCTTGGTCGATCGCGAGGATCAGATCTGGATCTGACATCCGCCAGACTATACCGCTCGCGCTGCCCTACTGCGGCCGTAGATGCTTGGCCAAGAACCGCCGGGTGTGGGCCCACGCGTCGGCGGCCTCCGCCTGTTGATACCGGGCGTTCGAGGGGTTGGCGAACGCATGCTGGGCGTCGTAGCGGTGCAGCTCGATCGACTTGCCTGCGCCCTCGAGCGCGGTCGCTAGCTCGTCCACGACCGCGGGTGGGATCGCCTGATCATCGTTGGCGAACACCCCGAGCAGCGGCGCCTCGATCTTGGCCAGCTCTGCGGGATCAGTGACGGGGTTGCCGTAGTAGATCACCGCCGCGTCGAGGCCCGGAGTTGCGATCGCGTCGCGCAGGGACCAGCCGCCGCCGAAGCACCAACCGATCACGGCTTGGTGGGGGGCCTGGATCCGGGGATCGGTCGCCAGGAATTCGTGGGCGGCGCTGAGCATCGCCTGGGCCTGGGCTGGGTCAACGGTCTTCATCAAGCTCATCGCGCCTTGGGGATCGGTCGCGACCCCGCCAGCGTAGAGATCCACGGCCAGCGCGGCGTAGCCGTCTTCCGCCAGGCGGTCGGCCCAGTGGCGGATGTGATCGTTGAGGCCCCACCACTCGTGGATCACGACGACCGCCGGAACCGGGCCGGTCGCGCCCTCGGGGAGCGCGAGATAGGCATGGCCGCCGCCAAGCTCGATCGTCTGGCCGTGCAGCGGAGGCGCTTCGGCCTCCGTCAATTGGTGGAGGGCCGCGAACGCGTCCTCGCTCAGGATCCCAGTTGGGCTTGGGTCGGTGGCTGGCTTGTCGGTGAGCTCGCCGGGTGTCGCGGTTGGGGTTGGCTCGCTTGGGTCCTTGGCGCAGCCAAGCACGGTGAACATCCCGAGCAGGCCGAGGGTCGCGATGATCTGGGGGCGCATCGGCGAGCACACTACCAAACCGGTCGCGGCCAACCCATGCAGGATCCGCGACGCTCGGACGCAGTACTTCGTGCGCAACGGGTTTGGCGACGACGGCGGGTACGCGGCCAAGTGGGTGAAGGTAGAGGTTGCAGGGATCCCTCAGCTGTCCAAGGCGGGCGCGAGCGGCGTTCATTCGGGGGTGTCACACGCGGAACTCGTATGACCGCGACTTTGATGACGCACTGCTCAACCGACACGTTGCTGCGCGCCGAACTGGGGCTGGAGCGCGATGGCCTCGAGCGACCGGCGGCGGCGACGATCCGGGATCGCTTGGTGTTTGTGGGGGCGGCGGTGATCAGCCTTGGGGCTGCTGGGGGTGGTTTTCGGGGTGTTGGCGGTGGTTGGGTGGTGTTCGGGATCCTGAGCGCACGCTGCGGCAGGTCGAAACGACGCGCTGTGGGCGGGAGGAGCTTGGTGGCCTGACGCGCACGGGTGCCAGGTTGCTGCTTGAAATTTCTGGGTTTCGAAACGAGTTGGTTCGAATCCGTGTTGTTTGTGCCTACGTCGCGGTGGTATTTGTCGGGACATGACGCGCACATTCGTTGGTCTGGCCCCCCTGACTCTTGCAGTCGCTTCGCTCGCCTTTGCCTGTGGCGGTGACGATGCTCCTACCACCGACGGTACGGACACCACGGCCGGGGACGGCGATGGGGACTCGACCGGGGACGGCGATGGCGACCCGACCGGGGATGGGGATGGGGATCCCGGGGACGGGGACGCGGACACCGACGAGCCGGACTCGGACATGGATGGGGTTGGGGACTCGGTCGACAACTGCCCGGATGTTGCGAACCCTAACCAGCTGGACTTTGATGGGAACGGGATGGGGAACTCGTGCGATGTGATGGTGTTCAACGCGACGGGGATGCTGAACACGACTGCGAATGCGGACGCGGGGTTCGCTGGAAGCTGCAGCATTCCATTGATGATCGAGGTCACCGACGGCCAGGTCATGGTTCAGCTCGATGACAACGCGGAAGTGGCGGGCTTCGAGATCGCCAACCTCAACGTCGCAGACATCCTGGACAAGGAGTGCGACCTATTCATCCAGGCGACAGTCTCAATGCGCGACTTCGTCATCAGTAACAGCGGCGGCCCATTCCCGGTCACGATGCCACACACCTCGGCGATGCATGACGCTGGCCAGGTCGCTGGCGATGCCGATATTCCTCCCCCAGTGCTGTCAACGGCTACGCTGTCTGCCCAGGTCGGTAATGACGAGCCCATGGACTCCGAGCTCATGCTCGATGGTGCGTTGCCACTGTTTACGGCGAACATCACTGGCGGCGGCGCCATGGGCACACTGTCCTGGGCTGACGGGCAGTTCGTGCTCGCTACCGACCAGTTCATGATCGAGGGTCCGCCTGCGGTCACCATTGACTTCGAGCTCAAGGGTCTCGTCGGCACCTTGACCCTCGCGCCCTAACCACCAAGGTCAGCAACCAACCCGTCATGCCAAGGCATGACGGGTTTTGTTTTGGAGCAGAAGGATCCTATCATCCGCTCCAACTTCCCCGCCATGCACTCGCTCCTCCCTCTCGTCCTCCTCTTCGCTCCCCCCGAGGGCGACCACGAGCAAGCGACCGCAGAGCTTCAGACGGCGGTCGAGCACTCCACCGACGAAGACCGGCAGGCGGCGATCGCCGCGCTGGCCAGCGCGATCGAACGACAGAGCCAGCACCCCGACGCAGCCTCGTCGGAGCTGCCCACGCTCGTGCTCGAAGCGCGCGTGATCCTGATCCGGCTGTACCTCGCAGAGCACAACAACAAGGCCGCAGAGCAGGCCATGGACGACCTGCTCCGCACCGCGCGAGATCAGACCCCACCCGTGCGGTCCTACGGGCAAGAGGTCACGGATCTCTACGAGGCCCGCAAGGCCGCCCTCCAAGCCGCGGGCACGGCAACGCTCGAGTTCAACTGCAAGGTCGCGTGCACCCGCGTCATCAACGAGCGCCTGTCGACCGCCACCAGCGAGCAGCTGCCCGTGGGCCCCTACAGAATCTGGATCAAGGCTGCCGACCAGGACGCAGAGTGGGTCTACTTCGAGGTCGACCTCGCGGCTGCAGACACGGTCAAGACCATCACCTACGCGGATCCAACCCCCGTCGACATCGCGCTGCCGCCACCGCCTCCGCCCGCTCGCAAGCGCATGCTCCCGCGCGCGGCCGAGATCTCGGGCCTGGTCGCGGGCGTCGGTCTCGTCGTCGCCGGCGCGGTGCTGCTGAGCCTCGATGGCAAGTGCAGCAAGACCAACCAGGTCCCGGGCATGGACACCTCGATGGAAGACTGCGGCACGATCTACAACACCACGGTCGGCGGCGCCTCGCTGCTTGGGGTCGGCGGCGGTCTGCTGGTGGTCTCGGGCGTGCTCTTGAGCATCGACGAAGTGCGCGTCGGTCGGGCAAAAGGTCAGCAGGTCATGGTTGGCGCGACGCTGCGGTTCTGAGCCAGCCCGCTCGGCCGGTCCGCGCGAACCCGCGCGGATCCACGGTTGACAGCGATCCAGTCTCGTCGTGATCTGGTGGTCAGTGCGCGAGCTCGGAGGATATACGCTGACCCACCGCCTGGGCGTTGGCGGCATGGGCGAGGTGTGGAAGGGCAGCCGCGAGGCGCTCGGCGGCACCGCCGTCGACGTGGCGATCAAGGTGTTGACCCCCGGCAGGGTCGACGATCCCGAGGCCCGGCAGATGTTCTTGGACGAGGCGCGGCTGACCATGCTGCTGACCAACTCGAACATCGTCAAGGTGTTCGACGCCGCCGAGGCCGGCGACGGCACCTGCTACATGGTCATGGAGTGGGTCGACGGGCTCAACCTGGCGGAGCTCAACGCGAAGCTGAGCGACGCGGGCGAGACCCTGCCTGACGAGATCATCGCGTACATCATTGGCGAGGTGCTCAAGGGCCTCGCCCACGCCCATGATCTGCGCCACGGCGGCGAGCGCTACACGATCGTCCACCGCGACATATCACCGCACAACGTGATGATCTCGGTCTCGGGCGAGGTCAAGGTCATGGACTTCGGCATCGCCCGAATGGCCTCCGAGGACACCAGCGGCTCGCACGTCAAGGGCAAGCTGCGCTACATGCCACCCGAGCAGCTGCGCGGGATGTCGCGCGAGCCCACGCTGGATCTGTTCGCGGTGGGGGCCGTGCTCCACGAGCTGCTCGATCAGGTCAAGTTTCGCGGCGGCGTCGACGAGGGGCGGCTGTACGGGATGATCCTCGACGGCGAGATCCCGCACCTGATGCGGTCCGCCAATTCGGTGCCCAAAGAGCTCGACGAGATTCGCAAGCAGCTGCTCGCGGCCAACCCCGCGGACCGGATTCAGACCGCCCGCGAGGCGTTTGTTCGGTTGTCGCGCTGGTCGGGGTACCGCGACGCTCGGTTCGAGCTCGACGAGATCGTGCGGCGCGTCGTTGGTGAGAGCGAGCCCAAGACCGCGGTGCTGCCAGTCGTGTCGGCACCCGTGGCCGCGCCCGGTGTGCCGATCGTGCTCCCACCCGCGGCGCAGGTTGGCTCGTTCACGGGCCACGCAGTAGACGACGTTCCGGCCGGCATCCAGACGCCAGCGACCCTGGCCGTCGCGCCCGCTGTTCCCAAACAGCCTGAAGCGCAGCCCGACCGCAACCGCAATCTGTACCGAATCGTGCTGGCCTTTTGTGGGATTGGGCTGGCCGGGCTCATCGCGTTGTTCGTCGTGGCGCTGTCGGTCTCGTTCTCGAACAAGCCCAAGCCAGAGCTAAAGACAGACCCGCGCGCCGGAGACCCCGCTGTGGTCGCCAACGTCGAACCTGAGCCAACGAGCGGCGATCCGGCCCCCGAAGCAGAGGACGATGACCTCGCCGGCCCGCGACTGGACTTTGGCTCCGCGAGGCAACCACCGACCACCGTCGAGGATCCGCCCGAGCCCGGCACGAGCGACACCGGCGCGGAGCAGGACGAGGTTGAAGTCCCCGTGGTGGAGCCCGCGACCAAGCCGGCGCCTGCCAAGACCAAGACGACCAAGGTCACGCTCACGCTCGGCGGCGGCGTGCCGTGGGCCGAGGTCAAGGCCGGCAGCCGCAGCTTCGTGCTCGACGCCTTTGGCAGCAAGAGCGCGTCAACTCGGCTGCCGACGGGCACCCACACCCTCACGTTTCGAACGAAGGTCGACGGCGCGTGGCAGAGCGCTGGGCGGGTGGATATCCCGGCAGGCAGGGCCACGCTGACGTTGCAAAAGAGCGGCGAGATCGTTGTCAAATAGGATCCGAGATGCAACACGCGAAAACGACGATGGCGCTGGCGGGGATCCTTGCCGTGACGGCGGGCTGTAGTGTTCCGTTTTGCGAGGTGTATCCCGAGAACGAAGGCTGCCCGGGGTTTGCGGGAGAGTCGGGTGAGAGCGAGACCGCGAACCCCAGCGAGACAGGCGACGGGGACGGAGACGGGGATTCAGGCGATGGCGACGGCGACCCGGGCGATGGCGACGGCGACCCGGGTGACGGCGATGGCGATCCGGGCTGCACCGAGCTCGGCTGCATGTGCGACGGCACAGCCGAGAGCTGCGACCCCGGGCTGATCTGCGAAGGGGCTGAGTGCGTCCCGCAGACCTGCGGCAACGGTACGCCTGACGACGGCGAGGCGTGCGACGACGGCAACGAGATCGACGGCGACGGATGCGACACCGACTGCACCTGGACAACCGTGGAAGTGGTCGCAGGGGCCGTGCACAACTGCGCGCTCATCGAGGGTGGTCGTCTGCGCTGCTGGGGCGGCGCGTACTTTGGAGGGCTCGGCTATGGAAACCTGGAGAACATCGGAGACGATGAGACGCCTGCAAGTGCCGGCGATGTCACCTTACCCGGAGATGTAGTGGTCGTTGACCCCGGCTGGGTCTTCACGTGCGCGCTGTTCGAAGACGAGCTCACGCGTTGTTGGGGAGTAGGCTACACTGGACAGCTCGGCAACGGCACGACCATCGATATCGGCGACGACGAAATGCTTGGCGGTCTGCCAGGGCTCATGCTTGGGGGCACCGCCACGCATATCACCAGCGGAGGCGGACACAGCTGCGCACGCTTCGGCAGCGGAGATGTGCGTTGCTGGGGTTACAACGGCTACGGCCAGCTCGGGACCGGAAACACTACGAACATCGGCGACGACGAACCCGCCATCGCCGCCGGATTGGTCGATCTCGGACCAAACGACATCGCGCTGGTCGCCGCTGGTAATAATCACAGCTGCGCTGTCACAAATGCCGATGATCTCTACTGCTGGGGCTTGAACACCTATGGACAGCTTGGCTACGGCAACGTTGAAAGGCTTGGTGACGACGAGCCCCCCAGCAGCAATGGACCTGTCGACGTGTATCCGGCGGGGCTTCCTGGCAACACTTCGATTGTCCAGCTCGCGTTGGGAGGGGGCCACACTTGTGCGCTGTTCTCGACAGGTGACGTGCTGTGTTGGGGCAGCGGCAGCCGCGGGCAGCTGGGGCAGGCCAACATTCAAAATTGGGGTGATGAGGTCAATGAAGCACCAGGCGACCTGACACCAATCGAACTTGGGGGTACCGCGACGGCGATCAGCGCTGGAGAGTCATTCAGCTGCGCACTGCTAGACAACGGCGACGTACGGTGCTGGGGTAGGAACGCAGACGGCCAGCTCGGACTTGGGCTTGCTGGTGACCTCGGTGACGACGAGTTCCCGATCGTTGCGGAACCAATCGTCCTCGGCGGCGCTGCGATCTCCATCTCATCAGGCGACCGCCACAGCTGCGCCGTGCGGGAGGACTACTCCGTCGTGTGCTGGGGCTTCGGTGAAGACGGGCGGCTTGGCTACGGCAACACCAATACCATTGGCGACGACGAGACCCCCGCCAGCGCTGGTTCGATCGATCTGCTCTAGTCTCGAGATCTCACGAGGAAACAGGATCAAAGATGCAGCACGCGAAATGGGCAGTGGCGGTGGCGGGGAGCCTGGTCTTGACGAGCGGGTGTAGCGTCCCGTTTTGCGATCTCTACCCCGAGAACGAGGGCTGCCCAGGGTTTGTCGCTGACTCCACCGAGAGTGAGACCGCGGACCCAGACGACACGGGCGACGGGGATTTAGGCGACGGCGACGGCGACCCGGGCGACGGCGACGGTGATGGAGAGACGGGTGACGGCGATGGCGATCCCACCTGCACCGAGCTCGGCTGCATGTGCGACGGCACGCCCGAGAGCTGCGACCCTGGGCTGATCTGCGAAGGGGGTCAGTGCGTCCCGCAGACCTGCGGCGACGGGATTCCTGACGACGGCGAAGCGTGCGACGACGGCAACGAGATCGACGGCGACGGATGCGACACCGACTGTACCCGCACCACCGTGGAAGTCGTCGTCGGAGACGCGCATACGTGCGCCCTCATCGAGGGTGGTCGTCTGCGCTGCTGGGGCCCGACGTGGTTCGGCGGACTCGGCTACGGAAACTTGGAGGACATCGGAGACGATGAAACCCCGGCCAGTGCGGGGGATGTGACGCTACCTGGGCCCGTGCGATCTGTTGACCCCGGCTACCTCCACACTTGCGCGCTGTTCGAAGACGAGCTCGTGCGCTGTTGGGGGCTAGGTTCCGCCGGTCAGCTCGGCAACGGCTCGACCAGCAATATCGGCGACGACGAAACGCTTGGTGCGCTTCCAGGGATCATGCTCGGGGGCACGGCCACGCAGATCTCTAGCGGAGCTGGACACAACTGCGCGCGCCTCGACAGCGGAGACGTCCGGTGTTGGGGATACAACCCCAACGGCCAACTCGGGATCGGAACCACCACGAATATTGGCGACGACGAGCCCGCCAGCGTCGCCGGGCTGGTCTACCTCGGACCCAACGACATCGCGCTCGTCGCCGCTGGCGCCCAGCACACGTGCGCAGTCACGATCGCCGATGATCTGTTTTGCTGGGGCCAGAACAACTCCGGGCAGCTTGGCTACGGCAGCGTCACCAAACTCGGTGATGATGAGCCGGCCAACAGCAATGGATCTGTCGACGTGTATCCGGCGTCGCTTCCAGGCAATACCTCGATTGTCCAGCTCGCGCTGGGAGGGGGCCACACTTGCGCGCTGTTCTCGACCGGTGACGTGCTGTGTTGGGGCAACGGCAGCCGCGGGCAGCTGGGGCAGGGCAACATTCAAAATTGGGGTGACGAACTCAACGAGGTACCAGCTGACCTGACACCAATCGACCTTGGGGGTGCTGCGACGGCGATCAGCGCTGGAGACTCATTCAGCTGCGCACTGCTAGACAACGGCGACGTCAGGTGTTGGGGTAGGAACGCTGACGGCCAGCTCGGACTCGGGGTCGCAGGTGACATCGGTGACAACGAACTCCCGACCGCCGTCGACCCAATTGATCTCGGGGGGCCTGCGATCTCCATCTCCTCAGGCAACCTCCATAGCTGCGCGGTCCTCGAGGATTACTCCGTTGTGTGTTGGGGGTATGGCAGCACCGGATCGCTCGGCTACGGCAACACCAACAACATCGGCGACAACGAGACCCCCGCCAGCGCCGGCGCGATCGATCTGCTCTAACCCCAACCCCACCTCACAACACAACAAAGCCCGTCATGCGATTCGCACGACGGGCCCCATCCCCAACCAATCCCCCCCCCCTACTCCGCCGCCGAGGCCTCCTCGAGCGCCTCCACGCGGACCGCACACACCTTGTACTCCGCCGTCCCCGTAATCGGGTCCCCGGCATCATTCGTCAAATAGTTAATATTCGACTCCCCAAAGTGCAGCGGCATCCAAACGCACCCCAACCGCATCCGCGGGCTGACATTGACCCGCGCCAGAATCGCCCCCCGCCGCGAGCTGACCCGCACCATCTGCCCATCGGCAAATCCGCGCTTCTTCGCGTCCTTGCGATGCATCTCGATGAAGTTCTCCGGCTGCCGCGCCAGCGCGCCCGAGCTGCGCCGGGTCTGGGTCGCGGCGTTGTAGTGATAGAGCGTCCGCCCCGTGCTCAGCAAGAACGGATACTCGTTGTCCGGTAGCTCCTCGCTTGGCCGATAGAAGGTCGCCTGAAACGGCGCCTTGCCCTTGATCGGCCCGTCTGCGTGCAGGGTCACCGTTCCGGGGTGCTCGGGGTCCGGGCACGGCCACTGCAAGCCGCCGTCCCGGTCGATCCGCTCGTGGCTGATCCCGCCAAACTGATCCACCAGCCCCGCCATCTCGGCGTAGACCTCACCCGCGTTGGCGTAGTGCGGCATTGGATACCCGCTCGCCCGCGCCACATCACACAGGATCTCCCAGTCCGCCCGCGCCTGCCCCGGCGCGTCCACGGCCTTGCGAACCCGCTGCACGCGGCGGTCCGAGTTGGTGAACACCCCGTCCTTCTCGGCGAAGCACGCAGCCGGCAGCACGACATCCGCGAACCGGCTGGTCTCGTTCAAGAAGATGTCCTGCACGACCAGGAACTCGATGTTGTTGAGCCCCTGCTCGATGTTGCTGGCGTTGGGCTCGGACAACAAGATGTCCTCGCCCATCACGTACATGCCCTTGACCATGCCCTTGGCCATGGCCTTCATCATGACGTTCAGGTTCATGCCGTCCTCGGGCGACAGCTCAACCCCCCACGCCTGCTCGAACTTGGCCTGCGACTTCGGGTCGTCGACGCGCTGGTAGCCCGGGTAGAAGATCGGGCTGGCGCCGGCGTCATTGGCCCCCTGCACGTTGTTCTGCCCGCGCAGCGGGTTCATGCCCGCCGACCGGATCCCAAGGTGCCCGGTCATGAGCACCAAGTTGGCCAGGCAATACACGTTGTCGGTGCCGTGGGTGTGCTCGGTGATCCCCAGCGTGTAGTAGATGCCGGCCTTGCGCGTGGTCGCGTAGGCCCGCGCGGTCTCGCGGATCATGTCCGCGGGCACGTTGGTGATCTGCTCGGCCCACTCGGGCGTGGTCGTGAGCGTCGCTTCGCGGACCGTGTCGAAGTCTTCCGTGTGCTTGGCGATGAACTCTGCGTCGTACAGGTTCTCGCTGATGATCACGTGGATCATCGCGTTGAGCAGCGCGACGTCGGTGCCGGGCTGCAGCTGCATGTGGTAGTCGGCGATCTCCGACAGCCAGATCTTGCGCGGGTCCGCCACGATCAGCTTGGCCCCACGCCCAACCGCGCGCTTCATCTCCATCGCAATGATGGGGTGCGCCTCCGTCGTGTTGGACCCAATGACGAACAACAGGTCCGCTTCACGAATCTCGGGGATCGAGTTGGTCATCGCCCCCGCGCCGAACATTGTCACCAGACCGGCGACAGTTGGAGCGTGTCATGTCGCGGCGCACTGATGGCAGTTGTTTGTCCCGAACGCAGCCCGGGATAATTTCTGCATCAGGTAGTTCTCTTCGCCAGTGCAGCGGCTGGAGGAGACAAAGCCCAGCGCGTCGGCGCCGTGGCGCTGCTTGAC
The DNA here is from genome assembly GCF_000737335.2 of Enhygromyxa salina. Lineage (GTDB taxonomy): Bacteria > Myxococcota_A > Polyangia > Nannocystales > Nannocystaceae > Plesiocystis > Plesiocystis salina_C. The sequence continues at coordinate 26,668 of NZ_JMCC02000018.1, read as the reverse complement.
GCCGTGCAGGCCCTCGGCGACCCGCGTGATCGCCTGCTCCCAGCTCGCCGGGTGCAGCTGGCCGTCTGCGCCGCGGATCAGCGGCTCTTTCAGGCGCTCGTCGTGGTGGATGAACTCGTAGCTGAACCGGCCCTTGATGCACAGGTTGCCGTCGTTGACCGTGGTGCCCGGCTCGGGCGAGGTCACACGCGTGATTTTTTTCTTCGTGCCCACGGGCAGGTTGGCGCCCGTGGACGAGCCACCCCCCGTGGCGCCGATCGTGACCGGCACCTCCGCGACGTGCAGATCCAGCTGGCAGCCAACCCCACAGAAGTTGCAGGTCGAGCGAATGATCTGCTCGGTCGGCTGCTCGAGCGAGGGCTTCTCCGTCATCGCCCCCGTCGGACACACGGCGATACACCCACCGCACAGCTCGCAGCTGGTGTCGAGCAGGTTGCGCTGATCCGCGGTGCCGATCGTGGTCGAAGCCCCGCGCCCCAGCAGCGTGATCGCGCTGACGGCCTCGACCTCGTCGCAGTAGCGCACGCACAGCCCACACACCACGCAGGCGTCGGGGTCGAATTGGATGTACGGGTTGGTGTCGTGCTCGCGGCTGACCCGTGGGGCGTTGACGGGCTCGAGCTCGGGCCCAGTCCCGTAGGTCGCAATGTGGTCGGCGAGCATGTCGTGCACGCCCCGCGAGACCGGCGTGCCCGACTCGTCGAGCCGGTGGTCGGCCTTGTACAGCGACAATAACCCGCGGCGGTGGCGGGCGACCCGCTCGGTGTCCGTTCGCACCTTCATGCCCGCGCTGGCCTTGAAGGTGCACGCTGGCTGCAGCCGGCGCTGGCCCTCGATCTCGACCAGGCACATGCGGCAGCAGCCCGCCGGCTCGACCCGATCGTCGTGGCACAGCACCGGGATCTCGATGTCGAGCGCGCGCGCGGCCTTCAAAACGGTCTCGCCCTGCGGGACCTCGACCTGTTCGCCGTCGATCTCGAGCAAGAGTGTGGTCTCGATCAGCTGGTTCATTGGAAATCCTCCGAGAAATATTTCATCGCGCTCTGCAGGGGCAAGCTGGCGACCATGCCCAGGCCGCAGATCGAACCTTCGTTCATCTCCCACGCGACCTCTTCGACCTGCGCGAGGCCGGTTCGGTTCTTGCCGTCGATCCAGCGGTCCACCGCTTGGCGCTGGACCCGGGCGCCAATGCGGCACGGCGCACACTGACCGCAGCTCTCGTCTTCAAAGAAGATCTGCTGCCAGCGCGCAGCTTGGGCCATGTCAATGGTGTCGTTGAGCACGACCACGCCGGCGCTGCCCATCATGCTGCCGAGCTTCGCCAGCGCGCCAAAGTCCAAGGCCACGCCGCGCTCGCTCATGGGCAAGAAGCCCGACGACGCACCGCCCGGCGAGAACGCCCGGGGCGTGCCCACGTAGCCGCCGGCTTCCTGCACCAGCTCGTCCAGCGTGATCCCAAGCGGCAGCTCGTACACGCCCGGCCGCGCGATGTGGCCGGAGATGCAATAGAGCTTCGAGCCGGGCTCGGTCCGACCCAGCGCGTGAAACCATGGCCCACCGCGGCCCACGATCGACGGCACGCACGCCAGGGTCTCGACGTTGTTCATGAGCGTGGGCTTGCCCCACAGCCCCGACTCTGTTGGGTACGGCGGCTTGAGCCGCGGCATGCCCCGACGGCCTTCAATGGCCTCGAGCAGCGCGGTCTCTTCGCCGCAGATGTACGCGCCGTGACCCTCCACGACGCGGATCTCCAGCCCGCCGATGAGCCGATCGAGATGCGGCGTGGCCTGCTCGATCGCCCGGTCGAGCGCGCGCCGACAGTCCTTGAACTCGCCGCGCACATAGATGAACGCGGTCTTGGCCCCAGCCACGTACGCCGCGATCGCCATGCCCTCGAGCATCAGGTGCGGGCGGCGAAGCATGACCTCGCGATCTTTGAACGTGGCTGGCTCGGCCTCGTCGGCGTTCACGACCACGTAGCGGACCGGCTCGCGCTGGCCCCGGACCGCGCTCCACTTGAAGTGAGCCGGGAACCCGGCGCCGCCGCGACCTTGCAGGCCCGCGACCTTCAGCTCGTTTATGACCCACTCCGGCCCGGCTTCGACCGCGCGGGCCAGCGCGGCGTAGCTGGCGTCATCTTCGGCCCCGAGCTGCATCGCCTGATCCTCGCGGACGGGGCTAATCGCGCCGCGCGGCCCCGCCACTAGCTCGAGCTTGTCATCGAGCGCCGCGGGAGCGCGGTCGCACTGTCCCAGGCAGCTGACAGGCTCGACCTCCACGCCGCTGTCACGCAGCTCCTGCATGCGCCGATCCGCGCCAGCCATCATGCAGGTCAGGCCCTGACAGACCCGTGTTCGAGACCCGGGTCGCGCGAGCAAAGTGTAGAAACTGGCGACGCCAAAAATGTCGGCCTCGGGGACCCCCGTCTCGCGTGACACCTCCCGCGCGACGCCCGGACGCATGCCGCCGTGCTCCTCGAGTAGCTCGATGATCCGGCTCCGCTGGGCTCCCTTCTTCTCCATAGGACTGCCAAAAAGCATACCATTTTAGCCCCCACACAGGCCGGCGCACTTCGTGGTCACTCGCTTCGCTCGCTCCTAGGGGGGTCTCAACTCCAGTTTCCGGGCGCGCGCGGGTGGGGTTGTCGCCGCCGCGAGGATTGCCGACCATTTGGCGGTGCATCCGCGCAACATGAGGCCCCTCATCGGCTGCGCGCTTGCCTTGCTGATCCCGACGCAAGCCGGCTGCGCGGGCGCGCATCGAGCCGACTCGAGCCAGGCCGACCCCTGCGCCGACTTCCAGGTCCAGGTCGAAAAATATTGGTCGGCGTCGATCAAGGCCAACGCGCTGCAGCACAGCGGCGAGATCGAGCTCGAGAAGCGCAGCGGGGTGGTCAACAAGATGGACCGCATCTCCGAAGACTGGGTGATGATGCGGACGTCGGTGTGCAAAGACCACTTCGTCCGCGCGCTGATCAGCAAGGACGACTACGCCGCGCGGGTGCGTTGCTTCGACGATCGCCTCGAGCGCCAGCGGACCCTGGCGGCGGCGATCGCCGACGAGGGCGAGCTCGCCGCGGTGGAAGGCGCCCTCGATCAACTGCTGGCGGCGCCGCCCAGCTGCCAGACCGATTCCGATCCCACGCCCGCCCCCGGAGACCAACCGTGACCCAGCCAAGCACCGCTCCCCTTCGCTTCTTGCCGCGGATCCTGGGTGTCAGCCTGCTCGCGGGTGTCGCCCTCGGCTTCGCGCCGGGCTGCGCGACCCCTGGCCCGGCCCAAGCTCGCGGCGCCTGCGACGACTTCGATCTCGACGTTGAAAAGATCTGGGGCAACGCCAAGCGACGCGAGGTCCGTGACGGGCTGCGCAGCTTCGCGGGCGAGAGCCAGGTGGTCAACGTGGATCGCATCGTCACCAAGATGGACGCGATCACCACCGACTGGGTGATGATGAATCGCCGGGCCTGCAAGGACACGCTCGAGCGCCAGACCATGCCCAACGAGATCTACGTGCGGGTCTCGCTGTGCCTCAACACCGCGCTGGTCCAGCAACGCACGCTGATCACCCAGCTTGGCGAGGTCGATCGCACCAGCTACGAGCACATCGATCGCGCGATGCTCGACATCTCCGAGAACATCGCATCCTGCCAGAACCAGGCGGTGTTGGCCTACTACAAGTCCCCCGAAGAGACCGCCGACTCCGAGGCCGCGCAGACCGCCGACAGCAAGACCGCCGAAGCCAAGACCCTGCTCGCGCTCGGCAAGAGCGAGGCCGCGAGCGGGCTGCTCAACGACGCAGCGATCGCCGCCAAGCGGTCCGGTGACGAACGCCGCAGCCTCGACGCCACGATCGCCGCCTGCAACCACGCCGTGCTGCAGGGCGAGTACGACAAGGCAATTGTCTATGGCGCGCCCGCGCTGACCCAGGCCCAAAAATTGGGCTACGCGATCGGCGAGGCCGACGCCCTGACTTGCCTTGGCACCGCCGAGCTGCGCCGCGGCAACCATGCAGAGGCCCGGGCTCACCTCGAGTCGGCGCTGCGTCAGCGCGAGGCCTTCTTTGGCAAGGAGCACCCGCGGGTCGCCGACGCCGCCAACCGGCTTGGCAACCTCGAGGCCGCCGTCGCCAGCTACAAGACCGCGCACGAGCTCTACATGCGCGCGCTCGACATCTGGACCAAGACCTTTGGCGCCGATGATCCCATCACCTCTCGGGCCTATCACAACCTCGGCTTTGTCCACATTGGTCTCGACGACGTCGAGGGCGCCGTCGCCTGGTATCAAAAAGCGATCGAGGCCGAGACCCGCTCGCTTGGCAAAGATCACCCGGCCACCGCCCTGTCCGAAGCCAACTACGCCAGCGTGCTGTTGCTGCAAACCAAGATTGACGACGCCTACGCGCTGCTCAACCACGCGTTTGAAGTGCAAGAGCGGATCTTGGGCCCGGGTCACCCCGAGGTCGCCGTCAGCCTCCACGGCATCGGCGAGGTCTGGGCCGCGCGCAAGGGCTACGCGAGCGCGCTCGAGTGGTACGGCAAGGCATTGACCCTGCGAAAGCTCGCGTTCGGCGACCACCACCTCGAGACCGCCAAGACCCTCGACGCCATGGCGATCGCCCACTACAAGCTCAAGCAATACGACGAGGCCACCAAGTTCGCCGAGCAAGCGGCCAAAGTGCGCGAAGACCTGCTGGGTCCCGACAACATCGTGACCGCGACCAGCTACTTCAACCTCGGGCTGATCTACGAGAAGCGCAAGAAGTACAAGGACGCGCTGGGCTACTACGAAAAGTCGCTACTCGTCGAAGACAGGGTCCGCGGCCCAGGCCACGTGCTCACCAAGCAGACCCGCGCCGCCGTCAACCGGCTGGGCGACCTCGTGAATGGCCGATAGCCCGATAGCCCGGTAGCGAAAGCGCGACCCCTTGGAGAGGCACCCACCAGCTGCAGGTGCCCACACAAGAGTTCGCTGCCCACGGTGAACCAGTCTACGAAAGCGTCCGCAAGCGGCGAGAAGCCCTCGCCCGAGCTGAAAACACTTCGCTGCCCACGGTGAACCAGTCCACGAAGGCGTCCGCAAGCGGGCGAGAAGCCTTCGCCCGAGCTGAAAAAAGCCCCCTTCGAGGGGGCCACACATGCCCCTGCGAACAAACGGCCCCTTGGGAGCGAGCGAAGCGAGTGACCCGCGAAGTGCGAAGGTGGCTGTGGGGGTCTAAGGGGGTCTAAGAAAGCAACTCGACCAGCTTGGCCGCGGTCGTGTCCGTGGCTTCGATCTGCGGGTAGTGGCCCGGTCCAGGGATGTACACGAACTCCGCATTCGCGATCGGCTGGACCACCATCGGCTCGAGCACCTCGCGCGGCAAGAAGGGATCATCCGTCCCGATCACGTAGGTCTTCTCGCAGGTGATCTCGCTGAGTCGCTTCTCGAACCCGCCGCCGGTCCACGCGTCAAAGCTCTCGGCGATGCAATTGGGAAACACCGTCGCGGCCGTTGCGAGGATGGTTGCGAGCCCCGCGTCGTCGAGCTGCTTGCACGCGATGTTCAAGATCTCAGTTTGGGCCTCCACGTTGCCGGCCGAGCTGCGAAACATCTGGCGCAGCTCATCGGGCAGTGGCACCCCCGCCGCGGGGACGGAACACAGCAGCACCATGGTCTGCACTCGATCCCCGAGCGAAGCCGCGACGAGCTGTGCGATCTGGCCACCCATCGAGTGACCGACGAGCTTGAAGCGCTTGAGCCCAGCGGCGTTGACGAGCTCGATCAGATCGCGGGCGTACAGCTCGAGCGTGTAGCCCGTTGGTGGCTGAGCCGAGTCTCCGACGCCGCGCTGATCTGGAATGATCAGCTGCTTGCCAGCGCGCAGCAACGCGGCGGAGACCGAGTCGAAGATTGCTCCGCCGACCATCCACCCGTGCACCAACACGACGGGCTCGCCCTCACCAAGAATGCGATAGGAGATATTGAGGCCGTCAGGAGTGGTGTAGCTCGGCATCGTTGGGAGTGATGCTACGCGTGCGCGCTCGCACCGGTCAACGTCGATAAAATCGCGCGCTTGCCCACTGCCCCTCGCCCACTGCCCCCTCACCCACTGTCCAAAGGACAGACTGACCACCCACCCGTACCGACATCGCGTGCCGCGTCACGCAAGGCAGGTTCTGCGAGCTCTATCTTACAGAATATTCCCCGCGTATAGGCTAGACTGTTCTCGTTACGCTAGCGGATCGAGATGGAGGCCTGGTTAAATCTTGGCTGCTGCCCAACGCGGGGGTCCTTTGGTGTGCCCACGCGGGGGCAAAAGGCCTCCTTCGTGCTGAAGGTGTCCGCATTCGGGCCACAAGCCCTCGCCCGAGCTGGAAACACCCCGCTGTTCTCGGTGATCCAGTCCACAAAGGTGTCCGCAAGCCGGCGAAAATATTTCGCCCAAGATGAAGCCTTCCCGTGGGTCCGAACAAGCGTTCGAAAAGGCGCGCACGGATGAGCAATCTGCTCATCCAGCGGCGGACCGGCGAAATATTAGCGGTCATGTGTGATCTCGCCCGGGGTGAACTGGACGCCCGCGTCGACACGAAGCTCTTGAGCGAGGGAGGCGACGACACCGACCTCTACGAGGATCTGGACGGAATCTGTGTCGCGTTGAACATGCTCGGCGAAGAGTTGCAAGCAACGGTCGTCAGTCGCGACCAATACGAACTCGCCCTTCGAGATCTGGCCCACGCACAAGCACAGGTCGTTCACTCGGCAAAGCTCGCGGCGCTCGGTCAGCTCGCCACTGGGGTGGCCCACGAGCTCAATCAACCGCTGCAGATCATTGGCCTCTCGGTCGAGGAGGCGCGCGACGCGATCGCCTCGGGGGACTCGGCCACTGCGCTCGAGCTGCTCGACGCGATCGAGGAGCAGGTCACCCGAGGCAGCATCGTGGCTGGGCACCTGCTCACCTTCAGTCGCCGCGACGGTCACAGCGACAGCGATGCCACGCTGGCCAGCGTCAACGACGTGCTCACCCAGGCGATGAGCGCGCTGGGCAACCAGGTCCGGTCGGAGGGGATCCAATTCGAGCTCGACCTGGCACCCGATATCGAACCGATCCCCTGCCGGGTCGGCGAGCTACTGCAGGTTGTCGCCAACTTGGTGATCAACGCGCGCGACGCTCTGCGCGGCCGAAGCGACGCACGTATTGTCGCCCGCAGCTTCGTCGAGCATGATGTCGTGGGTTTTGAAGTCGCAGACAATGGCCCAGGGATACCTGCCGCTGACTTGGATCGAATCTTCGATCCCTTCTTCACGACCAAGGCGGTCGGGCGGGGCACCGGGCTTGGCTTGTCCATCGTTCACGGGATTATCGATCGCCATGGAGGCACCGTCGAAGCGCTAACCAACTCCGGGGGCCGTCCCGGTGACGCACACGACTCCAGCGGGCATGGGACCCGCATGCGGGTCAAGCTGCCCAGGTCGGTGACCCGATGAAGGTCCTCGTCGTCGACGACGAGCCGCGCATCGCCAAGTCGCTCGCGCGACTGCTGCAGGTGCACGGCCACGAGACCACGATCGCCCACGACGGCCTTGAGGCGTGGGAGCTGTTCGAGAAGGAACCTCAGGGGTGGGGCGTGCTCATCACCGACATCCGCATGCCGCGGCTCGACGGCGTCAACCTGACCCGCCGGATCCGCGCGCACGGGTCAACGGTCCACGTGGTGCTGATCAGCGGCCACGGCGAGTCGCCCGACATCGAGGCGCTGTCGCCGGCCGTGTTCCTGGCCAAGCCCTTCAAGCGCGCAGACCTGCTCGCCGCGATGGAGGGGGGCGGCACGCCCCAGACCGTTTAGGCTTCCACGAGCTCGTGGATGTCGACGCCTCCGCCGAGCGGGGCTTCCTCTTCGTCGTCTTCGGCGGTGAACACGAAGCGCAGCTCGTTCTTCGCTAGGTCGCAGTCGACGCGGACCTCGCCGCCGCTCTCGAGCCGGCCAAACAACAGCTCGTCGACCAGCGCACCCTTGATGTTGTCGTCGATCACCCGGCCCATTGGACGCGCGCCGAACTTCTTGTCGTAGCCCTTGCGCGCGATCCAGTCGCGCGCGGCGGGTGTCCAGGTCAGGCGGACGCCACGGTCCGCGAGCTGGATCTCGAGCTCGCGCAGCATCTTGTCCGCGACCTTGTCGACGACCGGCTGCGGCAGCTGGCCAAAGGTCACTATCTTGTCGAGGCGGTTGCGAAACTCTGGGCTGAAGGTGCGCTCGAGCGCCTTGTTGGAGGCCGAGTCCACGATCCCGTCGTCACCGCCAAAGCCCATCTTGCGCTGGGTCATCTCGAACGCGCCAGCGTTGCTGGTCATGATCAAGATGACGTTGCGAAAGTCGGTCTTCTTGCCGGTGGTGTCGGTGAGGTTGGCGCTGTCCATCACCTGCAGCAGGACCGAGAAGATGTCCGGGTGGGCCTTCTCGATCTCGTCGAGCAGCACGACCGAGTGCGGGTTCTTGCTGACCGTGTCGGTGAGCTGTCCGCCCTGATCAAAGCCCACGTAGCCAGGCGGGGCGCCGATCAGCCGGCTGACGCTGTGCTTTTCCATGTACTCGGACATGTCAAAGCGCAAGAAGGGCATGCCCAGCAAGCGCGCGAGCTGGCGCGCGAGCTCGGTCTTGCCCACCCCGGTCGGACCCGCGAACAAGAAGCAGCCGATCGGCTTGTCGGGCCGCGCGAGCCCGGCCCGGGCCCGCTTGATCGCCTTGGTCGCGGCGCTCACGGCCTCGTCCTGGCCAAAGATGACCTGCGAGAGGCCCTCGCCGAGGTTCTTGAGCACCTCGCGGTCGTCGGTCGAGACCGACTTGGGCGGGATCCTGGCCATGCGGGCGATCACGGCCTCGACCTGGGGCACGTCGACGATGATCGGCGCGCCGGGATCGCGGGGGGTGTCGGACTCGGAGCTTCGCTCGATCCGCGGCCCGGTCTGGATGACTGGACCCGGGTCGCGCCGCTCGAGCGCCGTGGTCTCACCGACCGCGAGGCGCAGATCGTCGTGTTCCTTCTCGGTCGCGGGCAGCGGGATCGCGCCCGGCTCGAGCGCTCGCTCCTTGGCCGTCGCGGCGGTCTCGTCGTCGTCCTCGTCGTCTTCTGCTTCGAGGTCGACGTCGAGCTCTTCCCCGTCGCCGTCGGTCTTCGCCTTGCTCGCGGGGCGCTCCGAGTGGTCGATCTCGCCGAGCCGCGCGGCCGCGCCGGTCTCGTCCATCACGTCGATCGCCGAGTCGGGCAACCGGCGGTCACGCAAGTGCTTGTGCGCGAGCCGGACCGACTGCTCGATCGCGTCGGGCGTGTACTCCACGTGGTGATGCGACTCGTAGGCCGACTTCAGGCCCTGCAGGATCAGGATCGTCTCGTCCTGGGTTGGCTCGACGATCTCGATCTTCTGGAAGCGCCGGGCCAGCGCCGGGTCGCGGTCGAAGTTCTTGAACTCCTTGTAGGTCGTCGCGCCAATGCAGCGCACGCGCCCAGCGTTGAGCGCGGGCTTGAGCATGTTGCTCGCGTCCATTGAGCCGCCCGAGGTCGCGCCCGCGCCGATCACCGTGTGGATCTCGTCGATGAACAAGATCGCGCCGGGCTCGGCCTCGATCGCCGAGATCACCGCCTTGAGCCGCTCTTCGAACTGCCCGCGGAACTTGGTGCCAGCGAGCAGCGCCCCCATGTCGAGGGCGTAGACGCGGATCTCCGCGATCGCGTCTGGCACCCGCTGTTCGTGAACGCGCAGGGCCAGGCCCTCGACCACGGCGGTCTTGCCAACGCCCGGCTCGCCCACCAACACCGGGTTGTTCTTGCGACGCCGACACAGCACTTGGATCAAGCGCGTCAGCTCTTGGTCGCGGCCAACGAGCGGGTCGATGTCGCCCCGCTCGGCTCGGGCCGCGAGATCGATCGCGTAGGCCTCGAGCGGATCGTCGGCGACCGCGTCCTCGTCGTCCTCGCCGCGAGGCAGCCCGGTCGGGCGCGCGCGCGGTGCTTGGCGCTGGCTGTTCTTGCCGATCCCATGCGCGATGTAGAGGGTGACGTCGCGGCGGCGCACCGACTGCTGCTCGAGCAGGTACACGGCCATGGACTCGGGCTCGGCGAACAACGCCACGAGCAGGTTGGCCCCGGTGACCTCGGCCTTGCCCGCGCCCTGCACGTGGAGCACGGCCCGCTGCAGCACCCGGCCCACGCCAACGGTCTGCTGGACCTGCCCCTCGTCTTCTTCGCCGTCGGGCGACAGCTTGGGCACGTGGGCCTCGAGGAATGACTCGAGCTCCGCACGCAGCTGCTCGATCTCGGCGTTGCAGCCGGTCAGCACGTCGCGCGCGCTGGGATCATCGAGCAACGCGAGCAGCAGGTGCTCGAGGGTGATGTACTCGTGGCGCCGCCTCCGGGTGTCTTGGATGGCGGAATCAAGGGTGTCGCGCAGCTCAGGACTCAGCATCGGGATCGTCCTCTGGTTCCATCGAGGCCATCAGCGGGCTCTCGTTTTGTCGGGCGAGCATGTGGGTCTGTGCGACCTTGGTCTCGGCGATCTCGTGGGTGAAGACACCGGCCACGCCGACGCCGGAGTTGTGCACGTGGAGCATGATCTGTTGGGCCATCGACTCACCGTGATGGAACACGGTCTGCAGCAGTCGGACGACGAACTCCATCGGCGTGTAGTCGTCGTTGTGGAGTAGCACGCGGTACATGCGCGGCCGCTTGGATTTTTGTTTGTCGCGAGTCTTGAGCGCGACACCACGTTGAGGTTCGTCTTTACGCTGGTCGGACATGGCGCAGCGGCGGGGGTACGGCTGGCGAGAAGTTGCCGGGCGTGGGAGCAGGCAGTTCGGGTTTGGAGTGGCCCGGGTCTGGGACACACGAGGTGGCCCGGAACCCGGCCGCCGCATTGTAGCGGAGTTCGGAGTTTGCGCCGGGCCCCGCAAGGGTAATGCTCGGCCTCGTGGATCTGACTCTCACAGAGCGCAGGAGCATCGAAAGCGTCGAACGCGCGAGCTGGAACGCCCTGGATCACGCGCCATCGCCGTTTTTGGAGTGGGGTTTTCTTCGTGCCCTCGAGGTGTCGGAGTCGGTGGGCGCGGATGCCGGGTGGGATCCGCACTACCTGTTGGTCCAGGGGGAGCTGCCTGCGGCCGGGGGCGCGCTGGAGGCTGCGCAGGAAAACTCCCCTGATCGGGTGGGGGGTCGACAGCCGCAGCTGCTCGGCGCCGTCGCAGCCTACGTCAAAGATCACAGCTACGGCGAGTACATCTTCGATTTTCATTGGGCCCGGGCTTCGACCAACGCCCGGATCCCCTACTACCCCAAGCTGGTGATCGCCGCCCCAGCGACGCCCGCGACCGGTCGGCGGATCCTGCTGCATCCGGCGCTCGACGAGGCCGGTCGACGCGCCGTGACCCAGCGCCTGATCGAAGGCGTCCGGGCGCTCGCCGATGACCGCGAGTGCGCCTCGATCCACTGGTTGTTCATGACCCAAGCCGAGCGCGAGCAGCTGGTCGAGGCCGGCTTCGCCGCCCGCTCGAGCTACCAATTTCACTGGCACAACCGCGGATACGCGGACTTCGACGAGTTTCTTGGCCAGCTGACCTCGCGCAAGCGCAAGCAGATCCGCAAGGAGCGACGGCGGGCGCAGGCGCCGATCGACGCGACCCGCTTCGTCCCCGGCGCCGAGCTCACCGCGTCGCAGCTCGCCGCGCTGGACCGCTTCTACCGACGGACAACCAACCTCTATGGCGGTCGCCAGTACCTGCGTCCCAATTTTTTCCATGCGCTGCTCGAGCTCGCGCCCGAGCGCGTCCAGTTCCTCGAGGCCACCTGCGAGCGCGAGCCGATCGCTGGCGCGCTGTTCTTCGAGACCGAGCAAGGGCTGTACGGGCGCTATTGGGGCTGCGATCGCGAGCTCGAGTTCCTCCACTTCGAGGCGGCCTACTACGCCGGGATCGAGCGCTGCATCGCGCGTGGCACCCCGCTGTTCGAGGCCGGCGCCCAGGGTGAGCACAAGTTGCTGCGAGGATTCCTGCCTGTGATCTGCCATTCGGCTCACTGGCTGCGGCACCCCGGCCTCGACCACGGCGTGCGGGAATTCTTGCGGGAAGAGACCCAGGCGATCACCCACCACGTGCGGGAGCTCCAGAGCTACGGCCCCTACCGCGAACCGTAGGTGGCTTCGCACCGCGCGGTCACTCGCGCATGTGGGGCCTCTGGCGGGGTCCGTCTGGCCGCCGCCGTGGACTCGTGGCATGTTCCCGCCGATGGAACCGGCCACCGCCGCGCTAGACCAACACCTGGCCCGTGGGCTACTTCGCAGCGCGGTCACTTGGCTCGAGCTCGAGTCCGAGGACGGCCGCCGTCACGGCTGGCGAGCCCGGGAGATCGGGGCCATCGCGATCTTGGGCGGCTTCGGTGGTCTGGCAGCGCGTGCCGAGCGGCTGCTCTCGGAGGTCGGTCACGTGCACGCGGGCGACGACGAGCACTCCGCGCTCGATCCCAGCTTGCCCCACGGCGACGAGCTCGCCGAGATGTTCCCGCCCTACTCGTCGGTCTCGGTGCTCAGCCACGCGCGCAAGGCCGCGCCGCCGCACCTCTCGCTCGCGCTGGATCGCCACTTCGACGAGGCCTGGGTCCGCTGCGAAGACGACTCGCAGCGCGAGGAGGTCGTCGCGATCCGGGCGTTGCTCGGCGACTTCGAAGGCGCGCTGACCATGCTCGGGCGCAAGGACTTTCCCCGTGATCGCCAGCTTGGGCCGATGATGGTGATCGCGATCGAGGCGCTGCGCTTGGGCAACCCCTCGCTCACCCGCACGCTGGTGCTCGAAGAGCTCGGCGGCCACGATGGCCTCGCGTGGTGGGTGCCCGTCGCCGCCGGTCTGCTCGGGCGGTTGCCGTGGGACTCGTACCCGCTCCCCGAGAGCTGAGCGCCCGCTTTCGGGCAGCGAACTACGAGTCGTCGTCGGTGGCTCGCCGCTCGACGGCCCCGACGATCGCCCGCGAACCTTTCTTGCCTGAGGTGTCCCGCTCCCAGCTGCGATCGCGCTGGCGCAGCAGCCCGTCGTGGGTCTTGCGAAATCCAACCTCGCACAGCGGGCCCGCGAGCCAGTGGTCGTTGCCAAACTCGTCGTCGATCTTCTCGAGCAACATCGCTTTGCGGCGGCCCTGCTCTTGATGCAGCAGCTCGAGCAGCCCCTCGGCGAGGCCGGTCGCGCAGCGCTCTCGCTCGGCAGCGTCGGGGATCTGCGCGGGGTCGATGAAGCACAGCAAGTGCTTCTCGGTGCGTGACAACCACGCCAGCAGGTGACCATCGAACATGAACACGTGGGCGCCAGCGACCCGCTGGGGCTTGGCTCCGCCCTCGCGCCGGGGCCACGGCAACCCGCCGCCGTACGCGTTCGCGGGGTCGCACGCGCTCGAGATCACGATCGGCGCGGCGTCGACCTGCTCGCGCAGTCGGTCCTCCGCGCCCGGCAACCCAAACTGGGCGCCACCCATGCCCGCGATGAAGTAGCCCCTGCGGATCTTTCCGGCCTGCTCCATGGCCTTGAAGATCGGGTAGTGAGCCGTGAACCCGCCAGCCACACCTGCGCTGCGCACCGCCTCGCGGGTCACAACCCCAAACCGCTCGAGCAGCTGCACGCTCAACGCCGCCGCGCGCTCGGTCTCGCTTGGGCGCGCGACCTCCAGCAATGACCAGCGCCCCTCACTGCCAGCTGGCCCGGCGCGACGGTGCTGCAGCTGCCCATGCAGCGAGGGCCGGCGCCGCGCGAAGCTGCGGCCCTTGGCGCTGGGGCCGGCTCCACGCGCGCGCGAACGCAGCGGCGCGAAGGTGTCGTTGCTCAGCTCGCCGGCCCAGACCATGTCCCACAAGGTGGCCAGCAGCTCGTTGCGAAACCCACCAAGGCCGCGCTCGAGATCCGCGAAGAACATGGCCCCGCGGCGCTCGAGCAGCTCGCGGAGCTTGGCCGCGAGCTCGCCCTCGAGCGGCGCGGTGACCGGCGCGAGCGCGGCGAAGTGTCCGCTCAGGTACAGCGCGACGCGGCCGTCGTCGTTGCCCAGCGCCTCGAAGCCGCGCCATGTCAGCTCCCCGCTCGCGCACAGCTGATCCAACATGCCGGGGTGGAAGCCGCGGATCCTTGCCGGCAGCACCGCGCGCTCGAGATCACCAAATGGGATCGGGACGCCCTGGATCTGCTCGATCGCGGCGACGAGATCGTCGAGCCCCGAGCCCGGGCTGTCGATCCGGTGCCAGTGCGGCAAGAAGCGCGCGTACAGGCGCGGCTCGACGGCCTCGACCGCGGCGCTGAGCTTGGCCAGCGAAGCCCGCTTGAGCCGACGCAGGACCTCGACGTCGCACCACTCGCGCTCGCGCCCGCCGGGCAGGAACTCGCCCTCGAGCAGGCGATCTTGGCGGCGCAAGGACTCGAGCACCGCGACGATCGGGCCAAGCCCAAGACCCAGACGACGCGCGACCTCGCCAGCGATGAACGGGACGTGGGTCCGCGCGTAGCGAGCGACGAGGTCTTCGAGCGGCGCCTCGACCAGCTCGAGGTAGGCCTGCGGCAGACCGATCGGCGGCACCACGCCCAGCGCGTCGCGGTAGCGGCCGGCGTCCTCCGCCGCGATCGCCCGTCGCTCGCCGCCGATCGTCACCTCGACGACGCGCCGCTCTTGGATCAAGCGGTCGACCCAGGCGTCGAGCTCCGCGCGACGCTCGACCTGACAGCGCTCGCGCAGCTCGTCACGCGAGAGCTCGCCGAGCTCGCGCAGGGCGTCGTGAACATGGTCGAGCTCGCGGATCGCTCGCCGCGGATCCAGCCGCTGCAGCAGCAGCTCGACCTCGTCGACCGCGTGACGATCGAGCAGCTCACGCAGCTGCGCGTCACCAAGCAGCTCGCGCAGCTGGGCATAGTCCAGCGCCAGCGCCTGGGCCCGACGCTCGGCCCGGGGCTGATCGTCGTCGTATAAAAAATTCCCGATCCAGGTGAACACCAGCGCGGCCGCGTAGGGCGAGGCGCTGGTGCTCTGGACCTCGCGGACCCGAACCCGGCGATCCGCGACTTGCTGCAACAGCTCGATCAGCGCCGGCAGATCAAACACGTCGCGCAGGCACTCGCGGTAGGTCTCCAAGATGATCGGAAAGCTGCGATAGCGGCTCGCGACCTGCAGAAGATCAGCCGAGCGCTTGCGCTGCATCCACAGCGGCGTGCGCTTGCCGGGCTGCTTGCGCGGCAGCAACAGCGCCCGCGCGGCGTTCTCACGAAACGCCCCAGCGTACAGCGCCGAGCCCGACAGGTTGTCGATCACCAGGCGCTCGACCTCGTCGGGCTCGGGGAAGAACATCGCGGCGGGCGGCGGCTCTTCGACCTCGGGCAAGCGAAACGCCAGCCCGTCATCGGTCCACAGCATGTCGACCTGCACGCCGCTGTGCTCGCGCAGCCGCCCCGCAACCGCCGTCGCCCACGGCGCGTGCACGCGGGCGCCAAACGGCGAGAGCACGGCCACGCGCCAGTCACCGATCTCGTCCATCCAGCGCTCGACCACGATCGTCTTGTCGCTTGGCAGCACGCCGGTGGCCTCGCGCTGATCGTGCAGGTAGTCGACCAAGTTGCGGGCCGCGAGCGGATCGAGGGCGTGCTCGGACTGCAGCACCGCCTCGGCTCGCTCGCGCGGGAGCTTGTCGAGCTTGCGACCCAAGGCCCCGATCGCGCGGCCAAATTCCATCGGCCGACCCGGCCCATCGCCGTGCCAAAACGGCATGCGGCCGGGCTCGCCAGGGGCCGGGACCACGACCACGCGATCCCGGGTGATCTCGACGATCTTCCACGAGCTGGCCCCAAGCACGAACACGTCGCCGGCGCGGGACTCGAACACCATCTCTTCGTCGAGCTCGCCAACCCGGGTGCCCGGGGCCCCGCCTTCGCCAAGCATGAACACGCCGTACAGCCCGCGATCGGGGATCGTGCCCGCGTTCTGTACAGCCAGCCGCTGGGCGCCCTTGCGGGCCGTCACCCGGCCCTCGACGCGATCCCAGATCACCCGCGGGCGCAGCTCCGCGAACTCGCTCGAGGGGTAGCGGCCGGCCAGCATGTCGAGGGTGCTCTCGAACGATCGGCGGCTGAGCTCCGAGAACGGTGCGGCGCCACGAATCAGCTCGAACAGCGCGGTCACGTCCCACTGCTCCGCGACGCCAACCATGGCGACGATGTGCTGCGCGAGCACGTCGAGCGGGTTGCGCGGGTAGAAGGTTGGCTCGACGTGGCCGGCGCGCATGTGCTGGATCACCGCCGCGCAGGCCAGCAGATCGTGGCGGTACTTGGGAATGATCACCCCGCGGGCGACCCCACCCACTTGGTGGCCGGCCCGACCGATCCGCTGCAGACCCGAGGCCACCGAAGGCGGCGCTTCGATCTGGATGACGAGGTCGACGGCGCCCATGTCGATCCCGAGCTCGAGCGAGCTGGTCGCGACGATCGCCGGCAGCTCGCCGCGCTTGAGCCGATCTTCAACGACCGCGCGGGTCTCTTTCGAGAGCGAGCCGTGGTGGGCCAGCGACAATTCCTCGCCCGCCAGCGCGTTGATCGCCTGACTCAGCCGCTCGGCCAGCGAGCGGTTGTTGACGAAGATCATCGTCGAGCGATGCGCACGGATCAGCTCGACCAAGCGCGGGTGGATCGACGGCCAGATCGAGCGCTTCTCCCCGGCGAAGGTCGCCGTCACCGTGCTCGGCTTGGGCCCCGCTGCGACGATCGCTTCGACCTCGGGGACATCGAGCTCGCCGATCCGCGCCATGTCTTCCACGGGGACCTGGACCTCGAGCTCGAGCGCGCGCTTGCGACCGGCGTCGACGATCGTGACCGGGCGCGGGAGCATCGACTCCGGGTCCGCGGGGTTCGGCGTGCAACCGCCGAGCAGCCGGGCGACCTCGTCCAGCGGTCGCTGCGTGGCCGACAAACCAATCCGCTGCAGGGCCGGCGCGGCGGGACCCCGCTCGTGCTCCAAGCGCTCGAGCGACACGAACAGGTGGGCCCCACGCTTGCTCGCTACCATCGAGTGGATCTCGTCGACGATCACCGTGGATACTCCGCGCAAGGTCTCGCGGGCGCGCGAGCTCAGCAGCAGATACAGCGACTCGGGCGTGGTGATCAGGATGTCCGGCGGGTTCCGCAGCATCCGCGCCCGCTCGCCCTGCGGCGTGTCACCGGAGCGAATCCCGACCGAGGGCATGTAGTGCGCTGCGCCCTCGCGCTGCGCGACCGCCCGAATCCCCGCCAGCGGCGCTCGCAGGTTCCGCTCGACGTCGACGCCGAGCGCCTTGAGCGGGGAGATGTACAGGATGTCGACCGACTTGGACTTGGGCTCGCGCTTGGACTTGGGCTCGCGCTTGAACATCAAGCGATCGAGCGCGACCAAGAACGCCGCGAGCGTCTTGCCCGAGCCAGTCGGCGCCAGCAACAGCATCGAGTCGCCGTCGAAGATCGCCGGCCATCCCTTGCGCTGCGCGAGCGTCGGTCGCTCGAACGCAGCCTCGAACCACCCGCGCACCGCCGGGTGGAATTCTCGAAGTGGATCGCGGCCGCTGGACTTCGCGTCTGGCAACCTGCTCAGCTTGCCAGGTCCCGGCCGCGCTCACATCCCGCCAAGGGGATCGTCTTCGTCGTTCTTCGGGCCGTCGAGCTGGTCGTCGTCACCCCGCGACGTGTCCTCTTGGCCGTGCGGATCAACGTTGATCGTCAGGGTGCTCTTGCCCTTGACGAGCTTGGCGTCGTCGCCGGCTTTGACGTCGATCTCTTCGGCCCACTGGACCCGACCGTTGACGCCGTACTCGACGAGCACGGCCGCGCGTGACTCGCCAAGCTCGCGAAAGCTGAGCGTGATCTCGTGGTCCTTGCCCTCGCACTGGATCACGAACACGCCCTGTTCGTCGCTGGCCATCAAGAAGCCCGGGTGCGCGAAGGTGTTGCCGTCACGCGTCAGCGCAACTTTGACGTACGCCGCATGGATCTCGCCCTTGGCGGCTGGGTGCGGCGCGGAGGTGGTCTTGGCCGCCGATGTCGTCGCGGGCAGCAGGATCGCGGGAGCGAGCAGGCACAGACCAATGACAAACCCAAGGCGTCGCACGCCAAGACCCTATGACGACCGTCGTAGACCCGCAACTCAATGATTTAACTGAATAATCTAGCGAGCCACGCGACCGAAGCCCACGCAATTCGGCTTACGTTGATCGAGCCCAGAGTAATGCCTGTCGCCCCGCTGACGCCCGGCTCAGCCGCTCCCGGACCAGGCGGAGATCCACACGATGCCGGCCAATACGGCCGCGATCCCAAGCCATTGCCACCAGTCCAGGCGCTCGCGGAGGTGCACGCGAGCCAGCGCGACCGTCACCAGCGGGAAGCTCGAAGTGAGCACCGCCACGATCGCGAGTTCAGCCGCCGCGATCCCACGACTGGTGCCGAACGCGAAGCCGAGCATGCCGCCAGCGTCGAGCATTGCGACCACGAGCAGCCGGGCGCCGGACCGCGATCGCAGGTCGCTGGCGCCCTCGATCACCCGGCCGCGGGCGAACAGCAAGCTCGGGATCCCGAGCATGACGATCGCAACGACGCGCAGCCCAAACACCGCCCACGCGGGACCGATCGCCTCGCTCGTTGGCCCAAGCACGAAGAACACCCAGCCAAACCCGACCGCCGACAGCAGCGCCCAGCCAACCCCGAGCGCGCGGCCAAGCCGGCGCTGACCGGCTCGTCGTTGGTGCCAACGGGCGCGCCAGGTCTGCCCCGGCGCTGGGTCTTGCTGCTGGGTCGGCGTGGGTGCCTCGATGATCACGCTGCCGCCCACGATCCCCACCACCACCGCGATCGCTCCGGGCACCACGCCCAGCGGCGGCGGCGTCCCGACCAACCACGCGAACCCAAGCGAGAACGCCCCCATCGAGCCCGCGATCGGCGAGACCAACGACAACTTCCCGCGCTCGAAGGCCCGGTACAGACCCACGACCCCGAGCGTGTTGACCACCCCGACGCCGACGACACCGACGAGGCTCCCCGTGCTGACGCCGGTCGGGATTCCGTGCCACGCGAACGCGACGAAGCCCAAGACCAGCGCGGCCGCGACCTGCACGCCAAACATCGCCGCGAACCAACCGTGCTGGTGCGTCAGGCGCTGTGCGAGGTAGTCGCCGGTCCCAAAGCACAGCGCAGCGCCAAGACCACAGGCGATCGCAACGGCGCTCGCGCTCATGCTTGGGCTACATGTTAGCTTCCGCCGATGCCGGCATCCAACCTGCGCGGTCGATCGATCCGCACGCTGGCGTGGCTCGGAGACGCCGAGTTCGAGCGTGAGGTCCGGCTGCGGCTGAGCCAGCGCGGGGACTACCCGACCGACCGCCTCGACAAGCTGCGCGCGCGCATCGTCAACGCCGAGGCCCAGGCCGAGCTGCTCGCCGGGTTGCTCGAGGCCGGAGCGCTGCGCGAGGATGAGCTCAACGTCGTCGGCCGCGCCCGCAACACCAGCGTCCGCGGCAGCGGTCGGGGCGGCCGCAACGTCCGGGCGTATCGAGCCGCGACCGCGCTCGAGGCCTTGATCGCGTGGTGGCTGACCGGCGGCGAGGCCGAGCGCTTCACCCAGCTGATCGCGCCCGCGATCGAAGCGCGGATCGAAGCCATGCTCTGAGGGCCGCCTCTCTGACAGCGGCCGACCTAGCTGCCTCGACCGAGCCGAAACAGTAGACTGCCGGCTTGCGAGCGCTCCGCTGCAATCCTCCCGGCGGGTCCGGGCCGCTGCTCGAGCTCGTCGAGTTGCCCGAGCCGCAGCCGCGCGAAGGCGAGGTGCTGATCGAGGTGCTGGCCGCCCCGATCTCACCGATCGATCGACTGAGCTTGCGCGGTCTGTACCCGCTGCGTCCCGCGAGTGGGATCCCCGGCGCGCAGGGTGTCGGGCTGGTCGTCGAACATGGACAGGGGGTGCGCGAGCCCGAGGTTGGCAGCGTCGTGCTGCTGCCTGTGCGAGTTGGCGCGTGGTGTGAGCGACTGGTGACCCCGGCCGAGACGCTGGTGCCACTCTCGGCGCATCGCGATCCCGTGCGGGCGTGCACCCTGCGGATCGAAGCGCTGACCGCTGCGGTGTTGCTTGCGGATCTCGAGCCCGGCGAGTGCTTCTTGCACTCCCCCGGGGCCGGCTCGGTCGGCCGCTACTTGACCGTGCTCGCGCGAGATCGCGGGCTTCGAAGCGTCGCCCTGGTCGGCACGCGCGAGCCGATCGCCGAGCTATGGGGGCTTGGGGCCGACAACGTGCTGGTCCGTGAACCCGGCGTACAAGCGCGGCTGAGTGCGCTGGGGCTCGGGCTCCCACGCGTTGCTTTTGATGGCAGCGGCGGCGAGACCTCCGGGTTGTTGGGCTCGTGCTTGCGCCTTGGTGGCGAGCTGATCGTCTACGGCGCCGCGAGCCGCAAGCCCGTCCAGTTGCCAGTCGACCAGCTCGTGTTCAAGGACATCCGCGTGCGCGGGTTCTGGCTGCACCGCTGGGCCGAGACCGCCGGCTACGCCCGGATGCGATCCGAACTCGAGGCGCTGGCGGCCATGGATCTGCACGAGCAAGTCGCCGCTCGGTTCAGCTTGGATCAGTGGCCCGCCGCGTTGGCGATGGCCGAGCAACCCGGCCTGCGCGGCCGCGTCGTGTTCACGCCCGCCAAGACTTCCTAGAGCGCCAATCAGTTTGAATTCACGACGCCAGGCACATCTGGGACCGCCCCTGCCGTTGTCGGTCGGCGCTCGCAGTATGCCGGATACAGCTTCGGCCTCCCTCCTAGTCAGGAACGGCCCCAGACGCACCTGACGACGCGACTCCAAACTGATCGGCGCTCTAGCCCAGTGTCTCGAGCGCCCCCGCGAGCGAGCGAAGCGAGTCACCCGCGAAGTGCCAAACCGGCCGCGGGGTCTAAAACGAAGCCCCCTTGTAGGGGGCCACACATGCGGATGCGAACAGCCAGCCCCGAGGAGCGGAGCGACCAGACGCGAAGCGGCTGCAGTCGGCGAAGGGCCAAGGTCTCTGTGGGGGTCAAGAATGGCTAGCGGCGGCCGGGCTTGGTCCCGTTATAGGACTCGTGTGACATCACCTCGACTGGCTGAGGCGCGCCGTCGTCCGTCCGAAACAGGATCCGATAGCGGCGCCCTAACGGAACGCTGACCACGTTTCGATCGTGCTGCAGCCGCTTACCGTTGAACTGATGCCACGGGGCGCCCTTACCGATCTCCTCCAAGATCACCCTGGCCTTGCGTACAAGCCCTTTGTTGGGCAGATGCGCCAGGGGGATCGGGTCTTGCTCGAACGCCTCGCGCCACGCCTCTTTGTCTTCGGCGGGATCGAGCTCGTCTTTAGAGGATGAGCTACTGCCGTTTGAGGCGCCCTCGTTGGCCTTGAGCGCCGCGCAGTGGTGACAAAAACGTCCCTTTCCGTTGTGTCCGCACGGAAAGGTCTTCTTTCTAGACATTAGCGGGACCTCTTGACTGGTTGGTGCCGGTTTTGAGCATGCACAGCATCATTACGCGCAGATTGTCACCTGGCAAACATGCGCCTGTTTCGCGGAGTTGGGGTCGTATGGCGGCAATTATAGCGTGGTCTGAACTACGTTTACAATAACGGCCAAAGAGCCCGATGTGCGCAGCAACTTATGATTCAAGCTCATTTGAGGCCCGCGCTTGGCGCCAACCGCCAAAAGGCGCGTGCGTGAGGTAGTTTTGTGGTTTCCTGATTTGCCGCCAAAATTGGCTGGCTCCTGGGGGTGTCACACGCCGCGCGGCGTACGCATCTGCGTTACCAGCCGCAGGTGCGGCCCTGGTTTTCCTGGCTCAGGTACTCCTGAAGCGGCTCGAAGTACTCGAGCATCGGCCCAGCGTCCATCTTGCGCGTGCCAGCGATCGCCTCGAGCGCGGCGGGCCAGGGCTGGCTGGCACCCATGGCGAGCATGGCCTTGAGCTTCTTCCCGGCCTCCTTGCTGCCGTAGATCGAGCAGGTGTGGAGCGGACCTTCGTGGCCGGCGGCGTCGCACAGCGCCTTGTGAAATTGGAACTGCAAGATCCTCGCGAGGAAGTAGCGAGCGTAGGGCGTGTTGGCGGGGATGTGATACTTCGCGCCGGGGTCGAAGTCGGCCTCGCTGCGTTCGACCGGCGCCGCCACACCCTGGTACTCGTTGCGAAGCTTCCACCACGCGGCGTTGTACTCCTCGGGCTTGATCTCGCCCGAGAACACGCCCCAGCGCCAGCGATCGATCAGCAGACCAAAGGGCAAGAACGCGATCTTCTCGAGCCCGTCCGCGAGCTGCTTGTTGATCACCGCCTTGGGATCTTCGCTGATCTCGGACAGCAGCCCCATGCTCTGCAGGTACGCGGGCGTGACCGAGAGCGCGAGCGTGTCGCCGATGCCTTCGTGGAAGCCGTCGTTGGCCCCGGCCTGAAACAGCATCGGCTTGGTGTAGTAGTTCTGATAGTAGTAGTTGTGCCCGAGCTCATGGTGGATCGTGACGAAGTCCTCCATGTCGATCTTGATGCACATCTTGATGCGCAGATCGTTGTTGTAGTCAACGTCCCACGCGCTCGCGTGACACTGGACGTCGCGGCCCTCGGGCTGGACGAACAACGAGCGCTCCCAGAAGCTGTCCGGCAGCGGGTCCATGCCTAGCGACACGAAGAAGCCCTCGGCGGTCTTGACCATCTTGTGCTCGTCGAACTTGGCCTTCTTCAAGCCCTCGGTCACGTCGATGCTTGGCTGATCCTTGTACGGGATCATGTCGTCATAGATGTTGGGCCACTCTTGCGCCCACAGGTTGCCGACCAGGTGCGCGGGGATCATGCCGTCGGCGGGGACCTTGTCGACGCCGTACTTCTCACCGAGCTTGGCGCGCGCGTGGCAATGCAGCTGGGTGTAGAGCGGCTTGACCTGCTGCCACAGCCGCTCCATCTCGGCCTCGAACTCGGCCGGGGTCATGTCGTAGCCCGAGCGCCACAGCTCGCCGACGTCCTTGTAGCCGATGTCGCGCGCGCCCTCGTTGCCGAGCTCGGCGAAGCGCTGATACAGCGGCCGCATCGGCGGTGCCACCGTCCGCCAGCCCTCCCACGCAGCGAGCAGCTCGTCGTAGTCGTCGCTGCTCGAGATGATCTCCATTGCCTGCCCCATGTCCTTGCAGGCCGGGCCCCTGGGATCGCTGCAGTCACCCCACTTGGCCGAGCCGTACATGCTGTCGAGCTTGGTCGCGGTCTCGGCCAGCTCTTTGCGCTTGGCCGGGTCGTTGGGCGCGGGCAACGTGGTCGCGACCTTGAGCAAGTGGAGTTGGCGGAGCGTGTCCGGGTCGGCCTCGACGCCATCGAACTCGCGCGCGTCCTTGATCGCTTGGCCGATGTAGGCCATCGACTGCTCGCTGGCCGCGGCCACGGCCGCCGCGTGCTCGTCGGTGATGTCGGTCGCGTTGGTCCACGCGGCCTTGGACTCGGCCGTCCACAGCTCGCGCAGCTTGGCGTCGACCTCGGTCACGAACGCCTTGGCCTGCTCGGGGGTGGGCTTGTCGGCGCCCGCGTCGACCGCAGCGGTCTCACCAGACTTGGCGTCGGTCTTGGCCTGGGGGTCGGCCTTGCCGTCGGCCTTGGCGCCAGCCGGTTTCTGGGAGCAGCCGAGCAAGACCAGCGACGAGGCGAGAGCAGCGAGCACGAGCGGGGGGGACGAGGGCTTGCGCATGCGGGGACGCTAACCCACCGATGTGGTGGTTGTCATTGGGTCGAACGCACATCGCGCTGGTGAAACAATGATCCCGTCCGCTGAACCGTCGGCAGACCGCGGTGGAGCTGGAGCACCCTTCGGATGCTGAGGGCAAGCAGTGCGTCCAGCCATGAGTGGCCAGCGCGTTCAATCAAACACTGCGGGATCCAGCTCGACACCGATCGGCGCGTGGTCAGACCCAAGCACGTCCGGCCGAATGAAGGCACCGCGCAAGTACGGCCGCAAGTTCGGCGACGTGAGCACGTAGTCGATGCGCCAGCCGATGTTGCGAGCCCGCGCCGTGCCTCGCTGTGACCACCACGAGTAGTGTCCGGCGCCCGGCTCGAACTCTCGAAAGCTGTCGACCCAGCCCGCCGCCAACCACCGCTCGAGCTCGTCGCGCTCCTCGATCAAGAACCCCGAGGTCTTCTTGTTCTGCTTGGGACGGGCGAGGTCGATCTCGCGGACGGCGGTGTTGAAGTCGCCCATCACCAGCACGCGCTGCCCAGCCTTGCGCCGACGCTGGACCAGATCGAACACCGCCCGATAGAAGTCGAGCTTGTAGGGCACGCGGCTGTTGTCGCGCTCGCGCCCGTTGCCGTTGGGGAAGTAGGCGTTGACGATCGTGAGCCGGCCAAACCGGGCGATCTGTACCCGCCCCTCCGTGTCAAAGCGTGGGATCCCCAGCGCGGGCTCGTGCCGGTCGGGCGCGCGGGCGCAGTACATTCCAACGCCGGCGTAGCCCGGCCGCTCGCCCGCGACCACGTGGGTGTGCCAGTTGTCGGGCTCGCGCAGGTCGTCCGGCAGCTGCTCGTGGCGGGCGCGAACCTCTTGCAGAGCAACGATCTCGGCGCCGCTGCCGTCGAGCCAGCTGCGAAAGCCTTTCTTTGCCACGGCGCGCAGCCCGTTGACGTTCCACGACAAGATCGTGATGGGCTTGGCCGCGCCCAGCGAGCGACGACTGCTCACTCGCTGGATTTCCCGGCGGCCGCGCGACACTTCGCGGACAAGATCGCTTGGATCAGCCCCTCGGGTGGCGCTTTCTTGGGGCGCTGGTTGGGCTGCCCCTCACAGGACTTTGCGGCGGCCCCCTCGGCGTCGTCGCGGGTGCAGGCCCGCACCAGCGCGATCGTGTCGCGGTAGCCTTCGAGGTAGTTGACGCATGGCGGACACAGCTTCAGGTGCAGCTCGAACTCGGCGCGGGAGGGCTCGTCGAGCTCGCGGTCGAGATACGCGAGCAGGAATTCACTGACTTCACGGCAGCTGATGTCGGGCCGATGTCCGTGCACTCCGGCGCGGCAGTGTTCTTCTTCGCTCATGCGTTGGCGGTGAGTTCGAGTTCACGCTCGAGAAGGTTTCGCAGCGCTTGCCGGGCTCGATGCAGGCGGACCTTGACGGTGCCTGGGGTGAGCTCGAGCAGCTCGGCGGTCTCGCTGGTGTCGAGCTCCTCGATGTCGCGCAGGATCAGCACCGTACGATAGTTGTCCGGCAGCTTGTCAATCATCTGCCGGACCTGCTCGCGGGTCTCTGCGCGAGTGGCGAGTTCTTCTATGGTTTGAACCCACGGCTGAGAAAAGTGCTCTGGGTGGCCGTTGGCCGCGAAGCGCGGCAGCAGCTCGCTCACGTCGACGAGCTCGCCATCGCCCTGCTGACCGGCGCGGTGCTTGGCCCGGCGCAAGCGCTGCAGCGCGCCGTTGACCACGATGCGGTGCAGCCACGTCTGAAGCCGGGAGTCAGCCCGAAAGCTGTCGAAATTGCGAAACGCGCTGAGGAACGCTTCTTGGACGATGTCGTCGGCGTCCGCGTCGTTCTTGAGCAAGCGCAGCGCGACCGCGCGAAGCGGACCCACGTGGGCCCGGACCAAGCGCTCGAACGCGCGGTCGTCACCCGCGCGCATGCCCTCGATGATCTCGCGCTCCTCGCTGTCGAGCGAGGGCCCGTTAGCGCCACTTGCGCTCGATGCCGCCTCCGTGCTCACCAAAGCCCAGATACCACGGAAACAAGGCCCGCCTGACTGTTTGGGCGGGCGACGGTGAACCGCCCGCGCACCGCGTCCGCAAACTTTCTTGGGTGGCGCTGTAACTCCACGGCCGCTCGTGCATCCAAGCACCAACGCTACGGGTTCGAGCGAACCCAGGAGTCACCATGAGCCGCACCGACCAAGATGAACGCTACGCAGGACTGGCCACTTTGATGGACAGCTACCTCGACGGAGACCAACAGGCCTTCACCGAGCTCTATCATCGGTTGAGCCCGGCCGTGCGTGCCCAGATCCGCGCCAAGATCAGCAACCCCGCGACCGCCGAAGACCTGCTGCAGACCGCGTTCATGAAGGCCCACGGCGCCCGCGAGCGGTTCGCCGCGCCGGCCGGTGCCAATCCAGATCGCGCCGTCGCCGTCTGGTACTCGACGATCGCTCGCAACGCCACCATCGACCACTTGCGCAAGATCTACCGCGAGCGCGCGGTCAAGCTCGACACCGCCGGGGACGACACTTCCGAGCTGCTCGACTCGATGCGCGACCCCACCCTCGACATCGAGGCGATCGCGGTCGAGCAAGAGCGGCAGATCGGCCTCGCTGGCCGCATTCGCCAGGCGCTCGCGGGGCTGCCTCCGTCGCAGCGCGAGGTCGTCACCCTGCACAAGATCGAGGGCAAGAGCATGGCCCAGATCAGCACCGAGCTTGGCGTCCGCGAGGGCACGCTGCGCGTCCGCGCACACCGCGGATACAAGGCCCTCACCGAGTTGCTCGAGGGCTACCGCAGCCAGGCCGCCGCGCCTGCCCAAGTGTGATCCCAGTATTCATGAAACCCAGCTTGTCCCAAGATGCCCCATGAGCCCCGCTCGGGGCTGCTCGAGCCGGGTCGCGTTCGGCTGGTCCTCCCTGGGCAGCGAACTGTTTTCAGCTCGGGCGAGGGCTTCTCGCCCGCTTGCGG
>NZ_JMCC02000179.1 GCF_000737335.2 Enhygromyxa salina | reverse complement strand
GGTCACTCGTACTACCAGAAGACCGACTCACCACATGCCTGCGGTGAGTGGTTTCGCTCCGAGGGACCCTCGGTGCCCGCCGGGCTGCCCGCCGTCACAACCAACCTCCGAATCCACCGCCCCTCGGTGCCCGCCGGGCTGCCCGCCGTCACACCCACCCTCCGAGCGCGCGCGGGTGAAAGTGCATGACGGCGTCGGCTCGAGGCGGAGCCAATGGTTGCAACACGACGGCCCGGCAACCAGGGCTCCGAGGGTCCCTCGGAGCGAAAATTCACGGCGTATTAGACCCAATCGAAGCGGTGAAGGTCACTCGTACTACCAGAAGACCGACTCACCACATGCCTGCGGTGAGTGGTTTCGCTCCGAGGGACCCTCGGTGCCCGCCGGGCTGCCCGCCGTCACAACCAACCTCCGAATCCACCGCCCCTCGGTGCCCGCCGGGCTGCCCGCCGTCACAACCACCCGTCGTCACAACCACCCTCCGAGAGCGCCGTCCCCTACCCCAAGCCATCGTCCGTCGGCTCATGCGCCGACACATGCCCCGGAAACACCCGCCGCCAGACCCCAATCAGGTCACGCTCGATGATCACATAGATCGCCGGTACCGCCAGCAGAACCAAGCCCGTCGAGATCCCCAATCCAGCTGCGATCGAGATCGCCATTGGCGCGAGGATCTCGTCTTTGCCGCCAAGCCCGATCGCCAGGGGTCCCAGTCCAAAGCAGGTCGTGAGCGTCGTCGAGATGATCGGGCGCAGTCGCTCGAGCGCGCCGTCGAGGGCGGCGTCGTAGACCTCGAGGCCCTCCGCCCGGCGCTTGTTGATGAAGTCGACCATCACCAGTGAATCGTTGACGACGATCCCCGCGAGCGCGACAACCCCGAACAACGCGAACAGCGACAGGTCGTAGCCCATCCCGAACAAGCCCAAGATCGCGCCCATGATCCCAAACGGGACCGCGCACAGGATGATGAAGGGCTGGACGTAAGAGCTGAACTGCAGGGCCAAGACGATGTAGATCAGCCCGATCGCTAGCATGAAGGCCCCGGGTAGATCGTTGAGGCTCTCGTTGATCTCCTCGGTGTCGCCGCCAAACTGGATCTCGATCTCGGGGTAGCGCGCGGCCAGGTTGTCGTCGAAGTAGGTCTTGATCTTGTCCGAGGCGTCGAGCGCGGTGATCACCTCGGCGAGCACGTCGGCGGTCACGGCCACGGTCCGCTGGCTGTCGCGGCGGCGGATCGAGCCGAGCTCACGGGTGCGCTGCAACCTCGCAACCTGGTCGAGGCGGACCACGCGGCCGTCCGCGGTGGTCACGGTCAGGCTGCCGATCCCGGCCCGATCCAGCGCCTGCGCGCCCTGGGTGCGGACCACGATCTCGACCCGCTGCTCATCGATCGAGACCTCCGCGGCGACCAAGCCGTCGATCGCCGAGCGCACCGCGTTGGCGATCTCGAGCTGGCTCAGACCGTAGAGCGCGGCGAGATCCTGATCGACCTGGACGCTGAAGGTCTCTTTGCCGATCCCGCTGTCGTCGTCGATGTTCTGCACGCCCTCGACCGTGCGCAGATAAGTCTTGAGCTCGCGGACGACGGCGTCGATCTGCTCGGGGTAGCGGCCGCGCACACGGGCGGTGATCGCAGGCCCCGAAGGCGGGCCGGCCATGGCCTCGATGATCGTGAAGGCGGCCAGATCCGGGTTGGTCTCGAGGTAGCGCTCGACGTGGGCGATCACCTCTGGGTAGGCGTCGATCACCTCGTCCTCGAGGGTGAACTCGAAGCGCAGGATCCCAACGTTGGCGCCCGTCTCCATCAGCTGCGTGCGAGGATCCCGAACCGAGCCAACCCGCAGCTTGCTGGTCCGAACCTTGCCGCCCTCGGCCTCGGCCGAGACTCCAAACTCTTCCAGCACCAGCGCACGCAGGGCCTCACCTTGGGCCCGCGTGGCCTCGCGGCCGACCCCAGATGGCAGCTTGTAGCTGATCGACAGCTCCGAGGGCTTGCCCTTGGCCGTGTACTGAAACGGCATCTTGGTTGCGAGCAGCACGACCCCAAAGAACGAGACCGCGACGACCCCGGCGACCACCCAGCGCCAGCGCATGCACAGGTTGAGCACCGGCCGATAGACGGCCTTCATGCGCTCGACGAGCCGCGCGGTGCGGCCGCCCGCGGCGTCGCGGCTGGCGTAGTGGGCGAGGTGGCCGGGGAGGATGAAGATCGCTTCGATCAGCGAGCCGATCAGGCAAAACATCACCGTCAGCGGCAGGATCTTCATGACCCGCCCCATCGTCCCGCCGACCATGGTCAGCGGTAAGAACGCGAAGCAGGTGGTGGTCACGGCCACCGTGACCGGCAACAGCACCTCTTTGGCGCCGTCGATCGCGGCCTGGACCCGCGTCTTGCCCATCTCGAGGTGACGCTGGGTATTTTCGATCACGACGATCGCGTCGTCGACGACGATCCCCGTGGCGATCAGCAGACCAAAGGTCGAGATCACGTTGATCGTGATGTCACCCTTGTCCATCAAGAAGGTCGCGAGCAGATAGGACACCGGCATGCCCCACAGCGCGAGCATGGCCTGGCGAAAGCCTGCGACCCAGGCGAGCACCAAGACCACCAACAGCGCTCCGGTCGCGCCGTTGATCATCACGGTCCGCAGGCGATCGCGGATCAGCGTGGTGTAGTCCTCGGAGATGACAGCGTGCGCGCTGGGCGGGAGCTGCTCGTCGATCACGGGGAGCTGCGCGATGATGTCGTCGCGGATCTCGAGCGGGTCCGCCGTCTCCTCGCGGTTGACGACGAGCTGGATCGCCTCGACGCCGTTGACGTAGTAGCGGGTGTCGGGCTGCTCCTCGAGCTCGCGCACGCTGCCCACGTCGCCCAGCCGCAGCGGCGAGCCAGGGCGCAGCGGGATCGCGGCCACGTCGGCGGCCGAGCGCAGCCGCTCGTCGGTCTTGACGAACACCTCGGAGCCGCCGCTCTCGACGGTGCCAGCCGGGACGCTGGCCCGCGCATTTTGGATCGCCTGGCTGATCTCTGCTGGGCGGATCTGCAGGGCCCGGAGCTTGGCCTCGTCGAGCGCGACGATGATCCGCGGCTCGGTCAGGCCGGTGACGGTCACGCCCGCGACCCCCGGCCGACGGGTGAGGATCTCTTGGACCCGGTCGGTCTCCGTGCGGATCGAGCGATCGCCGATCAGCGCGACCGTGAGCACCGGGAGGTCGAGCTTGACCTCGCGGACCTGGGGCGTCTCGGCGTCCTCGGGCAGGTTCTGGGTGGCCTGCACGGCCTTCTCGACCTCGGCTCGAGCGTCGCGCAGATCGGTGCCCGCCAAGAAGGTCAGCGTGATCGTGGCGTTGCCCTCGTTGGCCAGCGACTCGACCCGCTTGACGTCCGAGACGTTGTCGAGCTCCTCTTCGATCGGCCGGATGATCAGCTCTTCGACGTCGGCCGCGGTCGCGCCCACGTAGATGACCTCGACCATGACGGCGTCGAGGCTGACCTCGGGGAATTGTTCGCGCGGGAGCCGGAGCGCGCCGATCACCCCGGCCGCGATGACCAGGAAGAACAACAGGTTGACGAACACCGAGTTGTTGACGCTGAGGCGGACGATCTTGTCGAACATCAGCAGCCTACTGAGAGAGCCCCGCGGGCGCCCTGGCGGGAGCGGTGACCCTTCCGGGAGCCGTAACCTGCGGGATCATGATCGCCTCGTCGCCGTCGACGAGGGTGCTGGGTCCCGAGCTGACCACCCGATCACCCACGGCGAGCGGGCCCGACACCGCGACCTGGCCGCCAACGTCCTCGTGGACGCTGACATCGACGCGCTCGAGCTGCTCGCGGGTCTGCTCGCCCCCCTGCGCTGCGCTTCCAACCGTGGTCGCGCGCAGCAGGTAGGCCTGGGTCGACTCCCAGCGCACGGCCGTGGGGGGAACCACGAGCTCGGGCTTGCCCTTGTCACCGCGGACGAACACCTCGGCGGCTTCACCTGCGCGCAGGCGCTTGTCGGCGTTGTTGATCCGCAGCCGCGCCGGGAAGGTGTTGGTGCCGCTGTCGGCCTCGCGCGCGATCCACTCGAGCGAGGTGTCGACTGGCTGGCCGCGGACCATGACCTGAAACTCGAGGGCGCCGCGCTCGTGGACGACCATCTCGAACTCCGAGAGCGGGACGTCGACAGCGAGGATATCCAGCTCGGACAGCGTGGCCAGGCGTGCGCCGGGGCTGGCGTACTCGCCAAGCTCAGCGTCGAGCGAGGTGATGACGCCGGCGAAGGGCGCGAGGATCTCGTTGGCCTGCCTGCGGTCGCGCGACTGGATCACTTGGCCCGAGGCCTGGCGGATCGACGCGCGGGTGGTCTCGATCTCGGTCTCGAGCCGCTCGACCTCGCGGCGGGTCCCCGCGCCGGTCTCCAACAGCTTGCGCGCGTCGGCGAGCTGACGATCGAGATCGACGAGCCGCTTCTCCGAGCTGGTGCGCGAGGCTTGGGCGGAGATCAACGAGCCGCGGGCGTCGGCGTCGACGAGCCGCACGAGCAGCTGGTCCGCCGCGACCTCGGTCTGCTCGGCGATCAGCAGCTCGGCGATCTGGCCGCCGAACCGGGGCGAGAGCTGGGCCTGCCGCCACGGGGCCAACAGGACCAGATGCCGCGAGCTGACCTGAGGGACGACCTCTTGCACCGGGGCGACGCGGATCCGCGGGACACCCAAGTCTGCCGCGCCCGCCTGCTCGCCTTGCTGATCCGGCTTGTCGCAGCCGGCCAGACAGATCGGGACTGCGAGCGCGAGGGTCATCGCCAGCTTGGCCGGGAGTGAAGACACGCGGTGCACGCGAGCTGCTTTTATTCTGCGGGGGTGGGACCGGCAACCCCGAGCTGGGTGATTTACGCATGTATCGGAGGCTTCTCGCGGCTCGCGAGGTCTCGCTGCATCGCCTCGAGATCGCTGATGCTCAATAAAGCTCGACGACCTCAACGCGATCCGCGGGGGTTCAACAAACTCATCGATCCGCGTCGGCCACGAGCAGCTCGTCGATCGAGTGGACCCGCCCAGCCATGAGCAGCCACCGCTCGAGCTGTTCGCTGTCCGTGCTTGCCTGGATCACCTGGCGCTGCGCGTCGCTGGGGTGTAGGCCACGACCGCGGAGCACGAGCAGCAGGGCCTGGCTCTGGGCCTGTTCGCGGCCTTCTTCACGGCCTTCTTCACGGCCGCGCGCGAGCGCGTTGGCGCTGACGTCTTGCTCGCGCCGTACGAGCCAGGGGTTGTCCTTGGCCCGCAGCGCGGCGGCGACGGCGTTGTCGGCGGAGGCGGCGTCGAGCAGCGCGCGGATGGGGATTGGCCGCATCAACGTTGGATCTTCGAGCCTTCCGTTGATCGGGAGTGGCACGAAGCGCCGCTCCGCCTGCGACCACTCTGCGACCTCGCTTTGGTTGACGAACACCACGATGATCCGCCGCACGCCCCGAGTGGCGAGGTCTTCGGCGCGAACGGTGATGTGCTGCAGCGACTGCTCGGCGACGACCTCGAAGGCGAGTTCCTCGAGGTAGCGCCCACCCGTTTGCGGATCGATGCCGACCTTGCGGACGCAGACGTCGGTGGCGAAATTGGAGCCGGGGCCGGCGCGGGTCAGGAGATCGGCCGCCACGACATAGCCGGGGGCGACGTGCCCGCGCGTGACGTAGTCCAGATCCGTGTGGCGCTCCGCGTGCGGCGGGTTGGCCGGCAACGCCTCCATGGGCTCACCACGAACCATCTCCTGCCGGGTCTCGGGCTCGACGATGTGTTCGTCGACACGTGGGAAAGAATCGTGATTCACGCTGGGCAAACGTAGCTCCGAATCCGAGGTGCAACCAGGCGCGAGCCAGGACGGATGCCGCTGAGAGAGATCCTTGTGATGTTTTGGATCCACTCGGATGTAGTCGTGATCGGCGAGTGAGTTGATCCCGACCGCGGGCGCGATGAGGATTTCGCGGAACCCGGCGAAAGCGGCGCCGCCCACGACCGCCGCGAGCATCCAGCCGGGTCAGTCGGGAGCGCCCAGCAGGTCGATGTCGGTCTCGGTGCTGGAGTGTTTGGCCCACTCCTCGAGCTGCGCCCGACTGGTTCGCACGCGCGGCTGCTGGGACTCACCGCCGCCGCGCAGCCGGTCGTTGCGGCCAAGCCGAAGGCACAGATCGATCGCCCGCACGAGCGCGTCGGCGTCCGCGTAGCGCTGCTCGGGATCCTTGGCGAGGCAGCGCATCACCAGGGTCTCGACGTAGTCCGGCAGCGCCGCCGAGAGCAACGTGGACGGCGGCGCGGGCTGCTGCTCCGCGTGGGCGCGCAGCAGCGCTTGCAGATCACGCTCGACGAACACCGGGCTGGCGGTGAGCATGAAGTAGAGCACGCAGCCAAGCGCGTAGATGTCGGAGCGCGGATCGGCGACGCCACCGCGGGCGACCTCGGGCGAGATGTACAGCGGCGTCCCGACCCGCTCGATCGGCTGCGCGGGGCCGTGGGGCCGGCTCGGCGAGAGCCGCAGCGACTGCCCAGCGCCGGAGTTCGCGGAGCGCGGCGTGGCGGCCACGCTCGCAACCCCAAAGTCGAGCACCTTCATGACATCGCGCTCGCCAGCCGGCGTGGAGACGAACAGGTTCTCGGGCTTGATGTCGCGGTGGACGATGCCGTGCTGGTGAGCCTCGTCGAGCGCCCGGGCGACCTGACGCAGGAGACTCAGCGCGCGGGTGATCGGCAGCGGCCCCTCGCGCTCGACCAGCTCGGCCAAGGTCTCGCCCTCGAGCAGCTCCATTGCGTAGTACAGCAGCCCGTCGGGTGTGAGGCCAAAGTCGTAGACCCGCACCGTGTTGGGGTGGCGCAGCTTGGTGGTCGCGGCGACCTCGCGCTCGAACCGAGCGACCGCGCCTTCCCCCGCGCCCGTTGGCAAGATCGGCAGGATCTTGAGGGCGAGCTCGAGGTGCAGGCCCTGGTGCCATGCGACCCAGACCTCGCCCATGGCCTTGCGCCCGAGCGGCCGCAGCAGCTCGTAGCGCCCGACCGTGCGGGCCTTGTACAGGTTGCGCCGCACATCCCACGCGACGTGGCCCCCGATCGTGATCATCGCGATCGTGACGGCCTGCATGCCCAGGTGCAGGATGACCGCCGCCAGGGTCGCGGGGTCGATCGGCGGCGCCGCGGAGCTCAGCGCGCTGCCGACTCCAAGCACCAGCCAAAACGTCACGGCCGGGGCGCACACGAGCGGCAGCCCGCGCCGCCAGTCGTCCGGGATAGCGATCGCGCGCACGACCAGGATCGGGAGCAAGGCGGCGAGCAGCGGGCTGCTGAGCCCGCCGCTGAACACCCCGAGCAGCGCGGTCGCGCCCGCGATCTGGGACACGACCAGGCCCTCCAACACGAGCAGGCCGACGCGACTGGGCGTCCTTCGAGCCAGGTGCAGCCACAACATCAGCAGTGGCAGCGTGGCGATCAGTCGGATCACCACGAAGGTCAGCCCATGATCGGCGCCGCGCAGCGAGTTGAACACGAGATCGGTGGGCAAGAACGAGAGCCACGCGAGCGCGCCCACCACCATGACCTTGCGCAGCCGCGCCGCGCGAGCGCTCAGCTCGTCGCGCTCGTAGCTGTGCGACCAGCGGGTGTCGCCCTCGAGCACGCGGTGAGGCGCGAGCGCTTCGTTGGGGACCGGCTCGGGCCCCGCGGCCCAGTCTGGAGAGTCGAGCATCGTCCGCCCGCGCGCCCACACGCCGCTCCCTTGCTGCTCGCCCACGTGAACACCGATGGTACGCGGACCCGCGAACCCAGCAATAGCCGACGCTGCGACCAGTGAGACTTCTCCCCCGCTGTTGGAGCTCGATCGCGCGAGGCCAGGGCATGATGAACGCGGCGCATGACGGGCCATGGACGCCGTGGGGGACCGACTTGACCACGAAAGTCGACCACGAGACCGACGAACCAGATGACGAGTCGCCGTCGCGGCCCGACTGGTTCAGGCGCGGGCAGACGATCGGGCGGTACCTGGTCCAAGAGTGTCTGGGCGTCGGCGGGATGGGGGTGATCTACTCGGCCTGGGATCCCCAGCTCGATCGCAAGCTCGCGATCAAGGTCGTGCGGCTGCGCCAGGGTCACCCCGGGTCCGCTCGCGGGCGGCTCCGATTGCAGCGTGAAGGCCAAGCGCTGGCCCGCCTGCGCCACCCCAACGTGATCGCCGTGCACGACGTGGGGACCGAAGACGGCCGGGTGTTCGTGGCGATGGAGTTCGTCGAGGGCCAGACCCTGCAGCGCTGGCTGCTGCGCAGCCCAAGGCCGTCCGTGCCCGCGCTGATCACCGTGTTCTTGCAGATCGGCCGGGGCCTGGCCGCCGCCCACCGGGCCGGGCTGGTCCACCGCGACGTCAAGCCCGAGAACGTGATGATCGGCGATGACGGGCGGGTGCTGGTGCTCGACTTTGGGATCGCGCGCGAGGGCATTGCCAGCGAGAGCGACCTGCTCGAGGAGCAGGTGGCGACGGCGCTCGAAGACCCAGACGAAGACCCAGACCAGAACCCAGACCAGAACCCAGACCAAAACCCAGACCAGTTGACGGACGAGCCGCCCGACCCGCCCGCGCACGGACGCCTCGCCACCCCGCGCCCGCTGACCCGCTCGGGGGCGGTCGTCGGGACGCCAGCGTACATGTCCCCCGAGCAGCACCGCGGGCGCCCCGTGGATCAGCGCGGCGATCAATTCTCGTTTTGCGTGGCCATGTGGGAGGCGCTCAACGGCGAGAAGCCGTTCGGCGAGGGCACGCGCGAGAAGCTGCTAGCGCGGATGCGGCTCGGCCAGCTCAAGCGCTTCCGCAACCGCAAGGTCCCGCGGCGCGTCGTGACCTCGCTGCGCCGCGGGCTGTCGTGGAACCCGGGCGACCGCTATCCCAGCATGGAAGGGCTGCTCGAGGCCCTGAACCCGCGCCGACACGGGGCCGAGCGGCGCATGTGGCTGGGTCTTGGGGTCGGCGCCGTGATCGGGATGAGCGTGGGCGTGATGAGTCTGCTGCCCAGGGTGAACCAATCCGCGAAGGTGTCCGCGAGCGGGCGAGAAGCCCTCGCCCGCGCTGAAGAAACCGTGGCCTCGAGCCGGGCCCTGCGCGAGCGGGCCCTGGCGACGCCGCGCGATTGCTGCGAGCCGGAGTGTCTGGCGACCGGGCAGCAGATCGCCGAGCTGGTCGAGCTCGCGGCGGTCAACACCGAGCTGCACGACTACGCCGCGGCCGCAGCGGACCTGCGGCGCGCGCTGCTGGTCCACGAGCGAGCCCACGGCCCCG
>NZ_JMCC02000178.1 GCF_000737335.2 Enhygromyxa salina | reverse complement strand
CCACGTGCAGCGGGACTGGCGTGCCGTCACGCAAGAACCCACCGACCCCACCGGGACCGTGCTCGAGCTGATCCTTTGAGGTGATGACGACCAGCTCATAGCCGGAGCTGAGCGTGCGGGGGCTGTGCTGTAGATACGCCCGGGCGATATTGACGATCGCGTCGGCCTGCTGTTGCTGCAGCTGCTCGCCGTAGGTGGCTGCTAAAGGATCTGCGGGCATGCCGGCGGAGGCTTCCGTGGAGGCCTGTGCTTGGGTCGGATCAGTGGAGGCTTCCGCGGAAGCCTGTGTGTTGGGCGCCTGCCCCGGCTGATCGGCCGGCGACGGCGCCACGGAGGCTTCCGCGGAAGCCTCAGGCTCGCTGGTAGACATGGCTGATTGCATCGCTTCCCAGACCACAGCCGCCTCTTCCGGGGTCAACTGCATCTCGATGCGGACCATGCCCCCAAGGGTCTCGGCTCGCCGGACGAAGCGACGCTGGTCTCGCGGCAGCTCGCCGGGGATCTCTGGGTCGATGCGGCAGCGCTTGTAGGCCCGGGTCAGTAGCTCGATCTGCGAAGCGGTCGCGTGGACCGCAGCGTCAATGAACTCTTGCTCATTCTCGGGCGTGGCGACGCGCGTGATCGCCCGGACCTTTGAATAGCTGAGCTCACCCCGGCTAAACAACGCATCAACCGCTGTCAATGTGCCGAGCGCCCGCGCAACCCGGACCTTTTCGCGTGCCGCCTTGAGCCCAATGCTGATCCGCCAGCTGAGCCAGTGCGCACATGAGAGAAACCCCGTGCCGCCCCAGGCTTCGTGGGCATCGAAGACCCGAAGCCGCGTGATGAGGGCATGCTCGGCGACGTCGATTCGTGCGGCAAATGTAGCGATCTCATCACCGATCGCTTGAAGCTGCTCCTGACTCAACGAATCCTGCAATGTCGCGGCATCGGACATTCATACATTATACATAATCTAATGTTCAGGTCAATCACCCATGAGTGAATGCGAGCCTCACAGATAGTTTCCGAGCGCGTCGCGAGCGAGCTGAAAACTCGCTCCGCGACCGCGTCCGGACCCAAAGCGCGTATGCGCAATTGCACTGGAGAGGCGCCCCCCAGAGCGGGCAGCGCTGTTCTGCGCGAGCGCCTGCTGGGGCGTCCCGGCGAGGCCGCGGCGGAGCAACAGCTCAGGGGCGAACATCAGCGAAAAACCACCTCTTGGACACGCTTTTTTCGAACGCCCCCACCGACCAATAGCAAAACACCCGTCACAACCAGCGGCACGCTGACACCCACGCCGATCGGGATGAGGTCACCTGGTTCGGCGACCCCCGCTTGCGAGGCCCCGACAGTGCCAAGCAAGACCACGCCTCCGATCCCTACGAACACGCCGCCGGCAATTTGCGTGTTCGAGGCCCGTTTGATTTTAGTTTGCTTCCACTCGTCCCCTCGAGCCTTGTGGCGGAGATCAACCCGTTCGATCGATTGTCGGGCTTGCTGTTCGTCCTGCGCGATTTCTGACGCGCGAGCATCGATCTGGGCTGCCCCAGACTCTAGACCCCGAGCCGCGGCCAGGAGCTCCACCCGTCGCTCTTGAACCTCTGGGGTCGCAGGCGGCGGCGGCTCAGGCTTACTTGGGGTCGGTTGTACTCCTACGACAACCCAGGACGTGTTGACCTTGGACTCTTCGAGAATCGTGGCAATGAGTTCCTTGGGGCCCTCATCAGGCTTGCACGAGAACGTTCCTTGCGAGTTCTGGAGGATGATCTTCGTGAACAGTCCGCTGCCTGACTCACACCACATATCGACCTGTTCTTGCGAATGCCGTGCGCGCCCCTCGAAATTGCCACGCATTCGAACATTGAGCGTCGTGCCCTTTGTCTTCGCGGTCAACGACCCCCTGCTGTAGGGGTTGTTTTCATCAAAGACGTCCTCGATCGCTACAGCGAAATCTCGCTGCAGCTCCAAAACGGTCTCATTCATTACCTTGCGCCACCGTTTGACCAATGCCGGACGACATCGCTCCATAGCCTTCAGAGCCTCGTCGCGCTTGGGTTCCGACACATACTCCGCAAGCGCCCCGGCCAACGAAGCACCCGTCTCGGCCGCGACATCGAGGTCAACCTGATCATCGCAGCTGCGTGCAAACGCAAGGGCGGCCTGTATCGTGTTTTCGTAGCTCTCAAAGGCTAGCGATTGCGCTCGATACACCTGCTGTGCAGCCTCTTGCGGTGAATCGAGGGCTGCGAGCTCCGCTTGCAGGCGCGCGAGTTCACTCGATGTCGCCTGCCACTCTTGCTGGAGTTGCTCCCTCGCCGCCGCGGCTTTTCGCTCTTGGCTTCGTGCACGTTGCAGCGCGCGCTCGTCCTCTGGTGATCGTGGTGGGGGAGTCAATGAGCAGCCACTCAGTGCAAGGGACACTCCCACCACGCAACTCAATATTCGTGTAGCGATGTGTATCATCGTTCTCCGTCAGAACGAGCATCCGGCCGTGCAACATGAGACGAACGGTGCAACAGGTTCTTTCTGGGCACGCGCGTAACCTACGACTTTCTGCACTACTTTGGCTAGAACTTTTAGGTTTCTAGACTTGCGTGGCCCATTCTGGGCCGCTTTTTTGATTGGTTACCGTGGGACGAACATCACCGAGGATACGACCCCAGACGAATTGCTCGACGACCGTAGGCCTCTCGCAGTTTCCCCAATCAACTGTGAGCAAAAGCGGCCCATTTTGGACCAGCGGTGAGACGGCGAGCGTCGTAGTCGACTCGACCCACGTGGCGGACTCGAAGAGCGCCGCGCGAGTCGCCTCGATCATGCGCACTCGATCGGGTTGGACCCGACCGCTCGCCCGCAGTCTCTCCGAGGGACGAGGCTCGCAACCATGATCAGACAGGCGTTCCTGCGTCCATGGGACGCGCGGCGCGCGGAAGATTTTTGCTGGAGGCCCGGCGACGTGCTTTGACTGCCCTTTCGAGGCCGTCGAAGGCGTGGCGGCCTGGGGCGCGCTGGCTCTCGACGCGATGCAGTCCAAACAGATGCCGCCGTGGGGCCAGGACAACTCGGACGAGTGTCAGCCGCGCCTGGATTTCTTGGACGATCCGCGACCGACCGCTGCTCGCCGCGGCCACGCTCGAGGGCGACCCCAACGACGCCGCCCCCCTGCCCTCACCGCCCGAGCTCAGCCTTTGCCAACCCCGACCATGTGTCGACGATCCCAGCGGCCGTGGAGACCCAGCCAAGGCCCGATCAACTTTGGTGTCTGGTCATGGATCCTGGCCTCGATGCGCCCCTTGGCGACGAGACCCTCGACGGGATGTGCTTTGGGTGTTCGGTACGGCCGTGCCCTACCAGCCCTGACTCTACGCCCTGACTCTACGCATTGTGGGTTGGGGGGAGACCCCAACCCACAACGCAACCAGCCTCGAGTCAACGGACTACGGATCGCCGTCGCCGTCGCCGTCCCCGTCGCCGTCGCCGTCGCCGTCGCCGTCGCCGTCGCCATCCCCGTCGCCGTCGCCGTCGCCGTCCCCGTCCCCGTCGCCGTCCCCGTCCCCGTCGCCGTCCCCGTCCCCATCTCCGTCGCCCCCACCGCAGTCGTCGAACGCGACCGCGCCGCCCTCACACCACCAGTTGTTGCCGTTCTCGTCGCAGCAACCAATGATCGTGAGCCCTGACGGGCACGCCCCGCCCGGCTCCAAGTCCTCGGGGCACATCAGCGGCTCCGCGGGGTTCTCGATCACCTCGCCGCACGCGTTCCAGCCGTTTCCGGCGTCCCACCCACAATTCGGGTAGGGGCTCGCGGGGTACCCACAGACGTCCGCGATGCACTCCAGGCCGCCAGCGCAGTCCCCGTTGTCACACATGCAGTCGAGCGTACCGGGCATGCAATCCGGCGGACCCTCGAGCTCGCAGGTGCCGTCGACACACATCAACCCTTCGTCGCACAGGCCACCGTTGCACGCGCAGTTGAAGCTGCCGGGGGTGCAGCCAGGGTCGCCGTCGCCGTCGCCGGTC
This sequence comes from Enhygromyxa salina, assembly GCF_000737335.2. Lineage (GTDB taxonomy): Bacteria > Myxococcota_A > Polyangia > Nannocystales > Nannocystaceae > Plesiocystis > Plesiocystis salina_C. Next base: position 5,611 of record NZ_JMCC02000178.1, on the reverse strand, counting down.
GTGGGATCGCCGTCACCGTCGCCCGTGGAAGGATCGCCGTCGCCGTCGCCGTCGCCGCTGGTGCTGCCCTCGGCAGCGGTGTCGCTGTCGGTACCAGGGTCGGGCTTGCATCCAAGCGGCAACGCAATCAATGCCAGGCCGAGGACGCACTCGACCGAGAGGAACCAAGGTTTATCCATTTGTCGCATCATGGGTAACCGCGACCGTCGCACAGTTTTTCTGCCGCTGCTACGAAGAAACCGCGCCGGCCGGAGCAAACCGACAAGGCTGCGTCACTCCGTGAGTGGCGCGCCAGCGAGGGCCGCAGGACCGGCGGGGTAGCGAACGCCCGTGCGCAGCTCGGACACCTCCCACAGGCGCGCGGCGTCAGCCTCGCTGCGGGCGGCCTTCGTGGCGCCAACCTTCTTCGGGTAGCCCCACATCTGGTAGAGCCCGCGCGGTCCGTAGTAGTCCCCGCTGCGCACCTCGGGGTCGGTCGCGGCCCGCAGGGTTGGCAGCGCCCCCTTGGCCGGCGCCATGCCAAGCAGGGGGTTGAGCAGATCTGCGAGGCCCCAGTGTTGCTGCAGGTTGGTGCGGGTCCAGCCAGGGTGCGCGGCCGCGACCAGCACACCGACCCCGGCGGCCGCGAACCTTCGCTGCGCCTCGAAGGTGAACAGCAAGTTGGCCAGCTTGCTCTGGCCGTAAGCCCCCATGCGATCGTAGCCGCGGACCTCGAAGTCCAGATCCTCGAAGTTCATCCGGCCCGAGCGATGGGCCTGGCTGGACACGTTGACGACCCGCGCGCCCGGGCGGGCCTGCAAGCGCTCGAGCAGCAGGCCCGTCAGCGCGAAGTGACCCAGGTGGTTGACACCAAATTGCAGCTCGAAGCCCTGCTTGGTCTTGCTCGCGGGCGGCATCATCACGCCAGCGTTGTTGACAAGCAGATCCACGTGCTCGACGCGATCGGCTAGCGCCGCCGCGAAGCCTCGCACTTGGTCGAGATCGGCCAGATCCAAGGCCATGACCTGCACCGACGCGCCGGGATGCTCGGACAGGATCCGCGCCTTGGCCTGCGCGGCCTTGGCCTCACTCCGGCACGCGAGCACGACCGCGGCCCCGCGCCCCGCGAGCGCCCGCGCGGCCTCGAAACCGATCCCGCTGTTCGAGCCCGTGACGACCGCCTGCTTGCCAGCCTGGTCGGGGATCTGCGCGTGGGTCCACTTGCTCATGCCCGGCTCAGAGGATCCCGCACTCGTTGAACGAGGCCGACTTTGGGTAGTAGAGCACGAAGTTGATGCACATCTCGTCGGCGGTCTCCGGGCCACCCTCGACGGGGTTGGCGTTGCCGGAGTTGTCGTACACGCAGTGGGTCCGAATCTCGTCGCCCGGCATCAGCACCGTGTTGGCCGGAACGAGCGTGAAGGTCTGATTGTCGAAATAGTAGGGATCTTCGCGACCGAGCTCGTAGGCTGCGCCGCCGCCCGCGGGGATGACCTCGCCCCACAGCACGCTGCCGATGTCGTGGGCGTGCAGCCAGGTTGCGATGACGTTCAGCGGACCGCCAAAATTGGAAGCCGTGAAGTTGCCGGGGCAGCTTGCGACGTGCTCGTGCGCGGCCGCGCCGGCCGGGACGTAGATCCCGCCAATGTCGCCAAACGTGGCGATTCCAGCGTCGTTCGGCCGCAGGTTTTCGGTGTACAGCACATCAAACCCGCCGCTGTCGGTGAACGGCTGGTTGAGCGGGTTGTCGTAGTGCACTTGGAAGCGCACGGTGACGGTGCCGTTTTGCCCGGCGCGAAACCCTGCCTCTGGCGGCAAGTACAGGTTTTCGCCGCCCGGGGCCCACCCCCAGATCATGTCCTCCCACGGATCTTCCACGCACAGATCAGCGGGGTCGTCGGTCGTCGGCGAGTCCAGGATCTGCACGACATAGTGGTGGACGTGATTGTCGGTGACCTTGGGCTCGAAGCCGACAATGTGGACATCGGCCGGCACCTCGATGGTCTGGGCGTAGCACGAATAGTAGGTCGGGAAGAGCGAGGGCGGGCTGAAGGCCGGCATGCGGATCTCCCAGCGCTGCAGCAGCTCATCGCCTGGATCACCGTCACCGTCGCCGTCGCCCGGATCGCCGTCGCCCGTGTCGCCGTCGCCCGTGTCGCCGTCGTTCGTGTCGCCGCTCGCGGAGGTCGTGGTGTTGCCGTCGTCGGTGCCGACCGGGTCGAGGCTACACGCCGCGCCAAGGCCCAGAGGAACGACGAGGCCCAGAGGAACAGCGAGGCTCAGGATGGATCGTGCGATTGTCTTCATGTCAGGCTTTGGGCTTTGGGTGTGGATCGAGGCTTCACCCCGGCGCGCCGCCGGCGATCCACGCTTCGATTGTGGTGATCTGGGTCTCGTCCAAGGCTAGCAAGGGCGGCATTGGATCGGTGTCCGCGGGGCCGCCCACGTCGACATGTGTGCCCCGGAGCTTGTGGACCAGGTAGCTGTTTTGGATGTCGCCAGGCACGACGCGCTTCATGCCGGGCACCTGGACCGCGTCCACGCCAACGAGCTCGCCAAGCCCCACGCCCGCGTTGAGGGTCAGGTAGGGCGCCGACATGTCGTCGCCGTTGGCCGGCGAGAAGTGGCACAGGCACGCGCTCTCCAAGATCGGCTGGATCTCGGCGGCAAACTCGGGGGTCTCGCCCCCGGTCTCGGTGCTGGTGCTGGTGCTGGTGCTGGTGTCGGTGGCCGCGCTGTCACCTGCGTCGTCGATCGGCGACTCACACGCCGTGAGCAGCACGAAGCCCAAACAGAGCTGCCAGCAGGTCCGCACCGTGCGGAGACTACCAGGAGAACGCTGTCGCGATGAGATGCCTGCCCGTGCGCGTGCACATGCGGGAGCGGACCAGGTCGGCCGAGCGTCTGCTCAGGTACCAGCGGGATACCCGCAGGACACCCGCGCGAGCCACCGTACCGCTCTAGAACCCACGCAGGATCTCGCTGAAGCCCAAGACCCGCAGCGCCCACAGGCCGACCACAACATGCGAGATCGACACCCCGAGCAGCGAACGGTGGCGCGCGAACAGCTTGCCCCAGACCAGGCCCGCGGCGAAGGTCATGATCGCCAAGTAGGGCGAGACGTGGGCGTGCAGCGCCGCGAACAGGGCGTTTGAAACCACAATCGCGAGCATCGCCCCACGCGGGTCCGCGCCGAACACTTGTTCGAGTGAGGACTGCAGCGCTCCGCGAACGCACAGCTCTTGCAACACCATGAACACGACATATCCGAGCACGATCACGATCCCAGCAAAGCCAAGATCGAGCGGCGTGATCAGCTCGAAGCCCCGCAGCGCGGGGACGGTTTGAATCAGCGCGAGCTTGAGCCCCGTCACCAGCGCGATCAACAGCCCAGTGGCGACCAAGGTCTCACGGAGCTCGGCGCGCCAATCTTCGGCGATCCGCACCCCAAACGAGCGCAGGGATCCCTCGCGCTTCGCCATCATCCAGATCAGCAGCGCGCCCAAGCCCACGTAGATCCCGTTGCACAGCACGCCACCTAGACCCGCGGTCGCGGCCGAGCGCAGCGCGAACGCCATGCTGACCGCGTAGAGCGACAGGCCCACGATCGCGACGCTCGAGAAGCGATTGAGCGCGACCACGCGCCGACCGCCGTCGGCCTCGGCGCGCAGCCCCTGAACGGTGAGGTTGGTGCGCCGATCGAGGCGGGTGGCGCCCTCGCGGGCGAGGTTGAGCAAGAACCCCGGCAGCCAGCAGTGCGACTGCGGATTCTCGCGGACGTCGCGGGTCTTGAGCATGACCAGCGTCATCGGCGTGCGCGTGCGGATCGTGGCAGTGCGCTTGATCTGCTCGAACAGCGCGGTCTCACCAAAGTGCTCACCCGGGCCAAGCGTTGCGATTGGGAACTCCTGCCCGCCCGCGCTCTCGCGCTTGAGGACCTCGGCCTCGCCCGTGAGGATCATGTAGAAATTTTCTGCGTCCTCGCCCTCGCGCACGATGACCGCGTTGGCAGCCTGAAGCTCCACGATCGTGACTTGCTGCATGAACGCTGCGAGCGCGGGCTCGTCGAGCCCGCGAAGCAGTTCGCTCTTGGCGAGCAGCAAGCGATGTCGCTCATCGATCATTGGGGTCCGCATGCATAGCCGAATAGCCCCAACGCCACCAGCTGATCACACGCACGGGATCCTGCGACGGGACGCGCTCGTGCTGGATGTCCGCGGTTGCCCCAGCGATCGCGGCGAAGCAGCCGCCCGGTGTCTTTGACTCGGGCGACGGCCGCCTCCCCGGTTCAGAGCGACTCTAGAAAAGCCTGCAGCGCAGCGCGTTCGTCCTTGGCCAAGTCTGTACCAAAGCGATGACCCATCACAGGGCCCGCCCCGTGTACCCCTGCCCGATAGCTTGGCGCGAAGCGGGATGGACTCAGCAATTCCTCGAGCGATGCGACCGAACCATCGTGCAGGTACGGCCCAGCCTCGGCGACCCGTATCAGCGGCGCAGGCCGGTACAGACCGGTCCCACGGGCGTGACCGAAGGCGAGGGCGGGATCGGTGCCGATCGTGTCTGCGGGCATCGGCGGCCCCGAGCCGGTCGCGTCGCGATGGCAGCGAGCGCAGTCTCGCTCGAAGATCCGCCGGCCCGCGTCGCTGGCCAAGTCGGGCTCAGCGGCTGGCGGCCGCGCGGGCGGCTCGAGTGAATACACATACATGGCAAGGGCCCACGCGAGCTCGCGCGGCGGTCGGGCGCGCTCGCCGTTGGCGTGGAGCAGCTGCGTCTCTTGGCGGATCGCCAGCGCGGCCGGGTGCTGGTGACGCAGCGTCGCGGCCTGGGTGAGATCACGGAGCTCGCGGATCCCCCACAGATCTGGGATCGCCACGGGATCCGAGTCGTCGTCGTCTGTCACGTCCGCGCGACCCGGCCCCCAGCTGGCCATGCGCGCTGCCAGGTCGGGGTCAATCGGCGTGCCGCTGTCGCGGTAGTAGCTCAGACGCATGCGCCCGTAGTCGAGGCGACGCCGCGCCTGACCGGGGATCATGGAATCGCTCGCCGCCCCAGCCTCGCCCCCAGCCTCGCCCACAGCCTCACCCACATGGCACAGCGCACAGGTGATGCCGACGCGGGTCTGACCGTCGAGATCCGCGAACGCGACGACGCCCGGCCAGCGCCCGTCCGCGTCGGCGCGCAGCCCCACGGCCTCGCCCAGCGCCGGGTTGGCGAGCGCGTGCTCGGCGAAGGGCTCGGCGCGCAGCGGGTACTCGAAGAACACCCGCCGCCCAAGGGCGATCCAGTCCGCGAGCTGGTCTGGACGACGGCCATCCCACAGCGGCGGCGAGGAGGTTGGCGGCGCCAGCTCGCCGGTCTCGCGCAGGGTCGCAACCGAAGCGTTGGTGATCGGCGCGACCGCGGGGACCCACTCCGGCAGCAGGTCCCAGCCGCGATCACCGAGCGCGTAGCCGCCGACGCGCTTGCGCGAGTACTGGTTGTCGCGGTTGCGCAGCGAGGCCAACATCGCGGCGCGGCGAAACTCTGGATCATCGAGGTAGCGGACGGACTCGAGCTCGAGCCAGCGGTCCGACCACGGCGCGGGCGTGGGCGTGGGCGTGGGCGTGGGCGCGGACGCGGACGCCCCGGGCCC
>NZ_JMCC02000177.1 GCF_000737335.2 Enhygromyxa salina | reverse complement strand
AGCAGCCAAGCTGCCCCGGGTCGACGTGGCCAAGCCGGCCTCGGTGGTCGGTCGCCCGCGCGAGGCCAAGGCCCGCGTCGAGCTGCCGGTCAGCGCCCGCCGTCACCCGCTCGAAGCCGAGCCCACGCAGGCTCGCCAACACCACCGCGCAACAAACCCCGACATGGACCGAGGTCTCGAGCCCGCTGACCGACCACCAGATCGCGCCGCGCTGCAGGGAGTACAGCGCAAACGGCAGCAGAGCCGGCAGCGGTCGCATGAACCGCCGCGCGATCGCCCATTGCAGGTACGCGATCACGAGCAACGCGAGGCAGCCGATTAATTTGAGCGGCGTCGCCTCGAGCTCCCCGAGCCCAGCGAAGCCGGCGGCGATCACCACGTGGGCAAAGTTGGAGTAGCCCTCGACCGGCGCCTCGCCGACGTTCCAGACCAAGCCCGCGCCCGCGGCCAGGTGCTTGGCGTAGCGCAGCGTGATGTAGGCGTCATCGGTCGTGAACGGCCAGGCCGCGGCGACGCGGGTGAGCGTTCGCCAACCCAGCCACAGGCACGCGATCACGAAGCCAAGCTCCCCGACCCGCTCGCCGGTTCGGGGGCCCGCTGCCGCGCTGTGCGTCTTGGCGCCCACGTGGGGGTCAGGGTCGGCGATTTTGTCTCGCGTGTCGCCTGGCTCGACTGCCCGGTCCGCGTCGATGGCTGCGGCCCTGCAAAGTTCCGCGAACATCACAAACAAACGTCGCGCTCCGGTTGAGTCCCCGCACCTTTGCGGCGGTGGATCGGCGTGGCACCGAACATGCCCGTGCCCTATCGTGGTGCGATGCGATCGTATCGGTGGCTCCCGTGTGTCGAGCTTCTCATGCTTGGGGGCCTGCTCGCGTGCGCACCAAAGGGCCAGCCGGACAAGCAGGCCCAAGCTCAGCAAGATCAGCAAGGCCAGCAAGACCAGCTGCCCCAAGCGCTCGAGTTCACCCCCACAGACCTCGACCCGCGGGCGCTCCCGGCCCTCAATTCGGATCCCAAGACCGCCCCGCTGAGCCTGACCGCGAGCGACGGCACCGGGCTCGAGCTGGTGTCTGTCACCGCCCGCGCCGTCGTTCAAGAGCCGCTCGCGTTCACCGAGCTGCACCTGGTGTTCGACAACCCCGAGGCCCGAACGATCGAAGGCAACTTCCAGATCGACCTGCCGCCGGACGCCGCGATCTCGCGCTTCGCCATGAAGATCGACTCGCGCTGGCAAGAGGGCGAGGTCGTCGAGCGCCAGGCCGCGCGCCGGGCCTACGAAGACTTCCTGCATCGCAAGCAAGACCCCGCGCTGCTCGAGAAGCAGGCTGGCAACCGCTTCGCCGCGCGGGTGTTTCCGATCCCCGCGAACGCCCGCAAGGAGCTGATCATCTCTTACTCGCAAGAGCTCCCTGACTCGCGCGAGCCCTACCGCTTGGTGCTCGAGGGGCTACCCAAGCTCGAGGAGCTCGACGTGAAGATCGTGATCGACCAGCCAAACGCTGGGTCCGCGACCTCGCTCGGCGGGGCGTCGTCTTCACGCGAGGAGATCGTCGTGCACAAGACCAACTTCGTGCCCGATCAGAACCTCGAGGTCGCTTCCAAGCGGCCAGCGGCCGCGGTTGGGATCCGCCACGAGGAATTGGTGCTGGCGCGGGTCACTGCGGTCGGGGATCTGCCGCCGGACCCGATCGACGAGCTCACGATCTTGTTCGACACCAGCGCGTCGCGGGCGTTGGGCTTCGCGGGCCAGCTGCATCGGCTGCAGGCCCTGATCGAGCAGCTGCGGGCCTCGAAGCCGGATCTGCGGCTGCGCGTGATGAGCTTCGACCAGGGCGTGTCGTTGATCTACGAGGGGGCCGCGAGCGGGTTCGGCACCAAGCAGCTCGAGGCGATCTACGGCGCGCGGGCGATGGGGGCCTCGGATCTGACGCGCGCGCTCACCCAGCTGGCCCACGCTGGCGGGACCAAGCGCGTGCTGCTGGTCACCGATGGCATCGCCACCGCCGGGGACACCGAGCTCGCGGCATTGCAGGCGGCGGTGAGCGCCCTCGGCCAAGCCGGCGTCGAGCGCCTCGACGCGCTGATCGACGGCGGCCTCCAAGACCGGGACGTGCTCGCGGCCATGACCTCGGCCGGGCTGGCCCGCGACGGGGTCGTGCTCGATGCGCGGGCGCCCGCGGCCACGCTGGCCGCCCGGCTGGCGATGGCGACCGCGTCGGACATCACGGTCACGGTGCCGGGCGCCGAGTGGAGCTGGCCGAACACGCTCGACGGCGTGCAGCCCGGTGACGAGGTCCTGGTCTACGCCAAGCTGCCCAAGGACATGGGCATGCGCGTGCTCATGGGCGGCGGCGCGCAGACCTCCGAGGCCCCCGTGCAGCTCACGACGGTGTCCAAGCCGCTGCTCGAGCGCGCGTGGGTGGGCGCGCGGATCGAAGCGACCACGCTGCAGCGATCCGAGCTGGGTGACTCGGCGGCGGACAAGCTGCTGCGCGACGAGCTCGCCCGCGAGATCGTGCGGCTGTCGACCACCCACCGGGTGCTCAGCGACTTCACGGCCCTGCTGGTGCTCGAGACCGAGCAGGACTACGCCCGGTTCCAGATCGACCGCAAGGCGCTGGCCGACATCCTGACGATCGGCGAGGTGGGCAGCGGCGCCGGCAACCTCGGCGTCGTTGCGACGCACCGTGAGGATCTGTGGCTGGCCGACGGCGCTCCCAACCCCAACAGTCCAAGCACCCCAACCGTCACCAGCTTCAGCGCCAAGCAGGCGACTGAGTTCGACGACGACGGCGACGAGTTCGAGTTCGAGGAGGAACCGCCAGTTGAAGAGGAGCTCCGCCGAGACGGGCAGCGGCACCGCGGTGAAGAGGGCACGATGGGCCGGCCCGGCTCCAGCTCGGGCCTGTACGCCATGCGCGGGCCCGCCCAAGACGACGACGCCAAAGCTGACGAGGATGTATGGGGCGGGCTGACCGGCTCAGAGATCGGCGAGGCCTACAACACCGACGGCCTGGGTCTGGTCGGCACGGGCCGCGGCGGCGGCGGGACCGGCGAAGGCACGATCGGGCTCGGCAACACCAGCCGGATCATCGGCCGCGGCGGCGGGGGCGGCTCGGAATCGGGCTACGGCCGGGGGTCAGGCGCTGGCTTCGGAGGCCGGGGCACCCGGGTGCCCATGGTGCGCCAGGCCGCCGCCGAGGTCGTTGGTTCGCTCGACCGCGACATCATCCGTCGGATCGTTCGGGCCCACATCAACGAGGTCCGCTCCTGCTACAACGCCGGGCTGAGCCGTGATCCCAGCTTGGAGGGTCGCGTGGAGATCGGGTTCACGATCGACGCGATGGGCGACGTCGACCAGTCTGTCGTCCAGACCACGACGCTCTCGGACGCGGCGGTGTCAACGTGTATCGCCCGGGCCGTCAAGCGCTGGCGGTTTCCCAAGCCGGACGGGGGCGGGACTGTCAGGGTCACCTACCCGTTCCTGCTCAGCCCCGGCGAAGCTCCGCCACCCGTCGTCGAGCAACCGCTGCCGCCGCCGCTGACGGCCGCGGAGATCGAGCGACTCAATCGCCAGGCAGAGGCCGAGCAGGCCGCAGCGGACGCGGCCAAGCGCAGCGAAGACAGCCCCTACACCGGCAAGCTGTTCGAGGTGATGACCCTGCTCGACGACGGCGAGCACAAAGCAGCGCTCAGCGCCGCGCTGGCGTGGCATGACGAGAGCCCCGGCGACGTGCTCGCGCTGCTGGCCGTCGGCGAGGCGCTCGAGGCCCTGGGCAAGCCGCAGGCGGCCGCGCGCGCCTACGGCTCGCTGATCGACCTGTTCCCGGCCCGCGCCGACTTGCGCCGCTACGCGGGCGCCCGGCTCGAGCGGCTGGGCGAAGCCGGCATGCAGCTCGCGGCCAACACCTACGCGCAGGCCGTCGCCCAACGGCCCGATCACCCGGCCAGCCATCGCCTCTACGCGTACGCGCTGCTGCGCCAGGGCCAGCTCGAGCCCGCGCTCGCGGCGATCGAGGCTGGGGCCAAGCGCGACTATCCGTCGGGCCGGTTCGAGGGGGTCGATCGGATCTTGAGCGAAGACGTGGGGCTGATCGCGTCGGCGCTGATTAAGGCCGCCCCCCAGCGGCGCGGCGAGATCGAGGCCCGGGTCCGGCTCGCGGGCGGCGTGATGCCGAGCGGGCCAAGCCTGCGCTTCGTGATGACCTGGGAGACCGACGCCAACGACGTGGACTTTCACATCCACGACGGCCAGGGCGGGCACGCGTACTACTCGGATCGCACGCTGGCGTCGGGCGGGCTGCTCTACGCGGACGTGACCACCGGCTACGGGCCGGAGTGCTTCACGATCTCCGGCAAGCCCGCGGCGTTTCCCTACCGGTTCGAGGCCAACTACTACTCGCGCGGGCCGATGGGCTACGGCATGGGCAAGCTGCAGATCCTCCAGAGTGACGGTCAGGGCGACCTGCGCTTCGAGGATCGGGTCTACGTGATCATGAAGGACAGCGCCTTCGTCGATCTCGGCAGCCTCGCCAAGCCGCTCTAGTTCTTAGTTCTTAGCTAGTGGTCCAACCGTGGCGCGACAGCCAAGCGCCAACTTGCTCGCGCTCGGTGTGGACCAGCAGCACGATCAACTCGTCTGGGTTCGCGCCGGCCAGCGCCGCCTCGAGCGAGGAGACCTCGTCGGCTGCGTGGATGATCTCGCCGGTATAGCCGGCGTCGCGTAGACCCTGCTCGAGCAGAGGCGGGACCACGCCACGCTCGCGTCCGCGCAGGTAGGCTTGCTGCTCGCGCAGGATCACCCGGCGCGGCTCGAAGCGGGTCAGCGCAGCTCCGATCGTGCGCAGATCGGCGTCGCTGCGATCGCCCGCCATCCCAACGCACAGCTGCGCGGGCTTGCCGAGCCCGCGCACGAGCTCGGCCATCGCCTGCAGCCCCGCGAGGTTGTGGGCAAAGTCGAGCAGCAGCGAGACCCGCTCGCTCCCCTCGCGCGAGCGCGTCCACATCCGCGCGCGGCCGGGGTTGTCCTGGGGCTTCGCTCCAAACTCCTGGAGCGCGGCGATGATCGCCTCATCGGCGATCCCCAGCCCGCGAGCCGCGGCCGCGGCCGCCAGCGCGTTGGCGATATTGTGACGGGCGGCCCCGCCAAAGCTCAGCGGCAATTCCTCGATGCGACACAGGGGCCAGCTCCCATCCCCCTGCAGACGAACGATCTGTCGATCCACGACGGTCCAGACCTCGCCGCCCCCCGCCAGCGCGCGGCGCAACGTTTCATTGTCCGCGTCGGTCGAGAACCACACGATCGGGGCGGGCAGCTCACGACCACGCGACCACGCGACCACGGCCGCGCAGTCGGCCCCCAGCACGATCCGCCCGTCGGGATCGGCGATCGTCGCAACGATCCCCTTGGCCGCGGCCATCGCTTGGAGATCGAACACGCCGTACTCACCCAAGTGATCACGCGCGACGTTGGTGATCACCGCAACCCGACACCCGTGGACACCGGCCCCCCGGCGCAGCAGCCCGCCCCGCGCCGACTCGAGCAGCGCGAGGTTGATCTCCGGGTTGCGCAGCACCGCCCGCGCGCCGCCGGGGCCGGTCCAGTCGCCGGTCTCGACCAAGCGCTCGTGAACGTACAGCCCATCGGTCGAGGTGTTGCCGACCCGCAGCCCCTGCTTGCTAGCGATCCGCGCCAGCAACCGCGTCGTCGTGGTCTTGCCGTTGGTCCCGGTGATCAGCGCGACCGGGCCCGCGCGCAGCTGCGACCACTCGACGCTGGCCGGCCCTGGCAGGCGCGCCAGCGGCCAGGACACGCTGCCGCCAAAGTAGCCGAGCGAGAACTCGGCGTCATCGAGGAGCCACGGGACACCGCGGGCCTCGGCCGCCGCGATCAGCTCGAGCACGCCGCGGCGATCGTCTTGCTCGCTCGCGGCGACCGCCGCGAGCCGCTCGAGCGCGGCGTCGGATCCCACGGCTTCAGCCCCGGAGGCGTGCTCGCTGACCTGACAGCCTGCACCTTCAGCTCCGCGTTCGAGCTCGGCCTGCGCGACCGCCCACTCGTTGAGCTCGGTCGCCGCGTACAGACGATCAACCGCGGCGCTGCACATCAGCTCCACGCCGCACCGCCCCTCGAGGTCCTCGAACCGGCGAACATGCAGCTGCGCCGTCCAGCCAAGCGTAGCGAGGCCGTGGCCGATCGCCGCCCGCCAGCGCGCGATGAATTGCTCGACCTTGGCGCCGGCGCCCAAGCGCAGCTCGATGATCGCCCCCGGCGAGCGGGTGTGAATATTGGGGCCCGTCAGCCGGCGCGAGTCGATGACTTCGACCGTTGGCGCGCGTGTTGAATCGGTCGACCGTGGCGGGTCGCCCGTCACTCAGTCGCTCTCCTCGCGCGCGATCCGAACCCCGCGCTCGTCGACGATCACGTCCTTGTGCTTGCCGATCGTCAGCGGACGATCATCGCGAACCGGCTCGACGTCATCCGCAGGATCGCTCGACTCCTGATCCGCGAGCGGCACGACCGGGTGCGATCCGGTGCCAAGGCCCGACGCGAGCGCGGGCGAGAGCGCGGGCGCGAGGTTGCCGATGCCGTCGACGATCGCTTCGGCGTCCGCGCGGCCCTCACCGCCAAACTGGACGATCTGCTTCCAACAGCGGGTGATGTTGTCGCCGAAGATCACCAGCAGATCCTTGGGCTCGCCCATGCGCAGCCCCGCCGTGACCGCGGCCTGCTCGTCTTCGATCGTGGTGATCGCGTCGGCCGAGACCCCAGCCTCGAGCAGCGCCGCGCGCAGGATCGCCGGCACTTCATCTGGTTCACGCCCGCGCAGGGAGTCATCGCGGCGCAGCACGAATTTGTCGAACGCCGTGGCGGCAGCGACTGCGATGCCACGAATGTCCTCGTCGCGACGATCACCGGGCGCCGCGAGCACGCACAGCCGCCGGCCACCCACGTCCATGCGCTTGGCGGTCTCGGCCATCGCGGCCACGGCCGCGGGGTTGTGACCGTAGTCGAGGATCACCTTGAAGGGCAGCTCGTCGAACACGTTGAGCCGGCCCGGCGCCTGGAAGAAGGTCGTGTCGAAGGTCCGCAGACCGACCCGGATGTTGTCGACCTTCACGTCCATCACCCAGGCGATCAACGCGGCGAACATCGCGTTTTGAACGTTGAAGATCGCCTTGCCCTCGAGCGTGGCGGGGATCAGGTGGGTCCACAACAAGGGGATGTGGCTGCCCTTGTCGTAGAGCGTGATCATCTGCCCGTTGATGCCCTCTTCGAGCACGATCGCAGCCCCGCCCGCGCGGATGTGCTCGCGGACCAGCTCGTGCTTGGGGTTTTGGGTCACGTAGGCGATCCGCTTGGCCTTGGAGTAGTCGGCCATCTGCAGGCAGTGGGGATCGTCGGCGTTGAGCACCGCGCAGTCGCGGCTGACCTCGACGACGATCCGCTTGAGCTCCGCGAGCTGCTCGACCGTGTCCACGCCGCCAAGCCCAAGGTGATCGGCGCTGACGTTGAGCACGGCGCCGACGTTGTTGGACCGATAGCCCAGGCCCGAGCGCAGCAGCCCACCCCGAGCGGTCTCGAGCACCGCCGCGTCGACGGTTGGATCACGCAGGACCATCTGCGCCGAGACCGGACCGGTCATGTCGCCGCTGACCGTGCGCTCGCCGTCAATGTAGACGCCGTCGGTCGTGCACAGGCCCACCGTCTTGCCCGACATCTTGAGGATGTGGGCGACCATGCGGCTGGCCGTGGTCTTGCCGTTGGTCCCGGTGATCGAGGCGATCGGGATCCGGGCGGGCGTGCCCGGCGGGAACAACATGTCGATCACCGGCCCAGCGACGTCGCGCGGGGTGCCCTCGGTTGGCGCGACGTGCATGCGAAAGCCTGGCGCCGCGTTGACCTCACAGATCGCGCCGCCGACCTCGCGGTACGAGCGTGAGACGTCGGTCGTGATGAAGTCGATGCCGGCGACATCCAGGCCGATCGCCGACGCGGCCCGCTGAGCCATCTCGCGGTTGTCGGGGTGGACGACGCTGGTCATGTCGATCGCGGTCCCGCCAGTGGAGAGGTTGCCGGTTGAGCGCAGGTAGAACACCTCGCCAGCGGGGATCACCGATTCTTCGGTCATGCCGCCGGCCTCGAGCAGGCGTCGGGCTTGGTGATCGAGCTCGATCCGGGTCAGCACCTTCTCGTGGCCGATGCCCCGGCGCGGATCCGCGTTGACCAGATCGATCAGCTGCGCAACCGTCCGCTCGCCGTCGCCAACGACGTGGCCGGGCACGCGCTTGGCGACCGCGATCAGCTTGCCGTCGATGACCAGCATGCGGTGGTCGAAGCCGGCGATGTAGGTCTCGACGATGACCGTGCGCGAGTGCTCGCGGGCCTTCTCGAACGCCACCCGGACCGCGTCCTCGTCGTTGAGGTTGATCGACACGCCGCGGCCATGGTTGGCGTCGAGCGGCTTGACGACGACCGGGTACCCGAGCCGCTCGGCGACCCGCGCCGCCCGCACTGGATCGCGCACGAGGTACTGGCGCGGCACCGGCAGCCCCAGATCCGCCAGGATCTGGTTGGTCTCTTCCTTGTCCGACGCGATCTCGACCGCGATGTGGCGGGTCTCGGAGGTGACCGTGGCCTGGATCCGCTTTTGGTAGCGCGCGTGGCCAAACTGCACGAGCGAGTGGTCGTTGAGCCGCAGCCACGGGATGTCGCGGGCCTCGGCCGCGCGGACCAACGACGCCGTTGACGGGCCCAGCTGACGGCGCTGGGCCATCCCGATCAGATCGTCGAGCTCTTCCCCAAACTCGAGGTCACCCACGTCCGGGATGCCCTCGATCTTCAGCGAAGCAGGGATCAACGAGTGCAGCAGCCGCATCGCCAGCTTACCCGCCGCCTCCCCGACCCGCTCTTCTTCGAACTGATAGACGACGTGGTACTCGCCCTCGGCCCCCGCCCCGCGCGTCTTGCCAAAGCTGACGTCCGCGCCAGCGAGATTTTGGATCTCGATCGCCACGTGCTCGAGCACGTGGCCAAGCCAGGTGCCCTCGTCTTCACGCAACCGTCGCACGAACCCACCCGCGCCGCCGTACGAGCAGCCGTGCTCACCAAGACTGGGGATCGCCGCGAGCAGCCCATCCGCGAAGCCGGGAATTTTCGCGCTGGGCCAGCGCTCGAGCTCGCCCAGATCGAGGCGCAGCCGAATGACCGGGAAGTGTGCGTAGAGGTTGGGGCCGCGGTAGATGCGTTGCTCGAGGATCTTCATCGGAGGACCTGAAGGGAGGCCCGAGCATATGCCTCTCCCGTGACCCATGGGGCGAGGATTTTTCCGAGTTGTCGGACCCCTTTCTAAATTCTCCGAGGACGCACCAGCGGCCGCAGTCGACGAGGTCCAAGACCTCTGTCTTGGCTATTCAAACCCGCCAGTACACAAGCCAACACGTATATGGAGGGGTACCCGGTGGCTACTGGTGGCCAGACGAGAGCCCCCTGCTAGGGGGCCACACATGCGACAGCGAACAGCCTGCCCATTGGGAGCGAGCGAAGCGAGTGACCGCGAAGTGCGAAGGCCTCTGTGGGGGTCAAAGGCAGAAGAGCCCCCTGCTAGGGGGCCACACATGCGACAGCGAACAGCCTGCCCATTGGGAGCGAGCGAAGCGAGTGACCGCGAAGTGCGAAGGCCTCTGTGGGGGTCAAAGGCAGAAGAGCCCCCTGCTAGGGGGCCACACATGCGACAGCGAACAGCCTGCCCATTGGGAGCGAGCGAAGCGAGTGACCGCGAAGTGCGAAGGCCTCTGTGGGGGTCAA
>NZ_JMCC02000176.1 GCF_000737335.2 Enhygromyxa salina | reverse complement strand
GAGAGAGCTCTCACGTCGCTCGCCAATGCTCGCGGCCAGTGCGAGACAAACTCGCGGCTTCGCTCGCGATCTACGTGACCCGGTACACTTGTACTTCTCGGCTCGTAGTTCTTGGAGTAGGATTCGGTTCACCTGAAGAGCTCCTCGTCGCGTTCGCGGAAGGTGTCGCAACCCCTCGTACGCTGGGCTCCTCAGGTGAATTTCATCTTTTTGCTGTTTTACAGCGCTTATTCAAGGCCTAGCAGCCCGTGGTGTAATGCATCGTGTCGTCTCGCGCCGGAATTTTCGTCGAGGGCGCGGAGCCAAAACGCCGCTGTGGTGGGCCCACTGCAAGTTTTGGCGACAAAGCCCTCGGCGAAAAGGCCAAGCGAGGCGGCGCGAGGCATTGCACCACGGGCTGCTAGGGCTCGGTGCTGCTACTTGCCGGTCGATGCGCTGAACATCGCCATTTCGGAGGCAACTTCGCTGCCGCTTAGACTCATAATTTGGGATACCTGATGACCAGTGAGTTTGTGTGACTTGTCGAGCATAAGTGCAAGAAGAAGAGTATGCATGTAGAATTTTTCGAGGGTACTGCTAGCATTCGCCATTGCCTGTGTCTGGTCGACTCCTTTTGAGTGTACGAGCAGAGCGAGCTTCTGAATGTCGCTATTGTTACTGACGTCGTCAGTAACTGCCGATGCAAGATCATGTTGACCAATCGCCCTGAAGTACAGCCGTTCCATGGCCATTCCTGCTATGAGGATGGCGGCTTCTTTCTGGTACCGGAATTTTGGGCTGTTCTCGAGCCAGTCCGCGTAGGTTTCTCCTTCATCCCCCTCAAGTACGACTTGCGTTACATATTTTCCGAGTTTGGTAGCGACAACGACGTGACCAGCTTCGTGAATGGCGGATGTCCGCATTATTGTCTCGCTCTATGTTTGGGCCGGGTGTGGTTCTCGTGCTGATAAAGCTACCCGCGCGACCGCTCGACGTAGCAAGAAGAGGTCAATGAGCACGAGAGGGATGATCCAAGGACCAGAACGGGTGAGCATGCTTCACGATAGCAACTTTTTGCGGTTCTGTGTCGCTGATTAGGGAGTCCTTGCAAGGCTCCGCGCTCCGCGTACGTGTTCGTGCGCGGGCATACCTCAAGGCCTCGAACGCCGGCCCAGCCGACTGGTTTGGGCGGGACGTGGCGTTGAATGGGGACGGGAGCACGCTGGCGGTCGGCGCCATCTATGAAGACCGCGGCGCGACGGGCATCGGAGGCGACCCGGCCGACAACTCCGCCGCCGCGGCCGGTGCGACGCCGAACATCTTCGCGTCGCTGGCGAGCCAACTGTCGTCGACGATCCCCAACGACATCGTGCGCCGCTTCGGTCGCCGCCTGGCGCTGCTCCCGCCTGTCTCGAGCTCGGCGTCACGGCCCTCGATCACACGTCACCAGCGAATCATGTGGGTGCAGATCTCGGCGAGGCCCCCTCGCGCTACACAATCGGATCTCGCCGCGCGTCCGCGTAGGAGGCCACGGTCTGGCAACTTCTTCCCACCGCCGAACACCCACCGCTCGGTGTGTGACCGCTGGAAGTGGCCCGGTTCTCGGCCACCTTGTTGACTCACGCATGAGCGCTGAACGCGGCGCCGCGGCGGCCGAGTAGCTCGTCGTGGGCTCCGTTACCGCGACATGCTCGGCGCAGCGCCGCGACGGCTACGAGCGCCGACAGCCTGAGCAGACGCTGCTCTACCAGCTGGTCGAGCAGCAAGACCTTCCTCGAGCGAGCCAAGCGGCTCGGCGGCCTGCCCAAGTTCGTGGTCGACGAGTTCGAGGCGTACCATCCTTGAGCACGGGAACTCGCTCCGCAGCGGGTGTCGGATCTCTGATAGGCTCGCACGAGTGTCAGGAGGCACCAGCGCATCCGAAGGCTTCCTCTACCAAGCCATCGTGATCCTCGACCTCTCTCTGAACGCTTTCGAGCGCTCGAGAGAGACCCGTGTGCGGCCCGAGGGCACAGATGACCTCGAGATCGAGCATCACCTCGAGAATCTCGTCGTCGAGCACGAGCACGTCCAGGTCAAGAAACCACGGCAGACCGCGACAGGCGCACGCGATGCCAAGGCTTGGCGTCTACTCCAAGTTTGCGATGAGCTGCTCGGTCCAAGCCTCGACCGGCTGCACGGCAACTCAAATAGGCAAACCTGGGTCTTGGGTGACGCCTTCGATGACGCCACCGAGAAACTCATGGAGGCGGGTGCCTCGGCGGCCATACAAGCTCCCGCCCCTTACTCGAAGGCACTCTATCGACTCGCTCGGACCCGCTCGCAAGCGCTCCGAGGTATGAAAACCCACTACCGCAAGCGCTTTGTTGAATGGTCTCCCGCCCCCCCTCCAACCGGCGCAGACCACCCGGCCTATCTCCGCAGCGCCATCGAAGACGCAGCGTCAGAGCTGGGACTCGACCAAGCCCGCCTCGCTCGCATCGTCTTGGAGATCGATTTCGTCCACAGTGAACTCCTGGGCGTCCTTGAGCGCACGAAGTCGCTCACGTGTTACGGCGAGATTGACGCTATCCGTGAAAAAGTCGCCACCCGAATTGCGTCGCGCTTCAACATTGACGAGCAGGTCGCGCGCCGCACCGTGCTCAACAATTTCCGAGGATTTCTCGACGACATCGCTCGCCAACGAACTCGCTGGATCGACTATAGCGACTTCGAACTTGAGTTGCTGCGCGTCCTTCCACATACAATCCCCTTCAGCAGCCCGCCGCCATTGCCCCCGCTTCACGTGCCCCGTCCCCAGCTCATCGAAGCGTGGATGAACAGTGCAGTCAGCATCACGAACGTCGTCGCGTCATCGGGGGCAGGCAAGAGCACGGCGGCGCGAGAGCTGGCGGCGACCCTCGCTAGGTCACTACCCAAAGATGCGGTGCTTTACGCGGAGATCCGCGAGGAAAATGACATTCGAGGCTTCCTCGTTGGACTGGCCTTCAAGCTCAGGCGTCGCGGACACAACAACCTCTTCGCAGTTGCAACGCGACTCGATCAGAGTGAGCAAACTCTCGTGGAGTCGTTCGCTGATGCTCTGCTCTCGACTCCAGAGCCCATTCACCTCATTGTCGACTTTGTCATCGGAGCGAGCAACCAGGCTTTCCACGCTTCCCTCGCAGACCTGATGCGCCGGCTCTGGGGCCGCGGGCTCCGGACGTACTTGTTTGCGCGCCGCGACCCTCTCGAGGAACTCAATCAACTCGAGCGCGCGGGGCTTCGTCTTCAGCGTGCCGACCTGCACGGGCTTCATGAAGCGGAGCTGCTCGAACTTGGTAAACTCCATGGCCACGGTGACGCAAAAGCACTTCGCGTCCTCCATAGCCGGCTCAGCGGCGGCCGATATACCGGCGTCCTCCCCCGTGACGCGGTGGCGCTCCTTCGACTCCCATCGACAGACGCGATGTTGGCGCTGATCGAAGCGTCCGAGGTTGCGAGCATCGCCGAAACTGCCGATCGTCATCGGTACCAAATGTTGCCCACGCATCTGCGCGAAGCCGCGGCACATGTCTTGTGTTTCTCGTTGCCCTTCTCGGAAACAGACGTACAACTCGCGTTCCCAGAGCTCCCCGTGTCCGCGACTCTCCTGCGCCTGCGCGAACTCGGGCTCCTCCTTGAGCACCACGCGGGGACCTTCGAGTTTCACGAGCGCGTCCGCGCTGGACTACTCAACGAAGCCCCTCCTCGACTCGTTCAGCGAGCACACAGTCGACTCGCGGAGCTGGCCATATCGACAGAGTCGCACGCCATCGCCGTCTATCACCTCGAGCAAGCCGAGCAGTCGGAGCAAGCCCGAACATACGCGCGGACCGTGCTGTTCGGAACATCTCGATCGGGTCTCGTCGACTACGCACGCACACATCAGCTGTTCGAGCCGGGAGAGCTCCTGCCACACGCATCTCCAGGCTCAGAGAAATCGTGGACGGCACTCGAGTTGCTGAAAGATGTAGGTGATGATCACATCGCGGAGCATCTCGTCGAGATGATGCGTGGGGCCGATCCGAGGAAGCACTATATGTGGCTCTCTTCAGCCTATGAAACGATCTTGTGCATCTCTCCAAGCTCGTTCGAGTCACTGTTTGACCACGCGATTGCTCCAGCTTTGGAGTCCCCTGTAAACCCTTGTCCCGACATACTGCTGCGCGCGGCACGACGCGCCGGGTATGAGCCGCCTACGACTCTCGATGCGCGCTACGACTCCGACCCCGAGCATCGACTACAGCTGCTACGTTTCTTGACACTGGCCGCCACTCCTCGCCGTATTCGCTACTTTATCGATTCCGTCCAGTCAGGGCAAGCCCCTGAGTCCGATTTCTTCACTCACGAGCACGCGCGACGACTGTTCATAGCCAACCTACCCAAGCCAGATCTTTCCGAACTCGTCGCCAAGCGTGACACGAAGCTCGGGCCCTTTGGCCCCGTTCTTTGGCGTCACCGCGTGCACATGCGGCAGACTGCTCATGAGCTGCTGGAGACAGCGGGCACCGACGTCAACACGCTTCGCTCGGCACTGCGTCTGCTGATCTACTACGGTGACGAGGACATCGCACAATACCGAGACCGCTTCGACGACGTGACCGACAGTTACGCCAGGTTGGGACCGGTGCTCGTCGGTGATCACTCCGTCCTGTCCGATGAGCGTGAACGAGTACTCGACGAAGCGCTCTCGCCAAAGACTCGGATGTTTGCGCTGAGCATCTGCGGGCTCGCCAACGACGCCGAAATTGAGGACATCGTCGACCAACTCAGAGCCCGCGGCACAAAGGATGCGAGTGGCCTCATCCAGATGCTATCTGTCATGGGTGCAATGCTTCCCCTGGGACTACTCGTGCAGGTGACAGCGCACGTACTCGACACCGACTCGGAGGAACGTCCTCGGCAGACGACGGTCACAGCTCTCGCCGCGAGGTTGGCGGAACGCCGAGTTCCCTCGGATTCCCCCGCCATGGACATCATGCTTCGTCTACTCGAACATGAGCACCCGCATATGAGGTTGTCTGCGTGCATTGGACTTCGCCGCCAACGCACACGCCGCGCGCTACCTTCCCTCATCAACCGTCTGAACGAAGAGCACGATCTCGGCCTCCATGGTGTGCTGATGTCGACCTTCCTCGCCTCCTATCCCACCGAAGCTCCCGAGATCCGCTGGATGGGAGACACGGACTACTGGCGAGCGGCGGTTGCAGACCGCCTACAGATCACATCAGAGCTCCCATGGTTATCTGCGCTCGCCACGGATCGGACCGCAGCTTGGCACGCTCGTCGAGCAGCTATCGCGGCCCTCATGCGCCTATCCGATGCTGATGCCTTCGAAGCGGTCGCCGAGCGGATCCTCGGGGAGCCCATGATCTTAGGCATGGATGATGGACACGGATCCGCGACCGAATTTTTTCTCAGTTTGCTCATGCGCGAGCGCGAGCATGATCAGTTCGAGTCTACCGGACACCGGTTCATGCGGTCCCGCCCTGCATTCGCCGCTTTCTTCGGTCCGCTGTATCAAGAGTTGGCTCAACCGGTGGCCGCGTTTCGACTCAACGAGATTGGGCTCGCCGTCGCCGAAACGCTCTGGGACTACGTTCACCCTGTCAACGAGACCGTAGGTGAACGCCTCGACAAGCTCATCAATGAACTCGGCACGACCATGGTCCAAGCCGCAGCCATGCAGGGTCTGAGGCAACACGCTCGCCCACGACTGCTGGAGATGATGGCACGAACGACTGCATTCCCATGGCTCGCCGTCCGCGCTTGTGTCGAGCGACGCCGCTGTAGTCCTGCCCCTGAAGAGGCTTGGCTCGAGGCCGCACGAGCGCGCAGCTTTGATGTCGATCCTCAGGCCGAGCATGCGATCCGGAACATACTTTGTGGCCTGAGCGCTGAGCCCAAGACTCCCCCCCCAACCCGGCGTACTCATTCGCCGGCCGTGGTGACGCCCAGCTTCACACCGCGCCGCTATTCGATCGATGTGTTGGTCGATGCGCTCGAGCGCGGAGACGATCTCCCCGCCGCAGCCTGTGTCATCGGACCTCCCACTGGACGGGAGACCGCCGAGTTCGAGCAACTCATCACCCTCCTACACCCGGGGAATGACCGCGTCGTACGATTCGATGCCGCGAGTTCCGACGCCCTTGCCCCCGCCTTCGATGGAAACAGGCTGCGCATTCACGGCGTCCGCAGCCACACCGTTGCCGACCGACGGCCATGGCGGACATGGCTGAGGGTCGCGTTGGTCGTGGCCAACGACGCGGGTATCGAGATCCCATGGTTGACGACCAGCGAAGACGACTCGGCATATGGCCAGATGTTGACAGAGTGTTTACTCGCCCGTCGAGACGGACGACGTATAGCAGCGGTGCTGGAACGCAGCGTCAACTATTTCGAACAGGGTCTTCGCAACAAGGACTTCATCTACGAACTTGCACCGATCCTGGATTCGAGTGTCGTGCCGTTGATCGAGCGCTATCTATGGCGCGGCCCCCCCCAGCACCTGACTGGGCTCATCCGGCTTGCAAGCAAGCTCGACTTTCCCGAGATCGTACCTGCCCTGGAGACCATGCTCCAACGGGTCACGGATGTGATCGCCCCCATGGGCCAATCCCACTCGGGTGTCAACGACGACGATCCGGCGCTCATGAGCTTGTCCGCACTCCTCAAGGCTCCCCGTCTCCCCGAGATCGAAGCCGCTCCGGGTCTACTCGGGCGTTTGCGCCAAGTACTACGACATTCATGGATGCTGACATCTGTTATCCGAGCGATGGAGAGGGTTCCACACAGCTACGTCGATCTTGAGATGGAGCGGATGACCGTCCTCAACTTTCGCCATATGCACATCGACGAGTTCCGGCTCGTCGACTGCGCGGCCGCACGCTTGTTCGAGTTGGGCCGGCCCGAGCCCATCGAGAGCGCACAAGAACTGGACGTACAGAGCGAGTCATCGCGATAGGCCGGGGCGGACCTGTCCCTACCGCACTCTCCCCATGCTGACCGGGTGCGTCGCCGAGCAGCTGTCGATCAGCGGTGGAGGCCCATAGCATGACGCGAGGACCGGCTGCCCTGCCCGAGCAGATCGGCCGCGTCGTCACCCGCGAGCTCGTCGAGCGAACAACCGTGACGTTCGAGCTTAGCGGAGGTCAGAATTGCCGCGCGACTTATCTGTTCAGGTTATTCTCATTTTCACAGGTCACGCACCGTTCGGCGCGTGCTCGATATGCCAAATATTATTCAATGATATCATATAGTTATAGCGACTGCCCGGTCACGCATCGAACGGTGTGTGACCGCCGGAGAGTGAGCCACGCAGCCTTCTGCGAGGCACCTTCCGAAGGGCGCCGCAGGTCGTGAACCCGGCGAGGTCAAGGTCGAGGTGCTTTGCCGGCGCGAGCTCGACAGCCGCCGTCGAACTCGGCGTTTTTGATCGCCAGCTGCCAGCTACAATCAGTATGTGAAGGTGACCTTGGCACCATCCATCGCTGCCATTTTTTCCGATGAATTGTTCACATTATCTTTGCGCACTTCGATGGCGCAAGTGTATCCCGATGTGCTTGCTACGCTGCCAAGCAGGACCCAAACCCCGAAGTAGTTGGCCTGATTGACAATCCTGATCCCCTCATTTTGCCCGTAGGGTTTTTTGCAATAGTAGAGATAGTACGTGTTTGCAGTGGCGTGGCTCGACGGGATCCAGACATAGAAAGCCGCACTTCCTGACGCTGGGGCTATCCAAGAATATTTACCGGTCAGGCCGGTGTTTGTGGTGTGCCTGACATCGTTGTAGTAGTAGTTTACACCGATCCTCGAGTCAAACAGCCAGCTGCTGTGTTGGACGCTTTGCCAACATGCAGTGGAACCCGTCCAGTCATTGTCGATGTAGCAAGTGGCGGTCGCCGAAGATGGCGTCTGCTGAATGTCGAGAGCCAAATGCGTGGGGCCGAGTTCGGCGTCTTGGTCGAGCAGGAGTTCGGCGTCTTGGTCGAGCAGGAGTTCGGCGTCATCGTCATATTCAAACTCGGAGTCGTCGAGCAGCAGCAGTTCCTCCTCCTCACTAAACTCGCCGCAGCCCGCGGCGAATGGGAAGGTGCAGGAGATCCCGAGGATCGCTGTCAGGCGCATGAATGTCCGGAATTTGACCGATTTTTTGGCATACATGGAGCGACAATTAGCAGTGCCCGCGATGGCCGTCAACTGCTTCGACATCTAAAAGACCGTGGGCTGAAGATCATGGCCTAAAGATCGTGGCCTAAAGATCGTGGGCTGAAGATCGTGGGCTGAAGATCGTGGGCTGAAGATCGTGGGCTAAAGATCGTGGGCCAAAGATCGTGGGCCAAAGATCGTGGGCTAAAGATCGTGGGCCAAAGATCGTGGGGCGGAAAGAACATCCGATAGGGGGTCGGTGGTGGCGTGAACTTCACCCCGTTCGGCGCCGTCTCGCGCCGGGCGTGCTCTGAGCCGTGAGCCCGAGGCACGGCTCGACCATCACGACCTGTTCAGAGTTGGGAAGGTCACGCGGCGAAGTCCAGTTCGAGCTGCCCAGCTGGGGCTGGCCTCGGCCGTGGGGGCGGACGGGGACTGAGACCCAAGTCGGCGAGCACCCGCGCGATGTCGTCGGGCTTGTTGGCTATCTTCATCAAGCGCATCGCACCGCGGCAGCGGGGGGCAGCTCATGATGTTGACCGCGACCCCACTCTAGATAGCAGGAGCCAGGCCCACGGGTGTCGAGTGACTCGCTTGGCGTTCCCCTCGAGCTCGGTCGCCCCGCCGTCGAACGACAAGCGTATTTGCATCGGCTCAGTGGCCACCAACACTGGACCTGGCTCGACCTCGGCCCGTGCATGTCGGGCAGAATCCTCGCTTCTTGCACGAGTGCGCCACGGCCAGCGACTCGCCACATTGCCGGCAAGCAAAGTGAGCGAGGCCGTGCTCGAGCATGCCGCAGCGCAGGTACGCCTCGAACTCCTCGACGATGAAGTCAGGCAAACCGCCGGACCGCTCGGCTCGCTCGCGGAAGGTCGGCCAGTGCTCCTCGATGAGTTGGTACAGCAGCGTATCGTCGGGCCGGCGGCGCTCGTAGCTGCAGAGCCATCGCTCCACCTCGCCGACGGCCGGGAGGCTGAGCACACGCTGTGGTCTGCGACGGGACACACCCGACTCTAACACACGTCCAGGACCTGGAACCAAGCAGTATTGGCGGGCGCGAGCCATCGAGTCAGGCTCGTGTGGGCAAGAGCCCCGCAGATCGCTACAGTGTCGCGCATGCCCTCCGCGACGGATACCGATCCACTCGTCGGTCAACTGCTCGACGGCCGCTACCGGGTCGAGGGTCTCATCGGTGCCGGCGGCATGGGCCGCGTGTATCGGGCCGTCCGCGATGGTCTCGGCAAGCTCGTGGCGATCAAGGTGCTGCCGCTCGAGATCAAAGCGAGCGAACGGGAGACACTCGTAGCCAGGTTCACACGCGAGGCGCAGGCGACCGCCTCCATTCGCCATCGCAACGTCGTCGAGATCCTCGACTTCGGGCAGACGGCGGACTGCGTCTACTTCGTCATGGAGCTGCTCGAGGGCCAAACGCTCGCCAGCTTGGTCGGGCACGGGAGACGGCTGTCGCTGGCCCGACTGGTCCCGATCGCCCAACAGACCGCCGCCGGCCTGCAGTCGGCCCACGAGCTCGGGATCATTCATCGCGACGTCAAGCCCGCCAACATCTTCATCGAGATCACGGACAGCGGCGACCGCGTCAAGATCCTCGACTTCGGTCTCGCCAAGCTCAACGACGGGCTGAAGCTGACCGAGGCGGGCATGATCTTCGGGACGGCCAGCTACATGTCGCCCGAGCAGGCGCATGGCGGCAAGCTCGATCTGCGCACCGACATCTACGCGTACGGCTGCGTGCTGTTCGAAGCGATCACCGGTCGCCCTCCCTTCCAGGGCGACAGCTTCATGGAGATCCTTGGCAAGCACCTGCGCGTCGAGCCACCAGCAATCCGGGAGCTGTGCCCGACGCTCGAGCTGCCCGAGGAGCTCACCCAACTCGTCGTGCGCGCGCTGGCCAAGCGCCCGGACGATCGCTTTCCGAACATGGACACGATCCAGGCGGCGCTCTCGTCGATCGATGTCCCACCACCGCCACCGCCACCGCGGCGCCCCTCCCGGACACGGACGTCGCCGGTGCTTGCACCGCTCGGGTTCTTGTTCGTGGCCTTCGCGTACTCGACTGATTCCGAGTTGGCGACCAGCGAGGTCGAGCACATTGCGAAGGAGCTATCCGAGTGGGCTCCGGGGCTCGATCCGGGCCGGGTCCGCGAGAGCGTGGATGCGGTCGTCAACGAGTACGAGCGCCTGCAGACCGAATCGCGGCGGGAGGCTCGAACCCTCGCGGTCACAGAGGAGTTGGCGCAGATGCTCTCGGTGGAAGAGCGTCGTCGGGTGCTTGGGTGTCTGTGGCGAATCGCGGGGGCCGACGGGAAGATCCTCGAGACAGAGCGCCGCTTCATCATGACGACCGTCGAGCGGTTCGACATGACGGGGACCAAGAAAGCCGCGCCAGCGCCCGAGCCCGAGCCCGAGCCCGAACATACCGAGATTGTCCCCGCTGCGTTCGAGGAGCAGCCAGAGGAGCGGACGGAGATCATCCCCGCGGCGTTCGACGATCGTGCCCCCGCCGACCTGGTGGGCTTCGAGGACGGCGAACCGCGCGAGCCATCGCTGATCGTCCCCTTGGCGATCGAGGCTCCCACACTCGCGCGCTTGCCCGATGAGTTGCCGCTACTTGCACCGGCACCAGGCGATGAGCCCCCGCCTCGGCCTTCAGGTGAGCGCAACGTCGACGCGGACACGGATCGAGGCCTGACCGTCGAGCTACTCCGTCGAAGTTTCGACACTTGCGCGACCGCCCTGGAACAGATGCAGGCCGATGGGACTCCGCTCGTCGAGCTGAGCAGGACCTCGCTCGCCGAATGGACCGCGGGGCTCCAGATCTTGCGCCTGGATCGGACAGAGGGCGTCTATCAGCTCGCGCTCAGCGTGCTCGACGACGCGGACGTGTCGTTGACTCGCCGTGCCAGCGCGGCGCTGGTCTTGCTCTGCGTCCAGGGCAGGAAGGTTGCGAGCATGCTGCTCGATCACCTGGCAGAGGACGGTGAGAGTTCCGCCCTCGAGCCGATCGCCGGAGCGTTGGAGCTCTGGCAAGATCAAAGCCAGCACGCGTGTCTGCTTCGTGGTCTCGACGAATCCAACGAAAGCGCGCGGCCGCGCTGGATCGAGGCTCTCGCCCGCTGTGCCATCGATCCTGGACCAACCTACTTCGCCGACTGGGAGGCCCCGCGGCGAGACGATGAGCTCGCGCCGTTGCTGCGCCTGCTGGCCTTCCACGCTGGTCGCGACGCCCACAAACAACGGATCATGCCGTTCCTGTTCAGTCAGAATGCCGGTGTCAGGTCTGCGGCGCTGCTCACCGGGATCATCATCGACACGCCGGGGGCCGTACTCATGAGCAAGCGTCTCGCGCGAGACCCGAGCTATGCCGAGCTGTGTCTGCTGCACGCGTTGTTCGCCACGGACCACGAGCTCGCAGCGCTCGCGGACTGGGGGTGCAGCGAAGAAGCGCCTGAACACGCCGGCCTCGTCCTCGGATACTGCGGTCGACGCAGGGGTATCGAGGCCGCCTTGGGTCGGTTCCAGGTCGACCAGTCGCCCGGCGCGCTGGCCGGCTTTCGGTTCGCAACTGGGTATGAAGGGCCCGCGGGCGAGGTCGAGTCGTGGTGGTCGGCGAACGCGTCGAGGTTCGGTGAGACGCGACGCTATCTGCTCGGCCGCGAGCTCGACCCAGCTGGGTTCATGGGTGGCGTTCAACGAGCGGATGGTCGGCTTTGGCGAGCGTTGGCGAGCGAGTGTTTGGTCTCGAGCCGCGGCCAAGTCCGACTCCCGGTGGTTGGATTCCCGGACACGTTACTTGCCCATGCCAACGGTCTCGACGCGGCCAGCCTCGATTGGCTGGGCTGAGGCGGTCCCCTGTTCTACGCCCTTCGCGTTGGACCGGCGCAGGGGTAGACTCGCGGAGTGCTTCCCGCACACAGGCCCAACGCTGTCGAAGCCACCCTCGTGGTCTTGCTGGTGACGCTCGGCGCCTGCGAACAACCGCCCGACTCCGACACCTCCGGACAGGACGACGCTGCGACGGAGCGCCCAAACTGGCACGAAGACGTGGCCCCGCTGATCCATGCTCGTTGTGTGGGGTGCCACCGTGACGGAGGGGTCGGCCCGTTCGCGCTCGACACCTACGCATCGGCGGCGCCATGGGCAGACCTGGTCGAGACCGCGACCACCTCAATGCAGATGCCCCCGTGGGGCGCACAGGAGACCGAAGCCTGCCACCCACGGCACGCCTGGGAGAACGATCCTCGCCTCAACCAGGCGGAGCTCGAGCTGCTCGCCGACTGGGCCGCGCTTGGGGCTCCAGAGGGTGACCCAGCGCAGGCGGCCCCGCTGCCCGCTCCGACGGACCGCGACCTCGCCGACCCCAGCGACATCTTCGAACTCCCGGCGCCGATCGAGGTCCCGGCCGGCGTCGACAGTTTCGCGTGCGTGAGCATCGATCCCGGGCTCGACGACGAGGTTTGGATCACTGGCGTGCAACTGATCCCCGACAACGAGCAAGTCGTGCATCACGTCTTGATCATGCTCGACGCGACAGGGGCCTCCGCCGGGATTGCTGGAGTCGACGGAACCTATCCGTGTGAAGAACTCCACCT
This sequence comes from Enhygromyxa salina, assembly GCF_000737335.2. Taxonomy (GTDB): domain Bacteria; phylum Myxococcota_A; class Polyangia; order Nannocystales; family Nannocystaceae; genus Plesiocystis; species Plesiocystis salina_C. The sequence continues at coordinate 5,706 of NZ_JMCC02000176.1, read as the reverse complement.
CGGGACGATGCTCGGAAGCTACTTCCCGGGCTCGGCTCCGACCCGATTGCCGGAAGGCGCGGGCGTTCCGTTTCCAGCGGGCGCCCGCATTGTCCTCGCCTTTCACTATCACCCCACGACAGCGGGCAGTGGCGTCGACCAGAGCAGCCTCGCGGTCCGTTGGACAGCCGAAGCGCCCGACTACGACGCCCTGATCTCCACGCTGGGCAACGCCACCTCTGCGGCGGGCGGCTTGCTGCCCGGCCCCAACGATCCCCAGGGAGAGCCCGCGTTTCATGTCCCAGCGGGCGCCAAGAACCATACGGAGACCATGCAGCTCGCGGTCCCGCCGGGTCTGCCCGACGGCACGCGCTTGTTCATGCTTGGACCGCACATGCACGACGTCGGGACCGAGATCCGCATGACCCACGCGCGCGACGGCGACGAGCAGTGCATGATCCACGATCCGGCGTGGAACCCCGACTGGCAATCGGTCTACGCGATCGAGGGGGCGATCGAGGAGCTCCCCACCCTCATCGAGGGCGATGTCCTCACCATGCAGTGCACCTACGACAACAGCCTCGACAACCCGCGTGTGGTCGAGGCGCTCGCGGGCTACGGCCTCGATAGCCCGATCACCGTGACCATGGGATCCGCGGCGCTCGACGAGATGTGCATGTTTGTCTATGGGCTCGCCGTGCCTCGCTGATCCGTACGCCATCGGGGGTACACTCAGGCCTGGCTGTGACGAAGATGAAGAGCCCAGAACGTTTGTCGCGGCTTCGGAAGCTACTCGGGCATCGGCGGCTCGTCTGGGTCGTTCTCATCCTGGCGCTCTCGCTGTCCCTGCCAACCATCGGCGTCGGGCTGCTGGGTGACGACCTGCCGCAAGCGGAGTTCCTGTCCGCGCAGCGCGATGGGACGAGCACGCAGCCGTGGTGGGACATGTTCGTTCTCGTGAGCGGACCCCAAGCCCACAACGAGGCGTTGCGAACCGCAGGCCAGCTGCCCTGGTGGACGGATCTCGAGCTTCGGGTGGCCTTCTTCAGACCGCTCTCCGTCGCCACGCATCTGCTCGACCACCTCTGTTGGCCGCGCGCGCCGTGGCTGATGCACCTGCAAAGTGTGGCGTGGTACTTGGCCGCGTGTTCGCTCATGTGGGTCGTGGCTCGGCGCTTGAGCTCGAACACCACCGCTGCCGGCGTGGCGAGCCTCGTGTACGCGGCGGCGTTTGGCCATCACGTGCCCGTGGCTTGGCTTGCCCACCGCAACGGCTTGGTCTCAGCCGTGTTCTCGCTGCTGGCGATCCTTGCCCACGATCGGTGGCGGCGGGATCAGGACAAGCTCGCTGGCTGGTGTGGGCCTGCGGCCCTGACCGCCGCGTTGCTGGCGGGAGAAGCGGGATTGGTCACGCTGGCGTTCCTGTTGGCCTACGCGCTCGTGCTCGACAAGGGCTCACGCGGCGCTCGCGTTGTGTCGTTGGTGCCAAGCGTCGCGGTCATCATTGCGTGGCGGATGGCCTACGACCTCCTCGACTACGGCGCCGCGAGCTCGGGTGCCTACGTCGACCCCGTTGCGAGTCCGGCCGCCTTTCTCGCGGTGCTGCCCGAGCGCTACCTCCTGCTGTCAGCGTTCAGCATCGGGCTCCCTCTGATGCCCGAGATTCCCGTCGTGCTCTGGTGGCTCGTGACCGGGGTCCTGTTGGGGATCCTCGCCGTGTTCGTCGCCCGGGTAGACCGGCCGGGTGCACGCTTCGGTGTCCTCGCAGCCGGCTTGGGCTGCATCGCCCTGACAGCCAGCATCCCCTTCGAGCGCTTGTTGGTCTTGACCAGCTTTGGCATGGCGTTGGCGTGGGGAGAGCTGATCGACACGTGGCTGCTGAGTCGGTCGACGACCTGGCTCGCCCGCGCGGGCGCGGTGCTCATCGTCGTCGTTCATCTCATCGGATCTCCGCTCGTGTTCTTCGCCCGCAGCCTCGACTTCCGTGCCCTACACGGCGTCGAGAAGACCTTCCACGCCGCTGCATGGCCCGGGAAGCCCGAGATGGAAGGGAAGACCGTGGTCGTGGTGCACACCATCAACTACCTCGGTGTCGAGTACCTGATGCGCGCACTTCGAGCCGACGGACGATCCGCACCCGCCGAACTGTGCGTCCTGCATGCTGGCGCCGAGTCTCCAGAGATCGAGCGCCTCGACGATCAAACGCTCGAGCTCCGGGCGCGGCAGGGCTGGGTGGCTGACTCAGTGACCGCGTTCTGGCGGGACCCTGTGCTCGCTCCGTTCGCGGTCGGCGACGTCATCACGACGGGCTGCTTCGACGCCGAGATCATGGAGGTCGATGCCGGGAAGGCGACCCGCGTCCGCTTTCACTTCGACGCGTCGCTCGATCGTCCCACTCACGCGTGGATTCAGTGGCACACCGGCCTCCACCGCAAGATCAACCCTGCGATCTGGTGACAGACCCGATCAGAGCAACGAGATGGGCGCCACATCGATCGGCAGCTCGTCATCGCCGATCTTCGACGTATTCCCGAGTCCGAGCTGACCAGTGTCGTTGTTTCCCCAACAGCGGACCTGATTGGACCGGGTGACCGCGCACGAATGGAAGAACCCGGTGTCGAGTAGCTTCACCGGCGCCCCGAGTTCGACCGGACCCGCGTCGGCGGGAGCCTCGTCGTCGCCGATGACGATCGCGTTGCCGTAGCCGAGCTCACCGAAGTTGTTGGCCCCCCAGCAGTGCACCTCGTCGTTCTCGAGCAGCGCGCAGGTGTGGCCCCCGCTGGCTGAGATGAGCACGGCCGGACCCGGCAGCGCGACGGGAGGCGCCGTCGCAGGTAGGTCGTCATCACCCAAATTCGCAGTGGTCCCTTGCCCGAGCTGGCCGAACCCGTTGGCGCCCCAGCACAGAACGTCGCCGGTCTCGAACAGCGCGCAGGTGTGCTGGGTAGCTGCGGTCACCTGCGTGATCTTGGTGAACAAATTGAGACCCATGGGTGTGGCACTCACGTCGCCGATCGACGCGGGCGTCTCGTTGTCCCCGATATTGTTGGTGTTGCCGTAGCCGAGGCGGCCATCCTGGCCGCGGCCCCAACATCGGACCCTTCCGATCATGGACACCCCACAGTTGTGGTAAGCGCCAACGGCAATCGAGGTGATGGTCCCGCCGAGAGGCACGGTCCCCCGCTCGCTCGGCGTTTCGTCATCTCCGATCGTGTTGACGTGGCCGTAGCCGAGCTGGCCGTGGGTGTTGAGCCCCCAACAGCGCGCACTTCCGTTGTCCAAGCGCGCGCACGCGTGGAACCCTCCCACGCCGAGCTCCACGACCGCGCCACCAACCGAAACCGGGGTGTTGGCTGGCTCGTCGAGCAGATTCACGTGGCCGTAGCCAAGCTGGCCGAGGTCGTTGACGCCCCAGCAATACACGGTCATGTCATCGAGCAGCGCGCAGGTGAACTCACTCTCGCCGGCGGCGACTTGAATCGCGGGAGCGGGCAAGGCCACGTCCTCAACTTCGCTCGGGAGCTCGTCGTCCCCCACGTTCACCGTGTTCCCGAGCCCCAGCTGGCCGCTCTTGTTCCACCCCCAGCAGCGAACCCGGCCCCCCTCGATGAGCGCGCAGTTGTGGGCGCCGCCAGAGGTGATACCCAAGATCTCCGTGTAGCTGCAGTCTGCGTCACAGCCGTCCCCGTCGACGAGGTTGCCGTCGTCGCACTGCTCCGATCCGGTGTTCGCACCGTCGCCGCAGATCGACTCCACGCAGACACCTTCGTCGCAAAGGAGACCGGGCTCGCAGTCGGCGGCCGTCTCGCAGGGACAACCCCCTCTGTCGCAGGGGTCTCCGGTTTCGTCGGTGGTGTCGCTCGAGTCCGTGTCCGAGGTCTCGGCGGAGTCTGTGGTGTCCTCATCCGTGCCAGTGTTTGTGTCCGTGTCGCTGCTCTCGCTGTCCGCGGACGCTTGGGTCATGCCTGTTGGATCTGGGTCGGCGAAACATCCCCCGAGGAGCAATGACGCGAGCGCGGACAGGGGGGCGCAGCGTTGGGAATTCTTCGCGATTTTCACCGGCGAATCATATCTGGGTGAACCGTCACCGCAACCAGCGTCGGTAGTCCATCATAGCGAGTGTCGCGTTGGGCAACCCAGCAGCATGGCCGCTGTCGTCGCCAGGTTCGAGTCGAATGATCTGGTCTACGCCCATGGCGTCGGTGGTGGTCGATAGGCCAACAACATCGACCCCCACCGCGCGGAACCGCGAGGAGGTGGCCCAGGATGAGCCGGCCGCGATTCACCGGTCGGGTACGCGATCGTTGCTACGTGCGAATGCTGCCGCGACTCGCGCTGCCACAGCACTCAATTCTCACCGGGTCAGCGGAAGGTCATGACGGATCTTCCCGCAGTCGAAGCGCCGTCAAGACCAGGCTCCACTTCGCTTGAATGAAGCGGCGCGCGCTCAAGCGCGGCTGATGGGCTTGCAAGATCGCCGCGACTGTTTCTTCGATCACTGCCGACCCGACGCAGCGTGCGTCGTAGTCAGCTCGCGTGGCCGGGTCGAGCAGCACCGCGCGGGCCTTGCCGAGCATTCGCGCTCGGCTGGGGTCGGGCCCAAGTGTCTCGGCTACCGCCCGCTGGTACGCGTCTTCGATCTCGCCGCACCCAGCCTCCGGGCCGATCCCGAGAACCGCGTAGTAATCGACGTCACCCATCCCGCTGCACATCATGTCGCGGCAGCGCCGCGCTCGCAACGCCAGGGGCATGGCACCGAGGCGCTGCAACGACGTTGCGGGGGGCAGTACCGCTGATCATGCCGCAGCCGGACACCCGTGATTCCAGCGGTCGAGTCGCGCGCGTCGACGGTGCGACGCTTTCCTTGCCAGCCAGCCGCTGGCGGAAGGAAAGCATCATGTTCATCAAGCTACAGGTACTACTCACGTTCTTCGCGACGCTCACTGGCAACAGTGGGGGGCCCCCCGATCTGTGTGACCTCGTCTACACGGACACGGGCAAGCCGATCCTCTGCGAGCCTCATCGCGACGGTGCGCCGATCTTCGACGACACAGTTTGCTGTGAGGGGCGCAGCTGCGCTCCGGCTCGGGATGGTTCGTGCGCCACGGGTGAACCATTCCACTGCGAACTCGGGGAGGTGCGGACCACCGGTGAGGTGAGCTGCTACTTCGAGGTTCCCGACTTCTGTAACGTGTTCCCCTGCAAGCCGGGGTTCCAGGCGCAGCCTCTCGCGGAATTTATGTGCTGCTACGAGGGAATCTGCTGGAACACATACCCCGGGGCAAACGACTGCGAGGTACAGGACATCTACTGGTGTAGCAGTGGTGTCACGAACCCAGATGGAACCACCACCTGCCTGGACGAGGCCTAGGGAACCTGTGGCGGGACGAACGACGTTCGTCCCGCCATCCTCTTCAACTATCGCTCGATCTCTGCTAACGCGACCTCGAACTGCATCGCTTGGCTACGAAGGTCGTGCCTAATCGCCATCTCCAGCCCTGCGCGAAGGGGGAGTGTTGCGTGGTCCGACTTGCCCGCGCTCACGTAGACGTCGGCCAGCCAGAACGCGTCCTGAGCGAATCGCGGCCAATTTCCATCATCGTCATCAATCTGCAAGAGGGCTCGCACAACTGACGAGGCGTCGTCAAAGCGCCTCAAGTCCACGACTGCCTGGAACTTCTGCAAAAGGATCTCGCGCGTCCGCCAGCTCCCATGCCCGAACTCGTC
>NZ_JMCC02000175.1 GCF_000737335.2 Enhygromyxa salina | reverse complement strand
AGGGCAGCGAGCTGTTTTCAGCTCGGGCGAGGGCTTCTCGCCCGCTTGCGGACACCTTCGTGGACTGGTTCACCAAGAGCAGCGAACTCATGGACATCATCGTGACGCTAGCACGCAAAAAGGGACCGTCACCGGTCCCTTTTTGGCGGCTCGAGCAAGCTCGAGATCAGATTGGCATACTGTCTTTGCCGGCCTTGATGTCGTCCATGCTGGCCGAGACACCAAGCTTCACGTCGGGACCCGCCGCCTCGATCTTCACGCTCTCGACCACGCCCTTGAGCTCCGCCGGGGCCTCGCCCTTGAGGCCGTCGAACAGCTCTTGGATCTTGTCCGCGGTGGCCTTGGCCTTGGCGTCGTCGCCGAAGCCAGCGACGAACTCGACGGCGACGCCCTTGCTCAGGTCGACGCTGCCGGCGACGGTCTTGACCTCGGTCGCCTCGGGGGCGGCCATCGCGGCCATGCCAGCGAGCTCGGCGGGGACGTCAGCGATGAACCACACGGCGGCCTTGGAGTCGACCTTGCCGTAGAGATCCTTCTTGCCGTTCTCGATCGCGGGGGTGCCCTTGCCGTCGATCAGCTCGCCGACCTTGGTCTCCCACTCGGTGGTCGAGAGGGCCAGCATGTTCTTGTTGACCAGGTAGGCGCGGCCGTCCGTGAACTGGATGATCTTCTTGCCATCCTCCTTGGACACCTCCGCAGCCTCGTCCTCACCGCTCATCTTTTGGATGTTCTTGATGACGCAGGAGGCGTTGTCGTCCTCGCCGATGCCGTCACCGACGATGACGGCGACGAAGTCCTCGGACTGGCTGGCACCGACGACGATCGCGTCGAACTCGGTGGGCTTGAGGCCGCAGTCTTCAAAGGCCTTCATGGCCTCTTTGAAGTCATCTTCCTTCTCGAACTCCGAGGAGAACTCTTTGTAGAGGTCCGAGCCCGTGATGGTCTTGGGGTTCATCCCCACGATGAATTCGGCCTCGTCGGGAATGAGCTTGACTGCGTCGGCGCTCGCTCCCCCCTTGCAGGCGGGAAGAACCAACAGGGAGACAGCCAGCGACGTCGTCCAGATACGCTTCATGGTCGTCGGCTTATACGCGGGCGCAACTCTCGCGGTCAAGACGGTGTGCACATGCTCGCGCACAAAATCGTTGCGCAGGCGTGGTGGCGGCTCACGCGGCTCCACGCGGCCCATCGCCAGGCTGGGCGCTACGCCGTTCCAGAGCCCGGGATCTGGCGAAGCGACGACAGCGCGACGCCCGGACCGCGAGATCGGCGTGAATGTGCAGGATCGAGCCTGCCCGGCTACCATCCCGGCGCTCATGCCCTGGAAGGCCTTCGAATATCGCGGTGAGTCAGTCTGGGTTCGGGTGCTGGACACCGGAAAGCCGATCGTGCGGCGCGGGCTCGTCGAGTTCCGCTACAAGCAAGGCGCGATCAAGTCGTACCGGACCCAGCGCGAGAACTTTGAGGACGCGGGCGAGGGCACCGGCGAGATCCTGTCGGACGAGGCGTTCGGCGGCCAGTCCACCACGCCCTCGACCAAGCTGCGCGAGCAGCCCTCGGTCGCGGCCGACGAGCACACGATCGTGATCCACACCGACGGCGCCTGCTCCGGCAACCCTGGGCCCGCTGGGATCGGCGTGCACATCGTGCGGCCGGACAAGATCAGCGAGATCAGCGAGTACATCGGCGAGGCGACCAACAACGTCGCCGAGCTCCGCGCGATCCTCCGCGCGATCGAGGATCTCGGCGAGGACGAGCGCGAGCGGACGATCCACCTCTATACCGACAGCGGCTGGTCGCTCGGGGTGCTCATCGGCGGCTGGAAGGCCAAGAAGAACGTCCAGCTGATCGACAAGATCAAGGCCAGGCTGCCCGAGTTCCCCAAGCTCGAGCTGCTGAAGGTGCGCGGTCACGCCGGTCAAGAGGGCAACGAAGAGGCCGACGCCCTGGCGACCAAGGCGGTGCGGATCGAGGACTCGACCGTCCGCGAACGACCGCGGTAGCTGTAAAAGCGCCCGCGGCCGTGCTACCTCCGGGCCCACCATGGCTCTGTCTGTAGGCATCGTCGGCCTCCCCAACGTCGGCAAGTCCACGCTGTTCAACGCGCTGTCCGACGCGGGCGCGGAGGCAGCCAACTATGCGTTCTGCACGATCGAGCCCAACCACGGCATCGTGCTGGTCCCGGATCCACGCCTCGACGCGCTGATCCAGGTGATCACGCCCAAGAGCACCGTCCCGACCACGGTCGAGTTCGTCGACATCGCCGGCCTTGTCGCGGGCGCCAGCAAGGGCGAGGGGCTGGGCAACCAGTTCTTGGCCCACATTCGCAGCGTCGACGCGATCGCCCACGTGGTCCGCTGCTTCGAGGACGACAACATTCAGCACGTCGCCAACAAGGTCAATCCGATCGACGACGTCGAGACGATCGACACGGAGCTGATCTTGCGAGACTTGCAGTCGCTCGAGCGCAGGCTCGAGCGGGCCCGCAAGCAGAGCAAGAGCGGGGACAAGCAAGAGAAGCTCGCGTTCGAGCTGTGCCCGCGGGTGATCGCCGAGCTCAACGAGGGCAAGGCCGCGCGCGAGCTCGAGCTCAGCGTCGACGAGGCGGCCGTGCTCGCCGAGCTCGACCTGCTCACCGCCAAGCCGGTGTTTTATGTCGCCAACGTCGGCGAGGATCAGCTCGCGGCCGGGCTCGAAGATCCGCTCGTCAAGCGCCTCGTCGATCACGTCGCGCCGAGCGGCGCCGAGGTCGTCGTGATCTCGGCCAACAACGAGGCTGAGATCGCCGCGCTCGAGCCCGACGAGCGCAAAGAATTCCTGGCCGAGATCGGGCTCGAAGAGCCCGGGCTCAACAAGCTGATCCGCACCGCCTACTCACTGCTGGATCTGATCACCTACTTCACCGCCGGCGAAAAAGAGTGCCGCGCGTGGACGATCAAGCGCGGCACCAAGGCGCCGCAGGCCGCCGGGGTGATCCACACCGACTTCGAGCGCGGCTTCATCCGCGCCGAAGTGGTGGACTGGGAGACGCTGGTCGAGCTCAAGTCCGACGCGGCTGTGAAGGCCGTCGGGAAGATGCGGGTCGAGGGCAAGGAATACGTGGTCCGCGACGGCGACGTGATGCACTTCCGCTTCAACGTTTAGCCTGGGCGATCACTCGCGCTCGTCGACGAAGCGATCCTTCAACCCAGCCGACACATACAGCACATCGTCCGGCCCAATGATCACAGCCTCGAGCTCCGGGTGGGCGTCTACGAACGCGAGCCCCTGCGCCGGCTCCATCACGCTGACGGCCGTGCAGTAGGCGTCTGCGTTGGTCGCGTTGCTGGCCACCAGCGTCACGCTCTTCGGGCTGCGGTCAACGGGGATCGGCCAGCCGGTGCGCGGATCCAAGATGTGGGTGTAGTGCACGCCTTCCCACTCGAAAAACCGCGCGTAGTTGCCCGAGGTGACGACCGCTTCGTCCTTGGCGCTGATATGCCCAATGCGGCCAGCGGCCTGCTTGGGATCCTGGACGCCAACCCGCCACGGCTTGTCGCCTTTTTGCCCGCTGACTTGGGTGTCGCCGCCGGCTTCCACGATGTGGTTGGCGAACCCGCGCGAGCGCAACACCGCCGAGGCGCGATCGACCGCGTAGCCCTTCGCTATCGCGCCCAGACCCACCTTCATGCCGGGCTTGCGCAGCGCAACGGTGCCGGCCCCCGGATCGAGCTCGATCGACCGCCAGTCGACGCTGGGTAGGAGCGCGGCGATCTGGTCTTTGGTCGGGGGCTCGGCGCCGGGCTCGAACCGCCACAGCTGCCCAACGCCGTAAAAGCTGACGTCGAACAGGCCGTCGGTCTCGGCCGAGATCGCGGCCGCGCGGGTGAGGATCTCGATCAGCTCGGGGGCGACTTTGACGGGAGCGCCGCCGGCCTCGTTGACGCGGGTCAGGTCACTCGTGGCCCGCCACTCCGAGGCGATGTCCTCGATCCTGGCCATCTCGTGGATCGCGTCGGTCATGGCCTCGCTAGCTGCGAGCGCGTCGCCGCCCCCCACCCACAAATTGATCGAGACCCGCGTGCCCATCAGCTCGGTCTCGGCGAAGATCGTGCCGTCTTCGCGGACCAAGGACGCGGCCTCGGCTGCGGTCTGGGTTGGTTGCGCTGGCGCTGCTTCAGCCGCGACCTGGCGCGTGGCGTCGCTCGTGCGCGCGGCCGGATCCGCGTCGCGCGAGCACGCGAGCGTCGAGATCACGAGCGCCGCCGTGACCAAGCTGGCGGCGCGCATCACTTGGTCTTTTTCCGGCCGGGCGGCGGCGGCGGGATCGGACGTGAACCCGAGCGGCCAGCGGAGGGGTCAGGCGAGACGTTGCCGAAGCTGTCGGCGAAGTCATCGTCCTCGTCGATCTCACCCCCAACCAGCGAGCTCTCGAGATCATCGATCTCTTCGAATTCGTCCATGTCCTCTTCCATGGATGCGAAGGGATCTTCCTCGCCGGGCTTCGTCACCCGCGGCGGCGGTGGTGTTGCAGCTGGCGGTGACGCGATTGAAGGCGGTGGTCCCACCGGCGGGCGCGGGAGCGGCTTGACCCCGGACTGGGTGTCGCCGCGCTTGCCCAGCCTGGCGAGCAGCGCCTTGGTGTCCGTTGGGGTCCGACGCGCCTCGCCCGGCGCCGCGAGCGAGGTGCCCGACGGGGACGGAATGGGCGGCAGCGGATGGATCCCCGAGCCCGTGCGACGCGGCAGCCTGCTGGCGAGGCTGCCCCCATTGCCCCCCGGTGGGCGTGGCGGCAGCTTCTCGCCCAGCTTGGGCGCGGGCGGCAGCTTGCCGGGGATCGGGCCCGTGCCGCTCTCGCCTGGGTTGCGTCCCGGTAGCCGGCTCGCCAGTGGCACCCGAGCGATCGGCTTGGCCGTCGCAGCCGGACCCGAACCTGTGCTGCGGGAACCTGGTGGGATCGGCGAGACACCGCTCTCGCCGGGCTTGCGCGGCAGCTTGCCCGGCAGCGGCGAGTGCTCCACAGCACCGAGCGTCGCCGCCCGCCCTGAAGATTGATGCTTGCGCGGCTGCACGGCGGCCTCGACCTCGGCGTCCTCGGCCGCGATCTCGGCGGCCGCCGCCTCCTCGGCGTCGAGCTCCTCGAGCAGACCGGCGAACATGTCGTCTGCGTCACCGCCAAGCGCGACGTCCTCGATCGCGGGCAGCTCGTTGGCGCCGCTGACCTCCATGTCCGTGAAGCCCCGGCCTGCATCCGCGAATCCGACCGTGCCGATCTCGTCGAGCGACTCGGGAAATTGCGTGCCGTCGTCCGCGGCCGTGTCGGGCTCATCGGTAAGCGCATCGATCGCAGCGTCGGCCTCGTCGAGATCGATGTCGAGATCAAATTCGAAGTCTTCTTCGGAGGCTTCGCCAGCGTCGGGCTCACCACCCAGGCCGCCCCAGAGCTTCGCCAGGGTTGGGTATCGGCGCCAATAGCTGGACGAGAAGTTGTCTGCGGGCCCACCGGGCACGCGCACGCGCACCAGGCCAGCGACGACGTTCACGGCCAACACGTGGCCAGCGTAGTAGGTGTCGATCGCCTCTTTGAACCGCCAAAACAGCGCCTGCGGCTTCTCGGCCCGGCCGATGATCGCCTTCCACAGACGCAGCGGGCCGTGCTCGATGACCGGCGCGAACAAGAACTCGCGGCCGCTGCGAAACAACAGCTCGAAGTGCTCGTGCTCGACGACGAAGTCTTGCTCGGTCAGCCCGATGCTCTGCAGCCCCGCGACCAGCTGCGAGGGCGTGGGCCGGCGGCGACGCAGCATCTGCAAGGTCGCAACCTCGCGGCGCATGTCCTCGTCGCGCAGGACCTCTTCGAACATGTCCTCGACCTCGCGCCAGGTGCCCGAGAGCGGCAGCGTGGCCAGCACCTGCCCGCCTGGCTTGGTCACGCGGATTAGCTCCGCGAGCGCGGGCAGCCACTCGACGACCTGCTCGCCCAACACCAAGTTGGCGATCGCCAGATCGTAGGTGTCGTCGTTCATGTCGGTGACGTCGTCGATGTCACCGGACTTGAAGTACACGCGGCGCTTCCACTCGGGTCGCACGCGAGTCTTGGACACCTGCATCAACCACGGGTCCCGACCAAGCGCGACGATGCGCGAGCTCTCGTCGAGCCGCTGCAGCAGCTCGGCGGTGGTGTGGCCGGCCCCGCTGTGGATGTCGAGCGCGAAGGTCTCTGGGGCGCTGGGCAGCTCGCGCATCAACAGGCGCGCGAAGCGATCGTGCCAGATCGGCGCGACCTCGCGGTCGATCACGCGCGCGAGCTTTTGCTCGCGCACGCTGGAGGCTGTGCTCCGCGGGGTGTTCACAGGAGGGAGTTCAGCCCGTCGAGGGTCATGGGTTGCCGAGCACGGGGTACCCGACCACGTCGAAGTGGTACTGGGTCTGCGCGTTCTGGTCGAAGTTGGGGTCGTCGACGTCGCAGTCGGCCCCGTTGTCAGAGGTGCAGTAGAGCATCTCGAACGAGGCGACGAACGGCCGGGTCGCAAAGCCGGGGCTGGGGGTTGGGCCCGTCGCGTCCATGCCGTGCGCCATGCCGGTGACCGTGCTCATCCCGTTGAGCACGAAGGGCGGATCGAAGGGCGAGCAGGTCACGTCGAAGCGGAACCCGTAGCTGCTGCACAGCGAGGGATCGTTGACGCAGGCCGGATCGTCGATCTTCCACTCGTAGCTGTCGTTGCCGAAGCCCAGCGCCATGTTGGGATCGAACTCCAGCAGGCCGGGCTTGAGGTCGGACTCGTCGACGGCGTTGGCGGTGACCGTGATGTCGTGGAAGGTGTCGACGTCGTTGCTTGCGCAGAACGGCACCCGGGTCTTGAGGTCGCTCTGCTCGATCTCCACCATCCACACCCAGGTCCCGCGGCGGTTGCCCGTGATGTTGCCCGAGTGCGTGCAGCTGGACTCGTTGAAGGTGATGCCGGGCGGCGGCCGGCCGTTGCCGTCGCCGAGCGGGCACGGAAGGCCATTGTCGTTGAGCGCGCTGCAGGTGATGTCGGTCCCGTCGCCGCCGTCGAGGAACTCGATCATCTCTTGTTTGGAGGCCGTGTGCGGGATGCAGTGGAGCGGCTCTTTCCGCACCAAGTTGGCGTTGAGCCGCTCGTTGACCAGCAGCGGGCCGCAGCTGGCGTCGAAGGACTGGCCCTTGCCCTCGTCGAACACGGTGATCGTGATGTCTTGGTACTCGAAGTTGCCGGGCTCTTCGGGGACGCCCGAGATCTCACCGGTGTTTGGATCGATGGTCAGTCCGGGCGGCAAGTTGGAGGCCATCCAGTTGCTGTAGTTGCCGCTGCCGCCGCCAACGGGGGGGGTGAAGCTGTACTGGGCTCCGACCGCGCCGTCCGGGAACATCTCGCAGTTGACCCCGACCGCCGTGCCGCCGGGATCTGGGACCAGGCAGATGCCCGTGTCGGGATCGATCTCGAAGCAGTCGGGTGCCAGCTCGTCGCGGCTACAGCCGACCGACGTCAGCAGCGCCAACACGGGCACGCTCAGGCCGATCGTGCGCACGATGCCGCGAGGGGCCAAGCCGAAGGCAAGGAGACGACGACAATTCTTGAGCTCGAGCATGTAGAACAATCTCCGCGGACCGGCGGCAGCATATCATGGCCGCTCGTGGACGCGCCAGATTCGCAGTCACCCGCAGGGACATCCCGCGACTGGGTGTTTTGGTCGCTGCTCGCGGCTGCGGTGCTCAGCCGACTGATCTGGGTTGTGTGGGTCCACCCCCCGCGCGACCACGTCTTCAGCGACATGGCGCACTACGTGTATCGGGCCCGACTCGTCGCCAACTTCGAGGTCCACCCCGGCATGCGCGAGATGGTCTGGCAGGCCTGGGGAACCCATGCGCTGTTGGCGATCCCCATGCTGCTCATGGGTCCCGGGGAGTCTGCCCTGGAGTTCGCCGGCTTGATCTGGGCGGGGTGCTCGGCCGCGACGGTGGTGCTTGGCTACTTGCTCGGCGTGCAGGTGCTGCCCCACGGACGCGCGAACGGCGTCCAAGCTGGGCGGCCGCACTGGCCAGCCGCCGCGCTGGGGACCGTGCTCGTGGTGTGGGTCCCGCTGGTCTCGCACGCTGGGTTCTTCATCAGCGAGACGCCCTACACCTGCGTGCTGTTGGCGATGACACTCGGGGTCGTCCGGCTGATTCAGACCGGTCGCGGCGCCGTGTGGACGGGGATCTTCGCCGCGTTCGCGTTTGTTCTGCGCCCGCAGTCCGCCGTGTTCTTGCTGTTGTTGGGCGCGGCGTGGCTGTGGGATCGGCGGCACCGCGACGCAGATCGGATCCGTGGCAGCTGGTCGCGGCGGGTCAACCTTCGCGTCGCGCTGCTGTTCGCGCTGCCGCTCGCGCTCGCGCTCGCGCTCTCGGTGATCCGCGTCCGCGTGTACACCGGCTCGTTCGGAGGGGTCGCCGAGAACGGCAGCATGAACCTCACGGCGGGGCGCTGCCACAACATCGTCACGCGCGCGTACTCGAGCCAGAGCGATCTCGAGTCGGCGCAACGAACGGGCGAGCCCGCCGCGGATCGCCGCATCAGCTTGCCCGGGTTTCGAGCGCTCGGGCGCAAAGGCCCCGAGCACCCGCTGGCGCTGCGTCCTGCCCTCGGCGGCGAGAGCATCGACTTGGTTGGCTACATCGGTGACGCGAAGGTCCACCGAGAGATCCGCAAGCGCTGCTACGCCGCAACGGGGAACGCCGGGCAGCTGCGCTACTCGGTCACCAACATGGCGCTGCTGTGGGTCGTGGCGCGGCCGTGGCCCGAGAGCTCGGATCGGCGGGCGCCGCAATTGCTGCCGCTCGCCGTCCGCGGTCGCGACATCGCCGCCGTGCTCGCGCCAGTGTCCCTGCTGGGGATGATCATCGCGCTGCTTGGCTGGGCCCAGGCCCACTCGGCGACCCCAGCCAAGCGCGACCGCCAGGCCGGCCTGGGCGTGTGCGCGCTGCAGTTTCTGTCGATCCTGATCATCTCCGCGCTGTTCTTCGGCGCCCCGCGGCTACGCGTGCCCTACGATCCCTACGCCCTCTTGGTGGCGCTGGCGCTGGTCTCGCGGGGGATCAGCTGGCTCACGGATCGCCTGCGCCAAGCCTGACCGCAGTCGGCGAAGCACCTGTACACGTCCGCCGAAGCCACCCGAGCCCCCTTCCAGGGGCCAATCATGCCCCTGCGAACAGCCAGCCCCGAGGAGCGAAGCGACCGGACGCGCCAGCGGCCGCAGTCGGCGAAGCACCAGTAAACGTCCGCCGAAGCCACCCGAGCCCCCTTCCAGGGGGCCAATCATGCCCCTGCGAACAGCCAGCCCCGAGGAGCGAAGCGACCGGACGCGCCAGCGGCCGCAGTCGGCGAAGTCTAAGGTCTATGTGGGGGTCATAATCGATCCCTGCTACTCTCCGCGGCCGCTCCCCCCACTTGGCATGTCCGATCGTCAGCACACCTTCGCGCGCCTGCGCATCGACCCCGACCGCCCCGACCCGCGCAAGCTGGCCCCGGCCGTCGACGCGCTGCGGCGCGGCGAGGTCATCATCTATCCAACGGACACCGGCTACGCGTTCGGCTGCGCGCTGTCTAGCAGCAAGGGCATCTCGGAGCTGCGCCGGCTCAAGGGCATCCACGCCAAGCATCAAAAACCCCTGACGATGATGGTCGAGAACCTCAACGACATGGGCCGCTACGGGGTCATGAGCAACACCGCGTTTCGGGTGGTCCGCAGGCTGTTGCCGGGCCCCTACACGATCGTGCTCAAGGCGACCTCGGACGTGCCGCGGGCCATGAAGAACCGCGCGCAAGAAGTTGGCATGCGGCTGCCAGACCACAAGGTCAGCACGATGTTGGTCGAGCACCTTGGCGAGCCGCTGCTGACGGGGTCGGTGACCCCAGGTGAAGACACGCCGGAGCTCGAGGATCCGCAAGAGCTCGAGAGTCGCTACGCCCGCGAGATCGCCCTGATGATCGACGCCGGCCACATCTGGCCCGAACCCTCGACGGTGCTGCGCTTCGATGTGAGCGGCGACATCGAGGTCCTACGCGCCGGCCAAGGCCGGTTCCTCGAGACCCCCACATAGACCTTAGACTTCGCCGACTGCAGCCGCTTCGCGTCTGGTCGCTTCGCTCCTCGGGGCTGGCTGTTCGCATCCGCATGATTGGCCCCCTGAGAGGGGGCTCGGGTGGCTTCGGCGGACGTGTACTGGTGCTTCGGCGGACGTGTACGGGTGCTTCGCCGACTGCTGGCGCTGCCACGTCTGGTCGCTTCGCTCCTCGATCTGCGGCGTGTCATCGCGACACGACGGGGTGCACGGCGGGTCTGGCTGGCACGACGATCATGCGCAGAGCGGCTCCATGGCCCGTTCTCGCGGGTGGCACAGACGTCGCAAGGTGTGGGGATGAAAGGAACTCCAATGCTGTACTACGCGCTCGTCTTTTTCATCATCGCACTCATCGCCGCCGTGTTCGGCTTCGGCGGCATCGCTGCCGGCGCCGCCTCGATCGCCCAGATCCTGTTCTGGGCCTTCCTCGCGTTCGCGCTGCTCACCGGTGTCGCTCACCTGCTCCGAAGCCGCAAATCGGTTGTGTGAGCCGAGTTGACCACACCGGGATCATGTCACCGCCCCAGCAGCCCGTCCCCGCCCGCGCGGGGACGGGGGAACCGCTGCATTTGCATGCGCCAGTCCACGCCGATCATCTCGCCAACCCGCATCGGCTCCCACACGTTGTCGCCCAGCAGCGGCTCGCTCGAGAACACCAGGTGGCTGACGAAGCCGCCCTCGACCTTGCGCTCGCACTCGTCGGCCCAATACGGGCACGTGTCTCGATCCGGGCAGTGCTTTTTGTGGGTCGAGCAGTGCAGGATCTTGCCGCCTTGGTGGGCGAGCATGGTCTGGCCGTTGGTGATCACGAAGGTCAAAAAATTATTGGAGAGCGGATCAGCGCCGTCGTCTTCACACAGCTCGCCGGCGAGCTCGCTGACCAGGTCGATCGCCTCGCGGGCGGCGCTGGCGAGATCCTCCAACGGGTAGCCGCGACGCTCGAGATCGCAGCGCTCGGCCATCTTGCCGAGCATCAGATAAAACAGCGCCTCGCTGTCGGTGTGGCCCAAGATGAAGCGCCGGAGCACGGGCGGCACGCGATCCAGCAGGTCGTCACGGATCGCCGCGAAGTTGGCGATGTTGCCGTTGTGAACCATGACCCAGCTGCCGTACTGAAACGGGTGGGTGTCGAACACCGTGAGGTTCCCCTGGGTCGCCTTGCGTACGTGGGCAACCACGGTCTCCGAGGTCACGACCCCAGACACGTGGCGGAACATCTCGTCCGACACCGCCGTGGCCACGCTCTTGACCACGTGCGGGGCCCCGCCAACGTAGTACGCCACGCCCCAGCCGTCTGGGTTGTGCTCGCTCTGCTGGATCAGCGCATTGTCGGCGCTGACCAGGCTGCGGTGCACCTGGCTCTGCATCACCGATCGAAACCCGAAGATCCTACACATGCCTGAGCTCCCTGGGTGTGGAGAGGAACGCCATGCTCGGGGTTGTCACGGGCTGAACCACGGAGCCCTAGATTACCGGTTCTTCCATGCGAGACGAAACACGACTTGCGACGGCTCGTCGAGCACGCGCTCGAGCAGCTCGACCTCACCCTCGCCCTCGTCGTGGGCCCGACCACACAGGATCAGCAGCGCATGTTGGACCGTGGCGACCGCGGCGAGCCAGGCGTCTTCGCTGGCGCACGCCTGCGGGAGCCTGGACAGACACATCTGGACCTCGCGCCATTCGCGGGCGCGCGCGCGATCGGGGTCCAGGCTGCGACTCACGCTCCACCGGCCGCAGTCGCGATAGAGCATGCCCCACGCCCGCGGCAGCAAGCGGGCGAACGAGCCCGGGTCGAGCCCAAACAGACCCACCGCGGTCTGCACGATGTTTTGCAAGATCGACGCGGCCATGAATTCGCGCAGGTTCGCGAGCACGAACGCGCGGGTACGCTCGGCCCCCAGCACCCGGGCGAGCGCGCGCTGCAGCGCGATGTCGGCCTCGATCGGCAACCACACCAGCGGACCTGCGCACTCGATGCTGGTCTGATGGGTGTCGCCAAGTTGCTCGCGGATCTCCATTGCCGGCGGGCCAAACTCGTCGCAAGCGAACAGCAGCGCACGCAGGTAGCTCGCCCGCACCGCAGGGCCCAAGCGGTCTTCGTCCGCACCGGCGCCAGCTCCCTCGCTCACCAGGCGAACGTAGCAGCTGTTCTCAGCTCGGGCGAGGTTGTTCTGGTTGGACGAGAGAGCCTGGTTTCAGCGCGATCGAGGGCGTCTCGCCCGGGCTGACAACACCCTGTATTCTCGCGGCGATGTCGACGGGCCAAGCCGAGGCGAACCCCAAGCCGGCTGGACCGGCCGATCCGAGCCCGCGCCAGCTGCCGCGCTGGTCGCTGGCCCTGCTCGCCGGACTGCATGGGCTGATCTTTGCGTGGGCAGGCGCGAAGCTGCCGTGGAGCGACTGGTCGAGCTTCACGATCGTCTGCTACCTGCTCGCGCTTGGGCACGGATTGACGGCTGTGTCGGCGGCCTTGGGCCTGCGGGCGCTGGCGCCGATCTGGCGGGTCAGCTCGGCGTTTGGGCTGATCGTGTTTGGCTGGCTGGCCTGGGAGCTGAGCAGCTCGGCGAGCTACCTCGCGGGTCTGTACGGCTCGCTGGGCGAGGGCATCGGCGCGGGGTTGCTGGCGGTGGCCGGGCTGGTCGCGCTGCTGAGCGTGCCGATCTCGGCGTGGGGTCTGGCCGCGACGTGGCGGCGCAGCTACAACCCGGGCGCGGCCGCTGCGATGCCGCTGCTGCTGTGCGTGTGGACCCTGGGCGCGCTGCGACAGGCAGAGAACGGTCACGCCGAGCCGACGCCGCTGCCCGGTGAGTTCGACCTGCTCGATCGCAACAACCCGAGCGTGCAAAACGACGTGGTCGAGGCCCTGCTGTTCGCGGAGCTGTCCAAGCAGATCGAGCACTGGGGCGTGCTGCCAGAGGTCCCGACCGAGGGGCCCATCCAGAAGGTCAAGGGCGGCTACCGGCACGCGAAGCTGCGCGTGCCCTCGCTGTTCACGACGGCGCCTGTCGCCTGCGTCCCGGATCTCGAGTCCGGCGAGTCGGCAGCGGTCGTGACCTACCTGGTGTTGAGCAAGAAGCCGTCAGCCAAGCCCGACGAGATCGCCGCGGTCGAGCCGGCGACCCGCTGCATCCGCGCCGCCCCGGCCGAGCTGATCCCGGCGATCGTCGCCCTGATCGAGTCCGAGGCCCTGCGCGCGCCCGTGAAGATCGACGTGATCAGCGGGGTCGCGCCGCTGCGCTCGCGGGTCCCCGCGCTCGACATGTTCTCGCTGCGCCCCGGCCTCGACGGAGTGTGCGACGAGCACCACTGCCTGATGCCGTGGCAGCTCGTCGCGCTGAGCCAGTTCACCGCCAACTTGCCGCTGCCCTTCGTGCCCGACTTTCGCGTGGGGATCTCGGCCGTCGAGCTGCGCGACGCGCTGGGCTTCGAGGTGCCCGAGCAGGTGCTTCGCTATGACCGAGAGCAGCGCAATCCTGGGCGGCTCGCGCGGCTGATCGAGAGCGGCAAGGCGACCGAGCGACCAGCGGACATCGAGGCGTGGCGGCTGCTCGAGGGCCTGACCCGGATCGAGACCCTGAGCTACATGGTCACCCGCAACGGCCTGCACACCTCGCTGGTGCGCATGCACAAGCGCGAGGTCCGGCTCAGCCAAAACAGCCTCGACCAGGCCCGCGAGGCCGCCGACGTTCACATCGCCAAGGCCCAGCTGAAGGACGGCCGGTTCCGCTACACCCTGGATCCGTTCACGGGCGACCAAGAGCTCAACAACTGGAACCTGCCCCGCCAGGCCGGCACGACCTTGGTCATGTGCGAGCTTGGCAACGACGCCCGCCGGACCCGCCGCGTGGCTGGGCTGTCGCTGAAGTTCATGGCCCGGCACGCGCGCGAGGCCGGCGAATTGACGCCGCTGACCAAGCGCGCGCGCTCGGAGCAGGCCGACCTGGGTTCAACCGCGCTGCCGGCGATCGCGTTCGCGCGCTGCCGCGAGCACATCGGTAACAAACACGACCGCACCTTCGCTGGCATGACCCGGTTCTTGCTGGCGATGCAGCGCGACAACGGCAGCTTCTATCCGCTCTACGACATCGCGGGTGGCCACATCATCGACGGGCCCGAGCCGATGTACGCGGGCGGCCAGGCGATCTTCGCCCTGAGCCTGGCAGAGAAGCTCGCGCTCGACGAGCCAGACGCCGCCGCCGCCGCCGGTCTGCCCAGCGCCGAGGTCCTCCACGAGGCGGTCGAGCGCGCGATGGCGTTTTACACCGGGCCCTACTGGGCCACCTTCGTGCGCGACTTTTTTTGGCTCGAAGAGAACTGGCACTGCATGGCGGCAAGGGCCTCGCTCGAGCACCACCGCAATGACGCGTACGAGCGCTACTGCATCGACTACATGACCTACAAGGCCCGCCTGGTGCTCGACGAGAGCTCCGACGTGGCCCGCGAGTTTCATGGCGGCTACTCGTTTGGCAACATCCTGACCCCGGTCAACACCCCGGCCGCGGGCTTTGGCGAGGGCATGGCCGCCGCGATCGCGCTCAAGCAGGCCCGCGGCGAAGACATCAGCGCCGACGTCGAGCAGATGCACACCGTCATCGAATTCCTGCTGCGGCAGCAGTGGAACCAGGACAACTGCTTCGCCTGCACGCCACACCGCACGGTCGTCGGGGGCTTCTCCGAGTCCATGAGCGCGCCCGAGATCCGCATCGACTACACCCAGCACGCCTGGTCCGCGCTCGGGCACGGCGGCGCGTGGATCTACGACGAGCTCCCCACCAAGGCGCCGGGCGAAGAGTGACCCAGGCCAAGCCCACCGCCCCCGCTCGCCGGCCGTTTCGGCGGGGGCCAGCGCTGCTGGTGTCTGCGGTGGTCGTGGCCGCGGTGGTCGCCCCTGCGCTGCGTGACCCCCCGCGTGACTCGTTCCCGCTCTCGACCTATCCAATGTTCTCTTCGGTCCGCAAGCAGGCGTGGATCCACGTGATCGTTGGATTTGACGCCAACGAGAACGAACGCCCGATCCCACCGCGGCTGGTCGCCAATGTCGAGGTCATGCAGGCCGCCGAGACCATTCGTATCGCCGTGCGCCGGCGACGACCCAAGACCCTATGTGAGCAGGTCGCCGCCCGCGTGGCGGATGATCCAGAGTTTGCGCAGATCGTGCGCCTCGAAGTCCAGAGCCGCCGCTTCGATCCCCGCACCTACTTTGTCGAGGCGGACGGCAAGGTCCCGCTAAAGTTGCGTCGGCGGGCACGCTGCGAGATCCCCAAGGACGGCGCATGAGTCGGTCCCCAAGTCCCGAGCGAAGCGACCCGTCGCGAAGCGTGTTCGACTTTCCAGCTCCCGCGCTGCGACTCGCAACCTTGCGGGTCTTGATCATTGCCTATGGCTTGGTCTGGCTGATCGGCTACGCGCCGCTGCTGCTCGCCAACCTGCGCTTCGCGCCCGAACAGTTCGCGCCCACTGGGGTCGTCTCGTTGCTCGACGCGCCGCTTGGCGTCGGGCTTGGCGCGGGGATCTGGCTCGCCACGGTCATCGTCGGGATCCCGGCGCTGCTTGGCTGGCGATTTCGCGTGTCGGGCCCGATCTACGCGCTCGGGCTGCTGTGGGTGGCCAGCTACCGCAACTCGTGGGGCATGGTCTTCCACACCGAAAATCTGCTGGTCGTCCACACCCTGATTGTCGCGATACTCCCGGCCAGCGACGCGTGGTCGCTCGACGCCCGCGGGCAGACCTGCAGCAAGGAAGAGGATCCCCGCTACGGCTGGGGCCCCAAATTGATGGCAACCGTCACCGCGCTGGCCTATGTGCTCGCGGGCGTCGCCAAGCTCCGCAACGCCGGTTGGGCGTGGCTCGACGGCGACGTGCTGCTCAGTCACGTCGGCTGGGACAACTTGCGCAAGCAAGAGCTCGGCAGCATGCACTCGCCGATCGGCGCCGCGCTATGTGCGTTCCCAGCCGTATTCGTGCCGCTGTCATGGCTCAGCATCATGCTCGAGCTCGGGGCACCGCTGGCGCTGGTCGGCCGCCGCCTCGCGTGGGTATGGTCGATTGGCATCTGGTGCTTTCACCTTGGCGTTGTCGCGATCATGGCGATCGTGTTCGCGTATCCCCTGTCCGGGGTCGCGTTTGCGCCGTTGTTCGCCGTTGAGCGGCCCGTGCTCGCGCTCGCAGCGTGGGCCCGCCAGCGCAACCCCAACTCCCTCCTCGCCCGCCTGTTGCCAGAGTAACCCGTGCCCGTTCGCCTCATTCGCGGAGACCAACCACTTCCTGATCCCGAGCAGTCCGACGCCCGCGGGCTGGTTGCAATCGGGGGGGATCTGCGACCCGCTCGCCTGCTCGATGCATACAACCGGGGCATCTTTCCTTGGTACAGCGAGGGCTTGCCGATCCTGTGGCACTCCCCCGATCCTCGCTTCGTGCTCGAGCCCCGCGCGCTACGAGTCAATCGCAGCTTGCGAAAGAGCCTCCGTCGTCAGCCCTATCGGCTGAGCTTTGACACGGCCTTTGATCAGGTCATACGCCGGTGCGCCGAAGTGCCTCGACACGATCAAGATGGCACCTGGATCACCGCAGACATGATGGCCTCGTACGAGCAGCTAGCTGGGCTTGGCCACGCACACAGCGTCGAGGCCTGGGATGGCGAGCAGCTCGTCGGCGGCGTCTATGGGGTCGTCGTCGGCGGCGTGTTTTGTGGCGAGTCCATGTTCGCCGTGGCGCCGGATGCCTCGAAGATCGCGTTCGTACAGCTGGTCACCCAGCTCGAGTCGTGGGGCTTCGAGCTGATCGATTGCCAAGTACACACGGATCACCTCGAGCGCTTCGGGGCGGTCGAGTGGCCCCGTTCACGGTTCTTGGCGACCCTCGAGCGCCTGCGACTGCGAACAGCCGGTCCATCGGGCCCTTGGCACGCGATCGATCCGGTCTACACCCCATGATCACGTGAGCACGTGATCGCACGATCACCAAAGCCCCGAGCGGCAAAGCCACCCGGGGTTTGTACAACAGTGAGGGGATGACCCAAGCCGGCAGGGCTTGGCCAAAACCACGCGCTAGGACAGCGAGTAACGGGTGCCGCGAGCTTTGCCGGTGAAGGTCACCAGGCCACGCTCGATCAGGCGATTGAGGGAAGTACGCAGCTGGGTCGGATCGGCGTTGAGTGACTGACGAAGCTGGGTCGCCGCGACAGCCTCACCACCGTGCGCCGTAAGCGCTTCGAGCACCTCTTTGTCGAGTGCTTCACGACCGGCTTCGGTACGAACATTGCGCTTGTGGGCTGCACCCTTGCGCGGAGCGGCCTTGCCGATCTTGCGCGGGGCACCACCAACAGCAACTGCACCGGCGGCAGCAGCGGGAGCAACGGTGGAACCGGAACCCTTGGGACGACCACCGCGACCCCGAGCAGGACCGTCAACGCCCAGAAGACCACCAAGGGTGATCGAACCGAGCATGGGGTTGTCACTGACGAGTTGCTTCAGATCCCTGACCGTAGTTCCGGGGTTCTTAGCGATGATCGCAACCAGTGCAGCTTTGGACTGGTCAGCGAGGGCATCCTGAAAGGCGCTGGAGAGATTGGCCATGGCGGCATTTATGCACGAAAGATCTCGAAATGACAGGGGGCCAAGTCAGTTTTTTTCAAACGGTTATGTGCGCCCCATCCCTAGCTCGATTCATGTCCATGACGCTCGCTTTGTGGTCACGCCCAGAATGTGATTCGCAGGGATCGATCCGGGCCTGCTTTAGGGTGTTGGCCAACGTGGTATTGGAGTCGCAGATATGCCGCGCGATCTCGAATTCGGGGGATTTCACGGCGTTTGGACATAGTTGGATCCAGACCCTTCGATCCTGATCGCGTCGATCGACCGCGGAGCATTGCAATGGCACAGAGACGATCTCTGTCACCTGCTACACTGAACCCAAGAGCAGTGACCAGTCTGTATGGGGTACTTTTTAGCGCGGGCGACGAGTGCAGCGAACATTCTAACGTCGTTCTTAAACGACGAGACGCCCGCTTTCGGGCGCCTCGGGGTACTGAAACGTTGCGGCAACAAAGAGCGGCGCAGCGCGCGAACAGCGGTTGATTTCACTCAGCGCCGTCGATTTCCGACGTGGATGGCCTCACCCAGCGCGTGCTTGGCCGCTTCCATCACAGCCTCGCCAAGGGTTGGGTGTGGGTGAACGGTCAGAGCAATGTCTTCTGCGAACGCGCCCATCTCGATCGCCAGCGCCGCCTCGCTGATCAGGTCGCTGGCTTCGGGGCCGACCACGTGAATGCCCAGAACGCGATTGTCCGACTTGTCGATGATGACCTTCACGAACCCGTTGGTCTCGTCGATCGCCATGGCCCGGCCACTGATCGAGAACGGGAACTTGCCGATCTCGATCTTGTGACCGGCCTGCTTGGCCTCGGCCTCGCCGAGCCCCGCCGAGGCGATCTCTGGCTCGGTAAATACGACGTTGGGGATCGTGCGGGCGTCGTTGACGGTCTTCTTACCCGCGATGACCTCGGCGACGACCTCGCCCTCGTGGCTGGCTTTGTGCGCCAGCATCGGCTGGCCGCACACGTCTCCAACCGCATAGACCTTGGCCACGTTGGTCTGTTGGCGGGCGTCGACCTTGATGAATCCCCGCTCGTCGAGCTCGACGCCGAGCTTGTCGAGCCCAAACCCCTTGGCGACCGGCCGCCGGCCCACGGCGACGAGCACGACATCAGCCGGATACTCTTTTGACTGACCGCCAACTTCGGCGCGGACCCACAGCTTGCCGTCGCGCTCGGTGTAGCCCTTCGCCATCGCGTTGGTGACGATCTCGCCGCCGTCTTGCTTGATCTGGCGGGCGACGACTTGGGCCAGATCTTTGTCACACACGCTCAAGATGCGGTCGAGGCCCTCGAGCACGGTCAGCTTGGTGCCAAGTCGTTGAAAGGTCTGGCCAAGCTCGAGACCGATGATACCGCCGCCGATACAGACCATGTGCTCGGGGACGAAGTCGAGCTCGAGCGCGCCGGTGCTGTCGCGGACCTTGACCTGATCGACGCCAAACCCGGGGATCTCGATCGGCACGCTGCCGGTCGCAATCACCAGGTGCTCGCACTCGACGATGTCGTCGGGCTTGCCGTCGGCGTAGGTCAGCTTGACCCGACCCGGCCCCAGGATCTCCGCGGTCGCGCTCACGTATTGCGTGCCCGAGCCCTTGACCAATTGTTTCACGCCGCCGGTCAGCTTGCTGACGATCCCGGCCTTCCAGACCTGCATCTTTGGCATGTCGGTGGTCGGCGCGCCAAAGCTCAGACCCATGTGCTCGGCGTGCTGGGCCTTGTGGGCCAGCTTGGTCGCCGAGATCAGCGCCTTGCTGGGGATACAGCCCCAGTTCAAGCACACGCCGCCGGGTTGGTCTTTCTCGACGAGCATGGCGTCGACGCCGAGCTGCCCGAGCCGGATGGCGCAAGGATAGCCGCCAGTGCCGGCGCCGATGACGAGGGCCGTTTTCTTGATTGTTGCCATGGTGGACTCGCTGATTGAGAGGGGGCAGGCGCTGGTGACGGCGGGCGGCGAGCCCGACTAGATCCCAGCGAGGAGCAGGAGCGTGGGATCTTCGAGGAACCGGCGGACTTCTTGGAGAAAGCTGGCGCCCTCGAAACCATCGACGACGCGATGGTCGAACGAGACGGACAAGTTCATGATGTGACCGATCCCAATTTGGTCGTCTTCGGTGACGACCGGGACCTTGCGAATTGCGTGGACCCCCAGGATCCCGACCTCGGGGTAGTTGAGGATCGGCGTGGCAAGCACCCCGCCGATCGTGCCGAGGCTGGTGATCGAGAAGGTCGAGCCGCTGAGGTCGTCGCGGCTGAGCGTGCCAGCCTTGGCGCCCTCGCCCAGGCGCGCGACCTCGCGGGCGATGTCGAGCAAGCTGAGCGCGTCTGCGTCGTGGATCACGGGGACCATCAGACCCTGCGGCGTCGCGGCGGCGATACCCACGTGATAGCGCTGCTTGAGGATGATCCGACCATTCGGCTCATCGAGCTCGGCGTTGACGATCGGGAAGCGCTTGAGCGCGTGACACACCGCCTTGATGATGAACGGCAGATAGCTGAGCGAGACCCCCTGCTGCTTGGCGGCGGCCTTGGCTTGGTTGCGCAGCTCGACGAGGCGGGTGACGTCGATCTGCTCGACGTAGGTGTAATGCACCGCCGTCGTGTACGAACGGACCATGCCCTCGGCGATGCGCCGCCGCATGCCGCGAAATGGAATGGTCTGATCTTCACGATCGGTGACGGCGCCGCGCTGCACGGGCGCCGCGCTGCGGACCGTTGAGCCGAGCTCGCTGGCGTGCTTGAGCAGCAGGGCGTCAAACCGGGCCC
>NZ_JMCC02000174.1 GCF_000737335.2 Enhygromyxa salina | reverse complement strand
TACACCTGCGTCCCCAGCCGATCGCACCCGCGCTGTCGATGTTCGCGGCCGCGGACGAGGCCGCGCTCGAGCGCGCGCTGGTCAGCGGGCAACCCGGCGGCGGGGGGCCGTGCCGCGCGGTGATCGTTGCCAGCAACCCGGGCGAGCGCGGCCAGCGGATCGAGCGAGCGCTGCGACAGCTGCGTACAGGCGCGCCGGCCGGACCGGGCGTGTTCGTTCGGCGCGCGCCGATCGGGGGCGAGCTCGCGTTCGTGTTCAACGGCGCGGGCGCGGCCTACGAGGGCATGGCGCAGCCGCTGCTCGACGCGGTCCCGGACCTCGGTCGCGAGCTGGCCGCGCGCAGCCCCGGTCTGGCCGCCGCGTACCAGGCCGCCTGGATCGACGTCGAGCCCTTGCAGCAGCTGTGGGCCAGCTCGTTCGTCTCGCAGCTGCACGCGCGGGTCAGCGCGGACCTGCTTGGCCTGAAGCCCGACGCGGTGATCGGCTACTCGTCCGGCGAGAGCAACTCTTTGTTCGCGACGGGGATCTGGACCGACCACGACGCGATGGTCGCCGCGTGTCGTGAGTCGGGGGTGTTCACCGAGCAGATCGGCGGCCCGCGCAAGGCTGTTCAGCGCGCGTGGGGGCCGGGTTCGGCCGCCGCCGCGTCGGGCTGGGAGACCTGGACGGTCGTGGCTCCGATCGCCGAGATCGAGGCCGCCGTCGAGCCCGAGCCGCGCGTGCACCTGTCGGTGATCCACCATGACCACGAAGGCATCGTCGTCGGGGATCCCGAAGGCTGCGCGCGGGTGCGGACCCGGCTTGGCGCGGCTCGCTGCTTGCGACTGCACTACGACCTCGCCGTGCACGTGCCCGAGCTCGCCCAGATCCGCGAGACCTGGCTAAACCTGCACCGCTGGCCCGTCACGCCGCGGCCGGATCTGCGGGTCTACTCGTGCGCCCACGCGGGCGCCTATGCGCCAAGCACCGAGGCGTGCGCCGCCGCGATCCTGGGTCAGGCGGATCGGCGGCTCGACTTTCGGGCGGTGATCGAGCGGGCCTACGCCGACGGGGTCCGCGTGTTCGTGGAGCAGGGTCCGCAAGCTGGGTGCAGTCGGTGGATCCGCGAGATCCTGGGCACCCGCGACGCGGTGATCGTGGCCCTGGATCGCAAGGGTGGGGGACTCGAGGTTGTGGTCGAGGCCGCGGCCGCGCTGCTCGCCGCGGGCGTGGCGGTCTCGACCGAGACGCTGCTGGAGGCGCTGGGTGAGCGGTCGCAGGCGCGCTCGCGCTCTGGGCACGTGCTCGGCTTTGAAGCCCACCCGCCCGCTGTCGCGCTGCGGTTGCCGAACGTCTCGCGCCCCCAGGCGAGCCAGCCGCTACGTGGAAACGAGAACGATGACATGAGCGCTTCGCAGTCGATCCAGACCATGGCCCCCGCGCCCTCGCTTCCGCCGATCGGCGCGGAGCCACCGGCCGTGCTGACGCGCGCGGTGGCTCCCAGCGCGAGCACGAGCTTCACGCCCGCGCCGGCATCGGTGGACGCGAGCATGAGCTTCACGCCTGCGCCTGCGCCTGCGCCCGCGCCCGCCGGCTCGAACTTCGCAGCCACGGTCGTGCAGGCCCAGCTGGCCGAGCTTGGCCAAGCGCAGCGCGCCTTCATCGAGTCGCAGGCCAACCTGCATCAGCAGTTTCTGGCGCTGCACGAGCGCAGCATCGAAGTGCTCGCCGCAGCAGCGCGCGCTCGATCAATCGGTGGCGCACCTGCGTCGGGGTTGCCACAGGCACCCCACGCGCTCGCTCCCGGGCAGTCAGCCGCGCCCACCCAGCCGGCCGCGCCCGCGTTCGCTCCAGCCGCGTCTGCGTCCCCGCGCGCGTTCGCTCCCGTGCAACCGGCCACGCCGGCCCCGACGGCCGGACCTGCGACCGCACCCGCGTCTGCGCCCCCGCACGTCCCCACACCCACGCCGACCCCGACAGCTGAAGCGTCCGCGCCCGCGACCGCGCCCGCTCGTCGTCCGCGCCAGCAACCCACCAGCACAGTCGAAGAGCATTCCGGCCCGCGCCCGCCGATCGGCCCCACCTTCGATCGCGCCGCCCTCGAGATCCACGCCAGCGGCCGGGTCTCGGACATCCTGGGCCCGGCGTTCGCCGGCCAAGATCAGTTCGAGCGACAGGTCCGCATGCCCGAGCCGCCGCTGCTGCTCGCCGACCGCGTGACCGGCCTCGACGCCGAGCCGATGTCGATGAAGCTGGGGTCGATCTGGACCGAGACCGACGTCCGCCCCGACGCCTGGTACCTGCACGACGGCCACATGCCCGGCGGGATCATGATCGAGTCCGGCCAGGCCGATCTCCTGCTGATCAGCTACCTGGGCGTTGACGCCGAGAACCGCAGCGATCGGGTCTACCGCCTGCTGGGCTGCACGCTGACCTACCACGGCGGCCTGCCGCGGGTGGGGGAGACCCTGGCCTTCGACATCCACCTCGACGGGCACGCCAAGCAAGGCGGGACCCGGCTGATGTTCTTTCACTACGACTGCCACATCGACGGGGCCCTGCGCCTGTCGGTCCGCAAGGGCCAGGCGGGGTTCTTCACCGACGCCGAGCTCGCGGCTTCGGACGGCTGCCTGTGGCGGCCCGAGGACCAAGAGATCGTCGCCGAGCCACGCCTGGATCCCCCGGCGCTGCGCTGCGAGCACGCGACGCTGACGGCGAAGCAGCTGCAGGCCTTCGCCGACGGCCGCCCGTGGGACTGCTTTGGCAGCGCGTGGAGCTGGGCCAAGACCCACACCCGCACGCCGCGGATCCAAGCCGGCCGGATGCTGTTCCTCGACAGCGTCGAGCGGATCGAGGCCCGCGGCGGCCCGTGGGAGCGCGGCTACCTGTGCGCGACCACGGCGATCACCCCGGATCATTGGTTCTTCGACGGCCACTTCTTCAATGACCCGTGCATGCCGGGCACCTTGATGTTCGACGGCTGCCTGCAGGCGATGTCGGTGTTCCTTGCCAGCTTGGGGTTCACCGCGCGCCGCGACGGCTGGCGCTTCGAGCCGGTCCAGGGCGAGCCCTTCTTGCTCAGCTGCCGCGGCCAGGTCACCCCCAAGGCCAAGCAGCTGCGCTACGAGGTGTTCGTTGAAGAGGTGATCGCCGGCCCGATCCCCACGGTCTACGCCGACTTGCTGTGCACCGTTGACGGGCTCAAGGCCTTCCACGCGCGCCGGGTTGGCTTGAGCCTGGTCCCGGGCTGGCCGCTCGACGAGGGCCACGTGCTGCTCGACGCCGCGGCCCCCCACACCGGCCCGATCGCGACGGCCGGCGCGTTCGCGTTCGACTACCCCTCGATGCTCGCCTGCGCCCAAGGCCGGCCAACCCACGCGTTCGGTCCGGTCTACGCCCGCTTCGACAGCGCCGAGTCGGTCGCCCGCCTGCCCAACCCGCCGTATCACTTCATCAGCCGGGCGGTCCACGTCGAAGGCCCGATCGGCGAAGCCCGGTCCGGCGCGCGGGTCCAGGTCGAGTACGACATCCCCGCGAGCGCCTGGTACCTGGCCGAGAACGGCAACCGCAGCGTGCCCTTCGCGGTCCTGCTCGAGGCCGCGCTGCAGCCCTGCGGGTGGCTGGCGAGCTACATGGGCTGCGCGCTGACTTCCAGCGACTCGCTGATGTTCCGCAACCTCGACGGCAGCGGCACCCAGCACGCCGAGATCACCTTCGCGCCGGGCGAGGACGCCAAGGTCCTCACGACCAAGGTCACCAACACCTCGCTGTCGAAGACCCCCTCGATGATCATTGTGGGCTTCGAGGTCGAGTGTCGCCTCGGCGAGGCGCTGATCTACTCGATGACCACCGTGTTCGGGTTCTTCCCGGCGGCGGCGTTCGAGAACCAAGCCGGGCTGCCGACCACGGCCGATCAGCGCGAGCTCCTCGAACTCCCGAGCACCCGCAGCTGGGCCCTAGACGGCGGCAAGCCGACCCCGGGCCGCGCCCGCATGGCCCGACCGATGCTGTTGATGCTCGATCGCGTGACCGGCTTTGATCCCGAAGGTGGCGAGGCGGGCCTCGGCTTCGCGCGGGCCGAGAAGCGCGTCGATCCAGACGAGTGGTTCTTCAAGGCCCACTTCTTCCAGGACCCCGTGCAGCCCGGCTCGCTCGGGATCGAGGCGATGCTGCAGCTCCTACAGTGGACGATGCTCGAGCTGGGTATGGACAGCGGCATGCAGGCGCCGCGCTTCGAGGCGATCGCCCTCGACGAGGCGATCACCTGGAAGTACCGCGGCCAGGTCGTGCCCAGCAACGCGCTGATCAACACGACCCTCGAGATCACCAGCCGCGACGACGACGAGCGCGGCGTGATCGCCAGGGCGACCGCGTCGCTGTGGGTCGACGGCAAGCGGATCTACGAGGCGTCCAACGTGGGCATGCGGATCGTCGACGACGAGGACGCCCCGGTTGGCGACGGGCGCACGATCACCCTGGATCCCGCGCGCGACGGCTGGCTGCGCGACCACTGCCCGACCTGGACCGTGCCGGCGCTGCCGATGATGAGCATGGTCGACCTGCTCGCGTCGGCCCGGCGTGACGACGAGCGGCTGATCGGCCTGCGCGACGTTCGGGTCAAGGGCTGGCTGGTGCTCGACGAGGCCCGGCAGCTGCGGATCGAGCGAGATCGCGAGCGCGTCGAGCTGCGCGTGGTCGAGGCCGACGGCAGCGAGCGCGAGGTCGCCAGCGGTCGCTTGGTGATCGGCCGCCGCTACGCAGATCGCCCGGCCGCGCTCGAGCCCTTGGCGGGCGAGCCGATGCAGCTGCCCTACGCGAGCGGCGAGCTGTTCCACGGCCCAGCGTTTCAATTGCTCGAGCAGCTGGTCCGCACCAGTGAGGGCGCGTCGTCGATCGTCCAGGTCCAGCGCGAGGGCCCGGGCCAGGTCCCGCGGGGCGAGCTCGCGCCCGCGCTGCTCGACGTCGCAACCCACGGTATCCCCCACGATCGCCTGAGCGAGTGGACCTGGCCCGCCGGTCAGCGCCCAAGCGCCGACACGGTCGCGTACCCGGCGTGGATCCCCGAGATCGATCTCTTCGGCCCCACCCCAGATCCGTCGGCCAAGCTGCGCTGCGAGGTCCGCCCGGTCGGCACGGTCGGCTCGCCTGACTTCCCCGCGTTCGAGATCCAGCTGATCGGCGACAGCGGCGTCTGGTGCCGGATCCGTCTGGTCGAAGCCTGCTTCCCCAAGGGCGCGCTCGGCAGCGCGGCGCCGCTCGAGCGCCGCGCGTTCCTGCGTGACCACCAAGCTGTCCCCGGGCTCTCGCTGGCCCGCACGGGCCCGAACGAGACCACGCTCGCGCGCGCCGATCTCGACGCCAGCGACTGGCTACCCGGCACGGTGGCCGGCATCTACGCTACCCGCGATCCCGAGCAGGTCGCCCGCAAGGAGCACATCGCGGCCGCCCACGCCCTGCACCCGCGGCAGCTCCCGCAGGCGCTGCCGCTGACGCGCTTCGATCTGACTGCCCAGACCAGCGAGGCCGAGGTCCGTGTCCACGGCGCGGGTCTTGGCGAGCTCGACATCACGCCGGTCCGCGAGTTTTGGACGCAGTGGTTCGCGCGTGATCCCTGGCCGGTCGAGGATCTGTACTACGGCTTGATCAATCGCTTCGTTGGCCGGGTGGTGGTCGAAGACCCCGCGGCGTTCGCCGCGATCGAGGGCCGCAGCACCATGTTCTTGGCCAACCACCAAGTCGGCGTGGAGTCCTTGTTGTTCTCGGTCATCGCCTCGGCGCTGGCCAAGGTGCCAACGGTGACGCTGGCCAAGATCGAGCACAAGACCACGTGGTTGGGCCGCCTGATCGCGCACTGCTTCTCGTACCCCAACGTCCGGGATCCGGGGCTGATCACCTTCTTCGATCGTGAAGACAAGTCCAGCTTGATGACCGTGATCGGCGAGCTCGCGGCCGAGATGCGCGGGGTCGGTCGCTCGGTCATGGTCCACGTCGAGGGCACGCGCTCGCTGTCGTGCACGACTGGCGTGCAAAAGATGAGCGGCGCGTTCTTGGACATGGCGATCGCCGTGAACGCCCCGGTCGTGCCGGTTCGCTTCGTGGGGGCGCTGCCCGTCGAGCCGCTGACCGAGCGGCTCGAGTTCCCGGTTGGCATGGGTCGGCAAGACATCTGGATTGGTAAGCCGCTCGCGCCCGAGTTCCTGGCCACCATGACCTACGGGGATCGCCGAAACCTGGTCGTCGCGGCGATCAACGCGTTGGGCCCTGCGAACGCAGACGAGCGGCCGTTCGCTGGTGACCCGGCGTTCGCGGCCGAGGTCGCGCAATGGGAGGCTGCGCGGGGCGTCGATCTGCCCCACGCGGTCCTGTATCAGACGCTCGCCAAGCTCGAGTCGCCGGGCGAGGGCGTGCGGCGGCTGCTGGCGGCCGAGCACGCGGAGCAGCTCGCTGGGGATGCGACGGCCGAGGGGCAGTGGCTGGCCGAGCTCGGGCGGCGGCTGCTGGGATAGTCCCCACCCGGCGCGGGCTTGGTGCTCTAGTCAATACTGTTGCGGTGCGAGCGGCAGCATGAAGTGCCCGCAGATCGGTCATCGCGCGAAAAACGGGACGAATCGGTCTGGCCCAAATTCAGCCGCGAGCGGATGGAAGCGAGTCGACAGTATCTCGTTTCGGGGGCGAGGCCGATTGCATGAACTCTGGGTTCGAGCTGCGCGGGTCCGATCTGTCGTCGGCGAACAGATGCCAGCGATGGTCGCAGGTGTCTGGCGACGGCGCCAGCTGACGATCACATACTCCAACCCATCATCGACGAAGGGCCGCCGAGTCCAAGTTCGAGCTTGCGGATCAGTGAGGGCGATCAAGCTCTTCGATCAGGGTCGCAAGCACCCGCTCGAGCAGCTTCAGCTCCGCGGGGGAGCGTCCGATCAGCAGGCCGCTGATGCGGGCGACCTCTTCAGTGACACCGCCAAGCTCGAAGCTCCCGAACAACGCCGCGATCGAGAGACCCAGGCCCTTGCAGACCTTGCGTAGCGTTCGCAATGACGGCGAGAAATCCTGATGCTCGAGCCGCCGGATCGTGTCGGCCGCGAGCCCGCTCCGGTCGGCCAGCTCCTCTTGGGTCAGGCGCCGAACCTCGCGGAGACGTTTGACGTGAGCGCCGAACGAGCTTGGCTTGTCGGGTTTGTCCATGACATTGGCCGTCATTGGGCGATAGCTCGACTGGCGATGAGCCGCGCCGCCAGGCGATATCTCGTGCCGGATGTCTTGCCCTCGCGTTCGAGCCAGCCTCGATCTGCGAGGTCGGCGAGCAGCGATTGTGCGGTCCGCCGCCGCAGCCCCGTGTGGCGGATGAAGAAGCCAGAGCTGAACGCCTCATTCGGCCGCGCGCGGAACACCTGCATCACGGCATCCTCGAGCGATTGGTTGGGTCCGCGCCAGATCGAGGCCCGCGGTGTCGCCTCGCCCAGCTGCGTCACGGTGATCTTGGCGAGCGCTTCGCCGTAGCAGTCGCGCAAGAGCAGGTCCAGCCGCGCGAGCGTCAGCCTTGGACTCATCCGGTGCAGCGCCGTCAGCAGGGCCGCTTGGCGGGCCTCCATTGCCAGCACGAAGGCCAGTTCACGTCCTCGTGCGGCCCTCGGCTCCTGGGGGGCGCCGTTGGGACGAGGCTCCCCCGGTTGAGTGTCGGCGTTCGTACCTGGCTTGCGACGGCGTGCTGTCCTGGGTCCACCCTTAACTAGTTGGGATTCTCGCCTGAATTCCTACACAAAAAATCGAGAAAGTTTCCTGCGCATCTTCTTGAGCGCCCGGTGGTGGGAGACCCACACGGTCTTCTCGGGCCGGTCGGTGATCTTGGCGATCTCGGCAAACGTCAGACCCTGGCCATAGCGAAGCGGGAACACGGCGCGCTCAGCCGTGGAGAGCTCGCAGATCGCCCGCCAGACCGCGCTTAGTTGCTCTTGCCGCTCCGCGGCTGTGAGGGGGCCCGTTTGACTGGCCTCCACGTTGGTCAGACCGGTGAGCTCCGCCACGAGCGACTGCATGTCTGCCCAGGCGATCATGCGGCGAATGATCCTGCGCATGTACCCGCGAGCGCTCGTGTCCTGCAGGTCGAGCGGTGGCCGAGAGATCATCTGCACGACCACGTCTTGGCTGATGTCCCTGGCCAGAGGATCGCTCGCGCCGCGCCGGTTGGCGTAGACTCGGGTCCAGATCACGTGTCGCTGAGCAAAGGCGACCTGAGCGTCCTGATCTCCCTCGCGAATGAGCGCCAACAGTTCTGCATCTGTCTGGGCCATGCCGTCAGTTCTATCACGAAGTAGCGGGCCCAGTAGCGGACACAGCACGGGTCCCCTCGGAGACGACACCGGTCGGCTCGAAGACGACGCCGACAAGGCGCGCTCCGTGGACCGAGAGTTTGCCGTCGCCCAAGTGATGGGTAAGTTGGGTCGGCACGCGCCAGTATTCGTCAAAGGCGAGCGCTTCGAGCTGGTGCGCGAGATCGGGTCGGGGGGATACGGCAGGGTGTATGAGGCGATCGACCATGACTTTGGCCGCCGCGTGGCCTTGAAGGTTCTCGATCTCGGTGAACGCGATATTGCGCTGCGCGAGGGCCAGATGCTGGCGAAGCTCCGCCATCCAAACGTGTTGGCAATCCATGATCATGGTGTCGGACCTGACTACCGCTACTTTGTGCTGGAGCTGCAAGAGGGTCCAACGCTGCGCGCCGCGTGCGACGGCGCGACCTCCAAACAGATCATTGAGCACTATCTGGGGGCGGCGCGCGGAATTGGGGCCGTTCATGCGAAGGGCCTGGTTCATCGTGACTTCAAGCCCAGCAATGTCCGCATCGGCGCCAACGGGCAAGCCGTCGTCGTCGACTTTGGACTGGCCCGCCACCTCGACACGCTCGAGCGCGACTTCACGGAGCTCGGGTTGTTCGAAGGGACGATCAACTATGCGCCGATCGAGCGGCTGCGCGCCCAGCCCGGCGACGAACGGTCTGATCAGTTCTCGTTCTGCGTGGCGCTGTGGGAGGCGTTGAGCGGGGTCAATCCGTTTGGGGCGTGTACACACGACACGACGACGCAAGCACGCCTGCAGGCGATCGCCGCGGGTGCGGTGGGCAAGCCCCGAGCGTCGCGGCGCGTGGTTCGGGCGCTGCGGCGCGGGCTGTCGCCTCAACCGGAGCAGCGGTTTCCGAGCATGCAGGCGTTGCACGATGCCCTGGCGCCCTGGCGACGACCCTGGCGCGAGCTGTTGGTGATGGGTGCCGCGGTCGTGCTCGTCTCGATCACGCTCGTCGCCCCCATGACCACGCTGCTGATGTCGTCAGGGGAGGGCTCCTCCGAGTTCGTCGTGGGGGCCCACCTGAGGTGCATGGGGTGGGCCGCGATCTCTGCTGCGCGCATCGGGAACGTGGATGGTGCGCTCCGGCGACTGGAGATGGGAAAAAGGGTTGTACTCAACAAGGACTTGTCTCGTGAACTTGCGATTGTAAGTGGGGAGGTCGCGGTCCAATTCGAGCTACAAGCGGCCACTGCGGTTGATGTCGAACAGCGCATCAAGTACCGGGATGCCGCCTTAGACGCGTGGAATCTAGCGATACTCTTCACCCGAGACGCCGCCGACCAGACACTCGAAGGCAAAGCCCGGGAACGACGAGAGAACGGTCACAGTCTGGTCTACACCGACTCAGCGTCGAAGCAGGACACGGTGCCATCCTCGTTGCAAACCCCATCGTGGCACCAGTAGAGCACCCCTCCGCACCCTCCGCCGGGCCAGCACGGCCCGCCGTTCTCGCAACAGATCGTGTACGGTTGGGGCGAGCCGTGCGGCACGAAGTCGAGACAGAGCCCCGCCGCACACGCATCGTCGAGCGGCGCATACGCTGCGACATCGCCTGTTTGGGGATCCACGATCTCCCCGTAGATCACCGTGAACGCCTTGCTCCCCAGCGGGCAAGGAGCCGTGCCCTTCACCCGGGTCGCGTTGCTGCTCGGGTAGTAGCAGACATCAGCGAGCAGCTTGGGCACGTCGGCCGGCGAGTACTCGCACGCCCCGGGCACTGACGTGCAAAGGTAGCGGTACTCGGCGTCCGCGGTCAGCGGCACTGTGATCAGCGACAACGTGAAGAGTGTGAAGGTGGTCCGGCGCATACCCGAGCCTACTCTTGATCTGGTCCCCTTGCTGACTGACGCCCAACCGAGCCCGGGCGACGCACCTGGTGGTGCGCAGACCGATCTCTACCGCGGACGCAGACTGAGCCCTGCCGAGGTCACGCGCCCTCCCCAAATCGCTAGCGCTTGACGCTGCCACGGCGACATGACCCTAGGAGCCCGTGGTGCAACGCCTCACGCCGCCTCGCTTGGTCTTTCCGCCGAGCTCTTCGTCGCCGAAACTTCCAGT
>NZ_JMCC02000173.1 GCF_000737335.2 Enhygromyxa salina | reverse complement strand
GGCGCTGGCCGGCCCCCGCCCCCGCCCCCGCCTGGCGGCGAGAAGGTTGGGCTCGCGGGCTGGCGGGCGCTCGGGGCGATCTCTGTGTGTTCGCGGATCGGCAACCGCGAGGGGATGTCGACCTGATCGCCAAACATGGCGCGGACGTTGAGCGCTCCGGTGTGCGGACGCGCGTGCCGCAGCTCGACCGACTGTCCGCAGACCTGACAAAACGCGGCCCCGCCGGCGACACCAGAGCCGCAACGGGGGCACTTCGACATGTCCGCTGGCCCGGGGAGACGAGCGCGGAGTTCGTAGTCACACACATGACACCGCACCTCGTCAGTCGAGTTGTCGGTGCCGCACGCCGGGCATGGGATCGTTTGGGCCATCTGGTCCGCCATCCGAGTTCGGGCGGGCGCTGCGTGTCCGCCGACGGCAGGTCAACGGGCCTTGAAAGGCTACGCGGGCTGGGATAGACCGCGTGGCCAGGCAGCGAGGTTATCGGGCACCCCGCTGGGCGTCAATCGCAGCGCCCTGTACGCGGCTTGTATCTCGTCCGTTGGACCTCGCCTTGATATCGTCGCCGCTCTCGTCGCCCTCGGAGACCACCCTGCCACTCTTGCGCACACACGGCCTGGTCTTGGTCCTGAGCTTGGCCCTGCTCCCCAGCCTCGCCTGCGCACCGATCATCCGACCAGCGCCGTTCAAGGGGGCCCGCAACCAGGTCACCGACACCAGCCTGGTCGGGCCCTTCGACGGGCAGATCGTCGACCAAGCAACCGGCGTGCCGGTCCAAGACGCGGTCGTCGTCGGGGTTTGGTCCTACGACCGCGGCGACGGCTTCATCGCCCCTGGCGGCTCGGAGACCATCTCCGTCCAGACCGATGAGGCAGGCCGCTACCGAATCGGTCGCGCCCCCCTGCGCAAGCGGGGCAGCAGCCTGCGCTTGGTCTCGTTTCACCTGGTCGTCTACAAGCGCGGCTACGCGAGCTATCGCTCGGACGCGCTGCTCGAGGGCGGTGCCCGGCGCGATTTCACGGGCCGCCACAACCGGATCGAGCTCAGCAAGTGGCGAGAGCGAGACTCGCACGCCGAGCACCTCCTGTTTCTCGCGGCCCCCCGCGAGGTCGCGCGCGTTGCCAGCTGGGAACAGCGACAGGCCAACCTCGACCTCTACGCGGCCATGACCGGCGGCGGCGGGTCCGGCGAGCAGACGGGCGGGCCCAGCCCAAGCGGACCCAGCAGCTCGGAGGACCCCGCCAGCGTGAAAGATCTGTGGCTCGATGCTGGCCAGGTGATCTTCCCCGAGGATGTCGCAATGCGCACGGGCTACGACGGGGAGTTTGTCATCGAAGATCTCGGCGACTTCCCGCGCACCGATTTTTATCACGGCGTCCTGTTTCGGGCCGTCGACCAGGACGAGGAGTACGACTTTTCGTATCGGACCTGGCACCGCCCAACCGGCGGGCTCGATCCCGTCATCGAGATCTTCCGCGAGAACCTCCCGGTCGAGGTCAGCCCCGAGGTCACCGATGAGACCTGGATCTACGAAGAGCCCGGCACGAATTTTCGCGGGGTCGCGTTCATCGACCGCGACAACCAAACCGGTGTGCTCGTCAGCTGCGGGCCCGCGCAGTGCATCGACATCGACACTGCGATCATCTTGGCCAAGTACATTCACGGGCGGCTCCACCTGCTTGGCTCGGTGACCGCCCAGCCTCCGCCCGATCCCGCCGAAGCCGGCGACGCCAAGCCTGGCGCGGGCGCCAGCGTGCCCCCCGAAGATCCTCAACCCGCACCGCAGGACCCCCCACCATGAAGCGCCTGTCGCGACGAGCCCCCCTCCTCGCCGCCTGCGGTCTGCTCACGCTTGGGCTCGGGCTGGCCTCGACGCCTGCCGCGGCGTGGGATCCATCGACGACGCACCAAGGTCTGCTCGAGTCCGCGGTCACCCGCAGCGCCGTGCACCTGCGTTGGATGGACGCCAGCGAGCTCGAGCGCGGGTTGTTCACCTCGCTGCGGGTCGACCCAGACCGCCTGAGCAAAGATCAGCTGCGGCTGCTGCAGCTGACGATCCGCAGCGCCCCCGCGGATGTTGGTGCGCGCCCGCTGGGAGGGCCGGGCACGTGTCCTTCGGCCGCTGCGCCGCCCGAGACCCAGCTGTTTTGCGTGGATCAGGCGCTGTGGGAGCAGTCGGCGCTCGGCTGGCTGCGCTTGGGCATGCTCGCCGAGGTCACGCCTTCGGCCCGGCACCTGCACCACTTCGTGGATCGGGCCCACCCCGAGTCTCCCCGCTGGCGCGACGACGATCTGCCGGCCAGCGTCTTGCGCAAGCGCCAGGCTCGGTCAAACGGCGAGCCGATGGCGGGCGTGGTGACTGGCACCAACTTCGCGGGGCAGTCCAGCTCGGCGATCGCGTGGCTGGAAGATCCCAACGATCTGCTCGCGCCCCCCCAGACCTACGCGCACTTGGCCGCGGCCAGCACCGCAAGCACGAAGGCCGAGCGGGACCACCACCTCGCGCTCGGGCTGTTGGGCGTTGGGGCGTTGATCCACGTGATGCAAGATCTGTCGGTCCCCGCCCACGCGCGCGGCGACGCGACGGCCTTCTTCGCGCCGCTGTCCCCCGTGCTCGGCGATCGTGGGCTGCCGCTGCAAGAATTCGTGCGGGTCGAGTACGGCCGCGCTGACCTGCCCGACCTGCTCGACCTGCTCGGTCGGGCCCACGCGTCCGCAGGTCTGCCCGCGCACCCCGACTATCCAGATCAGCCCGCTGAGCCAGATGATCTCGATGATCCAGAAGATCCAGAAGATCCAGAAGATCCAGAAGATCTCGAGGACCTAGACGATGCATCTGCGCCCGACGAGCCCGCTCCGTCAGAGCCGTCAGCCAGCCTCGCGCCCGCGGGCGGCCCAGGCCAGCCACCCGCCGGCGAGCCCCTCGCTACCACCTTGCTCGGCCACGTGCTCGGCGAAGGTCAGTACGGTGGCATCGCCACCCTCGCTGGGCGCCACTTCTTCTCGGAGTCCAGCGTCCCCGCCCCCAAGTACCTCGACGCGACCCTCAGCGCATCGGAGGCGGCGGCGACCTTGCTCGGTGACGATCACTGGCTCGATCCCTCCGAGGTCGAGGGCGCCACGCTCTCGCCGTGGCCGGCCGAGCGGGGCTACTTGCTGACCTCGACAGGGCGCGCGCTCGCGGCCTTCGACACCGATCTAGACGGCCGGACTCGGCCCTACCTCGACGAGACCTGCTATCGCGATCAGGCCGCGCAGCTGCTCCCCGCCGCCGCCGAGGTGACGCGCTCGCTGCTCGATCTGCTGTGGCCCGCGTGGCCGCAGATGCGGCACCTCGGTGACCGGGTGGCGCTGAGCATCCCCGCCTGGGCGAAGGCCCAAGTGCAGGTGTTCGTTCAGACCGACGCTGGTGTCCGACGCTCGATCGCCCGTCACCCGCTCGAGGTCGGCACCGACAATGTCGTGCCGCTTGGTGTCGGTGAGCTCGCGGCAGGTGAGCGCGTCGTCCTGGTTCTCACGGCCACACGCGTCGACGGGCCGCCGATCGTGATCGAGCAGATCACCACCAGCGCCGCGGCGATCCCCGACGCCGGCCCGGCCCCGATCGTCCCCGTCCCGTGGTGACGGGACCGGCGTGATGGTCCCGTGGTGACGGTCCCGTGGTGACGGTCCCGTGGTGACGGTCCCGTGGCTCAGCGCTTGCGCGAGCGGCCGGGCTTTCGACGGCTGTCGGCCTTCCCAGCCTTGATCCTGGCAGCCTTCGCGTTGGGCTCGACGTCGGGGGTCGGTGCGTGCTCGTCCTCCGCGTCCGATGTGCCGGCGGACCGCTCGACGACGGGGAGCGCCTCGACGGCCGCGCGCAGCTCGAGCAACCCGAGCTGACGGGGCGCGACGGCGAGGGCCAGACCCAGGAGCTCCTGCGCGCGGCTGCGATCTTCGTCCTCGATCGCCTCGCGCAACCCCGCCTCGCGGGCGCTAGCGAAGCCGGGATCGAGCTGCAGGACCTCGGCGGCCACGCGCTCACGCTCGGCGCCGTCGCTGGACCAGGCTTGCCAGGCCAAGAACAGCGCGCGCAGGTGGGAGTCGCTGGCCTTCTCCGCTGCGGCCGCGAAGCTCTGTCGAGCAGCCGTGCGCGCGTCACCGGCTTCGTCGCTGGCGGCGACCTCGAGCTCGACCCGCCCGAGCTCCCAGTGCGCCCAGCAAAACTCGGGGGCGCAGCGAAGCACGCGGCGCAGCTCGGCCCGCGCGGCTCGGAGCTCGCCGCCGCGACGCAGCAGCTGGCCCAGACGAAAGCGCGGAAACGGGGCGTCCTCGTCAAAGTCGAGGCGACGCCGCAGCAACCGGCGCTCGGCCTTGGGGGTCAGATCCCCGTGCTCCTCGAACAAGCCCTCGCGGTACTCGCCGTCGTCGTCATACAGGACGCTCATCTCGGCGATCAGACCCAGCGCGAGACGGACCACGCTCGAGGCGTAGGGCGCCCGCTCGCCGTCGTCTTCCACCATCACGACCTCGCCGCCTTCGTCCCACGGATCCGCCGGAGCGATCAGCAGCGCCAGCCCGATCTCGCCGATCACCCGATCCCCCTCGCGCAAGATCCCTGCGGCCTTGGCCTCTTCGGTCGCCAGGATCTGATCCGCGAGACTCAACAGCCGGGCCTCGGCGTTGCCAAACTCGATCCCATCCCAGCGACCCCACAACCCGGCGGCGTCCTCGCTGAGGCTGGCCTGCGCGAGCGCGGCGGCGGTGGCGGGCTCACCGACTCGATGCAGGCCGATCGGGGCGTCGATCAACCGATCTTCAATGCGGTCAATCAGGGCCTCGAGGCGTTGATTGGGGCGATCTGAGCGACCCATCAGGCGTTTTTCTTGTCGGGCTTGAACACGCTCATCGGCAGGTTGATGCCGCGCTCGGCGACCTCGCTGATGAACGCTGGCACCGTGCCCGTTGGACGGAATTCCGTCGCGCCGTCCTGGCCCTTCATCGCCCGGAAGATCGGCATGTGAACGATCTGGTTGCCCTCTTTGACGCGGGGCTCGACCAGCTCGATGATCTGCATGGCCTCGTTGTTTGCGCCCACGCTGACGCGGACCAGCAGATCGACCGAGCGCGCGAGCGCGACGGTCAACGCCTGGATCGCGCCGCTGGCGACCGTGCTGAGCGCGGCCAGGCGACTGAGCGCGTGGGCCGAGTCGATGCCCCACACGGACACGACCGCGCCCGCCGTTGCACCCGAGATCGCGTCGATCACCGAGGCGGCGTCCTCGTGCCGGCAGCGCTGCGAGACCAGCAGGTCCACGCCACCCCGCAGCAAGATCCCGAGCGAGTCGGACAGATGCACGGTGTCGCCGGGATCGCTGATCCGCCGAACCTGGATCCAGCTGCGCTTGTTGGCGCCGAGCCGACCGGTGTCGGAGATGCACACCACGCGCATGTCGTCGGGCACCTCGCCGCTGAGCGCGTGCATGAAACGATCGAGGTTCACGCCGCCCGAAGCGGAGATCAGCAGCCGTCGCGCGCCGCGGATCGCCGCGCGCAGGACCTCGCGCATGTCCTCGCTCAGCACGCCCTCTTGGACCAACGCCGACAAATTGTTCGCGTCGGTTCGGGTCCGGCGCAGGTTGAGCACGGGCGCGTTGACCTGCGTCGGGGGCAGCAGCGCGTACATATAGAAGCCGTCGGACACCTTGCCCTCGAGGATCTGCTGGCCCTCGACCAAGAAGCCCCACTGCCGCGCGAGCCGGCGGCAAGCCAAGGCCAACGCCCGATCACCCGAGAACCGGCGCTCGACCAGCTCCGCGCGGGTGGCTTTGTTGGTGCCCTCGCGAACGACCCGGATCGAGCCGCCACCAACGACCTGGATCTCGACGACGCCGTCGTCCTGCATCAGCTCGGTCAGCGGACCGAGCTCGAGCAGCTCTCGCGCGATCCGACCCTTGAGGGGCTCGAGCTCGACCTCCGCTTCGATCTCGGCGTTGCGGCGCATGTCCGCGATCATCGAGTCGATCAGCGCCAGCGCCTTGTTGCGATCGGTCTCGTGGACGCTGGCCGCGTGGAGCGGATCGAGGTCACGAATGTTGATGAGCGCGGTCTGGATCACCCGGCTGGCGATCTTGTCGAGGTACGCGCTCTCGACCCCCGGCGCCGAGACCCGCCGCGCCGAGGTGAACACGGTCTCGTCTTCTTCCTCTTCGGCGCCCGGCAGCGGCTCGCCGCGCTCCGCTTCTGCCGGCGGGATCCCAACCGCGGTCCGGCGTGGCTTGCCGTCGGCGCCCGCGACCGGCAGCTCGGCGCGCTCGCGTGGGGCGATCGATTGATCGTCGCCGTCGAGCATCAAGATGAAGTCGCCGACGTAGATCCGGTCCGATCGCCGAACCTTGCGTGGCGTCGCCAGCCGGCGGCCGTTGACGTAGGTGCCGTTGGTGCTCTCGAGATCCAGCACCTCGACACCTCCTTGCACTCGACGAAAGCGCAGGTGGTACTTCGAGACGTTGGCCCGATCGAGCAACAGCTCGTTGTCTTCCTCGCGGCCGACGCAGAACTGGTCGCCCTCGAACGGGAAGCGCTGCGTCTTCCCACCTTTTTCGTGGACCACGACCGTGAGCACGGCTCTGGCTTACCCCGATGGGGGGCGTGCCTCAAGCGCCGTGTTTGAAAGCAGCGAGTGCCAGCTGCGGCGGCGGGGGGCTCGGGATCGCGTCATGTCGCACGCTGCGCAATAACCGCACGGCTCTCACCCGAGCTGAAAATAGCCTCGCGTGGCATAACTCCCCCACCCCATGAGCTCGCCCGCCAAGCCGACACCCGCAGATCTGCAGGCCGAGTCCCTCGCCCGCGACATCGCCGCGGAGATGCCCTCGCCCTATTGCCCTGGCCGCTCGATCGCCAGCTGCCCGTCGGAGGCGGCGCGCGAGCTGGAAGACGACATCTTGGGGCTGGCCAAGCAGGGCCAAGATCGCGAGCAGATCGAGACCGCGCTCGTGTCCCGCTTTGGGGAGGACAAGATGGGCACGGCCCACCAGAGCGAGATCCTGGTGG
This sequence comes from Enhygromyxa salina, assembly GCF_000737335.2. Lineage (GTDB taxonomy): Bacteria > Myxococcota_A > Polyangia > Nannocystales > Nannocystaceae > Plesiocystis > Plesiocystis salina_C. The sequence goes on along the minus strand of NZ_JMCC02000173.1, from coordinate 20,078 downwards.
CGATCATCCTTGGCGCCGTGCTGGCGTTGGCGATGATCGTGTTGTCTGCCCGCAAGTGGCTGCGTCCGAACCAGTCAGGCAGCGAAGACAGCGCAAAGTCTTCATCAAAGCCGCTCGCCAGGGTCAGCGCGGACGAGCTCGACCGGCTAGAGGACGAGCTCGACGACATCGACGGGATCTGACGAGGTTCAGCACGGGCGCGGCTGCCCGTGCCGCGCCGAAGCGACTCACTTTTTCTTCTTCTTGGGGGGGAAGATCACGTCGTGGCAGAACTTGTCCCACTTCTTCTTTTCTTTGGCGTTCTCGAGATCGGGGAAGGTTAGCGGCGCGCCGATCTTGTTCGAGTAGTCCACGACCCGGTTCTCGGCGACGGTCCACAGCGCGTCCGTGCGCTTGATCTCGATCTCGTCGCCGTCGTTGTAGGCGACCGGGTAGCCGTTCATCACCAGCTCGTGGGCCTCGAGGATGTTGCCGATGTACTTGGACTTCGTGAGGATGTCCTGGCCCTGAGCGGCGAACAGCTTTTGCTGCCACGCGTCGGCGACCGGATCGATGAAGGCCAGCTTGAACTGCTCCCACTGTTGCTGCTCCGGGCCCCCAGGTTCGGCGCCAAATGCCTTTTGGCCCTCTTCCTTCATCTTGTCGCGGAGACAGCGCAGCTCTTTCCAGTAGGTCTGCATCGCCTTGGCGTTGGCCTTGTCCCACTTGTAGAGGTGCTTTTCGCCCTCGGGATCCTTGCGATCCCAGGCCGCGAGCTCCTCGGCGGTGGGCTCGGGCAGCACCGACGTCGGGATCTCTCGCTTTTCACGCGGCTCGGTGTCCTCGGCCTTCGGCTCTTCGTCGGCCTTCTTCATGGCATCGACGGCGCTCACGCCGTCGCAGGCGAACAGGCCCAGGGCGAGCATCCCGGTGAGACCAATGGTGACCTTGGATCGAGTTCGCATGTCGGCGCCACTGTAGCGAGCCAAGCGAGACGCTGTAAAGGCGTGAATCGCCGCGGCCCTGCGACTCCTCCGACGCGGCCGATCCGAGCGCAGAAACATACGGACTATCGGCGATGCTGCGCGAACGCCTAGACTGGCCCTGGAGGATCCAATCATGGCTACGCGAAAGAAGAAGGGCAGCAAGAAGAAGGCTGCTGCCAAACAACAGACTTCGAAGAAGAAGGCTGCGTCCAAGAAGAAGGCTGCTTCCAAGAAGAAGGCTGCTTCCAAGAAGAAGGCTGCTTCCAAGAAGAAGCCCGCTTCCAAGAAGAAGCCCGCTTCCAAGAAGAAGCCCGCTTCCAAGAAGAAGGCTGCGTCCAAGAAGAAGCCCGCCGCCAAGAAGAAGGCTGCGTCCAAGAAGAAGGCTGCGTCCAAGAAGAAGGCTGCTTCCAAGAAGAAGCCCGCCGCCAAGAAGAAGCCCGCGTCCAAGAAGAAGGCTGCGTCCAAGAAGAAGCCCGCCGCCAAGGCTGCGTCCAAGAAGAAGGCTGCGTCCAAGAAGAAGGCTGCGTCCAAGAAGAAGGCTGCTTCCAAGAAGAAGCCCGCCGCCAAGAAGAAGCCCGCGTCCAAGAAGAAGGCTGCGTCCAAGAAGAAGCCCGCCGCCAAGGCTGCGTCCAAGAAGAAGGCTGCGTCCAAGAAGAAGGCTGCGTCCAAGAAGAAGGCTGCTTCCAAGAAGAAGCCCGCCGCCAAGAAGAAGCCCGCGTCCAAGAAGAAGGCTGCGTCCAAGAAGAAGCCCGCCGCCAAGGCTGCGTCCAAGAAGAAGGCTGCGTCCAAGAAGAAGGCTGCGTCCAAGAAGAAGGCTGCTTCGAAGAAGAAGCCTGCTGCCAAGAAGAAGGCTGCTTCCAAGAAGAAGCCCGCCGCCAAGAAGAAGGCTGCGTCCAAGAAGAAGGCTGCTTCAAAGAAGAAGCCCGCCGCCAAGAAGAAGGCTGCTTCGAAGAAGAAGCCTGCTGCCAAGAAGAAGCCCGCCGCCAAGAAGCCCGCCGCCAAGAAGAAGGCTGCGTCAAAGAAGAAGCCCGCCGCCAAGAAGAAGGCTGCGTCAAAGAAGAAGCCCGCCGCCAAAAAGGCTGCGTCAAAGAAGAAACCCGCCGCCAAGAAGAAGGCTGCGTCCAACAAAAAAACCGCCGCCAAGAAGAAGGCTGTGTCCAAGAAGCCCGCCACGAAAAAGGCTGCGTCCAAAAAGAAGACGACGGCGGCCAAGAAGACCGCCGCGACCGAACAGGCCGCTCCGGCAGCCCAGCGCAAGCAAAAGGCCGCGAAGCCACCGGGCAGCGACGTCTCGCTGGCGGTCGGCGACGCCGCCCCCGCGTTCGATCTGCCGGCCGACGGCGGCGGTCGTCACTCGACGAGCTCACTCGCTGGGCGGCGCTTCGTCTTGTACTTCTACCCACGCGACAACACGCCTGGCTGCACGACAGAGGCGATGGAGTTCACGGCGCTGGCCAGCGAGTTCGCCCAGCTTGGCGTCGTGGTCATCGGAGTCTCGACGGACAGCCTCGAGTCGCACGCGAAGTTTCGCGCCAAGCACTCGCTTGGGGTCGAGCTGCTCGCTGACACCGAGTACGCCGCGTCGCTGGCCTACGGCGCGTGGGGCAGCAAGCTGCTGTACGGCAAGCCGGTCGTTGGCATGATCCGCACGACCTTCGTCGTGGGCCCGAGCGGGAAGATCGAAGCCAAGTACCTCGTGCGCAAGGCGGCGGGGCACGCAGCGGCCGTGCTCGCGGATCTGCGGACCCAACTCGACGCGTCCCCCGTCGACCCGCCTGCGCCGATCGTGACCCAAGCGGCGCCCGCCGCCGACGAAGACGATCTGCTCGACGGTCCCCAAACTGACGAGGACGACGAGCCCGAGGGCGAGGCGATCGACGAAATTCGGGAGAGCACCGAAGAGGGCGAGCACGACGACCAGGACGAGCTGGCCGACGACAACGCCTGACGTTGCAAGGTCTGAACGACAGCGGGTAGCTTCTCGGCATGCGACCCGCTGTCGTCCTCGCGATCGTCCTCGGTGCCGGCTGGCCCGTGGCGATCGCCGACGCGGGTCCCCCCGTCGACCCGCCTGCTGATCCGACTTGGGATACAAAAAACACCGGCGAGGACGAGCCGCCGGGTCTAGATGGACCCGTCGGTGGTCCGCTGATCTGGGACGAGCCCGGCGGGTTCTGGCTGAGCCTCGAGCTGATCGGCCCGCGCGGCGCCCAGATCGACGCAGCCCGCTCGCTCGCGCAGCCGCCCGTGATCGATGCGCTGCCCCGAGGTGGTTCACCGCCGCCCGGCGAACTCGTTGGTCGGGTCGACACCCTCGAGCAAGCGCTCAGCTGGGTCAACGCGAACAGCTTCGCAACCCTGGGCGCGGGCGAAGCTGCCACGCCGGTCCCGGGCGGCTACCTCTATCGGGATCACGAGCTGATCCTGACCGCGCTGGTGGTCACCCCCGGGTCGAATTCCAGCACCCACACCTTCCCGTGGCCGCCCGCCAACGTGCTCCCGATCCCGGCTGGCGCGGCGTGGCAGCCCGCCAGCCTCGCGGTCGCCCGGGCGCCGATGTTTGCCGCCCCCGCGCCTCAATTGCCACCCGCGAGCGAGCGCTACCAGATCGTCAACCTCGACGACGCCGTATGGCTGCTCGACAGCGTTGATCGCTGCGATGACGCGGGTGCATGTCTGCGCTGGGCGCAGATCTTGGTGCGCCGGGGCGATCGCTTCTTTGGCGGCTGGGTGCCGGCGACCCAAGTGGTCCCCGACAGCGCGTGGGTCGGCGGTCCCGGCGAGCGACGCTTCGCCCTGCTGCCCAGCTATCGCACCCGCGCAGACGCTGGGTTTGCGCTGCTCGAGCAACACGGCGGCAGCGATCAACGCGAGCCCGCGCTTGGCCTCCACCGCGCGCACGCGGGCGCAGCCTGGCCCAGCGCGGCCGTCCAAGTCTTGGGCGAGGATCTCGTCGCGCTGATCAGCGGGGACCCAGTCCTGACCCGGCACATCGGCGCGGCGCCCCCTACCCTGCCGCTGCCGTGACTTCGGCCCAGGCAGACGATCAGTCCAGCGACAAGCGCAGCGCGTACAGCTGCCCGCGGTCCGAGCTGGCGTAGACCCGCCCAAGCACGGGATCGAAGCTGGGCTGCCCCGAGCTGCCGCTGCCGTTGAACAGGCGCCCGAGCAGCTCGCCGTTGACCGTTGCGTAGGCCAGCAGCCCGGCGTCGGAGTGGGCGATGAACACCGTGGTCCCGACGACCAGCGGCGTCGCCAACGAGCCGGGATCCAGCTGTTGGTACCAGCGCACCCGGCCGTCTAGCTCGAGTCCGTAGAGCCCCTCGAGCGAGCTCGCGGCCAGCAACACGCCACCGGGCGCGAGCGCCAAGCTGCCGACGGCGCGGATCTTGGTGTTCCACACTCGAGCGCCGTCAGCCTGCGAGAGCGCGAACACCCCAGAAGCTTGGTTGGCGACCAGCAGCTGCCCGCGCTCGGGTGCCAGCACCGGGGTCGTGTCGACATCGACGAACAGCCCGGCCCCCTCGAGCGGCGCGAGCGACTCGCTCCACTTTGGCGCGCCGCTCACCGCGTCGATCGCCAGGACCTTGCCGTCGGCGAACCCCGTGTAGAGCACCCCGCCGACGCTGCCGGTGGGATCGAGCGGCGGCTGGTAGGCCAAGCCAGCCCGGCCGTAGACCGTGAAGTCCTTCTGAAACTCGCCGTCGTACTGCCACACCCACTCGCCGCTGCGAAGATCCACGGTGAGGATCTCGTCGCGCGAGTTGGAGAAGTGCACGACGCCATCACCGATCACCGCTGGGGTGCGGACCAAGCCGTTGGTCCGGTAGCGCCAGCGGACCTCCTGGGTGTCGAGATCCACAGCAACCAGCGCGCCGTCATCGGTGCCCGTCAGCATCCAATTCGCGCGCTCGTTGGGCGCAGCTTGGTGGCCCACGCCCCGCTCGGGATCGACGACCGCCAGGATCGGCACGCTGCTGAGCCCGCCGCCGATGTCGAGCTCCCAGACGAACTCGCCGATCCGATCCTCGAACGCGACCAGCGTGCCGTCGCGGCTGCCGACATAGACCAACCCGCGGCTGGGGTCCGCGACGGGCGAGCCGTACTCCTCGGTGCGATACCGGTAGTTCTCTGGGATCGTGAATTCGCGGACGAAGTCGACGGACCAGATCGCCCGAGCGCCATCGCCCTCGGGCTCGTGAATCAGGATGGTCCGCTCCGCTGGCCCGCACGCGAGCGTGGTCAGCAGGGCGAAGAGCGCCGCGGCCCGACGCTGAAGCGGTCCAACCCTGTCTGCAAGCGGGCGAGAAGCGCTGTCTGCGAGCGGGCGAGACGCCTCGCCCGAGCTGAAAACACCCACGCTCATCGCAAGCTCATGGCGAGATGGTTGGCGAAGCCGGCGCGGACATCAGCGCGGCAAACTCGGGGTCGAGCGCCTCGAGTCGCTTGCGCACCATCGGGGTCGCGAGCTCCTCTTTCTTGAACTCGTCGAGGTACTGCCGGTAGATCGCCAGCGCCTCGTCGGGGCGCTCGAGCGCCTCGAGCACCCTGCCTTGGTGGTACAGGGCCATCGGGCGATAGTAGTCGCTGGGATAGGGCGCGATGGCCTGGAAGGCGGCCAGCGCGGCCTCGAGCTCCCCCTTGGCCTCCAGCGCGTTGCCCTTGCCCTCGAGCGCCACGAACCGGAGCGGGTGCTCGCGGCCAGCGTCTTCGAGGAACAGCTCGTACTCGGCCAGCGCGGCGTCGAAGTCACCCGCCTGCATGGCCTGGGCGGCGGCAACGAGCGCGGCGTCTTGCTCGACCTTGTCCCGACCCGAGTTCTTGGCCTCGGTCACGGCCGCGGCGATCGCCGCTTGCCGGTCTTCCTCGGTCGCGAAGATCGGCAACCTGTACAGCTTGATCGAGTCGCCAAGCCGCTCTTGCTCTTCTGGCGGCACCACCTGCCCGCGAACGATCGCGGCGGTCGCGACTTGCAGAGTCCGGGCCGCGACAGCGTCCCCTTCGGTGCTGCGATTGGTCAGCGCGACGCCGCCCGCGATCACGAGCAGCGCGATCACGATCGCACCGATCACCAGCTTGGGCGTGTCGATGACCTGGCGGCTGGCCTTTCGAACCCCGCGCTGGAACGCGTCGTCCTCTTTCTCCGCCTTGACGTTGGCCTTGCGCTTGCGCCGGCTGCGGTTCCAGGTTGGCAGCTCGGCCCGCTCACCGGGGGCTCGATCGCCGTCCCCACCCGGAGCCGGATCTTCAGCTGATCCACTCTTGGCCTGGTCAGGACCATCTGGGTTGACCAGCTCATCCTTGCCCGGCGTGGCCGGCATGAAGTCGAGGTCGTCACTCACGGCTGGCCTATCTACAAGACGGCTCGACGCCTGTCCACCCACGCGACCTCAAACCGCTATGCTGGGGCCCGTGAGCGGGCAGCAACGCAGTGATCGCCTGGCCCGTCGGGGCCCGATCGCCCTGGCGTTGCTGATGTGTGTGGGTGGTTGGGGACCTCCGACGGGGACCCAAGCCGAGGCGCCCGCTCCGCCTGCGCGAACACCCGAACCGTTTGGAGAGGTCCCGCGTGACCCCGACGACGCGAGCTTCATGTCGCCACCCAACAACCAGCTGGGTCAATGGAGCGCAGGTCGCCAGCGCCCGATCACGCGCGGCTTCGACGACGACCACCACCTGCAGCTGACCGCGGTCCCAACTTACGCGGCGTTTCGCGTGCCCTTCATCGGTCGCGGATCCACGCCGCTGCGCGGCGGCGGCGTCGGCCTCGAGCTCGACGTTCGCGTGCTGCGTTGGCTGTTCCTGCGCGCCTACGCCAGCCACACCATCCACCCCGTGTTCGAAGAGACCGGCTTCGACGAAGACGCCAACGAGGTCGTGCTGCTCGCCAACGGCGGCCTGGTCCAGGCAACGAACACCGGGATCGCGGTCGTCTACGCCCTCGACATCGGGCGGTTCGTGCCCCGCGTCGACGTTGGCGCCGGGCTGCTGTTCGTGCGCAGCCCCAGCGCGGCGCAGCCCGGTCAGTGGGGCGCCGAGTGTCGTCAGGGTGGCGTGTGCGATCTGGGCCTGAGCTGCAGCGCCGACGAGCTGTGCCAACCAACCCCGCTCCCCGAGGTCCACGCCGGCGTCGGCCTGGACATCCTGCTTGGACAGCGCTGGGCGGTCGGGCTCTCGCTGCGCTACTACGCCATGATTCGAGCGCTCGCGCAGCTGCCCGTGTACGTGCACGGGAGCGTGCGCCTGTCCGTTCGGTTTTAGGGCTGCTTCGGCCCGAGATTAAACTCGAGAGCTCGCTTCCCTCGGTGGCTCCGTCCACGAAGGTGCTCGCAAGCGGGCGAGAAGCCCTCGCCCGAGCTGAAAACAGATTAAAACAAGAAGGGCGGCCGAAGCCGCCCTCTTGCTGTCACGCGAGCTGACCTAACCTAGCCGCCGATACCGGGGCAGGTGACGTCGGGGAAGTCGGCGAGCGAGCAGGTCGCCGAGATCGAGGTGCCGCCCGTTGCCGGGTAGCCGGGCCGCCGGGCGATCTTGAACTCCAGATTGAAGTTCTCGTCCTTGCAGTAATCCGACATGTCGTCGCCGACCGAGCCGGTCTGCATCGAGTCGTCCGTCAACAGCGCGTAGCAGACGTTCACGTCCGAGCCGGGCATGGAGTAGTCGCCGTTGCCGTCGAGCACGTAGCCGGCCGCGTCCCGCTCGCACTCTTGGATCCTGACGGTGTTGTCGTTGCCGGGCGGATCTTCTTCCACCGTGCACTCGGGATCGACGATCGCCGTGGACGCGTCGGTGTCCTTGACACACTTGGTGTAGCAGGCCGGCTGGATCTGATCGCGGATGCGCTGGGCGATCGCTTCCATGGCGTCCGAGTAGTCCTGCTGGCAGATCGAGAACATGTTGCCTGGCGTGAACTCTTCGACGAGATCGCGCAGACGCACGGGCGGGACCGCCTGCACGGGCTCGGCCGGGTTGAGCGGGTTGGGCGCTTCGCAGCCAGGCCCGATGCCGAAGCTGTTTTGGAACTCGGGGTTGGTGCCGCTGACGTCGCCGTAGAAGGCCGTGCCGTCGTTCGCCACGCCGCCGATCAGCGCGACGATGACCTCTTGCTCGGCGTTGAGCTCTTGCTTCTCTTTCTCGAGACCGTCGAGCAGGCCGATGTAGCGGCTCATCGGATGCAGCACGGCCTGCCCGTTGTCGACGCCGCTGTTGCCGTTGACGTCTTTGTTGACGGCGCTGCAGGTGTCGTAGTTGTTGGGATCGCCCTCGCAGTCAACGCCCGCGTTCCAACACACGGCCGAGGTCGGGAACGCGGCGGCTGGATCCGACCAGAACACGCGGTTGCCGTCTTGCTCGAAGATCTCCGAGAAGCTCTTGTTGTAGGAGCAGTCGGCCTCGTCGGTCACGAACACGACGGCCAAGATCGCGCTGGCTCGCAGGAACCCGTAGCTGCCGACCTCATCGGCGTTCTGGGCCCGGATCAGCGCGAGGTACATGGACTCGAGCTGGGACTCGAAGCCGCAGCCGTTGATGCCCTGCGGTCCGAAGCACTTGAACGCGTCCTCGGTGTTGGTCGAGTCCGGGATGTTCTTCTTGCCCTCGATGTTCTCGAGCCACTTTCGCGGCTTGGCCTGCGTGTCGTAGTCGGTCGTGCTGGGCAGCACTTCGAGCGCGGCCGCGTCGAGGGTGCAGATGTCGTTGCAGGCGAGGTCCGTCACGTCGGTCTCGCCGCTGTTGAAGATGAAGTCGCCGATCCGCGACTTGCACGAGCTCAGCACCAGGTTGCCGGCCTCGGGCGTGGTCGAACCCGGCGGACACCAGGGGTTGCCGTTGTCGGAGGTCGTGATGCCAAGCCGGTAGTTGGCCTCGACGTCGTCGGCCTCGAGGACCTGAATGAACGAGCCGAAGTTGTTGGCGAGGATCGCCTGCTCTTCACCCATCGACCCGGAGTTGTCGATCACGAACAGGATGTCGACGTCCTTGTTGACGGTGAGCTGCAGCTGGTCTTCGACCTCGGATCCCTTCTCGAGCTCGACGGGCTTGAGCGGGTGGTTGAGGCAGCCGCTGGTGGTGGTCATGGCCATGGCCATGGCACAGCCGGCGAGTAGGGTGAACTTGGTTCCAAGCTTGAGGCGCGACATGAGCTGGTCTCCTGCTCCGACCTAGCAGATCGGGGGGCTGGCTAGGGCATTAATACCCGCCCGACTGCGATCGAGGCAAGGCTGCAGGCGCACGTTCTCACAGTCTTTGCCCGGGGCCAAGGCTGTTTTTAGCTCGAACGCGGGCCGATCCAGGAGGAGCCCGCGAGGTGCGCGATTCACGGAGCCGAGATCGCTACCCTCGCTGAAGACAGCTCGCGCAGCCTAGTGCCGCACACCCTAAGTTCCATCCGGGTTATGCACGGCACTGAGGCCCAATGGCAGTGTCGCAGCTCCTAGCAGTACGCCCGGTACAGCGTCGTCGCCGCTCCTCGCCCTTGGGCCTCAGCTCCGCACCTAACCCGGAACGAACTTAGGGTGTGCGGCACTAGCGCTTGGCGGCGCGGTCCTTGTTGGCCCGCCCACGGCCACGCACGACCATGCGGACCGGGATCCCACGCAGGTGCCAGCGCTGACGGATCCGCCGAATCAAGTAGCGCTCGTAGTCTGGCCCAAGGCAGCGCCCATGGTTGGCCGAGATCACGATCAGCGGCGGCTCGGTGTCGGCCTGCGTCGCGAAGTACAGGCGCACCGGCTTGGCACGCCACATCGGCGGGTTGTGATCGGCGACCGCCGCCTTGAGCTCCTCGTTGAGCGCTGGCGTGGGGATGTGCTTGGCCAGCGCCGCGGCCGTGCGAAGGCACGCGTCGAGCAGCTCGTCGAGATTGAAGGACTTGCCCTCACCGCGATCGCGGCCGGCCCCGACCACCGAAGTCTTGACGATCCACGGGTGCTCGAGGAACGCCAGGGACTCTTGCGCGTGCAGCAGCCGCTCGCGCGCGAGCTTGCCGTCGTACTTGATCAGATCCCACTTGTGCATGGCCACGACCACGCCCTTGCCCCGAATGAACGCCATCCGGGCCAAGCGCTGATCTTGATCCGTCACGCCCTCGGTCGCGTCGATCACCAGGATCACGACCTGGGTCCGCTCCATCGTGCGGATCGACTTGATCGCCGCGAGCTTCTCCATCGCGCGGGCGACCTGCTTGCGGCGCCGAAGCCCGGCCGTGTCGGTCAGCACCAGATCCCGGTTCTTGTACTGAAACGGCAGGTAGATCGGGTCGCGTGTGGTTCCGGGTTGATCCGAGACGATCACCCGCTGCGCACGCATCAAGGTGTTGACCAGCGTCGACTTGCCCGCGTTGGGTCGGCCGATGAACGCCAGCCGTGTGCCCGGCGGGATCGGGACCGGCTTCGCCTCGGTCGCGGCCGGCAGCTGCTCGAGCAGCGCGTCGCAAAACTCGCCAACGTTGCGCCCGTGCGCGGCCGAGATCGGATGAACCTCGCCCAGCGACAGCTCGTGCAGCGCCACCGCTGCGAGCTCGCGCTTGTCGTTGTCGACCTTGTTGGCAGCGACCAGCACCGGCTTGCCGCTGCGGCGCAGGTGCTCGGCGATCTCGAAGTCGACCGCGGTCGCCCCCTCGCTCGCGTCGACCACGAACAAGATCAGGTCGGCCTCCTCGATCGCGATCTGAGCCTGGCTCTGGATGTCGGCCGGCAGCCCGGTGTCGAGGCTTGGGTCGAGTCCGCCGGTGTCGACGAGCAAGAAGTGCCGCCCCTCCCACGACCCCACCCCGTACAGGCGATCGCGTGTGACCCCCGGCTTGTCCTCGACGATCGCCTCGCGGCGGCCGACCAGGCGGTTGAACAGCGTGGACTTCCCAACGTTGGGGCGGCCGATGATCGCTACCAGCGGGGCGGAGCCGGCGACGCCGCTGCCCGAAGCTTCAGCGACTTCGGCCGCGACCTCGGCGGCCAACTCGCCAGCTACCTCGTCAGTAAACTGGCCCTCGTCGAAGCTGGTCTCGGCTTCACCTTCAATATCAGCTTCATTCATCGGAGCCCCCTGTGTGGTGCCCAGGCGCCGGGCTGACGCCCAGCTCGCTCTGCGCCCGATAGCCCAGCTCGTCGAGCTTCTTGGGATCCTTGGTCCAGCCTGGCGTGACGCGGACCTCGACGAACAGCTCGCAGGGCCGGCCGGTCAGGGCCTCAATCCGCTTGCGTGCGCCGATCGAGATCGCCTTGATCGACTTGCCCTTGGCCCCGATCACGATGCCCTTTTGGCTGCTGCGCTCGACGTGGATCAGCGCGTCGATCCGGTCGCGCTCGCGCAGCTCCTTGAAATTGGAGATCGTCACCGCCGAGCTGTAGGGCAGCTCCTGCCCGAGCCGGGCGAACAGCTCGGCCCGGATCAGCTCCGCGGCGTGCCAGCGCATCGAGCGATCGCTGAGCTGCTCGGATCCGTAGTAGGCCGGGCCCTCGGGCAGCGACTGCTCGACCTCGCTGCGCAGGGTGTCGAGCCCGCGGCCGATCTTGGCGCTGACCGGCACCACCGCATCAAACGCGTGGAGCTCCTGCCACTTGCCGATGATCGGCAGCAACAGATCTCGCTCACCGAGCAGGTCACACTTGGTCAGGACCAGCACCATGCGTGGCCCCTGATCTCGATCCGAGACGATCTCGGCCAGCTGTTCGACCACCGCGCGGGCCCCCGGCCCTGGCTCCCACTGCGCGGCCGCCTCGGCGCCCTCGGGGCCCGCTGGAAAGCTTGGGACCTCGGCCAGCATCAAGATCAGATCAACCCCTCGAGCGCCGCGCAGGGCCTCGGCGACCATGAACTTGTTGAGCGCCGACTTGGCCCGATGGATCCCTGGCGTGTCGACGAGCACCGCTTGAAAGCGATCGGTCGTCCAGATCCCGAGCATGCGCTCGCGCGTGGTCTGGGGCAGCACGCTCGCGACCGCGAGCTCCTCGCCAAGCAACGCGTTGAGCAAGGTCGACTTGCCGACGTTGGGCCGGCCACACAGCGCGACGTAGCCGGAGCGGAAGCCCGGGTCTGCGGACGCGTCGGTGGGTTGATCGTCAGCCATTGGCGACGGGGTTATTGGCGAAATGCCGGGTCGAGACAAGCGGCGGGTCCAATCGCTGGGCGTGGACTTTCGCGCGCAGTGTTCCTAGACTCGCGGCGGTGGTCGACGAGGGTGAGGCGCAGATCGGCTCGGAGACCGCCGCCGAGGTCGGCGATGGCACCCCGCGCGATTGGAGCCTGCTGAGCCTTGGCGCGGGGTTGTTCAGTATTGGATGGGCTACGGCGATCCTGTGGCCTGGCGTCGCCGACCTTCCAGCGTGGCCGGCGGCGAGCGTCGGGGTGTTTGCGCTCGCGTTTGCCGGGGCACCTGGGCGCCCGCTCCCGCGTGGGCTCGGCGCCTTCTTGGGCACGGTCGGCTTGATTGTTGGCGCCGGCAAGATCCTCGCGCTCTGGGGGCTCCTGGAACTGATCACATGAGCATGTGCTACATGTAAGATATTTGTGTTCATCGGAGCACACGCCGATCATCTATCCATGCAAGAACGGCGCAGCGCGACTCGAATCGACAAGGTGTTCCGAGTGCTGATCTCGACAGACGAGTTTGGCGACCAGGGCTACGTTGCCCGCAACATCTCGGCGACGGGCATGTTCGTCGAGATGGCCGAGCCGCTGCCGCTCAACACGAAGGTCATCGTGCGGTTCACCCTGCCCAACGACGATGCGGCGATCTGTGCGCTCGCGCGGGTTCAGAACCACTATTACGTGCACTACAACGACCGCGATGAGCTGCGTGGGCTGACCGGGGTTGGCGTTCGGTTCTTGCGCTTCGTGCCCGAGGCTGGCGCGCCGATCCCTCGCGATCGCATGCACTAGGCATTACCCCCACAGGCGCTTTCGCACCACGCGGGTCTTCTATGACCCCCACAGGCGGTTTCGCACTTCGCGGTCACTCGCTTCGCTCGCTCCCTATGGGCTGGCTGTTCTCGGTCGTATGTGTGGCCCCCTAGAAGGGGGCTCTTGTCTGGGTACCTACAGGCCACCGGAGGGCGCTCCATCCTTGGTCCTCCACAGGCGGCTTCGCACTTCGCGGGGTGTTCTATGACCCCCACAGGCGGCTTCGCACTTCGCGGGCCTTCTATGACCCCCACGGGCGGCTTCGCACTTCGCGGGCCTTCTATGACCCCCACAGGCGGCTTCGCACTTCGCGGTTACTCGCTTCGCTCGCTCCCAATGGGCTGGCTGTTCTCGGTCGCATGTGTGGCCCCCTAGAAGGGGGCTCTTGTCTGGGCACCTACAAGTCAGCGGAGGGCGCTCCATCTTTGGTCCTCCACAATCGGCTTCGCACTTCGCGGGTCACGGTATTGGGATCGCTTGGACGCTTGCTCTCGTTTCGAGATCATGTTGCATATACACTTGGAATCATTTGTGTTTTGCTGACAGGACGGTCTGTGAGTTGGGCTTGGGCTCGAGCTCGCGGGGTCGTCGTTTTCGGGGAAAATTTTGGTTTTGCGGGCGAGTCCGCTAGCCCACGAACGTGGCTCGCCGCTCCCCTGCCCTGTTCGGCTTGCTGGTCCTCAGCGCGATCGGCTGTACGGGTCCGCCTGCTGAAGTCGTGATCGAGACTCGCGTTGGCGAGGTGCAGGCGCGCTCCGATCTGGAGGCTGCGCGGGAGACCACGGCGGCGCTGGCCGAGGTCGGCGCGCAGTGGTGGGCGCAACGGGATCAGCGTCGGGCGGCGGCGGACAGCTCGAGCGCGGAGATCCGGGGCGAGGTCTCGGCGAGCGTGCCCGAGGCGATCGCGTACGACCCCGTGCCACCGCAGGAGTCGTCTAGCTTCGCGGCCCAAGTGCATGCGCTGCGCGAAGGTCCGCTCGACGAGGCCGCGATGCTGACGCGCAACCTCGCCGAAGCCGGGGCCAAGCTGTGGCCGGAGATCGGGCCGATGTTGTTGGCGGATCGCGACCGACCCAAGCGCGAGTACAAGCAAGTGCTCGCGCTGATCGGCGGCGACGTGCCCAATCGCTATGGACACTTCGCGCTGCACTGGAAAAAGGCCCACGGCTATGACGTGCGTGTGTCAGAAGACTGGTTCGAAGACCTGCTCGGTCTCGCACACGCCCGCGTGTCCAAGCCACTGCACCCGGTCTATCGCGACGCGCTGCTGACCGTCGCGCTGCTGCGCGCGGCCTCGAAGGCGGCCCGCGAAGATCCCAAGTTGGTCGCGGACGTGGTCGCCACGCTGCTCGACAGCGGCTATGTGCTCGACGGGACCTTCCGTGATGAGGTCGGCCGGGCGATCGATGCGATCGGGGACCCAGCGATCCCGCCGCTGCTGCGCGAGTCCGTCGCGCCCGAGGGCGCCGACGAGGCGTCGACCGCGGCGCGTCGGGCTGCGTACGCGACCTACTGTCTCGATCGCATGGATCGATTGCATCCGTCGCGGGCGATCGAAGCCGTGTCCCACGAGCGACTGCTGCTCGCCGATGTGTTGCAGGCCTATGCGATCGTGCGCGATGGCGAGGCCGCGCCGCTGCTGCTCGATCACATCGACGCCGACGCGCCCGGCGTGCGCCGTGCGGCCCGAGCCGCGTTCGAGAGCTACGTGACAGGGCCGCTGCCAAGCGTCCGCCGCAAGTCGATCCGTCTGCTCGGCGGCCGGACCAGCACCCAGCGGGCCGAGCTCAGCTACCGCGAGCACGCACGCTTGGCGATCCGACAGCGACTGCAGACCACGGCGCCCGATCTGCTCGAGCCCGAGTGCGAGCTGCGGCTCGCTGGCGGTCTCGTCGACGCGCAGTGCGAGGGCCAACCCGAGCGACTGTTTCGCGCCTATGTGTCGCTGCTCGATCAACGCCGGATGGCTCGGCGCGACGCGACCGTGGCCCGGGCGCTGTCGAGCGACGATCACATCGCCGGCGCGGCGATGCTCGACACCCTGCTCAGCGATGGCAGCGACCCCGTCGATCCCGACTTGATCGCGCCGTTCTACTCGGAAGTCGCGGCCGAGATCGAAGCCTCCGGCGACCCCGCTCGCGCGGCCCAGCTGCTGCGCAAGAGCGCGATGCTGCTGGCCGACGCCGACCCGGATCGCGCCCGCGAGCTGAGCGTGGACGCGCTGGTGCTCGAGGCTCGCGTCGAGGGCGTCGACGAGCGCGGGCGCATGATGTTGCTCGGCACCGCCCGCGATCTCGCGCCCGACGAGCCCACGGTCTCCGCCGCGCTCGGCCAGCTCGAGGCGCAGATCGACGAGTCCAGCTCGGGCACGCGGGGTCGGCTTCGCGTGTACTTGCTGGCGCTGCTTGCTTGCCTCACGCTGCTCGCGTGGGTCGGCGCGCTGCTGCACCGCCCACGCGAACCCGCGCGACAGCCCTGAACCAGCCGCTGCCCCAGATCAGTCGGGCGCGGGCAGGTTGTCGAGGCCAGGGTCGCGGGGCGGCTTGCTTGGCGAGATCGACGGGACCTTCCGGGGCTCCTTCTTGGGCGTCGCCTTTTTCTTGGTGTCCGTGGTCTTCTTTTGCGGCGCCGGCTTGGGATCTTCGGCGGGCGCGGGCGCGGGCGCAGGCGCTGGATCCACGGCAGGCGCAGGGTCCACGGCGGGCGCCCCCTCGGCTCCCGCGTCTGCCGCTGCGGGATCTGGAGCGGCTGCGGCTGCGGGTGCCGGTGCCTGCTCCGTGGCGACCTCGTCCTTGCTCGAGTCCGCCTCGCCGCTGCCCGCCATCAAGAAGAACGCCAACAGTCCGCCGACGACGACCACGACGATGCCGCCGATCAACCACGTGGTCCCGCCGCCACCGCTGAGGTTGCTGGCTTGGCGCTCTTCTTTGACGGAGATCGCCGCGAGATCAGCCCCGTCTGCGAAGAAGGTCTTGTGCTTGCCGCCTGCGCGCGCCTCTTCGGAGAACTCTCCCCGAAACTCGTACATCGTGTTGCCAGCGCCCGCGATCAACTGATCTGACCCGGGCTTGGGCTTGGCTGGCGCCGCCGCTGGGGCCTGCTGCTGGGGCGCTTGCTGCTGGTACTGCTGCTGCTGCTGCGCCTGTGGATTTGGCTGCTGATGCGGTGCACCGCCCGGCAGCGTCACGGCGACTCCTGGTGGCGACGCGGCCACGTATTGCGGCTGACCTGGCGAACCGTCTTGGACAACGGTTTGCCCTTGGCCTTGGTGCCCTCCGTACTGATTGTTGGCTGGCTGATTCACGGCGCTCCTCGGGCGTTGTGTGAGCCTGTCCAAGCGGGCGCGTGACTTCGTCGCGCGCGTCCACGGCTCGCGCCGCAGCCTGGGCCAGACCGTGCCCGACCTGAGTGTGCCACGTACTCGACCCGGAAGGCATCCCACACCCGGCATCTCGGGCTGACGACGCGTTCAACCTTGGCGTCGCCGCCACGCTGGTGCAAGCTGCGGCCCGAGCCGCAAAACATGATGGATGACCCAACCGCAGCTCCAGCTCCGCGCTTTTTGGTGTTCGAAGGCATCGACGGCAGCGGGACGACAACCCAGCAGGCGATCGTGGCCAAGCGACTGCGCGCGCGCGGTCACCGGGTTCACGAGACCCGCGAGCCGTCCGAAGGCCAGATCGGCGAGCTCGCCCGCGCGCTGCTGGCGGTGGTCCCCGGTCAACCGCGCACGGTCAACGCTGCCGCGCTCGCGCTGCTGTTTGCCGCGGATCGCCTCGAGCACCTGACGCGCGAGGTCGAGCCAGCCCTCGCTCGCGGTGAGATCGTGCTGTGCGATCGCTATGTGATCTCGTCGTGGGTGTACCAGTCGCTCGAGTGTGACAGCGCCTGGGTCCGCACGATCAACACCCACGCCCGCTGGCCGGACCTGACCTTCGTGTTCGATCTGCCCGCTGAGGTCGCGCTCGCCCGCGTGGCCCAGCGGCGGGCGACGACCGGACAAGTGGTCGAGCGCTTCGACGTGCCACAGACCCAGCGCGACCTCGCGCGAGGCTACGCGGCGATCCTCACCGATGGGCTCGAGGGGGTCGAGCGCGTCGACGCGTCGCTGGCGATCGAGGCCGTGACCGAAGCGATCGTCTCGCGTCTGATCGCAGCCGGGTTGTGAACCCGGCGCCGCCTCGCTCGTGCACAAAACTTGCGAGCACGGTCGCAGCCGCCGATGGTGCCCGCATGCGCGCTCGCTCGGTCCCCCTGCTCGTGCTTCTCGCCATGGGCTGTCGACCCACCACCGGGATCGACGGCTCGCCCGATCAGCCGTTGATCGAGGCGCCCACCGACTCGAGCACAGCCTCGACCACGCCAGCCCCCGAAGGGCCCCCCCGGCCCGAGGGTGCGATCTTCCACAGTGAGCTGGTGCGCGCCACCCAGGGCGGCTCCGCCTCGTACCTGATGGCCCAGATCGGCCCCGAAGCCTACCGCCCGCAGGGCCGCTTCGAAGGTTGGATGATCACGCGGGTGTGGCCGGGCGATCCGGGCCTGTGCGCGCCAGGCTGCGACCTGCGCCCCGGCGACGTGATCCTCAGCGTCAATGGATCCAAGCTCGAGACGCCCGAGGAGCTGAGCAACTTGCTCGCGCGCATCGATCAGCTGGAGTCGGTGGAGCTGACCGGGATCCGCGATGGCACGTTCTTCGAACGCAGCCATGCGGTGTTGCCCGATCCTCCGATCGACTGACTCAGCCGCTCGCCCGCGGCGGGACTAATACTGCTCTTCGTCGTCGTCTTGATACTGCGCCGCCAAGTCGGCTTCGGGCTGCGCGTACTCGGCTTGTTGGGCGTACTCGCCCTGCGGTTGGGCGTACTCGGCCTGTTGGGCGTACTCGGCTTGTTGGGCGTACTCGCCCTGCTGTGCGTACTCGCCCTGCTCTGCGTACTCGCCCTGCTGTTGCGCGTACTCGGCTCCGCTCTGCGCCGCGTAGCCTCCGCTCTGCGCAGCGTAGTCCCCACTCTGGGCGGCGTAGCCTCCGCTCTGGGCGGGGTGGTCCCCCTCCACGTCAACGGCATACTCCCCGTCGCCGGCGTCGCTCTCCCCTTCCACGTCGACGGCGTACTCTCCGTCGCCATCCTGCCCGTCGTCGATATCGACGACGCCAGAGTCGTACTCCTCGACGACCTCGGGCGCACCCGTGGGGATCGGCGGCAAGCTCGGCGCGGTGGGCCGGACGCCCGCCTTCCAGTCGGCGATGGTCTGAACCAGCATCTCGTAGGCGATCATCGCCGGCATGCTACCAGGGCTGCGGCTGCGAGTCCCCCAAAGTGTTCTCAGCTCGGACGCGGGCTTGCGGTTCACCGTGGGCAGCGAAGTCCGGTGTCACTGCGCGGTGACGAGTCGAGGCTGGTAGTCTTGCCCCCACGTGAGCGCGACGGCCTACTACTGCCCTGCCTGCGGCGGCCCTCAACACCAAGTAGGCCGCGGCAATTGCGACTATTGTGGCGCGGTGCGGGTCCCGCTCGGGCTCCCAGACCCGCGCACCTCGGTGCCCTGCCCGCAGTGTCTGACCCTGGTCGCCGGCCACCACGGCTTTTGTCCGAGCTGCGGTCACGCCCAAGGCGAGACCGCCCCGCCGTCGGCCAAAGGCGAGTTCTCATGTCCCGGCTGCGGTGACGAGATGTCGATCTGGGCGCTCGATCCCGGTTTGGGGCAGGTGGGATATCGCGGCAGCGAGGCGCAGATCCACGGGTGCCACGGGTGCGGCGGGGCGTGGGTCGACCGGCGCACCCTCGACCAGATGATCGCCTGGGCCAAGGCCCACGCGAGCCATCTGCAGCCAGACGCGGTCAAGCGGCAGAACATGGCGATGACCGAGGTCGTGCACTACCGGCCGTGCCCAAGCTGTCGGCAGCGCATGAACCGACGCAACTTCGCCCGCTACTCGGGCATCGTGGTCGACGAATGCCGCAGCTGCGGGACCTTCTTCGACGCCGGCGAGCTCGAAGGTGTGGTCGCGTTCGTCCGCACGGGCGGCTTGGCGCTGGCCGAGCGCCATGAAGCCGAGGCCAAGCGATCGCAGCGGAGCAACCTGCCCGTGATGACAGCCAGCGCCGGCGTCGACCTGCCACGCACCGAGTTCGAGGTCGTCATCTGGTTCCTGCGCTGGGTCGGCCAGTGGGTGCGCCGCATCGCCAGGTGACCGCGCGACTCGGGCTCCGGGAGCCGCCGCCGCGATCAGATCACGGCGAGGATGATGATCACGAGCAGGATCACGACCACGACCGCCGCGCCGATGTAGAGACCCGTCTTGCTGCTCGCTTGGGGGACGATGGCGGTCGGAGCGGCCGGAGCGATCGGGGCGGACCCGACCGGAGCTGACGCGACCGGAGCGGACGCGACCGGAGCGGGCGTTGGTGCAGAGCTCTCGACCGCGGGACGCGTCGGCACCGAGGCGGGGACCGGAGCGCTGGGCTCGCGACTGGCAACGGGCGCCGGGATCTCCGGTGCCTCGGCCATGATCAGGGTCTGCTTGCTGACCCCAGCGGGCGCCTGAGCAGCGTACTGCTCCGTCGCTTGTGGCTCTGCGGGCACCGACGTCGCTTGTGGCTCTGCGGGCACCGACGTCGCTTGTGGCTCTGCGGACGCCGCCTGAACCGCCGGCTGCACCGCCGGCTGCACCGGTTGCTCGGCCGTGACCGCAGGCTCGTTGGGATCCGGCTGCGTCGCGTCGGGCGGCTCGGCCTGGACCGGCGACTTCTCCATGAACACGGTCCAGCCCTTGGAGTCGGACGCCCCGATCGGTTGCTGAGGCTGGATCGGAGCGGCGGGGGCCGGCGCCGCGGGTGCGGCTGCGGCTGGCTCGGCGGGGCCATCCGAAGACTCGGCGGGCACCTGCGCTTCCATGAACATCGTCCAACCCCGGGTCGACGGGGCACTGCTGGCACCGGCTGGCTGCGCTGGCTGAACGGGCCGCGCCGGTTGGACCGGAGCCGGATCGGGCTGCTGCACCTGCGATGTGCTGGCGGCCTCCCCTGCTGGCGCTTCGGCCTCCATGAACATTGTCCAGCCTCGCGTTGACGGCTTGGCGGCCGGCTGAATGGGCGCGGCCGGTTGCACGGGCGCGGCCGGTTGCATCGGCGCGACGGCCTGGCAGGTCCGGGCCGCGCCAACCTCACCAACGACTCGTGGTTTGGCAAGACCCGCGAGCAGTCCGAGCACCTC